>NZ_JBZCND010000002.1:0-641056 GCF_058269135.1 Arthrobacter sp. TJ-265 | reverse complement strand
AAGACCCACAGCGCCGATGGTACTGCACCCGAGAGAGTGTGGGAGAGTAGGACACCGCCGGACAACCACTCACGAGCAAAGACCCCACCACGGTGGGGTCTTTCCTCGTTAACCACCCACCCACCACGCGAACCGGTGCTCGAAGGATCAGGACGCCGCGATCGGTATGGTGCGTGCTCCGAGCGCGTTCCCGATGATCCAGTCCTCCCACTCGACCCGGAGATAGTACAGCCTGGAAACCGGCGGGCGGGGGAACACGTCGTACCGCACCACGGCCCAGCCCACCGCGGCCGGAGGAGGACAGACCTCCCGGGCATGGGTTTGCAGGGCCCGCCTTCGACGTCGGCTCACAGGCTCGGTGAACTCCCTACGCGTTCCTCGTCCTTCGGATACCACGCCGTCCTCCTGCCCGGCCGTGCTCCCGGGTGCACCGTGTAGTCCGGGTGCACCACCGGGTCGATCAAGAGCGGACCTCTCGTGCCCGTCGGGGCATACACCGGCGAGTCGACGTGCCAGTGGTAGAGGTACGGTCCGGCCGTCCCGTCGTTCGGGTCCCCGGGAGGTATCGGGTCGGCCGCGTCCGGTCCGGGTCGCGCAATTCCGCCAAGCGCCCTCGCTCGACTCAGCGTCGTAGATCAATGCTGCCGAGTCCGGTTCTTCAAAGCCGACCGCGGGAGGATGCTGTGTCGGAACGACTGCCGCCGGCACCCTCGACCGCGTTGGGCGCGTCCGACTCCTGGGCGGACGCAGAGCGACGGGGCCCATTCCCACAGAACGGTAGGGTCGAGACATGAGTGGTATCTTCTCGCATCCGACCGGCGCAGCCGACGTCCCGGCAGCGCGTCCCGAGCTTCGTGCGTCAGTGACGGTCCCTGCGCCCATCGACCATGCCTGGGCAGGGCTGACGCAGCACCTCCACCTGTGGTGGCCGGCCGATGAGCTGAGCCGCTGGGGCGAGGACAGCTTCTTCGACCTCGAGGACAACGCCCTCGTCGAGACATCGGCCCACGATGACGAGAACGTCTGGGGCGAGGTGACCGACAGCAGCCCCGGAGAATGGCTCCAGCTGTCGTGGCGGCATGCCGGGTCCGCTTCCACGACTTCGGTGCGTATCGAGATGGGCCCGGGCGGAGGAGCAGGAGGAGCCGATGAACCCCGCGTCACGCTCACGCTCACCCACGGAGGTTGGACGGCGGGGGATCCGAAGGACGTCTACGATTTCTACCGGGGGTTCTGGCCCGATGCGCTGTCGCGTTACCGACGCTTCATGGGGAGCTCCTGATGTTTCACGAAGGGCTCGATGAACTCGCGAAGGCGCTTCCGGGCCGGGTGTCCACGGACCCGGAGGACCTGGTCCGATACTCCAGGGACAAAGGCCCTGTCCTCGAACCCGCCCTCCCCGTCGGCGTGATCCGTGCCCGCACCGTGGAGGACGTGCAGGCGGTGCTGCAGTGGGCGACCCGGCATGGTGTCCCCGTGGTGAGCCGGGGCGCAGGGTCCGGGGTCTCCGGTGGCGCACATGCGACGGAGGGCAGTGTGGTCCTGTCGCTCGAGCTCATGGACAGGATTCTCAAGGTCGATGCGGACGACGAGACCGCCGTCGTCGAACCAGGTGTGATCAACGCCGACCTCAACACCGCTGTTGCGCCGTACGGGCTCATGTACGCGCCGGATCCCGCCAGCTACCGGTGGTCCACCATCGGGGGGAACGTCGCCACCAACGCGGGTGGTCTCCGCTGCGCGAAGTACGGCGTGACGCGCGACTCCGTCCTCGCGCTGAAAGTCGTCCTGGCGGACGGCACCCTCATCTCCACAGGGCACCGGACGTTCAAAGGAGTCGCCGGGTACGACCTGACCGCGTTGATGACCGGCTCGGAGGGCACACTGGGGGTGGTCGTGGAGATCACCGTCCGCCTCCGCTACCTGCCGCAGGAAGTCCATACCCTGGCCGCCTTCTTCGACGACTTCCCTCAAGCGGCCGCGGGCGTCCTCGCCATCGGTCGTGCCAGGGTGCAACCTTCGATCCTGGAACTCCTCGACGGGAGGACCCTCGAGGCCCTGGATCATGTGCACGGTTCGGATCTCCGCCGACGAGGCGGTTCCCTCCTGCTGGTCAGGACGGACGGTTATGGTGCTGCGGCAGAGGCCGAAGCCATCCGGAGGGTCCTGGTCGGCCTGGGCGCCGACGTCGGCGAGGAGGGATCGGAGGAAGCCGAGCGGCTCGTCGAGCTGCGGCGACACAGCCGGGGAGATGACGTGGATGACCTGTTCCGCGTGGGCGAGGACGTCGCGGTACCGAAATCCAGACTCGTCGACTACGTCCAAGCACTCGAAGCGATGGCGGAACAGTATGCGGTTCAGCTGAAGGTCGTGGCCCACGCCGGTGACGGCAATCTCCATCCCACCTTCTGGGTGGCGCGCAGCGAAGGCCCGCAGGCCCAGGCGCGACTGGACGAGGCGCTCGACGAGTCGGTGCGCCTGGCACTGGAGTTCGGTGGCACGATCACGGGCGAGCACGGCGTGGGACAGTACAAGCGGAGATGGCTCGCCTGGGAGCAGCAGCCGGCGGTCCTCGACCTGCAGGCCCGCATCAAGGATGTCTTCGACCCCCTGGGCATCCTGAATCCGGGCAAGGCCATCGTCGCCTGATTGTTGCCGTCCTTGACGGATGAGCGCTGACGCCCGGTGATACTGTTCAGGAAACTGTCGGAGATCTCCGTCATCCTTCCATCACTTCTCTTCGGGGGCAGCATGTCTGACAACAATCCGGGATCGCAGGGCGGACCGCCCTACGGTGAGCAGGGCAAACCTCGGTACGGGGAGAACGAGCCGAAGTACGGCGAGGGCCAGCCCCAGTACGGGCAGCAGGACCAGCCGAAGTACGGCGAGGGCCAGCCCCAGTACGGGCAGGCCCCGTCCGCCTATGGTGAGCAGGGTTCGTCTCCCTACGGCCAGCAGAACGCGTCTCCGTACGGCCAGCAGAGCCCGTACGGCCCGGGTGCCGGCAACTATCCGGGACAGCAGGGCTACCAGGCCCAGACGGCAGAGAACCCCGGCAGGACGCTCGGCATCGTGGGCTTCATCCTTGCCATCCTGATCGCTCCGGTGGGCCTGGTCATCAGCATCATCGCCTTCGTGAAATCACGGAAGGCGAAGATGGGAAATGGGTTCGCCCTTGCCGGAATCATCATCGGCGCCGTATTCACGATCCTGGGGGCAATAGCTCTCATCGGTCTCATCGCGTTGATCCCGACCTTCACCGAGTTCGCCGAGTTGTGCCAGGGAGTGCCCAGCGGCACCGAGGTCGAGTTCCAGGGCACAACGACGACCTGTCCCTGACCGCACCCTCGACAAGGACCGGCAGCCGATGGTTGCCGGTCCTTCCGCGTTCAGCGCCTAATCGTCGCTGTGCTCGGCGTCCTCATCGATGCCGATGGTCTTCGCATCCGCTGTCAGCATGATCGCCGCCTCGTCACGGCGGTGGCGGAGTTCGTCGTCGAGGTAGGACTGCACGGCTTCGGCCATCGGCACATTCCTGTCCTCCCGCTCGGACATGTACCACCGGTGCTCCAGCACTTCGTGGACCACTTCGGCGGGCTCGAGCTTTCCGCCCAGTTCACGGGGGACGGCGCGGACGATGGGCTCGAAGACCTCGTTCACCCAGAGGTGTGCGCTGAACTCCTCGTCGAGCGTGGGATTGTTGTCCGCCCGGTACGCGTCCATGTCGTTGAGCAGACGCCGGGCCTGGTTCTCCTGTGCATCGAGACCCGTCAGACGGAGCAGGCGGCGGCTGTGGTGCCCCGCGTCGACCACCTTGGGCTGCAGCTGGATCTGCGTACCGTTGGCGGCTGTCTTGATCGCGTATTCCTCCACGTCGAAGCCGAGTTCGTTGAGGCGGCGGATGCGGGCCCCCACACGCCAGCGATCCCCGAGTTCGAAGGATTCCTGCTCCGTCAGCTCACTCCACAGGCGACGGTAGCTGTCCATGATGAGTTCACTGGTGGCGAGCGGATCCACCTTCTCCTCGATGAGACCGCCCTCGGCGAGGTCCATCAGCTCGCCGGCGATGTTCACGCGGGCAATCTCGAGGTCGTACTCGCGCTGGCCGGTGGACAGCTCGGGATAGAGCTCGCCCGTCTCGGCGTCGACGAGGTACGCGGCGAAGGACCCGGCATCGCGTCGGAACAGGGTGTTGGAGAGGGAGACGTCCCCCCAGTAGAAGCCGATGAGGTGCAGGCGGACGAGGAGCAGCGCCTGTGCGTCGATGAGGCGGGTCAGCGTGTCGCGGCGGAGGGTCTGGGAGAACAGCGCCCGGTACGGGAGTGAGAACTTGAGGTGGCGCGTGACGAGGACGGGATCGAGTTCCTCGCCCTCGGGCGTGGCGCGGCCGGAGATGACGGCGACGGGCTCGACGCAGGGGACGTCGAGGCGCTGGAGCTTCCGGAGCATGTGGTACTCGTGGCGCGCGATGTGCTCCCCGGTCTCCTTGACGGCGATCACGGACCCACCGAGGTGCGCGAACCGCACGATGTGCCGCGAGATGCCGCGGGGGAGGGCGGCGAGGGCACTGGCCGGCCACTCCTCGAGGGCGATGTGCCAGGGCAGGTCGAGAAGCTCGGGATCGGTTGCCGCCGCCGTGATGTTGAGGGAGCCCAGATTGGGGACCTCGGAGGATGCCGGACGCACCCGCGGGAGCTTCCCGGTCTGGTGGTAATCCGTCGGCTCGTCATGCCATTGGGCGTTCGAGGTCTCCGTCATGGGTGCTGCCTTCGTGTCTGGGCGGGAAGTGGGCCTGCATCAAGCGTAGTGGCCGTTAAACGACGGCGGCGGTTTCCCCGGGGCCTCCAGAGGATGCCCGGCGAAACCACCGCCGTCGTCGTGCGTGATCCGCGAGAACCTAGACCGTCTCGGCCAGGCGGAGTCCGTTCGTCGTGTCGAACAGGTGCACGTGGCCCTGCTCGGGGCGTACGTAGACGCTGTCGCCCTTCATCGGTGGGCGACGGCCGTCGACACGGACCACCATGTCGTGGTCCTTGCCGTCCAGTGTGGTGTGGCCGTAGATGTAGGCGTCGGCGCCGAGCTCCTCGACGACGTCGACCTCGACCTGCAGTCCCTCACCCGGGGCCGCGAGGACGAGGTCCTCGGGACGGACACCCAGCGTGACGGTGTTGCCGGCCGCGGCCTCGAGGACATTGCCCGGAACGGGGTAGACGATGCCGCCGAAGAGGACACCGCCGTCGGCGACGGGCAGTTCCAGGAGGTTCATGGCCGGCGAGCCGATAAAGCCGGCGACGAAGACGTTCTTCGGCCGCTCGTACAGGTTGCGCGGGGTGTCGACCTGCTGGAGGATGCCGTCCTTGAGCACGGCGACGCGGTCACCCATGGTCATGGCCTCGACCTGGTCGTGGGTGACGTACACGGTGGTGACGCCGAGACGGCGGGTCAGCGAGGCGATCTGCGTACGCGTCTGCACACGCAGCTTCGCATCCAGGTTGGACAGGGGCTCGTCCATGAGGAAGACCTGCGGGTTACGCACGATCGCGCGACCCATGGCGACACGCTGGCGCTGGCCGCCAGAGAGGGCCTTCGGCTTGCGGTCGAGGTAGTCCTCGAGGTCCAGGAGCTTCGCCGCTTCGCGGACGCGCTCGGCACGCTCTTCCTTCGAGACGCCGGCGATCTTGAGCGCGAAGCCCATGTTGTCGGCCACCGACATGTGCGGGTAGAGGGCGTAGTTCTGGAAGACCATCGCGATGTCGCGATCCTTCGGCGGGACGTCCGTGACGTCGCGGTCACCGATGAGGATGCGTCCGGAGTTGACGTCCTCCAGGCCCGCGAGCATGCGCAGTGAGGTGGACTTTCCGCAACCGGAGGGTCCGACGAGGACGAGGAATTCGCCGTCGGCGATGTCGATGTTGAGCTTGTCGACGGCGGGCTTCTCGGTGCCCGGGTACAGGCGCGTGGCCTGGTCAAACGTTACCGTTGCCATGGAGTTGATTCCTTTTCACGGGCAGGTACGTGCCCGACGATCCGTAGTGAATGGAAAGATATTCAATTGTTGCGCGTGGTCCGCCAGCAGTACCGGTGACGTTGGTCACGCCTCCTGAGTATGACACGTTCCCTACGCGGGTGCACCTGCTACACGCAGCGCCGCGAGTTCCTCGAGCACCTCGGTGAAGGCCTCGGGACTGGCGACGGAGAAGGGGGCCGCGGTCTCCCCGGGGCCGATCCTGACACCGATGTCGCCCGCGCCGAGGGTCTTCTGCGCATGCTCGTCCGTGACGTCGTCGCCCGCGAAGAAGACCGCGGTTGCGCCCGCCGCCTGCCGCAGCAGGGCCAGTCCCTGGCCCTTGTCGGCCTCGACCACCGAGATCTCGAGGACGCGCTTGCCGTCCGTGACACTCACGCCGTCCAGCGGGACGAGCCCTGCCCGGGCTGCTGCCACGGCGGCACCGGCGATGTCGTCCGCCGCCGTCCGGGTATGGAGCACGACGCCGGCGGGCTTGAACTCGATGCGCGTCCCGGCGTGGTCGGCGACGACCTGTTCGACGACGGCGACGGCGCGCGCCAGGAGGTCGGCCTGCTCCGGGGTCAGTGCCAGGGGTGCGCGGTCCGGCCCGGTCCACGTCTCGGCGCCATGACTGCCGATCAGCATCGTGTCCGCCGGCGGATCAGCGACGGCCCGCAGGCTGTCGAGGGCCCGGCCGGAGATGAGTGCCGTCGTCGTATGGGGAAGGGCAGCCAGCGCCCGGACGGCCTCGGCCGATGCCGGGAGGGCTCGGGCGTCCTCCGCCCGTTCCACGAGCGGGGCGAGCGTGCCGTCGAAGTCGAGGGCCACGAGCAGGCGCGGTGTGGCGGCCAGGCGGCGGAGGGCGGCGTGGAGCTCCGCCTCAATCGCCACTGCCGGGGCCTTCCGCCTGGAGGGCGCTGAGGAAGGCCTGCGACCAGCGCTCGACGTCGTTGTGGATCACCTGGCGCCGCATGAGCCGCATGCGTCGCATGGCCTCCGTCTTCGGCATCGAGATCGCCGTGACGATGGCACTCTTCAGCCCGTCGATGTCGTGCGGGTTGACGAGGATCGCCTGGCGGAGGGTGTCCGCCGCGCCGGCGAACTCACTGAGCACGAGCATGCCCGTGTTCCCGGTGCGGGCGGCGACGTACTCCTTGGCCACGAGGTTCATGCCGTCCCGCAGGGCCGTGACGAGCATGACGTCGGCAGCCAGGTACAGCGCCACCATCTCCTCGACTGGGTAGCTGTGGTGCAGGTAGCGGATCGCCGTGTTCTTCATGGTGTCGTGCGTCCCGTTGATGCGGCCCACCGCACCCTCGATGTCCTCACGCAGGAGACGGTACTGTTCCACGCGCTCGCGGCTGGGGCTGGCGACCTGGATGAGGGCGGCACCCTCCACCGTGATGGCGCCGTCCTCCAGCAACTCCCCGTAGGCCTTGAGGCGGTGGCCGATGCCCTTGGTGTAGTCGAGCCGGTCGACGCCGAGCAGGACGTGCTCCGGGTCGCCGAGCTCGCGTCGGATCTCCTTCGAGCGTTCGATGACGTCCGGCCGCTGCGCCAGTTCCGTGATCGACGCGGTGTCGATGGAGATGGGGAACGCCTCGGCCCGCGACACGTAGCCCGGTGTGCCGTCGGCGCCTGCCGGGACCTGCACCTGCTGTGCCTTGATGGTGTAGCCCTTGAAGCGGCGCACACACCGCAGGAAGTTGCTGGCGTCGCTCGGCCGCTGGAAGCCGATGAGATCCGCGCCGAGCAGTCCTTCGATGACCTGACGGCGCCACGGCAGCTGCGCATAGATCTCCAGCGGCGGGAACGGGATGTGGTTGAAGAAGCCGATCTTCAGGTCCGGGCGGGCCTCGCGCAGCATCTTGGGGACGAGCTGCAGCTGGTAGTCCTGCACCCACACGGTCGCCCCCTCCGCCGCGACGGACGCCGCCGCCTGCGCGAAGCGCTCGTTGACCCGCCGGTAGGAGTCCCACCAGGTGCGGTGGAACTCGGGGGAGGCGATGACGTCGTGGTAGAGCGGCCAGAGGGTGGCGTTCGAGAAGCCCTCGTAGTACAGCTCCACCTCCTCGGCGCTGAGCGGCACGGGCACGAGGCGCATGTTCGACTCGTCGAAGGGCTCGAGCGTCTCGTCAGGAGCTCCGTGCCAGCCCACCCAGGCGCCGTCGGCCTTCGCCATCACCGGCGCCAGTGCGGTCACGAGTCCGCCCGGGGAGCGACGCCAGGAACTGTCGCCGTTCTCGTCGACGATGCGGTCCACCGCCAGCCGGTTGGAGACGACGATGAAGTCGAAATCACCGTACTGGCCGTCCGCCGAGAACGACGCCTGGACGCCGGGTGTGGTCGAGGGTTGTGCAGCGCTCAAAACGGGCTCCATAAGGTAGTTGGTCTCGCAACTGACTCTATCCGGTCACACGCAGCCGGAGGCGTGGCTGATTTCACGCGGTGCCGGCGCTGGGCTACCCTTATTGAGCGCTCGGCGTCGTGCTGTCCCCGTGGATCCCATGTCAAGGACGACGACGGCGCCGCGCTGGCACGATCAGCACGCCTCCTTAGCTCAGTTGGCCAGAGCACCGCTCTTGTAAAGCGGGGGTCGTCGGTTCGAATCCGACAGGGGGCTCCACCACTCCCGCCCCGCACTACTGCCGCATGACGGCGTGCAGCGCGAGGACGGCCCCTCACCCCTCCCGGAAGCGGTTCCGGTAGTCCTTCGCCAGGACGGCGTCCCTGACAGTCCGACGGAACGCCTTCCCCTGGCGTCGCTGCTCCGCGACGTTCTGCCGACGGTGGAGGCTCGCGAGCTCGCGGTCCATCTTCCGGTAGCTCAGCCAGCGGCGTTCCTCGAGGTCCCCGGACGCGAGGGCTGCCTGCACGGCGCACCCGGGTTCGCTCTCGTGGGCGCAATCGTGGAACCTGCACCCGGCGAACAGCTCCTCGACGTCGCCGAAAACCTGGGACAGCCCGTCCTCCGCGTCCCAGAGTGCGAAGCCGCGCAACCCCGGTGTGTCCATCAGGACGGCACCATCCCCGAGCGGGACCAGCTCCCGCGCCGTCGTCGTGTGCCGCCCGCGTCCGTCGGTAGCACGGACCTCGCCGGTGTCCTGTGCGGCGTTACCGATGAGGGCGTTGATCAGGCTCGACTTGCCGGCCCCCGAGGGTCCCACCAGCGCCAGGGTCTGTCCGGCACCGATGCGTCCGCGCAGGTGCTCGAGGCCGTCACCGGCCTCCGCCGACGTCGTCAGTACCTCGACCCCCCGGACACGTTCGACCGTCTCGGCGACCACGCTGTCGAAGCGCGAGCTGAGATCGGCCTTGGTCAGGATGACGAGGGGCACGGCCCCGGAATCCCAGGCGGCGACGAGGGTGCGCTCGAGCCTGTTGGTCGAGAGCGGCCGGTCCAGGGGTACCACGACGCCCAGGAGATCGATGTTCGCGGCCAGGATCTGCGGCTCGGACAGCGGATCGTGCGCCCGTTTGCGCTGGAGCAGGGACCAGCGGGGCAGGTGCCCGGTGATGGCGCGGACGTCGCCGTCGCCCTCCAGCCCCACCCAGTCCCCGGTGACGAAGGAGTCCGGGCTGTCGACGTGCAGGGTGCCGTGCCGTGTGCCGACGAGGACCCGCGCACGGTCCGCTCGGATGACCCTGGCCGGATGGACGCCGGACGGATAGTGGAAGGAGAAGAGAGCGTTGATGCGGTCGGTGAAGCCGTACTGCAGGAGAGTGTTCACGGTGGTTCCTCCGAAGGAGGCCTCCCGCGGGGCGCGACTACGGCGCGGATGCCCGGGAGGCGGGGTTCATGGGGTTGTTGTCTGCGCACGGCGCAACGACAAGGACCTTCTTCATGACTCCACCTCCTCGTACTCCCTGGCGGCTCCACGAGCCTTCGGGCCTACAGCCTAGCGGGGCCCGCCGGGGAAGGGAACAGGCACCTCGGGCCTAGTGCGACCGCCGCACGACGAGTGGTCCCACGACCTTCACGAGCCCCACGAGGCAGCCCATGATGATGACCGAGAGCACCGCGAGGAAGGGCATGTTCGGCTGCCTCCGCGCGTCCGTCCGATCGAGCGCCACGGCCCCGTCGGCGCTCGCCGAGGTGGAGGGAGCGGGCGTGGAGGTGGGTGCGGACGGGGTAGGGGACGGTGTGGCCGGACTCCTGGACGGCTTGGGCGTCGGCGTCTCCTCTGCCGGCACCCCCTCGACGATCGCAGGCTCCGGCAGGACCTGGGGCGCCGGCGGCAAGGGGACGACGGGCACCACCGGTTGCAGCGGCTGTACAGGCTGCGGGGCAGGGGCAGGGGCAGGGGCCGGTGCTGGCGCGGGGGCGGGGGCGGGCGCGGTCTGCTCCGGCGGTGTCGTCGGTGTGGGATCCGGCTCCTGCGTCGGAGTAGCGGTCACCGGGGGCGTGGTCGCCGGTGGTGTCGTCGGATCCGGTGTCGGAGTCGGTCGCTTGGTCGCCGGTGTCGCCGGTGTCGCCGGTGGAGTGGCGATCACCGGGGGCGTCGTCCCGGGCGGAGGGGGGGTCGTCTCCCTCCGGGGGGCCGGCGTCGGATCCGTCCGCTCCGGCTCGGGTGCCGGACCGGTCCGCATGGTGGCAGGGGTGACCGTGCTCCGGCTGCCGGGGACCTGCGTCTGCGGAACCTCGCACCCGGTGGCGCCGATGGTGGGGCATACCTCTGCGGCCGCTGCGGGCAGCGCCCCGAGGACGAGGCCGCACAGCACGGCCGCGCCGGCGGACGCGAGCGGGTACAGGTGCTTGCTCAAGGGACTCCCAGAATATCGACAGGCTGCTGACTACTGCAGATCACCCTACCAATCCGGCGCTCCCAGGGTGGTCGGTGGCGCCAGTCGGGGGCCCTCCACGGACTGCCGGGTGATCGAACGGCTCCCGGATCGCGCCCGGATCAGCGCGGCGGCAGGCTGCGCAGGTCGACATCCAGGTGGCCCGCATCGATGGTCGCGGTCATGAAGGTGCAGTGCGGCTGGCGGCGGCGGTCCGTGGGGGAGCCGGGGTTGAGCAGGCGCAGGCCGGTGGCGGCGTGCGTGTCCCACGGGATATGGCTGTGCCCGAACACCAGGACGTGGATGTCGGGGTAGAGCGCGGCCATGCGGGCCTCCCGTCCCTGCTTCTGGCCCGTCTCGTGCACGACGGCGAGGCGGACGCCGTCGAGTTCGGCACGGGCGACCAGCGGAAGGCGCGCCCGGAGGTCCGCGCCGTCGTTGTTCCCGTAGCAGGCAATGAGGCGGCGGGCCCGGGCCTGGAGCTCGTCCAGGAGCGGCGCCTCGGTCCAGTCCCCGGCGTGGACGACGACGTCGGACGCCTCGATCGCGTCCCACACCTCGCCGGGCAGCTGTCGGGCACGCTTCGGCAGGTGGGTGTCGGCGAGGATCGTCAGGTGGAGGGGCATCCAGCCATTCTGCGGTGTGTTCCGGGGCTCGTGACAAGTGGGAGGCGTTGTGCCATGATCCCCTAAGCACGCTTACTAATCGGTGTCCGACCCATCAGGAGGCAGCAATGAAGATCGACAAGGCGCAGATCATCGATCTGTTGAAGAGCCAGGGCAAGAACGACGACGCCGAGCAGGCACAGTCCCAGCTCCCCGACCAGGTGGATCCGGAGCAGCATTCCGACCTCCTGGCGAAGTTCGGCATCAACCCGAAGGACCTGCTGGGCAAGATCCCCGGACTGGGCGGCTTCGGAGGTTAGGAACGCCCGGCGGGCCATCAACGATCGAAGGAGTGAGCAGTGGATACGAGTCAAGTGGTGTGGATCGTCGTCGGGATCATCGTCGTCCTGGCCGTCGTCGCCCTCGTGGCGATCCTCGCCCGCAAGCGCGGAGCAGCCCGACGCCAGCACCAGGAGGAACAGGATCGGCACCGCGCCGCCGAGATGCGCGAGGAGGCGAAGGCCACCGAGCTCGAAGCCCGCGAGCGCGAAGCGAAGGCCTCGATGGCCGAGGCCGAAGCCCAGCGGGCCGAGGTCGAGGCCGAGAGGCTCCGCCAGCAGGCCCAGGAGCGCCAGACCGACGCGCAGGGCCTGCGTGAGAAGGTGACGCATCACCATCAGGAAGCCGACACCATCGACCCCGACCTCCCGCAGGACGGGGATCCGCGCACAGGGCGCTGACCGGCAATGCCCACCAGGAAGGGAGCCCGCCATCGGACGGGCTCCCTTCCTGTGTCTGCTGCTTCTCGCTAGCGGCACAGGAAGTGCGTGACAAGACTGTCGCTGCCCCGAAGACTCGGAGGAGGCGCCGCGCCGATGTGCGGGGCGGACGAGCGGGAGGCACAGGATGAGGAAAGCGGTGACCGTGGTGATCACGGGGGCTTCGAGCGGTATCGGCCGGGCGACGGCGTGCCTGTTCGCGGAGGACGGCGCCCGGCTGGTCCTCGCCGGGCGGGATGGCGACACCCTGGAGGCCGTCGCCCGGGAGTGCCGGGACAGGGGAGCGGCCGCCCTCGCCGTACCCACCGATGTCTCCTCGGAGGTCGATGTCCAGCGGCTCGCTGAGGCTGCCGTCGACCGCTTCGGGGGCATCGACGTGTGGGTGGGCAATGCCTCGCTGTACAGCTTCGGCACGTTCGAGCAGACACCCTCCGAGGTGTTCGACCGGATCATCGACGTCAACCTGCTGGGCCAGGTATACGGCGCGCGGGCGGCACTGGGCGTGTTCCGCCGCCAGGGCCGAGGCGTCCTGGTGTCCGTCGCGTCGGTCTACTCCCGGGTCACCTCACCGCTCGTCGGCCCGTACGTCACCAGCAAGTTCGGGCTTCTCGGCTTCCTCGAGGTGCTCCGGATGGAACTGCGGCGGGAGCCGGGCATCCACGTCTGCGCCGTCCTGCCGGCGACCATCGACACCCCGATCCACCAGCACGCGGCGAACTACACCGGACGGCCCGTCCGCCCGCTGCCGCCGGTCACCGACCCGGTGCGCGTCGCGCGCGCGATCGTCCGGGTCTCGCGGAAGCCCCGACGGCTGACGCAGGTGGGACGCGTGCAGTCGACGGCGGTCCTGGCGCGGGTTCTGGCGCCCGCCGCCTACGAAGCACTGATGGCGGCCGCCTACCCCGCGATGGCGCTGAAGAAGGGATCCATCCCCTCCTCGGCGGGCAATCTCTTCGAGGCGGACCGGGTCACGACGGGAGTCACGGGCGGCTGGCGGATCATGCCCTGGCTCCGCCGCACGCCCCGGCGCTGAGCCTGCTCCGTGATGGGGACCATAGACCATGGACCACGGGCCCGCCAGTGTGAGGAACACGATAGCGGCCGCTGGCGCCACTCCCCGCCCACCACCCCATAGTGGAGCTATGGATCAATGGCAGGGCCTCCTCATGCAGTGTGCCCGGAGTATGGGTTTCGATCGTGGGCACCGGCGTGCGGCCTACGCGCTCGCCGGCGTGGGCGTCTTCTGGGCCGTCGGGCTGTTCGGCGGTCTGCGGATCCTGCACAGCGCGTCGTCGCCGATGACCACCCTCGTGCTGCTGTACGTGATGCTGGCCGTTGTGGCACTCTCGCTCGTCATCGCCGCGGCCGCTGTCGCGGAGCTCGGTCACCAGGCGGCGCAGCGGCGCCGACGCTGAGCAATCGACCCGGGAGGCTGTGCCTCTTCGATCTCCGAGAGCGCGTCGGCCGACCGGCCCGGCGGAGGGTGCAACAGACCCGACCGTCGATGGCGGGGATGAGAAAACGCTCGGCAGGCGCAGGTGGCGGGAGGTAGCGTGAGGTCATGCTCACCGTTCCCGAGAACTTCCCGCCCGCCTACATCACCTTCCTCGAAGGCCAGGACGAAGGTTTCGCCGAGACCGTGCTGATGGTGATGAAGCAGTCCGTCGCCGAAGGCAAGTACGGCATCCTCGTCAGCGATCAGGCCGTGGACCGGCAGGCCGAACTGTCGCAGGAGGTCCCTTTCGGCGAGGTCGTCGAGGGCGTCCGCTGACGCCGGTCCGCTACCTCTGTCGACTCCGCTGACGCCGGTCCGCCGACGCTGTCCGGGCCGAGCGGATCCGGACACGCAGGAGTACACGTCCACGAAGCGGGAGCTCGCACACGTGCGGTATGCGCCCGGAGGCCGTCAGTGGCCACTCACCGTAGGGATGCGGATCGGATCAGGTGCCGTCGCTGTCCTCGGAATCCGCGCCCTCGGCAGGGTCTTCCGCATGCACCCGGATGTCCGCGGGGTCGGCGGCGGTGTCACCCTCGGCCGGGGCCTCGTTGTGGATACGGTCGTCGTCGCCTGGAGTCTCTGACATGCGCTCATCCTCTCGGTTCGGGGGAACAGAAGCTCCCATGGCGTCAGTCTACGGATCCGGGGCCGGCAGGGTCCCGGTGAGGTTCCGCGTGACGCGCGGTCATCAGCATGCTTACGATCAGGGGGTGGAAGCCCTGGACGCCGCCCAGCCGTCCGTCGAACGCCCGCGGGCGGTCGCGGGGTCCGCCGCCGTGGGCCTCCTGGTGGTCGGGTTCGGTGCCGGCGTCCACGCCCTGTCAGGGGGTGCGCTCCCGGGCCTGCCGATCCTGGGTGCCCTCGCGGCCCTTGCCGTCCTGGCGGCCACGGTCGCCCGCCGGTCGCGGATGCCCGCGTGGGGAGTGCTGCTGCTGCTTGGCGCCGGACAGCAGGTGCTCCACTGGCTCCTCGGCGGGCTGGCGGACGGGGCCGTGGCGTCCGCTCCCGGCGCGGCCGTGGGCCATCATGGCGACGACGTGCCCGTCGGGTCGGCGGCCGGGCAGGGCCACTCCCCGGAGGTCATGCTCATGCTCCACACCCACCTGGCCGTGGCCCTCCTTCTCGGGTGGGCGGCCCTCCGCTGGTCGGGGCTCCGCGCATGGCTGGATCGTCGCCTGCTACCCGAGCGCCGGCCACGACACGCGAAGGGCGCCCCCGTCGAGTGACGGGGGCGCCCAACGGGTGCGCTGGTGCGGGCGCCGGCCGATGCCCGCCCGTGGTCTAGTTGGCGTCCGCCGAACCGTCGTAGAACGGGTAGTCCGTGTATCCCTCGGCACCCGTCGAGTAGAACGTGGCCGGATTCGGCTGGTTCTCCGGCAGGTTCTCCCGCCAGCGGCGGGCGAGGTCGGGGTTCGCGATGGCGGGACGGCCGACGACGACGGCGTCACCCACCCCGTCCTCGAGGATGGCGATGGCTTCGTCGCGATTGGTGATCACACCGAATCCGCTGTTGATCAGGACCGGTCCGCCGAAGCGCGCGCGCAGGTCCTGGACCAGATCCCCCGTGGGGTCGGCGTGGAGGACGCTCAGGTAGGCGAGTTTCAGCGGGGCGAGGGCGTCGACCAGCGTGCCGTAGGTCGCGTGGACGTCCGCGGCCTCCGTCTCGAGCGCGTCCTGGATGTTGTGCGCCGGGGAGATGCGCAGGCCGACCCTCTCCGCACCGACCTCGGCCACGACGGCCGTGACGAGCTCGATCAGGAACTGTGCCCGCTTCTCCGGCGAGCCGCCGTAGGCATCTTCGCGCTGGTTCGACTCGGGGGAGAGGAACTCGTGCAGCAGGTAGCCGTTGGCACCGTGCAGTTCGACGCCGTCGAACCCGGCGACGTCGATGGCCTTCCGCGAGGCGGTGACGAACTCCTCGATGATGCCCGGGAGTTCCCCGGTGCTGAGGGCGTGCGGCACCGGGTAGGGCTGCTTGCCGGTGCTGGTGCGCGTGACGCCGTCGATCGCGACGGCACTGGGAGCCACGACCTCGTACCCGCCGTTCGTGTCGGGATGGGTCACCCGGCCTGCGTGCATGACCTGCGCGACGATGCGCCCGCCGTCCGCGTGGACCGCGTCGGTGACGCGCTTCCAGCCTGCGAGCTGCTCGTCCTCGACCAGGCCGGGCTGGCCAGGGAAGCCCTGGCCGGCGTGGCTGGGGTACGTGCCTTCGCTGACGATCAGGCCGAGGGAGGCGCGCTGCCGGTAGTGCTCGACGACGAGGTCGCCCGGGATGCCGGCGTCACCGGAGCGGACCCGGGTGAGTGGCGCCATCACCACGCGGTTGGGGAGTTCGAGCGTGCCGAGCGTGAGGGGGGAGAACAGTTTCACGAGGTCCTACTTTCCGGTCGATGTCTAGTGGCGGCAACCGGCGCGCCTCGGAGCGTATTCCGGATGTGTGCTGCCTCACGGGAACGGCGAAGCCCCGAGGGCGGACCCCCGGGGCTTCGTGCTGCATCGCGCGGTGAGCGCTATTCGATGCCCTGCTCGTCGATCGCGCTCAGCGGCGACCCGCCGCGGTTGGCGGGATCGTCGCTCGCGTCGACCTCGTCGTCCTCCATCATGCCGAAGTCGACGTCGGCCGCGGCCTCGCCCAGCATCGGCTCCTCCGGCGGGTACTGCTCGTCGCCGTGCTCGTACCGGGCCTCGGCCGTCTCCGTCCGGAGGGTCTGGTCGCTGAGGACGCCTTCCTCGCCGACCACGGCGACACCGTTCTCGTCGGCGACGGTCCCGGCCACCCCGGGCTCGTCCTGCAGGAGGGGATCCTCCTGCCAGCGGTCCGGGTTGTCTTCCGCTGCGCCGTCGTAGCTGTCCGGCCGGCCCTCGAGGACCGGGTCGAAGGCCTCCGGAGCGAGCGCGTCGTTCGGCACGTCGGGCTCTTCGCCCACGATGGTCAGTTCCTCATCGGGAAGGTTCTCGGTCATCTTGTCTGCCTTTCGTCGGTGCTGCGCGTCGTCGATCATCAGCCTACTGATGAACCGCTCCGGGCGACAGCTCGTGCCGCCGCCCGGACCGTCGCGGACCTGGCCGGATGGAGTGCGCTAGACGTGGTCACGCCAGCTGTGCCGGGGCTCGTACCCCAGCACCCTGCGGGCCCTGTCGATGGAGAGGAGTGTCTCGTGCTCGCCCACCTCGCGCGTCAGCGCGACGCCCGGGAACACCTCGGCCGCCAGGTCCGCGCTGGCGCGGCTCATGACGGTGTCGGCGGCCGCGATGATGAAGCGGTCGAAGCCCGGCGCCGCGTTCTCGAGGGCCTTCGCCACCGCCTGGGCGCCGTCGCGCCCGTCGATGTACCCCCACAGGTTCCACTTCCGGGCGGTCGCGTCCGCGTCGAAGGACGGGAACTCGGCGTAGTCCTCCGGGTCCATGACGTTCGAGAAGCGCAGCGCCGTGATGCTCAGCTGCGGATCCCAGCGCGTCAGCTCGATCGCCAGCTGCTCCTCGAGGTGCTTGACGAGGGAGTAGGTGCTCTCGGGCCGGGCCGGGTATTCCTCGTCCACCGGGATGTACGGGGGCGGGGTGTCGAACGGGAGTCCGAGGACGGTCTCGCTGGACGCGTACACGACCCGCTTGATGCCGGCCCGCCGGCAGGCCTGGAAGACGTTGTAGGTGGCGGCCATGTTGTTGTGGAACGTCGCGGCGTCCGCCTGGAGGCCCGGAGCCGGGATGGCTCCGAGATGCACGACGGCGTCGAGGCCGGAGTGGCGGTCGTCCACGCCGAGGAGCGCGTCGACGACCTGCCCGTAGTCCCTCAGGTCGATACGGAGGAACGTCGGGGTGCGCTCGCCGTACTGGTCGAGCTCGAGGACGGTGTGCCCGGCCTCGCGCAGGCCGCGGACGACGCTCCGCCCCAGCTTCCCGTTGGAGCCCGTGACCGCGACGTTCAGCGGGCTGGTCGCAGCCGCCATCAGACCGGTCGCGTCTCGGGGGAGACGGTCTTGGCGACGTCCGTCTCGGCCAGGTCGCCGATCGCATCGTCGATCGCCCTCAGGACGTCGTCTTCGAGCTTCACGCCGGCAGCGGCGGCGTTCGACTCCACCTGCTCGGGCCGGGAGGCGCCGATGATCGCCGAGGCGACGTTCCTGTTCTGCAGCACCCAGGCGATGGCCAGCTGGGCCATGGTCAGGCCCACGCCGTCGGCGATCGGTGCGAGCTTCTGCACGCCCGTGAGCACCTCGTCGCTCATCCAGCGCTTGATCATGTCGGCGCCGCCCTTGTCGTCCGAGGCCCGCGTACCCTGCTCGGGCTGAGCACCCGGCGTGTACTTGCCGGTCAGCACGCCCTGCGCGACGGGTGACCAGACGATCTGCGACAGCCCGAGCTCCTCGGAGGTGGGGACGACGTCGCCCTCGATGACACGCCACAGCATCGAGTACTGGGGCTGGTTGGAGATGAGCTGGAAGCCGAGGTCCTTCGCGAGGGCGTGGCCGTCACGGATCTGCTGGGCCGTCCACTCACTGACGCCGATGTACAGGGCCTTGCCCTGGCGCACGATGTCCGCGAACGCCTGCATCGTCTCCTCGAGGGGCGTCTCGTAGTCGTACCTGTGTGCCTGGTAGAGGTCCACGTAGTCGGTCTGCAGGCGCTGCAGCGATCCGTCGATCGATTCCATGATGTGCTTGCGGGACAGCCCGACGTCGTTGTGTCCCTTGGGGCCGGTGGGGCCCCAGACCTTCGTGAAGATCTCGAGCGACTGGCGCCGCTCGCCCTTGAGTGCTTCGCCGAGGACCGTCTCCGCCGCGGTGTTCGCGTACACGTCCGCGGTGTCGAAGGTGGTGATGCCGACGTCGAGCGCTGCGCGCACGCACCGGGTGGCGACGTCGTTCTCCACCTGCGATCCGTGGGTGAGCCAGTTGCCGTAGGTGATTTCCGAGATCTTGAAGCCGCTGTTGCCGAGGTATCTGAAGTCCATATCGCCGATGCTAACCACCCGGACCCTGCGAGTACAGGAAGTCCGGTTCCTCAGGCAACCAATGCGTCACACGACGCGGAGGGGTGATGCGCAGCCGCTAGACTTGAGCCCGTCCTTCGGTTGCCACCACCAGTGAATGAGGAATCTTGGCCGACTTCAGCGCTCGTTTCGCCACCGGAACGGAGCAGCGGGACTGGGACTCCCTCGTGATGACGAACCCGGGCGGGGGCAACATCCTCTCCTCCTTCGCGTTCGCGGAGGTGAAGTCCCACCACGGCTGGCGGCCGCGATTCGTGGTCCTCGAAGGCCCCGGATACACCACGCACAATCTCGTCCTGGAGAAGAAGGTCCCCGTCATCGGGGCGCTGTGGTACCTGATCAAGGGCCCCGCGGTCACCGACGCCGCCCACGTGCCCGCTGCGGCGCGCGCCGTCGCCGACCTCGCCCGCAGGGAGGGGCACAACGTCTTCGCGATCAAGGTGGAACCGGACCTCGTGGACGGTCCGGAGGTGCGGGAGGCCTTGCAGTCGACGGGGCTCGTCAAGACCTTCAACCTGCAGCCCAACGACAGCACGGCGCTGCTGGACACCACCCCGGACGCGAACCAGCTGCTGCGGAACCTCCACTCACGCGGTCGCAACGCGATCCGCAGGGCCATCCGGGAGGGCGTCGAGGTCCGGCGCATGGAGCCGACGCAGGAGACCTTCGAGGCCATGTACTCGCTCATGGCGCACATCGAGGATCGCTCGACCGCCCGGATGCGCTCGTTCGAGTACTACAGCCGCTTCTGGCAGAACTTCGTCGACGCAGGGCAGGGCCGCTTCTACTTCGTGTACGAGGACGGGCAGCCCTCGGTCGGTGCCTTCGTGGTCAACTACGGCACCAAGGGCACCTACAAGGACGGCGGGTCCCGACCGGGGAGGACCCAGTACGGGGACTCGCATCTCGTGCAGTGGCGGGCCATCACCGATCTCAAGGACGAGTTCGGGATCGTCGAGTACGACTTCTGCGGCACCCCGCCGGGCGACCGGTTGAAGGACAAGGACCACCCGTTCCACGGCCTCGGGCTGTTCAAGACGAGTTTCACCAAGACGGTGACGGATTTCGCCGGTTGTTACGACCTCGTGGTCAGCGGCTGGAAATATCGTGTGTGGAACACGATCGCGGAGCGTGTGGCGCGCCAGATCCACTGGCGACGCACGCATCAGCCGTTCTACTGAGCAAGGGCCCGCAGAGGGCGCTGTGATCGACGCATGAAAGGCCGCTGTGACAGACGGTTCGACCCCGGCGGACGGGCTCCTGCCCCCTGATCCGTCGCCCGTGGCGGAGGCACTCCCGGTGATCCAACGCCCGTTCGACCCGTCCGACGACGAGAAGCGTCAGCTGGCGGCGGGCAAGGGAGGTGCCGTCAGGAAGGGCGCCAGGGCCGGGGCTCCACCGAAGCGCCCGGCGTCGGAACCGAGGGTCCCCCGGTCGTCCCGCCAGCGGCAGCCCGCCGCGAGCCCCACGGACGCGCTTCCGACGACACCGCGGAGCGTGCCGTCGTCGAGCCGGTCCAACGCAGCGGCTCGGAACGTGCTCCGCCGCCTCGTGCAGGGCGAAGCTCCACCCACCCAGGCGATGAGCATCGTGGAGCGGCTCGCCGGCAGCCCCTACGCGAACCCGATGATCCAGGTCGGGGGCCCCGACGCCGGTGCCCGCAAGGCCCTCGATTTCGCCCTGAACCTCGCCGAGACCATGTTCCGGTACGGCGCGGGCGCCCTGGAGGTGGAGACGAGCATCATCGCCGTCACCGCTGCGTTCGGCCTCGACCACATCGAGGTGGACATCACCAACCAGTCCGTGATCATCAACTACTCCGCGAAGGACCAGACGCCGACGACGGTGCTGCGGGTGGTCCGTTCGTGGACGAACAACTACGCAGGCCTCACGGCCATCCATCGGCTCGTCTCGGACATCGCCGACGGCGGGGTCTCCCGGACCGAGGCCGCCCAGCGACTCGACGAGATCACCCACCGGCCCAAGCCCTTCCCCCGCTGGATGGTGACCGCCGCCTTCGGCATCTTCTCCGCCGCCATCGTGGCCTTCGTCGGCGGGACCCTGCTCGGCTCGCTGGTCGGCTTCATCAGTTGCATCCTCGTCGACCTCGTCAGCCGCAAGCTGGGGGAGTGGCGCGTCCCGGAGTTCTTCTCCGTCGCCACCTCTGCCGCGCTGATCACCCTGATCGCGATGCTGTTCTGGTGGCTCGAGGTGCCCATCACGCCGGCGCTGGTGGTGGTGGGCGGCATCCTGCTGCTCCTGCCGACGGGTCGGCTCGTCTCGGCCACACAGGACGCCATCAACGGGTTCCCGGTCACGGCCGCAGGCAGGTACCTCTCCGCGATCCTCGTCTTCGCGGCGCTCGTGGCCGGGATCGCCGTCGCGCTCGTGGCCGGATCAGCGATCGGGATCCCCGAACTCGAGGTGTTCGAATCGTCCGGCAGCCAGTACCCGTGGCCGCTGGTCGCGGTGCTCGTCCTCATCGCCGTGGCCATGATCTGCATCGCCGAGCAGACCGACGTGAAGCTCGTGCTCCCCACGTCGCTCGTCGCCGTCGCCGGGTATCTCCTGATGATCAGTGCCGTCGCGGCGGGCGTCGGGTACCGGTTGGCGCCGGCCCTCGCCGCCGTCCTGATCGGTGGACTCTCGCGCGTCGTCGCCCTCCGCCTGGGTGCCCCCCAGCTCGTGGTCGCGGTTCCCGCGGTGCTGTTCCTCTACCCCGGGCTGTCCATCTTCCGCTCGATGTACATGCTCACCATCGAGTCGGAGATCGTCTCCGACGGCGCGCTCGGCCTCTTCAACGCCCTGACGGTCGTACTGGCGATCGCGGCGGGCGTGGTCCTCGGCGACAACCTGGCGCGGCCGTTCACGCGGAAGCTCAGCTCCGACGAGCGGCAGCGGAACCGGCGGCGATAGCCGCACACCTCGGGATGCCGCGCGGCGACGCCGTCGCCCCGCGGGGCCGCGTCAGCCGGTCCGGCCCGCCGTGTGCGTCCAGTCGATGGGGTCGGCGCCCTGCCGGGTCAGGAGTTCGTTGGCGCGGGTGAAGGGCCGGGAGCCGAAGAACCCGCGGGAGGCAGAGAGCGGGCTGGGGTGCACCGACTCGACCGTCGGCGTCGGGCCGAGCAGCGGCTTGAGGCGGAGTGCGTCCTTGCCCCACAGGATGGCCACGAGCGGCCCGCCCCGCGCCACGAGGGCGCGGATGGCGGCGTCGGTCACCTCCTCCCACCCCAACCCCCGGTGCGACGCCGCCTCGCCGGCGCGGACCGTCAGCACACGGTTGAGCAGGAGGACACCCTGCTCGGCCCAGCTGGACAGATCGCCCGATGCGGGCGGCTGCGCGCCCACGTCGGAGGCGAGTTCACGGTAGATGTTCGCCAGGCTGCGGGGGATCGGCCGGGTCCGCGGATCGACGGCGAAGCTGAGCCCGACGGCGTGCCCGACCGTGGGGTACGGGTCCTGCCCCACGAGAACCACCCGGACGCCGTCCAGCGGTGTGGTGAAGGCCCGGAGGATCCGGGTGGCATCGGGCAGGACCCGGCGTCCGCTGTCGAGGTCCTCCGCCAGGGACACCGCGAGGCGGTGGAGGACGGGCTCCACCGGCTTGAGCGCGGCCGCCCAGTCGGCGGGAACGAGGTCCTCGATCCGGGCCGGGGCGGCGAAGGGGAAGACCGAGGGGTTCGGGGCCGGGTGCCCGTCGGTCCGGGGTTCCGCGGTGCCGGTCCCGCGGCCGCCCGCAGGCGTGTCCGGCAGGTCGAACAGGGTGGGTTCGGCGGAGGTCATGACCCCATTCTCGCCCGGGCAGCCGGATCATATCGTCCGAATGACAGTGTTGTCATTCCCGATTATCATGGGATGACAGTTATGACCGCTGACGGAAGGCACAGAAGAGATGGCCGAGCCACAGCGGCATTCGGATGACGCGACGTCCGGGACGGACGACCGGCTGGCCCTGGGCGACCGCGAGCAGCGGATGCTCGCCCTCGAACGCGAATGGTGGAAGTACTCCGGCGCCAAGGAGCAGGCCATCCGGGATCTCTTCGGCCTGTCCGCCACGCACTACTACCAGGCGCTCAACGCCCTCATCGACACCGAAGCGGCCCTCGCCCACGATCCGATGCTCGTCAAGAGGCTGAGGCGCCTCCGGTCCACCCGGCAGAAGGCACGCTCGGCCCGCCGGCTCGGCGCGGACATCTAGCACGTCCCGCCATTCTCGACGAGCGAAGGACCACCCCCATCCATGACTGATCACCCACGGGACGAGTTCGACCGCGTCCCGGCATCGTCCGCGCGCCAGGGAGTCCACCGCGAGCGGATCATCACGGCACGGTCCAACGGCCTCGCCCTCAAGATCGCCGCGGGGGTCCTGGCGCTCCTGGTCGGTCTGGGGTCGTTCTTCCTTCTGCCCCGCCTCGGCTTCACGGGAGCGGCCGACGCCGGCGTGACGCCGAGGTCGAGCCCCGGGGCCTCCGCGACGTCGGAACCCTCGGGCACCGCATCTGCCGGAGCCACGAGCGGGCCGGGCGGGACCGCGACCGACGGCGCGTCCGCGGACGCCTCCGAGGGCGCGGATGCCGCGGACCGGGCCCAGACCGTCAACGTCCTCAACGGCACGGGGACGCCGGGCCTGGCGGCCGTGGCGGCCGGTCGGCTTGCTTCGGCCGGATGGACGTCCGCCCTCCCCGGGAACTGGGCCGGTGTCCCCGTGGACGCTTCCGTGGTCTTCTACAACGGCGAGGAGCAGCGTACCGACGCGGAAGCCGTGGCCGCGGACCTCGACATCGCGAATCTCGTCGAGAGCGTCGGTATCTCGCCGGCCATCTCGGTGGTCCTCGGCCCCGAGTTCCAGTAGCCGGCGGACCCTGCAGGGCGTCTGGGGCAGCGTCCGCCGGGCAGCACCGGAGGCCGGCCCGCCGACGACACCGTCGGGTCGGGGCACAGCGGTCGGGGCCGTTCGGCGCCCGACCTGCCGGCGCGTCGGTCCCTCCTGCGCGGCGGACTCCTCAGGGTCCGGACCGCCTGCTGACGACGACACTGTGCCTCCCCGGACACGTGGTCCGCTCGACCTGTGCCCTTGCGGATGTCCGCACCACGGCATCAGGACATCACCGGCCGGACGGCGTGACGACCCCCACCGGGTGGCCCAGGCGGGTTGCACTCATAGGGTGGGAGTGCTAATTATTGAGTTAGCACTCGCGCGCGCAGACTGCTAAGACTGTGCGTGGCGCGTGAAGCAGGCAAACCTCTGTGGTGGGGGTGGAGCAGGAACGTGAAAGAGATCGTTCCGGCTCCATCCGGCCGTCGCGGGCACCACACGCAGGCAAGCATTCACATGCTGAAATGCAACCGTCCCGAAAGGACCTAAGCCGTATGGCCAAGATCATTTCTTTTGATGAAGAGGCCCGCCGCGGCCTCGAGCGGGGCCTCAACATCCTCGCTGACGCCGTCAAGGTGACCCTCGGCCCTCGTGGCCGCAACGTCGTGCTCGAGAAGAAGTGGGGTGCCCCCACCATCACGAACGACGGCGTGTCCATCGCCAAGGAGATCGAACTCGACGACCCGTTCGAGAAGATCGGTGCCGAGCTCGTCAAGGAGGTCGCCAAGAAGACGGACGACGTCGCAGGCGACGGAACCACCACCGCCACCGTGCTCGCCCAGGCCCTGGTCAAGGAAGGCCTGCGCAACGTCGCAGCCGGCGCCGACCCCCTGAGCCTCAAGCGCGGCATCGAGAAGGCCGTCCAGGCCGTCACCGAGGAACTGCTCGCCTCCGCCAAGGAGATCGAGACCAAGGAGGAGATCGCTGCCACGGCCTCCATCTCCGCCGGTGACGACGAGATCGGCGCCCTCATCGCCGAAGCCCTGGACAAGGTGGGCAAGGAAGGCGTCATCACGGTCGAGGAGTCCAACACCTTCGGGTTGGAGCTCGAACTCACCGAGGGCATGCGCTTCGACAAGGGCTACATCTCGGGCTACTTCGTCACCGACGCAGAGCGCCAGGAGACGGTCCTCGAGGACCCCTACGTCCTGATCGTGAACTCGAAGATCAGCAACGTGAAGGATCTCGTCGCAGTCCTCGAGAAGGTCATGCAGTCGGGCAAGCCCCTGCTCATCATCGCCGAGGACATCGAAGGCGAAGCCCTCGCGACCCTCGTGGTCAACAAGATCCGCGGCACCTTCAAGTCCGTCGCCGTCAAGGCTCCGGGCTTCGGTGACCGTCGCAAGGCGCAGCTCGCCGACATCGCCATCCTCACCGGTGGCCAGGTCATCGCCGAGGAGGTCGGCCTCAAGCTCGAGACCGCTACCCTCGACCTGCTCGGTACCGCCCGCAAGGTCGTCGTGACCAAGGACGAGACCACCATCGTCGAGGGTGCCGGCGACGCCGACGCCATCGCCGGACGCGTGGCGCAGATCCGCGCCGAGATCGACAACTCCGACTCCGACTACGACCGCGAGAAGCTGCAGGAACGCCTGGCCAAGCTGGCCGGCGGCGTTGCAGTCATCAAGGCCGGCGCCGCAACGGAGGTCGAGCTCAAGGAGCGCAAGCACCGCATCGAGGACGCCGTCCGCAACGCGAAGGCTGCCGTCGAGGAAGGCATCGTCGCCGGTGGTGGCGTGGCCCTCATCCAGGCCGGCGCCAAGGCGTTCGCCAACCTCAAGCTCACGGGCGACGAGGCGACGGGCGCGAACATCGTCCGCGTCGCCATCGACGCACCGCTCAAGCAGATCGCCTTCAACGCCGGCCTCGAGCCCGGCGTCGTGGTCGACAAGGTCCGTGGCCTGCCTGCAGGCCACGGCCTGAACGCTGCTACCGGCGTGTACGAGGACCTCCTCGCCGCCGGGGTGAACGATCCCGTGAAGGTCACCCGCTCGGCCCTGCAGAACGCAGCGTCGATCGCAGGCCTGTTCCTCACAACCGAGGCCGTCGTGGCCGACAAGCCGGAGAAGGCAGCTCCTGCCGGCGGCGGCGACGACATGGGCGGCATGGGCGGCATGGGCGGCTTCTAGCCCCACCGCCTGCGCGGCTCCCGCGCACAGCACGCACGGAGGGCGGCACTCCCGGACAGGGGTGCCGCCCTTCGCATGCGCCCCGGCAGTGCCCGGCTCAGCTCATGAACATCCGCGCGTTGCTCTGCTCGGCATCGGCGTACTGCTGGGTGGCGACGTTCAGGGCTGCATTGATGCCGGTCAGCGACTCCTCGACCTGCTGCTGCGTGGCCCGCCACTGCAGGATGAGTTGCTGGAAATTGGTGGCCGCCTGCCCCGTCCAGAGTCCCTCCAGTTCGCGGAGCCCGGCCTGCATGGAGTTCACCTCCGCCTGCAGCCTCCCGATGGTGCCCTGTACCTGGCTGCTCTTGGCCGCCAGGCTGTCGGTGTCCACGTTGAAGAATGCCATTCCGTCCTCCTGTGCTCGCGCTTCCTTGACGCGCTCGACGCTAGGGCACGCACCGGGACGATCAGCGGGCGTCCCGGCGTTTGTGGACAACGGGCTTCGTAGGCGGGGCCTGGGGCGGGGTGAGGCCGTCCGGGACGGCCGGGTGCTGGTCCGAGCCCGGGTCCCGGGGCGCGTCCGTCACCGCCTCACCGGTCGCGGCGTCCTGCTCCGGCGCTCCCTCATCGGTGAGGTCCCCGTCGAGGGGGACGTGCGGAAGCCGGATCGACAGGGTAGCGCCCCCGCCCGGGGTCTCCTCGAGCCTGACCGTGCCGTCGTGCTGGGCCACCAGCGCGGCGACGATCGCGAGGCCGAGGCCCGTGCCCCCGGTCTCGCGGTGCCGGGAGGTGTCCGCGCGGTAGAAGCGCTCGAAGACCTTGGCGGCGTCGTCCTCCGAGATGCCGGGACCGTGGTCGCGCACCTCGAGGACGGAATCGCTGTGGCCGTGCAGGACGGGAGCGACGCCGACCGCGATCTCGATCGGCGAACCGGCGGGCGTGTACCGCAGCGCATTGGTCATGAGGTTCGCGACCACCTGGCGGAGCCGGGCCTCGTCCCCGCGGGTGGGGGCGGACCGGGGGCTGCCGCCGTCGAGCCCGATGACGGTGATGGTGCGATCCGGGGCGGTAGCCCGCGCGTCGAAGGCGGCGTCATGTCCGAGCACCGTGAGGTCCACGGGCTTCACGTCGGGCCGGCGCTGCTCGTCGATCCGCGCGAGCGTCAGCAGGTCCTCGACCAGCTGGCCCATGCGGATCGCCTCGCTCTCGATCCGGCCCATCGCGGCCGCGACGTCCTCGTCCTTCTGCAGGGCGCCGTGCCGGTACAGCTCCGAGTAGCCGCGGATGGTGACGAGCGGTGTCCTCAACTCGTGGGACGCGTCGGCGACGAACCGCCGCATCTTGGTCTCCGACGCGGTGCGGGCGGCGAAGGCCCGCTCGATGTGCGCGAGCATCGCGTTGAGGGACCGGGAGAGCCGCCCGATCTCCGACGCGGGGCGTTCGACGGCGACGCGGCGGGAGAGGTCGCCGGTGGCGATCGCCGCCGCCGTCCGCTCCACCCGGGCGAGTGGTGCGAACTGCCGCGTCACCGTCACGAAGGCGATGAGCGAGGCGAGGGCCGTCGTGACGAGGCCGGAGGTGAAGATGATCTCCTTCGCCTCCTGCACCGATTCGTTCACCGTGTTCAGGCGGGAGGCGATCGCGAGGTACCCGTCGGTGTTCGCGAACCTGAAGATCCGCACGCGCCACCCCTGGCTGTCGGCGTCGGTGCTGGGCACGTCGAAGCCGGCGCCGTCGAGGTCGATGATGCGTTCCTGCGTCATGCCCCCAAGGTCCGGTACGTCGAGGGCGTCGTCGGACTGGTTGGCCACCACCACGCCGCCGTCGCTGTCCAGCAGCGCGGCGTAGTACCTCAGCACGGCGCCGTCCGCCTGGGGCTCGGTGGAGTAGATGTCGTTCGCGACGGTCCTGGCGTTGTTCCACAGGTCCTGGTCGACGCGGTCCACCAGGCCGTCCCGCAGGAGGGAGACGGTGGCGAGGCCCGTGATGCCCACCGTGACGATCATCAGGAGCATGATGATCGCCACGAGCTGCGAGCGGAGCGACGCCGCGTTCCAACGCTTGACCAAGTCGCCGGTGCTACCGCTTGTCAGCGGTGCGCAGCAGATAGCCCACGCCCCGCTTGGTCTGGATCAGGGCGACGGCGTCGGGGTTCCTGTCGATCTTGCGCCGCAGGTAGGAGATGTAGGACTCGACGATCGACGCGTCGCCGTTGAAGTCGTACTCCCAGACGTGGTCGAGGATCTGGGCCTTGGACAGGACGCGGTTCGGGTTCATCATGAGGTACCGCAGGAGCTTGAACTCGGTGGGGGAGAGCTCGATGGTCTCCCCGTTGCGCCGGACCTCGTGGGCGTCGTCGTCGAGTTCCAGGTCGGCGACGCGGATCACGGCGTCGTCGTCCTCGAGCGGGTGCGTGCGGCGCAGGACGGCGCGGATGCGCGCGACGACCTCGTCGAGGCTGAACGGCTTCGTCACGTAGTCGTCCCCGCCGACCGTGAGGCCCGTGACCTTGTCGTCGGTGTCGTCCCGGGCCGTCAGGAAGACCACGGGGAAGTGGCGTCCCGCGGCGCGGAGCCGCCGCGTGACGGTGAAGCCGTCCATGTCGGGGAGCATGACGTCGAGCACGGCGAGATCGGGATTGTGCGTCTCGGCGGCGGCAAGGGCTTCCCGGCCGTTCGCGGCGGCGACGACGTCGAAACCGGCGAAGCGCAACGACGTCGAGAGGAGTTCACGGATGTTCGGTTCGTCGTCGACGACCAGGAGTTTCGCTTCGGGGACCGTTTTTTTCACCCTCCCAGTATCCGCACTCCGCCTGTGAGTTGGCTGGACTGCTCCTGTACGCCTGCTGGTCAGTCCCTGGGCTCCTTGTCCCCGATGGCCGCCGCATCGAGGATACGGTACGCATAGCCCTGTTCGGCCAGGAAGCGCTGGCGCTTCGCCGCGAAGTCCTGATCGAGGGTGTCACGGGCCACGACGGTGTAGAACCGGGCCGCCCGCCCGTCCGCCTTCGGGCGCAGCAGCCGTCCGAGGCGCTGGGCCTCCTCCTGGCGGGACCCGAACGAGCCGGACACCTGGACCGCGACGGACGCCTCCGGGAGGTCGATGGAGAAGTTCGCCACCTTCGACACCACGAGCACGGTGATCTCCCCGGCCCGGAAGGCGTCGAAAAGCCGCTGCCGCTCCTTCACGGGGGTCTCGCCCTTGATCACGGGGGCGTCGAGGCGCGCCGCGAGGTCGTCGAGCTGGTCGATGTACTGGCCGATGACGAGCAGCTGCTCGCCCCGGTGCGCCGCGACGAGCTTCTCCACCACGTCGGACTTGGTGTCCGACGTCGCGCACAGGCGGTACTTGTCGCCGTCGTCGGCCATCGCGTAGGCGACCCGCTCGTCCCGCGGCAGGTCGACGCGCACCTCCACGCAGTCCGCGGGGGCGATGTACCCCTGCGCCTCGATGTCCTTCCAGGGCGCGTCGTAGCGCTTCGGCCCGATGAGTGAGAAGACCTCGCCCTCGCGGCCGTCCTCCCGGACGAGCGTCGCGGTGAGGCCGAGCCGCCGGCGGGCCTGCAGGTCCGCGGTCATCTTGAAGATCGGCGCCGGGAGGAGGTGCACCTCGTCGTACACGATCAGGCCCCAGTCGTTGGCGTCGAGCAACTCGAGGTGCGGGTACAGGCCGCCGCGCTTCATCGTGAGGACCTGGTACGTCGCGATCGTCACCGGGCGGACCTGCTTCACCGCCCCGGAGTACTCCCCGATCTCGTCCTCCGTCAGGGATGTCCGCTTGAGCAGCTCGTCCTTCCACTGCCGCGCGGACACCGTGTTGGTGACGAGGATCAGTGTGGTGGTCTGGCTCGTGGCCATGGCGGCGGCGCCCACGAGGGTCTTCCCCGCGCCGCACGGCAGGACGACGACACCCGAGCCGCCCGACCAGAAGTTCTCGACCGCGAGCTTCTGGTACGGGCGCAGCGTCCAGCCGTCCTCGTCGAGCACGATCGGGTGCGGTGTCCCGTCCACATAGCCCGCGAAGTCCTCCGCCGGCCACCCGAGCTTCAGCAGCAGCTGCTTCAGCTGCCCGCGCTGGGAGGAGTGCACGACGACGGTCTCGTCGTCGATCCTGGGCCCGAGGAGGGGCTGGATCTTCTTCGCGTGCAGGACCTCCTCGAGGACGGGATAGTCCGTGGTGCGCAGCACGAGGCCGTGCTGCGGGTCCTTCTCGAGTCGGAGGCGCCCGTAGCGGGACATCGTGTCCTCGATGTCGATCAGGAGGGCATGCGGCACCGGGAAGCGGGAGTACGTCAGGAGGGTGTCGAGGACGTGCTCGGCGTCGAGTCCGGCGGCGCGGGCGTTCCACAGCCCGAGGGGCGTGAGCCGGTAGCTGTGCACGTGCTCGGGCGCACGTTCGAGTTCGGCGAACGCGGCGATCGCGTGGCGCGCCTCGGTGGCCTGCTCGTGGTCCACCTCGAGCAGGATGGTCTTGTCGCTCTGGACGATCAGCGGCCCGTCAACCATCGGCGGCGCTCCCTTCGAGGATCTCCACGTCCATGACGCGGTGTACGGACACGACTTTCTCCACCTGGTTCTCGGGATCGAACACCCGCAGGCGGCCTCCCGACACCGAGAGGGGAACAAGGACCTGGCGCACGTGATTCCCCTCGCTGTCCGCGGTGCCGAGGCGGATCCTGCTGCGTGACCGGATGGCCGCGCGGAGCGTCTCCAGCCCGAGCAGCGTCTCGCTGTCGGCGGCCCCCGCCGGATCGGCGGTCGCGGGGCCCGGGGTGCGGAGGGCGGCCAGCTGCGCCGTGATCTCCTCCTCGGCGACGGACCACGGGTTGAGCCGCGACCGGAGCTGGTCCGGCGCCCTGCCGGGTGAGGACGGTTCGACCGGCCCGGCGGGCGTGGGTCCGACGGCGGTCACGGGGTCCGACGCCGGGGCGAAACCGAGGTCGCGCAGGAGACCGGTCAGCTCCTGGGCGGAGGCGGGGGACACCAGCACGGTCGGTGCGATCTGCACGATGCCGAGCACCGCGGCGCGCGGGTCCGCCAGGACTGCGGCGGCGACGGCGTCGTCCTCCGTGCGCAGGTAGCTGCCGGCCCGGCCCACCCGGAGACCGCCGTACCGGGACGCGGTGTCCTCGACGAGATACGTCAGGGCCTGCGGGATCTCCGTCGCGGAGTGCGTGCGGAGGAAGTCGAGGATGGAGGGGGCGTCCTCCCCGGCGTCGAGCGCGGTACGGAGGGAGTCGGCGGAGAAACGGTAGGTCGTGGCCGGTCCCTGACCCTCGGGGGTGGACATGCGCAGGAGGCCGCGCGCGACCGCGGGCTGCAGGTACCCGGGGGCGACGGCGGTGAGATCGGCCTGCAGCACCACATGGGAGACAGGGGCCGGCAGGGCGTCCCGCACACCGAGGGCGGCGTCCCCGAAGCGGCCCTGGGCGACGAGCCTGCCGGGCCCGGAGAGCGCGCCGCCGCCCGTCAGCCCGAGCGCGGCGGCCTCCGTCAGCATGCCGGGGACGAGCCGGGAGAAGCGCCGGTGCAGGCGCGGCTGGTGCCAGGTGGCGAGCCCGACGACGGCCTGCTCGGTCAGGACGCGGACGGTGCCGGCCGCTCCGGACCCGACCGTGCCGGGCGCGTCCGCGGGGGTGTCCGACAGTTCGAGGGCGACGGACAGGAGCCGCCGGCGCACCATCGGGGCGTCGGGCCGGGACGCCTCCGCGGCGAGGGCGTTGACGGAGGTGCCGTCCGGCAGCTTCGATCCGACGAGCGCCGGGGCGCGGTCCACGGCGAGCCATCCCTCGACGAGCAGCTGCCACTGGGCGTCCCGGTCCAGCGTCTCCCAGGCATCGGGCTGGGCGGTCTTCCAGCGGGAGTCGTCCGGATCGAGGACGAGGAGTCCGACGGCGGCCGCGAGTTCGAGCAGCCAGGCGGCCTCGCCGTCGCTGCAGTGCACTGCCTCGCGGACGCGCCGGAGCTCGCGCACGCCCACGCCGCCGGAGCGGAGGGTGGAGACGGGGGAGCCGGCGACGACCGCGAGCAGGGATCCCACCTGTCGCAGGGTTTCCGCGATCGCGCCGAATGCCGCGTTGTCACGCAGCGTCGCCCGGGTGGTCCGCGCATCGGTGGACGGCGGGTCCCGATCGAGGGACGCGAAGACGGCGTGGCCGCGGACGGCCCTGCCGACGCCGCGGGGGAGCTCGACGTGGAGGGCGTCCAGCGGTGCCAGCAGGCAGCGGTCCAGGAGCCACTGCACGGCAGGCGGGGCACCGCCGGCACCTCCGGTCGCCGTCGAACCGACCGGGGTGTCACGGAGGCGGGCGAGCAGGGCCTCCACGCCGTCGGGGGCACCGGCCATGAGCCGGTCCCAGGCCTCCGGGTCCGCAGTCACCCCATCCAGCACCCGCGCGGCGGCGGCCGACGTTCCCGCCTCGTGCCCGGAGTCCGGGGCGAGGACCGCGGCGGCGCGGACGAGCGCGGGACCGAACCGCGGGATGGAGCGGGCGAGGGTCCGGAAGGAGCGGCCGAGGCCCGCCGGGTAGGGCGCCACGGCGTCGGCCATCGCTCCGACGGGCAGGAAGCCCTCCGCCGCGGACCCGACGACGAGGGCGCGCCGGGCGAGGTCGTCGAGGAACGCCTCGACGGCGTCGGTGCTTCCCTGCGACAGGGCGGCGGCGAGACGGGCGGACGGCACCGCGGCGCCGTCGTCCTCGGTGAGGACCACGAGGGCCTCGAGGACCTGGAGCTGGGGCCGCGTGATGTTGTCCAGTGCCCGCTGCAGGCTCGTGCGCGAGGACGCCCGGGCGGCGAGCGCGGCGAAGTCCGGCACCGGGGGAAGGATGAGGTCGGGCCGGACGGTGAGGAGGCGGCGCAGGTCGTCATCGCTCCGGAGGGCCAGCTGATCGGCCAGTGCTCGGATTGCGGACATCACCCCAAGATTACCCGGCGCCGCTGACACGGCGCGTGGTCAGGTGCGCGCCTTGTGACGCCCGTCGTACGGCGTGCAGCGCTCGGATCGGTCGTGGTCTCAGGAGTTCCGGCGGGAGATGACGGACCGGACGAGCAGCGAGACCATCAGGAGGAACGCGATCGGGAGGCAGAAGTAGCTGGCCAGCACGAAGCCGGGCCATACGTTGCCCTGCAGGAAGGCCGTCATCAGGATGGCCGCCAGGGACACCAGGCCGACGCCGGCGAAGGCCACCGCGAGGACCATCACCAGGAACCGGCTCCGCGACGACCGTCCGGGTGCACCGCCCGGCACCGCTGCGTCGCCGGGATGGTCGGAGGTGGGGTTCGTGGCCGGTTCGTCAGGGGTCATAGCCGTCCCAGACTACAAGAACCGCGGCGGGCCGCTCACGACGCTATACCCTAGGAGACACAGACTTCCCGGCGGCAGCAGTCCGCCTGGGTGCCAGGCGGCCTGCGTGGACCGGGCCAGGGCCGCCGGTGACACCGCCCGGTACAGCCAAGAAGAGGTAGACGACGTGCCCATCGGCAAAGTGAAGTGGTTCGACGCGGACAAGGGATTCGGATTCCTGGCCACGGACGACGGCAAGGAAGTGTTCCTGCACGCCTCGGCCCTGCCGGCGGGCGTGACCGAGGTCAAAGTGGGCACGAAGCTGGAGTTCGGCGTCGCCGACGGGCGTCGCGGCCCCCAGGCCCTCTCCGCGCGTATCCTCGAGCAGCCTCCCTCCGTCGCCAGGGCAACCCGGAAGAGCGCCGACGACATGGCCGTCATCACGGAGGATCTCATCAAGCTGCTCGACGGCGTCTCCAACGGTCTCCGCAAGGGGCGCTACCCGGAGAAGGCGCACGCGGCGAAGGTCGCGGCGGTCCTGCGCGCGGTTGCCGACGACCTCGACGCGTAGGCTTCGATCATGACCCCGAGCAACCTGGACGCCGTCGACGGCGCGCCGTCGACCGACATCGAAGCGACCGCCGAGGGCACCGACGTACCCGCCGTCGCCGAGGCCGCGCGCAAGCCCCGGGTGACCCGCCGCATCCCGAAGACCGACTCCGTACTCGAAGCCGCCGTGGAGCGGGCGCGTCAGGGAGTGCTGGAGATCGCCCCCGAGGCGCAGGTGGGACGCCATGTGTCGGCCGTGATCGAGGGAGAGCGCCTGGTCACCCACCGGTTCGAGGCCTTCGTGCCCGGATACGGCGGATGGCAGTGGTACGCGAGCGTGGCCCGCGTGGCGCGGAGCAAGGACGTGACGGTCTGCGAGGTGGGGCTGCTGCCCTCCCCGGCCTCCCTGCTGGCACCCGAGTGGCTGCCCTGGTCCCAGCGTGTGCGTCCCGAGGACTCGCCGCAGGACGAGGCGTCGCCGTCGGATGCTGCTGCAGGCTCCGGGGCGACCGACGGAACAGGTGCTGCCGACGGGTCCGGCACCGCCGATGCGGCCGGCACTGCCGTCACCGCCGATACGGGCGGGACCCCGGTGGCCGGCGAGGACGATCCGGAGGCCTCCGCCGCGGGACGGCCCGACGCCGAGTGATCCACGTGTGGTGCCGGAGCGGAAGGGGAGGGGCGTGAGCACCTTCCGGTCCCTCGGTATCCACAACTACAGGCTCTGGTTCATCGGGGCGCTGGTCTCCAACATCGGCACGTGGATGCAGCGGACCGCGCAGGACTGGCTGGTCTACGACATCCTGACCGAGCAGAACGCGTCGGCGCTCGGCATCGTCATGGCCCTGCAGCTGGGGCCCCAACTCGTCATCGCCCCGTGGGCGGGCCTCATCGCGGACACCGTCGACCGGCGGAAGCTCCTCGTCACCACGCAGGTGGCCATGGCGCTGCTGGGCGTCGGCCTCGGACTGATGGTCCTCCTGGACGTCGCCGCCCTCTGGCACGTCTACGCCTTCGCCCTCGCGCTCGGCGTCGTCTCGGCCTTCGACGCCCCCGCCCGGCAGGCGTTCGTGTCCGACCTCGTGCGCGACGACTACCTCCCCAACGCCGTGGCGCTCAATAGCGCCTCCTTCAACGGGGCACGCCTCGTCGGTCCCGCCATCGCAGGACTGCTGACCGCGGGCGTAGGGCCCGGCTGGGTGTTCATGATCAACGCGCTGACGTTCGGTGCGATGGTCTACGTGCTGCTGGCGATGCGCAGCTCGGAACTGAACGCGCAACCGCGGCCGGTGCCGGGCAAGGGGCGCATCAGGGCGGGCTTCCGCTACGTGCGGCACCGGCCGGACCTCATGATCGTGATGCTCGCGATCTTCATCGTCGGCACTTTCGGACTGAACTTCGCGGTGTTCATCGCCGCGATGGCGCGCACCGAGTTCGGCCAGGGCGCAGGGGTCTTCGGCGTGCTGTCCTCGGTGATGGCGGTGGGCTCCGTCGCGGGCGCGCTGCTCTCCGCGCGGCGCGACAGGCCGCGCCTGCGATTCATCTTCGGCGCCTCGGCGGCCTTCGGGATCGCGTGCGCGCTGGCCGCCCTGGCCCCCACCCTGTGGCTCTTCGGGCTGGCGCTCGTGCCCGTGGGCCTGTTCGCACTCACGCTCATGACCAGCGCCAACGCCTACGTGCAGACCACCACGGAGCCGGCCATGCGCGGGCGCGTCATGGCCCTGTACTTCGCCATCTTCCTCGGGGGGACGCCGCTCGGAGCGCCGGTGGTGGGGTGGGTCTCGGACATGTTCGGCCCGCGGTGGAGCCTCGGGGTCGCGGCGGCGTCCGGGCTGATCGCCGCCGGGGTGGGAATCTTCTGGGCATGGCGTTACCACGACGTGCGGCTGCGCTACGACCGCTCGGCGCCGAGGCGCCTGCGCATCGACCACGAGGCCGGAGCGTCCGACCCCACGCCGTAGGGGGGGCACCGCGGAGCAGGCCCGCCTGCGGGGGTCGGCGCGGCGGACCGGATCCCCGGATGTACGGACCTACAGGAGGTTCTCGACCACGTGGTCGATGCAGCCGATGAGGGCCGAGATGTCGTCGGGCTCGATGGCCACGAAGGTGGCCACGCGGAGCTGGTTGCGCCCCAGCTTCCGGTACGGCTCGACGTCGACGACCCCGTTGGCGCGCAGGATGGCGGCGATCCGGGCCGCGTCCACCGCCTCGTCGAAGTCCACCGTGACGATCACGTTCGAGCGGTCCTCGGGACGGGTCACGTAGGGGCGCGCCACGGGGGAGGCCTCCGCCCAGCGGTACAGCCGCCCCGCCGAGTCCGCAGTCCGGGCCGCCGCGAAGGGCAGGCCACCCTGCGCATTGAGCCACTGCACCTGGGCCTCCAGCGTCACGAGCGTCGAGAGCGACGGCGTGTTGTAGGTCTGGTTGAGGCGCGAGTTGTCGATAGCCGTCTGCAGGTCGAGGAAATCCGGGATCCAGCGGTCACCGGCGGCGATGCGCGCCGCGCGCTCCAGCGCGGCGGGGGAGAACAGGCCGAGCCACAGGCCGCCGTCCGAGGCGAAGTTCTTCTGCGGCGCGAAGTAGTAGACGTCCGCCTGGGAGACGTCGACGTCGAGCCCGCCCGCTGCGGAGGTGGCATCGACGACGACGAGGGCTCCGTCGTCGGCGCCCTCGACCCGCCGGACGGGTGCTGCAACGCCGGTGGAGGTCTCGTTCTGCGGCCAGGCATAGAAATCGACGCCGGCCTCCGCCGTCGCCTCCGGCCGGGTGCCCGGCTCACTCGTGAGGACGCTGGAGGCGTCGAGGAACGGTGCCTTGTTCGTGGCGGACGCGAACTTGGAACCGAACTCCCCGAAGGAGAGGTGCTGGGCCCTCCGGTCGACGAGCCCGAACGTGGCGACGTCCCAGAAGGCCGTCGAGCCGCCCACACCGAGGACCACCTCGTACCCGTCGGGGGCGGCGAAGAAGGCGCGGAGCCCTTCGCGGACGCGCCCCACGAGGTCGCGGACCGGGGCCTGGCGGTGGGAGGTCCCCAGGAGGGAGGTGCCGGCCGCGACGAGGGCGTCGACCTGACCGCTCCGGACCTTCGACGGACCTGCACCGAAGCGGCCGTCCGAGGGGAGGAGGTGTGCGGGGATGCGGGATGATTCGCTCAAGGGGGCTCCAACTCTGGGACGGGGGTGCAGACCTCAATTCTGCCCCAGCGGCCGATGGCCCTCCATTTGTTAACGCCCCCGGGGAGGACGCTTCGGCAGCCCGGGCACGGCCGGCCCCAGGATTGCCGGGCCCGTGATGCCATGCGTTAACCTTGGGAGGCGTGGGGCGGAACCGGGCCGATGGCCGCACCCCTCACCGGCGTGAGGCAGTCCAGCCGCGCACCCGCACCGCACCAAGGAGCTGAACCGCATGACGGACCTCATCGACACCACCGAGATGTACCTGCGGACCATCCTTGAGCTCGAGGAAGAGAACATCGTCGCGCTCCGTGCGCGCATCGCCGAGCGGCTGCGCCACTCCGGCCCCACCGTGTCCCAGACCATCGGCCGGATGGAACGCGACGGCCTCGTGGTCGTCTCCGGTGACAGGCACCTCGAGCTCACCGAGACCGGCCGGCGCCGCGCCACCGGCGTGATGAGGAAGCACCGTCTCGCGGAGCGCCTCCTGAGCGACGTGATCGGACTCGACTGGGCATACGTGCACGACGAGGCATGCCGCTGGGAGCACGTCATGAGCGAGCGCGTGGAGCGCCGACTGTACGAGCTCCTCGGCAAGCCCTCGGACTCTCCCTACGGCAACCCGATCCCCGGCCTGGCGGCCATCGGCGGCGTGGAATCGGAGCTGTTCACGGACGGCGTGGTCACGCTGCTGTCCGCGATGGCCACTTACACGCCCGGCAGCCTGGTCACGCTCGCGCGCCTCGCCGAACCCATCCAGGTGGACCCCGAACTCCTCACCCAGCTCGACGAGGGCGGGCTGCGCCCGGGCGCACGGCTCAGTCTCGAATCGGTGGGAGGGTACGTCTCCGTGCGCGTCCCCGGTGTCGAAGGTGCCCTCGAACTGCCGCCCGAGGTCGCCTCGCACGTCTTCGTCTCCGTCGGGGACTGACCGCCTCCCGAGACCTTCGTCACCAGAAACACACCGTTCCGTGATCGGAATGTGACATATCTCGTGGTGTGTTGTAGCGTTCGAAATGTGCCGGGCTCGCTCTGGATCCAGCACCCTCCTGCAAATCGCCTAGCTCTGCCATTGCCGGAGGTTCGTCCGCACCATCGCATGGCAGAGGCGGGGGAACCAATTCTGGGTCTCTGAGAAGAGATCCTTGGGGTTAAGTCGCTGTTCACGCAGCGGCCGGGTGACTCCCATCCGAATCCGACAGCTCACCTCGCAGGCGTTGGGAGAGGTCTCCAACGTGTCCATCAGCTCTTCGCCGGGCCGCCACCGCGCGCCCCGGAACATCAGTCCGCTGACCGGTCTGTCCGCCGCCGTCGCATCCAATGCCGGATCCGTCGGTCGCCAGGCCGCCGTCATCGTCGCAGCGTCAGGCCTCGTCCTCACCGCCGGTCTGCCGGCCCACGGGACCGCAGGGGCAGAGCGCGAGGTGCAGTCCTCCGCGACCCTGAGCATCGATCGTGTGGTGACGGCCGCGGTCACCGTGCCGGCCACGGCGACGGTGTCCTTCGACCGCGTCGCCGTCGAGGTGGAGGCCGCCCCGAAGCCCGTCGAGGCCCCGGCCATCGAGGAGGCTCCCGTGGAGGTTCCGCCGGTCGCCGTCCCGGCCCCGCCCGCTGCCGCCGTCGCCCCGGTCGAGGCTGCTCCCGTGGTGGCACCGACCGCCGCCGTCGCCCCCGTTGCCGTGGTCGCACCGGCCCCCGCTGCCCCGGCTGCCGTCGCTCCCGTCGTCGCAGCCCCCGCTGCCGTCGCTCCCGCTGCCGTGGGCGCGCCGGCCCCCGTCGCTGCGGTGCCCGCCGCCCGGAGGCCGGCTCCCGCCCCGTCCTCCGGCGTCGCCGCCGGCCTGGTCGGTTCGGCGTACTCGCAGATCGGCGTCGCGCAGGACTGCACCGCCATGGTCGAGAAGGCCCTGCGCTCGGTCGGCAAGTCCGTGGGCGACCTCGCTCCCGGCCAGTTCTTCCAGTTCGGCGCCGTCGTCGGATCGCCCGCTCCCGGTGACCTCGTGATCACGGGCGGCCATGTCGCGATCTACGTCGGGAACGGCCAGGTCGTCAGTGGCGGCCTCAACGGCATGAACACCGGCCTGCACAACCTCTCAGACCTTCCCGGCGCCGGCTTCGTCCGCGTCCGCTAGCCCCCCCACACTCGGAGAACACCCTCATGTCATCACTCATGTCCTTCCGCCCTGCCCCCGCCCGCCACCGCGACGACGCCGGCAACGCTGCGGCCTTCGCCGTCCTCGCACGGACCGTGTCCACCCAGGCGGGCGGGATGGGCCGACAGGCGGCCGTCTTCGCGGCGGCCTCCGGGCTCGTCCTGACCAGCGGGGTCGCTGCCAACGCGGCGGACCTCCAGCCCCAGCGTGAGGTCCGGGCGTCCACCGTGGCCCTGACCTCCTCCCGCGCGCCCGTCGTCGCCTCGGACAAGACCGTCGTGTCCTTCGCCATGACCCCGGTCAAGGTGAAGGCCAAGCCGGTCGTCGTCGAGAAGGCCCCCGTCGTCGAGAAGGCTCCTGTCGAGGCTCCCGTCGTCGAGGCTCCCGTCGTCGAGGCACCCGTCGCTGAGGCGCCGGTTGTCGAAGCCCCCGTGGCCGTGGCGCCTGCTGTCGCAGCACCTGCTGCAATCATGGCTCCCGCTGTGGCAGCCCCGATCGAAGCGCCGGCCGCGCCCGTCGCGGAGACACGCGCGGCGGCGGGTGCTCCGGCGCCCGCACCCGCACCGGCACCGGCACCGGCTCCGGCGCCCGCACCCTCCTCCGGTGTGGCAGCGACCATCGCCGCCGCGGCCAAGGGCCAGCTCGGCGTCATGCAGGACTGCACGCGCCTCGCAAGCAACTCCCTCGCCGCGGCCGGGATCAACTTCCACGGCTGGCCGGCCGGGTACCTGTCCCTCGGCCGCACGGTGAGTGCCGGCGAGGCCATCCCCGGTGACCTGATCTACTACGCCGACGGCGGCATGGGCAAGGCCCACATCGCGGTGTACATCGGCGGCGGCCAGGCCGTCCACGGCGGATTCAACGGCAACACCACGGTCATCGCTCCGGCCGAGCTCGGCTCCGGCGGCGTGTACATCCGCGTGGGCGGCTGACCCGAACGGCTGTGGATGCAGGAGGACCGGCACACGTGCCGGTCCTCCTGCCGTTCGGCTCCCACCGGAGGTAGCAGAAGCAGGAGCCCGCACATCGCCGGCCCGGCGTTCCGCGGACGGCCGGGTGCGGCTTACCCTTGCAGTGTCCATCCGAAGCACTTCTCCCGATGCCCGGGACAGCAACCGGTTGCGGGACCAGGTCAGCAATGGGGCAAGGCGCATGCGCACTCTCGTTCTGAATGCAGGATATGAACCGCTGGCGGTCGTCACCTTCCGCCGGGCGCTGGTCCTTGTCCTGACGGGGAAGGCGAGCGTCGTGGCAGAGGACGACGACCCGGTGGTCGGTCCTGCGGACGTCTTCGGAAGGCCCTCGGTGATCCTGCTCAACAGATACGTGAAGGTCCCCTATCGCCAGGACTTCGCGGCGACGAGGCGAGGAGTACTGCGCCGTGACAACCACCTGTGCGCCTACTGCGGGAAGGCGGCGTCCACCATCGACCACGTGATGCCGAGGTCGAGGGGCGGCGGCGACACCTGGGAGAACCTCGTGGCCTGCTGCCTGAGATGCAACAACGCCAAGGGGAACAAGACCCTCGCCAGCCTCGGCTGGACCCTGAGGGTCGTCCCGCGCCCGCCCCGCGGACCCCAGTGGCAGATCCGCGAACTGGAGAGGCCCGCGCCGCAGTGGAGCGAGTTCCTCACGGAGACCGCCGCGTGAGGACCGGAGGGGACCGCCCTCGGTTCGACGCCGTGATCCTCGCCGGGGGGCGGTCCTCCCGCCTCGGCGGTGTCCCGAAAGCCGGGCTGGTCGTGGAGGGAGTGACCCTGCTGGAGCGGACGTGCGCCGCGCTCGCCGACGCCGGGCAGATGGTGGTCGTGGGGCCCGACCCCCGGGCCGACGGCGGGCGCGCGATGCCGGGTGCGCCGTCGTTCGTGCGTGAGGAGCCGGCCTTCACCGGACCCGCAGCCGCCCTCGTGGCCGGGTTCCGGACGGGGGCGGGCCGCCGACGGGCGCCCTGGTGCGCCGTCGTCGCCTGTGACATGCCGCGCGTCGCCGAGCTCGTCGACGTGCTGCTCGCCGAGGCCGCCGCCGACGAGGACGCATCGCTCGTGGCCGTGGACGGGGGCCGCGCCCAGCCGCTCGCGGCGCTCTACCGGAGCGACGATCTGGCGGCCGCCGTGGACGCGATCCTCGCTACCGGGACAGCCGACAACCTGTCGATGCGCAGCCTCCTTGCTAGTGTGAGGACCAGACCTGTCCCGGTTCCGCCGGGCACAACGCACGACGTCGACACCTGGGCTGATGCGAGGGTACTGGGAGTCGACGTCCCCTAGAACCTCCCGGAGGGCTCATGGACGATCGCCAGAAGCTGCTGCACGAATGGACCGAACGGCTGCTCGCCGCCTTCGAGATCGACGGGACGGATGTGGACATCGACGCCGTCCTCGGCCTGGCCGGCAAGGCGGCCCACGGCGTGGTGCGCCCTGCCGCGCCCCTGACGACGTTCGTGGTGGGCTACGCCGCCGGTCTCGCCGTCGGCAGCGGGCAGGCCGACGAGGACGTGGCCATGCGCTCGGCCCTGGGGGTCGCCGACGCCCTGTGCGCGGAGGCCGCGGCGGAAGGCGGCACCGCATGATCGAGGGCGGCGCAGCAACGAATGTCGACTGGGCGACGGCCCGTACCCTGGCCTACGGTGCCGGGCGCCCCCTGCCGTTCCAGACCGTGCCCCTCGCCGACGCGCTCGGGCAGACCCTCGCGGAGCCGGTACACGCCCTGCAGTCCATCCCCCACTATGCGTCGTCCGCGATGGACGGCTGGGCGGTCAACGGCGAACCGCCGTGGACGCTCGTGAGCCGCCCCGAACCGGAGGACCACCCGCGGGGCAGGGCGACCCCGCACAGCGATTCCGGGGAGGTCTCGCTCGCGCCTGGCGAGGCGACCTTCATCCTCACGGGCGGTGTGGTGCCCCAAAACGCCGTCGGCATCCTCCGCACCGAGCACGGCGCGGTCCGCGGGGGCACGCTGAACCGCAACGGGTCCGCGCGCCCCGACGAGCCGTCGCCCGGCGAGCATGTCAGGCCCGCCGGTGAGGAGGCGGAGGAGGGCTCCCTGGCAATCCCCGCCGGCGTCGTCCTCAACCCCGCCCAGATCGCCCTCGCGGCGGTCTGTGGCCATGACACGCTCGCCGTCCTGCGGGCACCGCGCGTGTCGCTGCTGATGACCGGTGACGAGGTGATCGAGCACGGGCTGCCGCACGCGGGCCAGGTGCGTGACACCTTCGGTCCCCAGCTGCCCGGCTTCGTCGCGATGCTGGGCGGGCACGTCGACGTGTCGGGCCGTGCGAAGGACGACCTCGACGACGTCGTGGCGGCCATCAGCGCCGAACCCACCGACGAGTTCTCCCTCGCCCGGGCGTCCGGCGACGTACTCATCACGACGGGCGGGACCGGCAGCTCCATGGCCGACCACATCCGCCGGGCACTCATGGAGGTCGGGGCGGAGATGATCATCGACGGCATCGCCATGCGGCCCGGGCACCCGACGCTGCTCGCACGGCTACCCGACGGGCGCTTCCTCGTGGGGCTCCCCGGCAACCCGCTGGCCGCGATGATGGCGATGATCACGGTTGCCGGGCCCCTGCTCGCGGGCCTGCGCGGTTCGTCCCTGGACGAGCCGTCACCGGTGGTGACGGCCGACGCCTTCGAACCCCTGCCGGGGAGGAGCCGCCTGGTGCCCTACCGGATGGAGTCCGGGCAGGCCGTGCCGAGTACGCACCAGCGTTCCGGGATGCTCCGTGGGCTCGCCGCAGCCGACGGCGTGATGGTGGTCCCCGCGGAGGGCTGCGGGGCCGGCGATGCGGTGCAGGCCCTGTCGCTGCCGTGGTCACCACCCGCGGGTCCACGGACGTAGCCCAACGGCGTCCACGTTTCTGTGTCGAAGCCGACACACCAGATAGTGCCCGGGGTCGACTGACCTCGTCCGGGGCCGAGGTAAGGAGTCCGAATGAACCGGGTCACGCAGCGCCGCCGCATCACCAAGTTCCGGGTGGGAGCGCAGACGGGCCGTCGCGAGGACGTGCTCGCGGGGGAGGAGCCGCTGGAGATCCGCCTCGACGGGAGGGCCTTCACCGTGACGATGCGCACGCCGGGCGACGACTTCGACCTCGTGGCGGGCTTCCTCGTCTCGGAGGGTGTGGTCTGGGAGCCGGGCCAGCTGCCGAGCCTGCGGTACTGCGCGGGCGTGGACGACAACGGGCAGCAGACCTTCAACGTGGTGGAGGCCCAGCTCCGGCCCGGTGTCGAACTGCCGGACACGGCCATGGAGCGCCACGTCTACACCTCGAGCTCGTGCGGGATCTGCGGCACGGCGTCCATCGACGCGGTCCGGAAGTCCTCGCGGTTCGACCTGCACACCGACGCGTCGCCCGTGGACCTCGGGATCCTGGCCTCCCTGCCGGACCGCCTGCGCGAGAGCCAGAAGCTGTTCGACCGCACGGGCGGTGTGCACGCTGCGGGGCTCTTCTCCGCCGAAGGGGAGCTGCTGTGCCTCCGGGAGGACGTGGGACGGCACAACGCCGTCGACAAGGTGGTGGGCTGGGCCCTGCGCGAGGGCATGCTGCCGCTGCGCGGGATGATCCTGCAGGTCTCCGGACGGGCGTCCTTCGAACTCGTGCAGAAGGCGCAGCTCGCGGGCATCCCGGTCCTCGCGGCCGTGAGCGCGCCGTCGTCGCTGGCGGCGGACCTCGCGGACGACGCCGGGCTGACGCTCGTGGGCTTCAGCCGCGGCACCACGCTGAACTGCTACTCGCACCCGGAGCGCATCGCGGCCTGACCGGCCTGCTCGGGCAGCCGGCCGGGCGGCCTGACCGGGCAACCGGCGCTCGGGCAGCCGGCTGCCCTGCAAGTCGCCTAGAAGGGGTTGAGCAGGCGCTGCACGAAGCGGCGCGTGCGCTCCTCGCGGGGACGGCGCAGCACCTGGTCGGGATGCCCGTGCTCGACGACGACCCCGCCGTCCATGAAGACGACCTCGTCCGCGACCTCGCGGGCGAAGGCCAGCTCATGGGTCACGATCACCATGGTCCACTTCTCCTCGGCGAGTTCCTTGATGACGGCGAGCACCTCGCCGACCAGTTCGGGGTCCAGGGCCGACGTCGGCTCGTCGAACAGGAGCAGGTCCGGCTGCAGCGCCAGCGCCCGCACGATCCCGACACGCTGCTGCTGCCCGCCGGACAGGTTGAAGGGGTGGTCGTCCCGCTTCTCCGCGAGGCCCACGCGCGCGAGCAGCCGCTCCGCGTCCGCGACCGCCTCCTTCCGAGGCCGTTTCTGCACCTGCACGGGGCCCTCGATGATGTTCTCCAGCACGGTCATGTGCGGGAACAGGTTGTAGTTCTGGAAGACCATGGCGCTGCGGTCGCGCAGCGACAGGGCCTCCTTCTTCGGGACCTTCGCCCCGAAATCAACCGACGGACCTCCGCGGAAGGCGACCACGCCGGCGTCGGGCGTCTCCAGCCCGTTCAGGCAGCGCAGCACGGTGGTCTTGCCCGATCCGGACGGGCCCACGAGGGCCACGACCTGCCCGCTGTCGATCTGCAGGTCGATCGAGGAGAGCACCCGGTTGGTCCCGAAGGACTTCTGCAGGTCCGTGACCTGCAGCAGGGGGCCCTCCGCGGCGGGCGGACGCAGGGGATCAGCGGGCAACATAACGATCCAATCGCTTCTCGAGCACGGACTGGCCGCTGGACAGGACGAGGCAGAACACCCAGTAGATCGCGGCGGCCTCGAGGTAGACCAGCATGAACTGCTGGGAGAAGGCGGCGATCTGCTCCGCCTCGCGGAAGAGCTCCGTCACGAGGATCAGCGACGCCAGGGAGGTGTCCTTGACGAGGCTGATGAACGTGTTGGACAGCGGCGGAACGGAGACGCGCGCCGCCTGCGGCAGGATGACCCGCCGCAGGGTGAGCGTGCGGGACATCCCGATGGTGTGGCCCGCCTCCCACTGGCCCTTGGGTACGGACAGGATGGCGGCGCGCAGGATCTCGGCGGCATACCCCGCGACGTTGAGGGAGAACGCGATGACCGCGCTCGGCCACGGATCGATGGTCAGGCCGATGGACGGCAGCCCGTAGAAGATCACGAACAGCTGCACCAGCAGCGGGGTGCCCCGGATGACCGACACGTAGAAGCGGGCGATCCCGGACAGGACGGGCTGGCCGCTGATGCGCATGAGCGCGACGACGAGGGCGAGGGCGAGTCCGATCGCGAAGGACGCCAGCGAGAGCGGGATGGTCCCCGTCAGGCCCCCGGAGAGCAAGGGCCAGAAGGACGTGCGTAGCAGCTCCCAGTCCATCAGTCAGCGCCCCGGGCCGGTGCGGCCCGCCGCGGAGACCGTGGTGCCGGAATCACTGGCTGACGTCGGAGCCGAAGTACTTCCCGGAGATCTCCGCGAGGGTCCCGTCGGCGCGCAGCTCCTCGAGCGCGGTGTCGATGGCATCCACCAGCTCGGGGCTGCCCTTGCGGACGGCGACGGCGCTCTGGGAGGACTCGTCGGTGGTGGCCGCGATCTTGATGCCCTCGTTCCCGGTGGTGTTCTGGTAGTCCAGGTAGGTCAGCTCGTCGTTGATCGTGGCGTCCACGCGGCCCTGCTCGAGGAGGGTCACGGACTGCGCCCAGCCCTCGACGGGCTCGACGTTCGCGCCGCTCTCGGTCGCGAGCTCGTTCCAGTTGCTCGTCAGGGACTGCGCCGTCGTCTTGCCCTGGAGGTCCTCGAAGGAGGAGATCTCGTCGTTGTCGGCGCGCGTGACGATCACGCCGGAACTGACCGTGTACGGCACGGAGAAATCGTAGGTCTCCTTGCGCTCGTCCGTGATGGAGACCTGGTTCGCGATGACGTCGAACCGGCCCGCCTCGAGACCCGCGAAGATCGCGTCCCACTGCGTCTCCTCGAACTCCGCCTCCACGCCCATCTTCTCGGCGACGGCCGTGATGACCTCGACGTCGTAGCCGGTGAGTTCCCCGCTGCCGTCCTCGTGGTAGCTGAAGGGCTTGTACGTGCCCTCGGTGCCCACGGTCAGGACCCCCGCGTCCTGGATCTCCTGCAGGGAGGTCGCCCCGGCGGACTCCGAGGATTCGCCGGCGGGGGTCGACGACGAGCAGCCGGCAAGCGCCAGCGTGAGGGCAGCAGCGGTACCGAGCAGGGACAGGCGGTGATTCATGGGATGCTTCCTTGAGGTGGGGGGCGGCGGGCGCCGGAAATAGAAGGGCTCCCGAACGGCTTGAACCCTAGGTGCATCCGCTTCGCCCGATGGCGGCCGGAGTCGAAACACTACTGGTATCAACACCGGGACATCCACTAATTGTTCCGCAGCATGACGGCGGGATCCGGAGAACACCTGCGAACCCGAGCCGGAACCGGCATCCACGGAAGGAACGGCCATGAGCATGGAGGGCGCGGCGTGGAGCTCGCTGTACAAGATCTCGACGGCGAGGGACAACAGGCACGGCTTCTCCCGGGAGACGGTGCGCCGGATCCTGACCTTCGCGGTGCCGTACCGCCGGAAGCTGGTGCTCTTCATCCTGCTGTCCGTGGCCGGGGCGTTCCTGGCCGTCGCGACGCCGGTCCTGGCCGGTCAGGTGGTCGACGTCATCGTCGCCGGCGGCGAGGTCCGGACGATCGTATGGCTCGCGTCCATCATCGCGCTGGTCGCCGTCGTGGACGCCGGGGTGTCCCTGCTCACCCGCTGGTACTCGTCGCGCATCGGCGAGGGAGTCATCCTGGACCTGCGCACCGCCGTGTTCAACCACGTGCAGAAGATGCCCATCGCCTTCTTCACCCGGACGCGGACCGGGGCCCTGGTCAGCCGCCTCAACAATGACGTGATCGGCGCGCAGCAGGCGTTCAGCGGCACGCTGTCCGGTGTGGTCACGAACCTCGTGGCGCTGGTCCTCACCCTCGCCGTCATGCTCAGCACCTCCTGGCTCGTGACCGTGCTCGCCGTCGTCATGCTGCCCGTCTTCCTGGTGCCGGCCCGTCGCATGGGCAGCCGCCTCGCCGCGCTCCGCCGCGAGGCCGCGGACCACAACTCGGCCATGAGCACCCAGATGACCGAGCGCTTCTCGGCGCCCGGGGCCACCCTGGTCAAGCTCTTCGGCCGGCCCGACGAGGAGGCCGAGGAGTTCCGCGTCCGCGCCGCCCGCGTCCGGGACATCGGGGTGCGCACGGCGATGCTGCAGTTCGTCTTCTTCACCGCCCTGATGCTCGTCTCCGCGCTGGCGCTCGCCCTGGTGTACGGACTCGGCGGAACCCTCGCGCTCGCGGGCCAGCTCGACACGGGCGAGGTCGTCACCCTCGCACTCCTCCTCACCCGCCTGTACGCGCCGCTGACGAGCCTCGCGAACGCGCGCGTCGAGATCATGAGCGCGATCGTCAGCTTCGAGCGGGTCTTCGAGGTGCTGGACCTCGAACCGCTGATCCAGGAGGTGCCCGACGCCGCCGCCGTCCCCGCCGGCCCCGTGTCCGTCGAGTTCGACGACGTCCGCTTCGCCTACCCCTCGGCCGACAAGGTCTCCCTCGCCTCCCTCGAGGAGGTCTCGACACTCGACACCCGGGGCGGCGAGGAGGTGCTGCACGGGGTGTCCTTCCGCATCGAACCCGGCCAGACCGTCGCGCTCGTCGGGACCTCCGGCGCCGGCAAGTCGACCATCGCGCAGCTCCTGGCGCGGCTGTACGACGTCGACAGCGGCGCGGTGCGCCTGGCCGGTGCCGACGTCCGGAACGTCACCTTCGCCTCGATGCGCCACACGCTCGGCATGGTGACCCAGGACGGCCACCTGTTCCACGAGACCATCCTCTCGAACCTCCGCCTCGCGCGCCCGGAGGCCACGGAACACGAGGTGTGGGACGCCGTGCGCCGGGCCCGGCTGGAGCCGCTGATCCGCTCCCTGCCCGACCAGCTCGACACCATGGTGGGCGAGCGCGGATACCGGCTGTCCGGCGGTGAGCGCCAGCGCATGACCATCGCGCGCCTCCTGCTCGCACAGCCCCGCGTCGTGATCCTCGACGAGGCGACGGCCGCGCTGGACTCGACGTCGGAGGCCGCCGTCCAGGCGGCCCTGAGCGAGGCGCTCGAGGGGCGGACCGCCATGGTCATCGCGCACCGGCTCTCGACGATCCGCAGTGCGGACCTGATCCTCGTGGTGGAGGACGGGGCGATCGTGGAGCGCGGGACGCACGACGAGCTGCTGGCGGTCGGCGGTCGGTACGAGGAACTGCACCGGACGCAGTTCGCCGTCCAGAAGAACGTGGCCGTGGACGAGGAACCCGAGGCCCTGAGCGGCGTCTAGGCGTCGGGTGGGGGCCGCGAGGAGCCTGCCTCAGCCGTTGGGGGTGATCCCCCTGGCTCCGATGCATCTGCCCGCCCCGGGGGTGCCTAGACTGAGCGATGATCATCGTTCTCGCCGGCATCGACGGGGCAGGCAAGAGCACCGCGGGCCTGCTGCTCGCGGAGCGGCTGAGGGCATCCGACCGCCCTGCGATCTTCACCATGAACCGGTCCGGCCGACGCAGCATCACCGGCTGGTGCAGCCGCCGGAACATCAGCCCGCCGGTGGCCGTGCTGGATGCCGTGGAGACGTCGATCCGCTGCGTCAACGTCCTGCTCGCCCACGCTCGGGCCGGTTCCCGTTCCGGGGTCGTCGTCATGGACCGGTACCTGTACTGCCAGCTCGCGCTCCGGCGCCTCCGGGGACTGCCGGCTGGCAGGCTGCTCCCCTTCCTCCTCGCGGTCCTGCCCACCCCGGGGCTGGTCGTCTATCTCGACGTCCCCGCGGACCTCGCGCATGCCCGGATCGCCCGCCGTGCCCTGGACATCGAGACCCTCGAGCATCTGACCGGTCTCGATGCCGCGTACCGGCAGTTGAGCGTCTTCCCGACCTTCCTCGTCCTCGACGCGAGCCGCACGCCCGAGCAGCTCGTCGAGGACATCCTGCAGGAGCTCGGGGTGTGCGGGGCAGGACTCCGTTGACGCTCCTCCGACAGCAGGTGCCGTCCCGGGGAGGGGCGCCGGGTCAGCACACGCCCTGACGCCGACGCGGCCCGCGATCCCCGAGGAGTCGGGGGACGACGTAGTCGGTCAGCAGGGGAGCGAGGTCGGGGCGTCCGGCCGCGTCGCGGAGGTCGAGCCAGGAGATCTCCTCGATCTCGGCCGCCGGGAGCGGTTCGGCCGTCAGGGGGCAGAGGAAGACGGTGGCGACCAGCCGGGTGTCCGCCTCGTTCGCGGCCGGCCCTTGCCAGGTGCCGAACAGGCGGAGGTCCCGGGGCCCGACGCTCAGGCCCAGTTCCTCGGACAGTTCGCGTGCGCCGGTCTCCTCCGGCGTCTCGCCCGGTTCCGGTTTGCCGCCGGGCTGCATGAACAGGGTGGTCCCGCGCTTCCGGACGAGCAGCAGGCGGCCGTCGTCGTCGAGCAGGCACAGGGCGGTGACGGTGATCGTGGGGGCCTCAGCCACGAAGCATGACGTCCACCTTCCCTGCTCGGAGCGCGGCGGGCGGACGGACTCCACGGCCCTTCCCCGTCGTGCGTCCCGCTGTGGTGCCCCTGGCCGGAATCGAACCGACGACCTTCCCTTTAGGAGAGGGACGCTCTATCCTACTGAGCTACAGAGGCGCGGATCGGCTGGTGTACCCGATCCGGCGGTCCCAGCTTACCTGCTCTTCGTTCCGGGTTCTGCGCCCCTGCCGCCCGCCGCGCGGAGTGTCCGCGGCAGGAACACGGAGGCGGCACCCGCCACGAGGCTCAGCCCCAGCAGCACCCATCGCATCACCGTCAGCGTCGAGGCCAGCGCCACGGCGCCGGGACTCGCCTCCGCGAGCACCGCGTCGATCGCGATGTTCTCCCACAGGTCGACGACGACGAACAGGATCACGGGGGACCACAGCAGCCAGCGTAGCCAGCGGCGTCCGACGTTGAGCTGGACCAGCAGGAGCCAGGCGAACGCGAAGATCAGCGGGAACAGGGTGCCGGCCGTCCGGTGGAGGTAGCTCAGCTGGCCGCGGGCGTCGTCGTCCATGGACCCCCGCAGCCGTTCCACGTACCCGGCGTCGTAGCCGCCGATCATCATGTCGGGCATCGCCAGCCCTCCCGAGAGCTGCGTCATCTGCCCGAGCGTGAGCAGGTGGAAGTACCAGAAGAGGAAGAGGGAGGCCACGGCGGCGGCGATGAGGACCAGGCTGCCGTTGGAGCGTTGCCGGTCCGCCCGTGGCACCTCGGGCGCGGCAGAGGCGCCGGTGGAATGCTTGCGTGCGATCTGAGCCCTGGTTCTTGCCATGACTGAAGTATGGGCGACGATCCGCCTCCGCAGATCATCCCCGGAACACCACGTGAAGGGCGTTGCCAACCCGTGGCTTTTTCCCGCCGGACCGAGCCTGTGATTGCGCTCACGCGCGAAGAACGCTTTCCTATAAGGATGTCCTTCACAACAGCGCTACCCATGACCACTGTGACCGAGGAGGTGGGCTGGCTCGCGAGCATCGACGCCGCCATCAACGCGGTGTTCGAACCCGTCACCGAGGTTTTCTCGACGATCGTGTTCTTCCCCATCACCATCGGTGACGTGAGCTTCCCGTTCGTCGTGCTGTGGCTCATCGCGGCGGGCGTGATCTTCACGGTGTACTTCGGCTTCATCCAGTTCCGGGGGCTGAAGGTCGGGTACGAAGTGGTCCGCGGCCGATACTCGTCGAAGGACGACCCCGGGGAGGTGCCGCACTTCCAGGCGCTGACGTCGGCGTTGTCGGGGACGGTCGGGCTGGGAAACATTGCCGGCGTCGGCGCGGCCATGGCACTCGGTGGCCCCGGTGCGACCTTCTGGATGGTTCTTGCCGGACTCCTGGGCATGGCGACGAAATTCGCCGAGTGCACGCTCGGCGTCAAGTACCGCGAAGTCCACGAGGACGGGAGCGTCAGTGGTGGGCCCTTCCGGTATCTGCCCATCGCGTTCAGCAAGTTCGGGAGCATCCCGGCGAAGATCCTGACCGGTATCTTCGCGGTGGCCATCCTGATCTTCGGCGTGGCCGGCGGCAACATGTTCCAGGCGAACCAGACCTTCGCCCAGGTCCAGAACGTCACGGGCGGCGCCGACGGACTCCTCGGCAGCCCCGGAGCCGCGCTCATCTTCGGCCTCGTGCTCGCAGGCCTCGTCGCCGTGGTGATCCTCGGCGGCATCAAGTCCATCGGAGCCACCACCAGCCGGCTCGTGCCGGCGATGGGGCTCGTCTACGTGGTGTCCTGCCTCCTCGTCATCCTCGTCAACCTCGGACAGGTTCCCGCTGCCATCGCGTCGATCTTCGCGGGCGCGTTCAATCCCCAGGGAATCGCCGGCGGTATCCTCGGCGTCATGATCGTCGGGTTCACCCGTGCAGCGTTCTCCAACGAGGCAGGGCTCGGCTCCGCCGCGATCGCGCACTCGGCAGTGAAGACCCGCCGCCCGGTCAGCGAGGGCTTCGTCGCACTCTTCGAACCGCTCGTCGACACGGTGCTCATCTGCACGATGACGGCGCTGGCGATCATCATCGCGGGCGCACCGAGCCTCCAGGCCGGAATCGATCAGGTGCAGGCGGGCGAAGGAACGCCGGACGGAGTCATCCTCACGTCGGACGCCTTCGCCACCGTGTTCCCCTGGTTCCCCGTGGTCCTCGCCATCGCGGTGTCGCTCTTCGCCTACTCCACGCTCATCACGTGGTCCTACTACGGGCTCAAGTCATGGCAGTACCTGTTCGGGCGCGGCAAGACCACGGAGATCATCTACAAGGTCATCTTCCTGTTCTTCACCGTCGCCGGGACCGTGCTGACCTTCAGCCAGGTCATCGGCTTCGCCGACGCGGCGCTGTTCGTCTGCGGTTTCGTCAACCTGCTCGGCGTGTACTTCCTGCTCCCCGTCATCAAGCGGGAGATGCGTGCGTACCTCGCGGATCGCAAGAGCGGCAAGCTGGCGATCCTCGGGATCGAGACGGACGAGCTGCAGGCCGAGAAGTAGTACCCCACCCCTACGACCCTGCCCCCGCCGGTCCTCCGGCGGGGGCAGTCCTGTGCCCGGGACGGTACTCCGTGGGTGTCGGGGGCACGGCCTAGACTTGAGGCACCATGGACATGCTCTTCGATCCCTACGTCTCCCCGCCCACGCCCGCCGAGAAGAAGCGTGCCCGGGACGCGGCGACAGCAGCGTCCCCCGAGGCGGCCGACCCGGCCACGGAGCACGTCCCCTCCCGCGCCGGCGTGGACGAGCACCGTGCCCGGGAACTCCTGCTCGGGCTGAACCCCCAGCAGGAGGAAGCCGTGAAGCACGGGGGAGCGCCGCTGCTGATCGTCGCCGGCGCCGGTTCGGGCAAGACCCGCGTGCTCAGCCACCGGATCGCCTACCTGCTGGCCACCGGCCGCTCGCACCCGGGGCAGGTCCTCGCCATCACCTTCACGAACAAGGCGGCCGCCGAGATGCGGGAACGCATCGAGGGCCTGATCGGCGACGTCGCGAAGCGGATGTGGATCTCCACGTTCCACTCCTCCTGCGTGCGGATCCTCCGCCGCGAGGCCGCCTCCGTCGGCCTCAACTCGAACTTCTCCATCTACGACTCCGCGGACACGCTGCGCCTCATCACGCTCGTGGCCAAGGGGCTGGACCTCGACCCCAAGAAGTTCGCGCCCAAGGCCATCCAGCACAAGATCAGCGCACTCAAGAACGAGCTCATCGACGAGGAGACGTTCGCCTCGACCGCCGGCCTGTCGGATCCCTTCGAGCAGGCCGTCGCCGAGGTCTACACGGGCTACGCCCAGCGCATGCGCCGGGCCAACGCCATGGACTTCGACGACCTGATCGCCCAGACCGTCTACATGTTCCGGGCCTTCCCCGGCGTGGCCGACTACTACCGGCGGCGCTTCCGCCACGTCCTCGTCGACGAGTACCAGGACACCAACCACGCCCAGTACGCCCTGGTCCGGGAGATCGTCGGCGTGCCGGGCGAATCCACCGAGGACCCGGCGGAGCTGACCGTCGTGGGGGATTCCGACCAGTCCATCTACGCGTTCCGCGGCGCCGACGTGCGGAACATCGTCGAGTTCGAGAACGACTACCCGAGCGCCCGCACCATCCTGCTCGAGCAGAACTACCGCTCCACCCAGAACATCCTCACCGCCGCGAACGCGGTCATCTCCCGGAACCCCGACCGGCCGGAGAAGCGGCTGTGGACGGCCGAGGGCAGCGGCGAGAAGATCGTCGGCTACGTGGGCGAGAACGAGCACGAGGAGGCCCGCTTCATCGCCGAGGAGATCGACCGCCTCCAGGACGAGGACGGCATCCGGCCCGGTGACGTCGCGATCTTCTACCGCACCAACGCCCAGTCACGGTCCGTCGAGGAGATCCTGCTGCGCGTCGGCCTGCCCTACAAGGTGGTCGGCGGGACCCGCTTCTACGAGCGCAAGGAGATCAAGGACGCACTAGCGTACCTGCGTGTCCTCGTGAACCAGGACGACGTCGTCAACCTGCGCCGCATCCTCAACGAACCCAAGCGCGGCATCGGCGACCGCGCCGAATACGCCGTCGCGTCCCTGGGCGAACGCGAGCGGATCAGCTTCATGGAGGCCCTGCGGCGGGCCGACCACGCGCCGGGCATGGCGACGCGCTCCGTCAACGCGGTGACCGGTTTCGTGAAGCTCATCGACGACCTCGCCGAGGTCGCGAGCGGTTCGGGCGCCTCGGCGGCCCTCGAGGCCGTCCTGGAGCAGACCGGCTACCTGGAGCAGCTGCGCACCAGCAACGACCCCCAGGACGAGTCCCGGGTGGAGAACCTGGCCGAGCTCGTCGCCGTCGTCCGCGAGTTCGAACGGGACAACCCCGAGGGCACGCTGGGCGATTTCCTCGAGCAGGTGGCCCTCGTGGCCGACGCCGACCAGATCCCCGATGCCCCGGAGGGCTCGGCCGCGGACGTGCAGCGCGCCGTGGAGGAGGCCCGACGCCAGGGCGTGGTCACCCTCATGACACTGCACACCGCCAAGGGTCTCGAGTTCCCCGTGGTGTTCCTCACCGGCATGGAGCAGGGCATCTTCCCGCACCAGCGCTCCGCGACCGATCCGAAGGAACTCGCCGAGGAGCGGCGCCTCGCCTACGTGGGCCTGACCCGCGCCCGGCAGCGGCTGTACATCACGCGCTCCGAGGTGCGCAGCATGTGGGGCCAGAGCCAGTACAACCCGGCGAGCCAGTTCGTCAGCGAGATCCCCGAGGAGCTCATCCACTGGAAGCGCGAGGGCGCGGCGAAGCCGGCCTGGACCTCCGGCGGCGGCAGTGCAGGCGGCCCGCGGTTCAGCGGGTCCTACTGGGGCGCGAGCGGCGGCGGGTTCTCCGGCGGCACCCCGGCGCCGTCCAGGAGCGTCGGGCGCGTGCAGCCCCAGAAGGAGGTCGTGTCCGTCGCGGTCGGCGACCACGTCAACCACACGAGTTTCGGCAACGGCACGGTGCTGTCCGTCGAGGGAGCGGGCGACAAGACCGTGGCCAAGGTCCGGTTCGACGTCGGCGAGAAGCGGCTGCTCCTGCGCTACGCGCCGCTCACCAAGGTGGCCTGACCCGCTCCGACCGCCGTCGGGACCCGTTAGCAGTTCCCGAGGCGCCGGCGCAAATTTCTACAGGAGATAGAAGTGTGCCCTTCCTCACTAAACCGATAGTCTGGGGAAGGCCTCGGGCCCGAGGGGCTAAAGTTCCCTCTTGTAAACCTACTTCGACGTAGAAGGACACTAGCTAAGTGGACCTGTTTGAATATCAGGCGCGCGATCTCTTCGAGGCACACGGGGTTCCCGTGCTTGCCGGCATCGTGGCGCAGACCCCGGAAGAAGCAAAGGCAGCAGCCGAGAAGATCGGCGGTGTCGTGGTCGTCAAGGCCCAGGTCAAGGTGGGCGGTCGCGGCAAAGCCGGCGGCGTCAAGGTCGCCAAGACCCCCGATGAAGCCTTCACCTACGCTTCGGACATCCTCGGGATGGACATCAAGGGACACACGGTCCACAAGGTGATGATCGCCCAGGGCGCGGACATCGCCGAGGAGTACTACTTCTCCGTGCTGCTCGACCGCTCCAACCGGAACTACCTGGCCATGTGCTCGGTGGAGGGCGGCGTGGAGATCGAGCAGCTCGCCGTCGAGCGCCCCGATGCCCTCGCGCGCATCGCCGTCGACGCCGGGACCGGCATCGACCAGGCCAAGGCCGAGGAGATCGTGGACGCCGCGGGCTTCGCCCCCGAGCTGCGCGACGGCGTCGTCCACACCATCCTCAAGCTGTGGGACGTCTTCGTGAAGGAGGACGCCACGCTCGTCGAGGTCAACCCGCTCGTGAAGACCGGCAACGGTGACATCCTCGCGCTCGACGGCAAGGTCACGATCGACGAGAACGCAGGGTTCCGCCACGCGGACCACGCCGCGCTCGAGGACACGGACTCCACCGATCCGCTCGAGGCGAAGGCCAAGGAACACGACCTCAACTACGTCAAGCTCGACGGCGAGGTCGGCATCATCGGCAACGGCGCCGGGCTCGTCATGTCGACCCTCGACGTCGTCGCCTACGCCGGCGAGGCCCACGGCGGCGTGCAGCCCGCCAACTTCCTCGACATCGGCGGCGGAGCCTCGGCCGAGGTCATGGCCGCCGGTCTCGACGTCATCCTCAACGATGCCCAGGTCAAGAGCGTCTTCGTGAACGTCTTCGGCGGCATCACCTCGTGCGACGCCGTCGCGAACGGCATCGTCAAGGCCCTCGAGATGCTCGGCGACGAGGCCAACAAGCCCCTCGTGGTGCGCCTGGACGGCAACAACGTCGAGGAGGGCCGACGCATCCTCGCCGATGCCAACCACCCGCTGGTCACGCTCGCCGACACCATGGACGAAGGCGCCGACAAGGCTGCCGCGCTGGCCAACGGAAAGTAAGGGAACACCCGTATGTCTATCTACCTCAACAAGGACTCCAAGGTCATCGTCCAGGGCATCACCGGCGGCGAGGGCACCAAGCACACCGCCCTCATGCTGAAGGCCGGGACGCAGGTCGTCGGTGGCGTCAACGCCCGCAAGGCCGGCACCACGGTGACCCACGGCGACGTCACCCTCCCGGTGTACGGCACGGTCGAGGAGGCGAAGAAGGAGACCGGCGCCGACGTGTCGATCGTCTTCGTCCCGCCGGCCTTCACGAAGGATGCCGTCGTCGAGGCCATCGAGGCCGGCATCGGGCTCGTCGTGGTCATCACCGAGGGTGTCCCGGTGCAGGACTCCGCCGAGTTCTGGGCGCTCGCCCAGTCGAAGGTCGACGCGGACGGTCAGCAGATCACCCGCATCATCGGCCCCAACTGCCCGGGCATCATCACGCCCGGAGAGTCCCTCGTGGGCATCACGCCCGCGAACATCACGGGCAAGGGTGGCGTGGGCCTCGTCTCGAAGTCCGGCACGCTGACCTACCAGATGATGTTCGAACTCCGCGACCTCGGCTTCTCGACGGCCATCGGCATCGGTGGCGACCCCGTCATCGGGACCACGCACATCGACGCCCTCGCGGCCTTCGAAGCGGATCCCGAGACCAAGGCCATCGTGATGATCGGTGAGATCGGCGGAGACGCCGAAGAGCGTGCCGCCGACTTCATCAAGGCGAACGTCACCAAGCCCGTCGTCGGCTACGTCGCGGGCTTCACCGCCCCCGAAGGCAAGACCATGGGCCACGCCGGCGCGATCGTCTCCGGGTCGGCCGGGACCGCGCAGGCCAAGAAGGAAGCCCTCGAGGCCGCCGGCGTCAAGGTCGGCAAGACGCCGTCCGAGACCGCCAAGCTCCTCCGCGAGGTCTACGCGACACTCTGATCCCCGTGATCCCAGAAGCCTCCCCCGCACCCGAGCGGGGGAGGCTTTTGCGTCGGAGGGACCGGAGACCCCGGAGCGGGAACCGGAGGACGATCACCAGCAGGAGGTGACGGCATGAGCAACGTGACCAGCAACGGCACGGCCGCCACTGCGGCCGACGGGCGTCGGCAGCGCGCACACCTCCGGCGCGCCACGTGGGTGGCGACCCTCGGCGGACTGCTGTTCGGGTTCGACACCGGCGTCATCAACGGTGCGCTGCCGTTCATGGTGGACGATCTCCGTCTCGGCGCCTTCGCCGAAGGCCTCGTCGCGAGCTCGCTCGTCTTCGGGGCCGCGTTCGGCGCCCTCCTCGGAGGCCGGCTCGCCGACGCCTACGGACGCCGCCGGATGCTCATGGTGCTCGCGGCCGTCTTCCTCGGGGGGACGCTGGGCTCCGCCCTCGCCCCCGATGTCACGGTCATGGTCACCTCACGGCTCATCCTCGGGCTGGCGGTCGGCGGGGCCTCGGTACTCGTCCCGATCTTCCTCGCCGAACTCTCCCCGGCCGCCCGGCGCGGGCAGGTGGTGACCCGCAACGAACTCATGATCGTGACGGGCCAGCTCCTCGCGTTCAGCAGCAGCGCGTACCTGGGCGGCGTCTTCGGCGACAGCCACGGCATCTGGCGGTGGATGCTCGTCCTGGGGACGCTCCCCGCCATCGGCCTCTGGATCGGCCTGCACTTCGTCCCGGAGAGCCCCCGCTGGCTAGCGGCCCGGGGCGCGTTCGGGTCCGCCCTGCGGGTCCTCGAGACCCTTCGCCCGCCGGCCGCCGCGCAGGGCGAGTTCGCCGCACTGAAGGCGCTGGCCATCGAGGACCGTGGGCAGGACCGCGCGAGCGTCGGCGACCTGCGCGAGCCCTGGCTCCGCCGCATCGTCGTCGTCGGCCTCGGTCTCGCCGTCATCCAGCAGATCACCGGCGTGAACTCGATCATGTACTACGGGACGCGGATCCTCGACGTCGCCGGGTTCGGCACGCAGGCGGCGCTCACCGCGAACATCGCGAACGGGGTCATCTCGGTCGCCGCGACCTTCGTCGGCATCTGGCTGCTCGGCCGGGTGGGGCGCCGCCCCATGCTGCTCGTCGGGCAGATCGGGACGACGTCGGCCCTCCTCGCCATCGGCCTCGTCTCCCTCCTCGTGCCCGAGGGTACGGCCCGGGGCTTCCTGGTCCTGGCCCTCACCGTCACCTTCCTGGCCTTCCAGCAGGGCGCGATCTCCCCGGTGACCTGGCTGATGCTGGCCGAGATCTTCCCGATGCGGCTACGGGGCCTCGGCATGGGTGCGGCGGTCTTCGTCCTGTGGATGGTCAACTTCGCGGTCAGCCTCAGCTTCCCGATCCTCATGGACGCCGTCGGGATCTCGAACACCTTCTTCGTGTTCGTGGTCCTCGGCGTCGCCGCGATCGTCTTCGCCCGCCGCCACGTCCCCGAGACCCGCGGGAAGACCCTGGAGGAACTGGAGCACCAGTTCAAGGAGACGGTGGACGGCCGGCGGCGGTAGAGCCTCCGGCACGCGGCTTGTAAGGTGACGGAAGGGGACAATCGATTGCGTCAAGCAAGCTTCTAGGAGATCACCATGCGTGCGACCATCATCCACGGGCCCGGCGACATCAGGGTCGAGGACCGGGACTACCCGAGCATCATCCGTCCGACGGACGCCGTCGTGCGGGTCACGGCGGCCTGCGTCTGCGGCTCCGACCTCTGGCCGTACCGGGGCGTCCGGCCCACCAAGGAACCCAAGGCGATCGGTCACGAGTTCGTCGGCGTCGTGGAGTCCGTGGGCGACGACGTCCGCGACATCGCGGTGGGTGACTTCGTGATCGCGCCGTTCGTGGACAGCTGCGGCGCGTGCCCGCAGTGCCTCAACGGCGTGACCGTGGCATGCGACCACCTCGTGGGCTGGGGCAGTACGGACGAGCACGGAGACTTCGTGCAGGGCGCGCAGGGCGAAGCCGTGCGTGTCCCGCAGGCCGACGGCACCCTGCGGAAGGTGGACGGCGTGACCGAACCCGACGCCGCCCTGACGGCGAGCCTGCTGACCCTCTCCGATGTGATGTCCACCGGCCACCACGCCGCCGTGTCCGCGAACGTCGGCCCGGGCAGCACCGTCGTCGTCGTGGGTGACGGCGCCGTGGGACTGTGCGGGGTGCTCGCCGCGAAGCGGCTGGGGGCCGAGCGCATCATCGCCATGTCCCGCCACACCGACCGGCAGGAGCTCGCCCGCGAGTTCGGCGCCACGGACATCGTCGCCGAGCGCGGCGACGAGGGTGTCGAGAAGGTGCGCGAGCTCCTCGGGGGTGTCCTCGCCGACTCCGTCCTCGAGTGCGTGGGTACGAAGGAGTCCATGGACCAGGCGCTGCGCAGCACGCGCCCCGGCGGTCACCTGGGCTTCGTCGGCGTCCCCGCCGGCGGACCGGAACTGCCCATCGGCGTGCTCTTCGCGAAGAACATCACCGTGGGCGGCGGGATGGCACCGGCCCACACCTACATCCCGGAGCTGCTGAAGGACGTCCTCGACGGGACCATCAACCCGGGCCGTGTCTTCGACGTCGAGATGCCCCTGGAGGACGCCGCGGAAGCGTACAGGGCCATGGACGAGCGCCGCGCCATCAAGGTGCTCCTGAAGCCCTGACCGCAGGACGTTCCGAGACCGAAGGGCCCTCCGCGTGGGGGCCCTTCGCCGCCGCCGCCCGGTCCTGGCTGCCGGCGGACGGCGGAGCGGGCAGAATGAGGGGATGACGACGACGCCCGGCACGGACTCCGCCTACCTCATCTCCAGGGAACGCCTCATCGCGGCGCCCGCCACCCGCATCTTCGAGGTCCTCGCGACACCCGCCCTGCACAGCGTCATCGACGGGTCCGGGACGGTCCGCGGCGAGCAGCCCAACGGGCCGGCCCGGCTGTCCCTGGGGGCGAAGTTCGGGATGGACATGACGATGGGGACGTCCTACAGGATCCTGAACCGCGTGGTCGAGTTCGAGGAGGGCCGCCGGATCGCCTGGCGCCACTTCTCCGCCCACGTCTGGCGGTACACGCTCGAACCGCGGGACGGCGGGACGCTCGTGCGCGAGGAATGGGACGGGCGCGCCGTGCGGTGGCGCTTCGTGTTCAGGCTCACCGGCTTCACCCGCCGGCATCCGGCGAGCATCGAAGCGACGCTCGGGAAGCTCGAGGACTACGTCCTGCAGCAGCACGACCCCGCGTAGGCGACCCGGACCCGGGTGCACACCCCGATCCCGTCACGGTGTGCGCAGTTCCTCGGGCTCCACGACGATGTCCACCAGGGCGCCGTTGCGCCACACCGTCATCTCCATCCGGCGTCCGATCGCCGTCTCGACCATCAGCCGCTGAATGCCCGTCGCGCTGCGGACGGGGAAGCGGTCGAGTGAGACGACGACGTCACCCGCACGTGCCCCGGCACCTGCTGCAGGGCTGCCCGCGACGACGGATGCCACCTGCATCCCGGTGGGCGCCCCGACACGAGCCGCGAGCTCCGGGGTGAGGGTGATCTGGGCTCCGACCACCCCCAGCCACGCGCGTCGGACGCGTCCCCTGGTGATCAGCGCGTCGATGATCTCCCGGGTGGTCGGGTTGATCGGCACGGCAAGGCCGAGTCCGATGCCGGCGACGGCGGTGTTCACTCCGACCATGCGGCCCGCGCTGTCGGCCAGCACACCTCCGCTGTTGCCCGGATTCAGGGTCGCGTCCGTCTGGATGACCTCGTCCACGACGCGCCCTGACAGGGTGGGCAGTGACCGGCCGAGCGCGGAGACGATGCCCGCGGTGACGCTGCCGGCCAGGCCGAGCGGGTTGCCGAGCGCCACCACGAGCTGCCCGACCCGGAGGCGGGTCGCATCCCCCCACGGGACCGGTGGCGGCGTGCTCCCCTCCGCCTGGAGTACCGCGAGGTCCGACAGCGGATCCCTGCCCACGACGCGCGCGGGCAGGACGGATCCGTCGCCGAACGCGACCTCGGTGCGCTGTGCGCCGGCCACCACATGAGCGCTCGTCAGCAGGTGCCCCTCCGTGGAGATGACGGACGCGCTGCCCGCACCCGCGCCGCGGGCGGTACGCACGGAGACCGCCGCCACCGACGGCAGTGTGGACTCGGCGATCCGCACGACCGCTGCCGAATATGCGTCGAGAGCCTCCTGCTCGTCCATAGGGACCATTGCAGCACCGCCGCGGCGGTGGAGGAACGGCGTTCGCGCAGGGCGCATGCACCCGCGGGTCCGGCGCGCGTAGCCACGGCCCGGCATCGTCGAGGGGGTAAGGACCACGGCCGGCTTCGGGGGCCCGCGCGCCGGGAGGACGCCCGGATCAGGCCACCGACGTGCCGAACAGCAGGCCGAGCCCGTAGGTCACGGCGGCCGCACCGAGTCCGATACCCAGTTGCCGCAGGGCCAGCCGCAGGGGCGAGGCGCCGGACAGGAGGGCGACGACGGCCCCGGTCGCCATCAGCGCCAGACCCACCAGGATGCAGGCGACGACGACGGCGAGGACACCGCTCAGACCCAGCAGGTACGGCAGGACGGGGATGATCGCGCCGGACGCGAAGAAACAGAAGCTCGAGGCGGCGGCCCCGAGGCCGGTGCCGACCGCCTCGTGCTCGTCGACGGCGTCATCCTCCTCGGGCTGGAGCGAGAAGCTCGGATCGCAGTCGCAGCCGAACAGGCCCAGGCGTTCCGCCGCGCGGTGCTCCGCGGCGGCGGGCGTCATGCCCCTCGCGCGGTACACCAGCACCAGCTCGTTCGCGGCGATGTCGAGTTCCTTGGCCGCGGTCAACGTGATCTGCGTGGGGCGCGTCGCGGACAGGAGTTCGCGCTGGGACCGGACGGACACGTACTCGCCGGCACCCATCGACAGGGCGCCGGCCAGCAAACCGGCCAGCCCGCTGAACAGGATGAACGACGTCGAGACGCCGGTCGCCCCGATGCCCATGACCAGCGCGAGGTTGCTGACGAGGCCGTCGTTCACCCCGAACACGGCGGCACGGAAGTTGCCCGAGAGCCGGTTGCGGCCGCGGGTCGCGAGCCCGCGCACCACCTCCTCGTGGATCTGCTCGTCGGCGGCCATCGCGCTCGTGGCCGAGGGGTCCGACGCGTAGGGGGAGCGGCTTTCGGCCCTCTGCGCGAGGGCGAGGACGAAGACGGAGCCGAAGCGCCGGGCGAGTACCCCCAGGAGCCTGTTGCGGACGGAGGGCCGCAGGGGCCGTCCGGCGTCCTCGCCGAGGAGCGCGAGCCAGTGTGCCTCGTGGCGGCCCTCGGCCTCCGCGAGTCCGAGCAGGATCTCGCGTTCCTCACCGGTCCTGCGCCGGGCGAGATCGCGGTAGGTGGCCGCCTCGGCGCGTTCGTCCGCGAGGTACTGGCGCCAGCGCTTCACGTCGTCGCGGGACGGGGGCTGTCCGAGTGTGTTCTCGGGGGTGTTCTCGGGGGTGTTCAAGGAGGTGCTCCGGGTGTTCGGGGCATGTGCACACCCGATCCGAAGCGGGAAACTTCGGCCGGGGTCACAGATGCGTCATATCGGCCGAAGGTCTCGCTCGCCGGTTCCACCGGTGGACTGCCGGGTACCGATGGCACCAGTATGTCGACAGGCCGCGCACCCCATGGGTGCGGAGCTACTCCCCTTCGACCGACAATGCTACCGGATGGGGTGGTGTCCGTCGTGGTCTGCTCCCCGGGTGCCGACGGTAGGTTCGAGTACCGGAAGGCCCCGGCCGCACGCTACAGTCGAACCGATAACAGAAAGCAGGCTTATGGATTTGGCAGCCCGCCCCTGGGTCGAAAGCTACGCACCCGGTGTGCCCCGATCCTTCGGCGTGCCCGAGGGCACCCTGTCCGACCTCCTCGACGCGTCGGTAGCGGCCCACGGCCCGAGCGCGGCCCTCGAGTTCTTCGGCGCCACGACGACCTACGGGGAGCTGGGCGCGGCGGTGGCCCGGGCGGCGGCCGGCCTCCGGTCCCTCGGCGTCGGGGCGGGGGACCGCGTGGCCCTCGTGCTGCCGAACTGCCCCCAGCACATCGTGGCGTTCTACGCCGTGCTCCGCCTCGGCGCGATCGTCGTCGAGCACAACCCGCTGTACACGGACCGCGAGCTGCGGCACCAGTTCGAGGACCACGGCGCCAAGGTCGCGATCGTGTGGGACAGGGTGGTGCCGAGCGTGCAGCGGCTGCCGGCCGACATCCCGGTCGCCTCCGTGGTGTCGGTGGACCTCATCGGCGCCATGCCCGCCTCGCGCCGACTCGCGCTCAAGCTCCCCGTGCGACGCGCGCGCGAAGCGAGGGCTGCACTCACCACGCGGGAGGGACTCACCGGCCCCCGCAACGTGGTCGCGTGGCGGGACCTGCTGCACCGCCGGCCCCTGCCGGGCCGGCACCCGCGGCCCTCGGCGGAGGACACGGCGGTCCTGCAGTACACGAGCGGGACCACGGGTGTCCCCAAGGGCGCCATCCTCACGCACCGGAACCTGCTGGCGAACGCGGCCCAGGGGCGGGCCTGGGTGCCGGGCCTCGACGTCGGCCGCGAGACCGTCTATGCCGTCCTGCCCATGTTCCACGCCTACGGGCTGACGCTGTGCCTGACCTTCTCCATGAGCATCGGTGCGAAGCTCGTCCTGTTCCCGCGCTTCGACGTGCCACTGGTCCTCGACGCCGTCCGGAAGAGCCCACCCACCTTCCTGCCGGCGGTGCCCCCCATCTACGACCGGCTCGCGGCCGGCGCTGCCGAGCGCGGCGTGGACCTCCGCAGCATCCGGTTCGCGATCTCCGGGGCCATGAACCTCCCGCAGGCCACGGTGGAGACCTGGGAGGCAGCCACGGGCGGCTACCTGATCGAGGGCTACGGGCTCACCGAGACGTCCCCCGTCGCGGCCGGCAATCCGATCGGCCCCACGCGCCGGCCCGGCACGATCGGGGTACCGTTCCCGGGCACCGACGTCCGCATCGTCGACCCGGAGGATCCCCGCAAGGACCGCGCCCCCGGCGAGGCGGGGGAGCTGCTCCTGAAGGGGCCCCAGGTGTTCCAGGGCTACTGGCGGCGACCCGACGAGACCGAGGACGCCCTGCTCGACGGCGGCTGGTTCCGGACGGGGGACATCGTCCGGATGGACGACGACGGCTTCCTGACGGTCGTGGACCGCATCAAGGAACTCATCATCACGGGCGGTTTCAACGTCTCGCCCAGCGAGGTGGAGGGCGTCCTCCGGGCGCACTCCAGCGTGGCCGACACCGCCGTGGTGGGCCTCCCGCGGGACGGCGGCGGCGAGGACGTGGCCGCCGTCGTCATGCTCGCGCCGGGCGCCGCCCTCGACGTCGAGGCACTGAGGGCGTCATGTCGCGGCGCGCTCGCCGCCTACAAGGTTCCACGCACTATCGTGCAGGTGGAGGACCTGCCCCGATCGCTGATCGGCAAGGTCCTCCGCCGCGAGGTGCGTTCCCAACTGATCAATGATGGCCATCGGGCCGAAGGAAAAGGTGACGGTCGATGACCCAGTCCACCGATGCGCGGCCGGAGACGGCCGCCGCGAAGGGCCCCTGGCATGACAGCCTCGGCAACGCCAGCATCCGGGCGGCGCAGGTGCTCCTGCTGCTGGTCCTGGGTGTAGTGGCCGTGTACGCACTGATCCAGGTGCGGCTCGTGGTGATCCCGATGCTGCTCGCGATCATCCTCGCGGCCGCGATCGGGCCCTTCGTCCTCTGGCTGCGGCGGAAGGGCTGGGGCGCATCCGCGGCCACCGGTGTGTCGTTCCTGCTGCTCCTGCTCCTTTTCGGCGGGCTCATCACGGGCATCGTGTTCGCCGTCGTGGGACAGGCGGGAGAGCTTGCCACCAGCGCGTCGGAGGGCTTCGACCAGCTCTACGCCTTCGCGCAGAACGGCCCCATCCCCATCGACGACGCACAGATCCAGCAGGCGCGTGATTCGGTGGTCGACTTCGCGACCAGCAGCACCGCGGGCGCCGGGGCCATCTCGGGCCTCAGCGCGGCGGGGAACTTCTTCGCCGGCGGCCTGCTCATGGTGGTCATCCTGTTCTTCTTCCTCAAGGACGGCGAGAAGATCTGGGCATTCATGCTGCGGGCCTTCAAGGGCAAGCGGCTCGTCAAGGCCCGGCGGGTCGGCTACAGCAGCATGGCCGTCCTCGGTGGCTACGTGCGCGGCACGGCGATCGTGGCCCTGGTCGATTCGGTGTTCATCGGTGGTGCGCTGCTGGTCCTCGGGGTCCCGCTCGCCCTCCCGTTGGCGGCCATCGTCTTCATCGGCGCCTTCATCCCCCTGGTCGGTGCCACCCTGGCCGGCGTCCTCGCGGCCCTGATCGCCCTCGTGGCCAACGGACCGTTCGTCGCGCTCATCGTCATCATCGTGGTCATCGTGGTCAACCAGCTGGAGGGCAACTTCCTGCAGCCGGTGGTCATGGGCCGCACGCTGCAGGTGCACGCCCTCGTCATCCTGTTCGCCCTGACCGCCGGCACCATCCTGGCGGGCATCATCGGTGCCATCCTCTCCGTCCCGGTCGCCGCGGTCATCTGGGCGGCCATCAAGGCCTGGAACGGGGAGAAGGACGAGGAGATCACGCAGGACGAGGTCGAGGAGGCCGAGGTGCAGACGGCCCTCGACGAGACGGGCCACGGGCTGAGCTCGACCCCGAAGGAGGAGCAGGAGGCCAAGAAGGCGGCCGCCCTGGTCGCCATCGACGATGCGGACACGCGCCCGACCACCCAGGAGCGCAGGACCGAAGGGCTCGACGATGGCGATGACGACGACCTCCCGACCGGCCCGGCAGGCAGCACCGGCACCACCGACGGCACCGACGGCCGCTCCGGCCGTCACGGGGGATCGTCGCCCGTGACGCGCTGAGGCCTGCGGGCCTACAGATACGAGAAGGGCTCCCGGCTGCGGCCGGGAGCCCTTCTCGCGTTCGACCCTCAGCGGGGTGCGTCCACCGGTACATCCTCCGGGACGTCGCCGGCGACCCGGCGGTCCCAGGCGTCCATGACGCCCGGATCCGTGGCCCGGGTGGCGAGCGAGACGACGACATAGACGAGCGCGGACACGGCGAGGCCGTAGTAGATCGGCTCGTTGGCGTAGATGCCGTCGTACTGGTTCTCGGCGGTGACCTCAAGGTAGGCCATCACACCGAGGGTGACGAGCGTGCCCGCCGCCATCGAGGCGCCGGCGCCGATCCCATTGCCACGCCGCCAGACGAGGCCCCCGAGGATCGAGACGAGGAGACCTCCGACGAGGATGTCGTACGCGATGGTCAGGGCGGCCACGACGTCCTGGACGATCACGGCGAGGGCGATGGTGACGAGGCCGAGGCCGAGGACCCACCAGCGGCTCGACGCGACGTCGTGGTCCGACGACGAGCGCTCGCCGCCGTCCGTGCCGGCCTTGTCGCTCTTGCCGATCCAGCCGGCCACGAACGGCACGACGTCGGTCCGCGCCACGGTGGCTGCGGCGATCAGCGCGCCGGACGCCGTCGACATCATCGCGGCGACGGCCGCGGCGAGGACGAGCCCGCCGATACCGATCGGCAGGACGTTCAGGGCGATGTCCGCATAGACGTCGTCCTTCGACTCGATCGCGGGCAGGACGACGCTGGCGCTCATGCCGATCACGGCGCCGGCGACGCCGTAGAGGATGCAGTAGATGCCAGCGGCCGATCCGCCCCAGCGGGCGATCTCCGGTGTCCGGGAGGTGAAGACGCGCTGCCAGATGTCCTGCCCGATCAGCAGGCCGAGCGTGTAGACCACGAAGTAGGTGATGATGCTCTGCGCGCCGATGCCGGTGATGCTGAAGAACTCGTCTCCGGCGCGTTCGGCGATGCCGTCGAAGCCGCCCGCCGCCGCGAGGGAGAAGGGCAGCATGAGGGCGAAGACGCCGATGGTCTTGATCACGAACTGGGCCATGTCGGCCAGGGTGATGGACCACATGCCACCGATCGTCGAGTAGATCAGGACGATCGCCCCGCCGACGGCGATGGACAGCGCGCGGTCCCAGCCGAAGAGCACCACGAAGATCGTGGCGTAGGCGCCCGTCGACGTGGCGCAGAGCATGAGGGTGTAGGCGAGCATGACGATCCCGGACACCCGCGTGGCGCGGTGGCCGTACCGCAGGGTGAGCATCTGGGAGACGGTGTAGATCTTCAGCTTCTGGATGGTGGGGGCGAACAGGAGGCTGAGCAGCAGGACGCCGGTGCCGATGGCGACCACGAGCCACATGCCGGAGATGCCGTACTGGTAGCCGAGCCCCACGCCACCCACGGTGGAGGCGCCGCCCAGGACGACGGCCGCCATGGTGCCGGTATAGAGGAGCGGTCCGAGGCGCCGCCCGGCCACGAGGTAGTCGCTGGCGTTGCGGGTGCGGGACTTGCCCCACCACCCGAAGCCCAGCATGGCCGCGAGATACGCCACCACGATGGCTATATTGAGTGCTTGCATGGACGAGCCCTTCGGTCGAGATTCCCGCGTCGATGCCCTATGGGCAACTAATGTTGCCTAGTAAGCTACTCGTGACGCGGCTCACGCGTCAACCATGGCAAGCTCGTGGAAGGCGCTCGTTCACCCGCGAACCGATCGCCTTCCCCGAGCGCAGGAGGAGAGGACACGCATGAAGGCCCTGCCCGTCGAGCCCACGAATGCTCCGGTGGCCATCGGATCCCGGATCCGTGCCGCACGGCAGGCCCAGCGGATGACCATCGAGCAGGTCGCCGACTCCACGGGGCTGACGAAGGGGTTCCTGAGCAGGGTGGAGCGGGACCTCACGTCGCCATCCGTCGCCTCGCTCGTGACGCTGTGCCAAGTGCTGTCGATCTCCGTGGGGGACCTGTTCCTGGTGCCGGAGACCCACCTGACGCGGCTCGTGGACGCGCCCCGGATCAGCCTGGGCGGGCAGGGCATCAACGAGCGGCTCCTGACGGCGCGCTCCGAGCGTCGGCTCCAGGTGATCCGCGCCGTCGTCGAACCCCATGGACGGGGCGAGGACGAGCTCTACGCGGTGGACTGCGAGGTGGAGACCCTGCACGTGGTCGAGGGACGCTTCGTGCTGGTCTTCCCGAACGCCCGCTACGAACTCGGCGCCGGCGACACCCTCACCTTCCCGGGGCGGGAACCCCACACGTGGCTCAATCCGGACGGCCGGGAGGCCGTGGTGCTGTGGACGCTCGTCCCGGCGGCCTCGGGCAAGTAGCGTCTTCGGGAAGTAGCGCCGTTCAGCCCACGTGCACCCAGGGGCGCCTCGTCACGTCCGGCTCCGCGGCGCGCAGCACCTCGCGGGTGACCGGGGCGATCTCGCCCTCCCCGGTGAACAGGAACTTGAAGAGGTTGGCCACCGGGCCACCCTCCGTCCACCGGAAGTAGACGTGCGGCATGAGCCCGGTGACGTCCCGGATATGCAGCATCACGGCTGCGATGGTGTTCGGGACGTTGGAGCTGTGGACCTCGAGGATGCGGTACCCGTGCCGCACCACGCCGCGCACGCGCAGTTCCGTCTCGAAGTCGGAGGAATCGTCCACGGTCACCTCGATGAACAGGGGCCGCGAGGTGGTCGGGACGTGCGAGACCCTGCACGCGTGCTGGAGCTTGTGGCGGTAGGCCGCACTGCTGAGCCGTTTCGGTTCGTGGGCGATCAGCAGGATGTCGCCGTCGTCCTGCGCGCTGACGAAGGAGAGCGCTGCCTCGTCCATCCGGATGCTCGTGGCGCGCAGCTCGAACGCCCGCCGCGAGCGGGAGACGAACGAGACGACGATGATGCCCAGGATGAAGCAGGCGGCGATCTTCAGCCCCTCGGGGCGCTCCACGATGTTGACCGCCGTCGTCAGCACGAAGACTCCCGCGGCGATGCCGAACCCGATGGTCCTGCCACGCTGCTGCTTCCGTCGCGCGGACAGCATCACAGCCACGGACGCGGACGTGATGAGGGCGAGGACTCCGGTGGCGTAGGCACCGCCCTGCGCCTCGACGTCGGCCCTGAAGAAGAAGGTGACCAGGATGGCGATGAGGGTGATGACGAGGACGAGCGGACGCACGGCCTTGGCCCACTCCGGGGCCATCCCGTAGCGCGGCAGGTAGCGGGGCACGAGGTTGAGCAGGCCGGTCATGGCGGACGCCCCGGCGAACCACAGGATGCCGATCGTGGAGATGTCGTACGCCGTGCCGAAGCCGTCGCCGAGGTACTCGTGGGCGAGGTAGGCGAGCGCCCGCCCGTTGGCGGGGCCGCCCTCCTCGAAGGCCGCGGCGGGGATGAGCAGGGTGGTCACGAAGCTCGAGGCGATCAGGAAGCCGCTCATGATGAGTGCGGCCGAGGTGAGGAGCTTGTGCGCGCCGGCGATCCGGCCCGCGGGGTCCTGCTCGGTGTCGGCGGGCCCGCCCTGGATCTGCGGCATCACGACGACGCCGGTCTCGAAGCCCGACAGCCCCAAAGCCAGGCGGGGGAAGATCAGCACGGCCAGCCCGAGCATCACGAGGGGATTGCCGTGCTGCGTGGTCAGCGCCGACCACCAGGAGTCCACGAGCCCGCCCTGCGCCACGATCTGGGCCAGGGCGACGACGATCACGCACAGGTTGAGCAGGAGGAAGACGGCGACGAGGCCGACGGCGATGCCGATGGCCTCGGTGAACCCACGCAGGAAGACGCCCGACAGCGCGCCGAGGAACACCACCGTGATGAGGATCTGCTGCCCCTGCAGCCATGCGGGCGCGAACGGGTTCTCGATGAGGTGCGCGCTCGCATCGGCGGCCGAGAGCGTCATGGTGATGAGGAAGCTCGTCGCGGCGAATCCGAGCAGGACCAGCACGAAGACCTTGCCGCGCCACTTCGGCAGCAGCTTCTCGAGCATCGCGATGGATCCCTCGCCGCGCGGACTCTCCGACGCCACCCGCTTGTACACCGGCAGCGCGGCGAAGAGGGTCACGGCCACCAGGACGAGGGTGGCCAGGGGGGACAGGACGCCGGCGGCGGCCGCGGCGATCGCGGGCTGGTAGCCGAGGGTGGAGAAGTAGTCGACGCCGGTCAGGCAGATCACCTTCCACCACGACTGGGCGTGTTCCTGCTCGGGCTGGTGGGAGGCGGGCTGGTTCGACTCGTTGAGCAGCCAGCGCTCGAGGCGCCGCCTGATCCGGACCTGGGCCGGGGGCTGCGGAAGGGTGCGTACGGAAGAGCTCACGTGATCACCGTAGGACTCCGCTACCGGCCGGTAGCCGGTCTTTATGCATCCTTAACAGGGCCGACGCCGGGCCACCCTCACGGGGCGACTTCTCGCCAGTGAACCGAGGCCGAAGCGTGACCGCGGCGCGCACGGCAGGAACGGCGCCGGACCTAGGCTGGGACCAGCGGAGCGGGGCCACTGCGCCCACGCCATCACACACTCACCGGGGGACCATCCATGAAGAACACCAGCCTGAGCTGCATCGCGCTCGCTGCAGCCCTGAGCCTTGCCGGTTGCGGCTCGCTCCCGACAGGGGGCAGCGTCGGCGCCGATGGAACGGCGTCGCCGTCCGCCTCCGCTCCATCTGCTACTCCATCCGCGACCCCGTCCGCGATCCCATCAGCACCCCCGGCCCCCACCCCGTCCGCACCGCCCGCGGCGACCCCCGCCGCGACGGCCGCCCCGACGCCGTCGTCAGCGCCCGATCCCGAACCTTCCCCCTCCCTCTTCACGACGTCGGACGGCCTGTACTCCTTCGTCTTGCCGGCCACGTGGACGGCCACGCCCGTCCCCCCGAACACCGCACCCGACTACGGGGCGAACCTCAGCCGGACGGCGTACTCGATCCGGGACGCGGCCGGCACGGAGATGGCGCTCTTCATGGGCGGTATCCCGGGCGACGGAGCCGCAATTCCCCATCCGGGACACGTGCTCCTCGACAGCGAGGAGTTGCCTGCCCTGTCGGGCCAGGTGGACCGGGGTCCGGGTCCCATCAGCTACGTGTTCGACTACTTCCCCGATCCCGTCTCGGGGGACCTGGTGTACGTCGCGCGATTGCACCAGGGCCCGCTGCCCGCTGATGGCATCTACGCAATGCAGTTCACCCTCGCCTCCATCGGGACGAACGGGCAAGTGGCCTTCACCGCCACGTTCGACCAGACCCGGTTCCCCGAGCCCGCAGACGCGACGGCCTGGCTGGGGACCGAGGAGTACGCGGGGCTTCGCTCCATGCTGTCCTCCCTCACGTTCAACGGTTGACCCCTCTTCCCCCGCGGAATAGCCTTGTGCAAAACCTTTGATGCATATTGGGCAACTCCGTGGGGCCCGGACAGGATGGACACTGTGGAAGAACTGCGCGTCACGGGAGGCGGGCACGTAGGGCCCATCGACTCCTCCCGCATCCCCCGCTACGCGGGAGCAGCCACCTTCGCGCGCCTGCCGCGCCTGGACCAGGTGGACCGCGCGGACATCGCCGTCGTCGGCGTCCCCTTCGACTCCGGCGTGTCCTACCGCCCCGGCGCCCGGTTCGGCGGTAACCACATCCGCGAGGCCTCGCGCCTGCTCCGGCCCTACAACCCCGCCCTCGACGTCTCGCCGTTCGAGCGCGTGCAGGTGGTCGATGCCGGGGACATGGCCGTGAACCCGTTCAACATCAACGAGGCCATCGAGACGGTGCAGCAGAACGCGCTGGACCTTACTGCCGATGGCGCACGCCTCGTCACCCTCGGCGGCGACCACACCATCGCGCTGCCCCTCCTGCGCGCCGCGGCCGAGCGCGCGGGATCGCCTGTGGCGATGCTGCACTTCGACGCCCACCTGGACACGTGGGACACCTACTTCGGCGCCGAGTACACGCACGGCACCCCGTTCCGGCGTGCCGTCGAGGAGGGCATCCTCGACACCGAGGCCATCTCCCATGTCGGCACGCGCGGGCCCCTCTACGGCGTCCGCGACCTCGAGGACGACCGCCGCTTCGGATTCGGGATCGTGACCTCCTCGGACGTCTACCGGCAGGGCGTGGACGAGGTGGTGGACAAGCTGCGGCAGCGTATCGGCGACCGCCCGCTCTACGTCTCCGTGGACATCGACGTCCTCGACCCGGCCCACGCTCCCGGTACCGGGACGCCTGAGGCCGGCGGCATCACGAGCCGCGAACTGCTGGAGATCCTCCGCGGCCTGCGCGGGCTGAACCTGGTCGGCGCGGACGTCGTCGAGGTGGCTCCCGCCTACGACCACGCCGAGCTCACCGGGGTCGCGGCGTCGCACGTCGCCTACGACCTCGTGACCCTGATGGCCGACACCCTCACTCCCGCCGCCACGACCCCTGAGGACCAGTAGATGGACATCACCGCCGGCGCCGCGTCCGCGCCCCCCGCCCCCGTCTCCAGCCAGCGCAACGGCGGTGACCTGGTGGTCGAGACGCTCTCGGCCCTCGGGGCGACGACGGTGTTCGGCATCCCCGGCCAGCACGCGCTCGGCCTGTTCGACGCGCTGTCCCGCTCCGACCTCCGCTTCGTCTCCTCCCGCGTGGAGAACAACTCCGCCTTCGCCGCCGACGGCTTCTCCCGGGCGACCGGCGACGTCGGCGTCCTGTTCCTGTCAACCGGCCCCGGAGCGCTGACGTCCCTCGCCGGGCTGCAGGAGGCGTACGCCACCGGCGTGCCCATGGTGGTCGTCGCGAGCCAGATCCCCCTCGAGGGCCTGGGCGCGCGGCGCAAGGGCATGCTGCACCAGCTCGACGACCAGAAGGCCTCGGCGGCGAACGTCACGAAGAGCCAGCGGCTGATCCAGCACGCCTCCGGCATCCCTTCCGCCATCCAGGACGCCTGGACCGAGGCCGTGTCCTCGCCGCAGGGCCCCGTGTGGGTCGAGGTGCCGCAGAACGTGCTGCTGGATCCCGTGATGGTCCCGCAGGTGGAGGACGCACTCGCCGAGCCCGTCGACAACCCGCCGCGCATCGAGCTGGTGCGCGAGGCCGTCGCCTGGCTGAAGGACTCGAAGCGGCCCGCGATCGTCGCCGGCGGCGGCGCGCGGCGTGGCAGGGCGGAGAAGTGGCTGCTCTCGATCGCCGAGAAGCTCGGTGCGCCGGTGGTCTGCTCTCCCGGCGGCAACGGTGCCTTCCCCTGGGACCACGAACTCTCCCTCCAGTCCTGGGTGGAGGACCGCTACGTGACGGAGGTCCTCGAGGACGCCGACGTGCTGCTGGTGATCGGCTCGTCCCTCGGCGAGGTCACGTCCAACTACTTCACGATGGAGCCGCGGGGGCGCATCATCCAGATCGACGCCGAACCCCGCGTCCTCGAGTCCAACCGGCCGGCGCTCGGCATCCGCGCCGACGCCGGGCAGGCACTCAGCGCACTCGACGAGGCGCTCGAACCGCTGGACCGCGACCGCCTGCCCGGGTACGACGCCGCCGCGCTCGTCGCGGAGACCCTCGGGCGGGTCGGCGCACGGCTCGACGCGCAGGACCTCGGCAAGGAACGCGCCTTCATGCAGGACATCCGCGACGCCGTCCCGGCCGGCATGCAGACCTTCTGGGACATGACCATCTCGGCGTACTGGGCCTGGAGCTGCTGGGACGCCCGCGAGGGCGGGTTCCATTCTGCGCAGGGGGCCGGCGGCCTCGGCTTCGGCTTCCCCGGCGCGATCGGTGGATCGGTCGGACTGGAATCGCACGGCCTGCCCGCACGGGTCCTCGCCGTCTCCGGCGACGGTTCCGCCATGTACTCCATCGCCGAGCTCGCCACCGCGCGGCAGCACGACCTGCCCGTCACCTGGCTGATCGTGGACGACGGCGGCTACGGGATCCTCCGCGAGTACATGGAGGGCGCCTTCGGCCAGGCCACGGCGACCGAGCTCGCCCGGCCGGACTTCGTGGCGCTCGCGGAATCGTTCGGGGTGCCGGCACGCAGGGTCGCACCGGAGGGCATCGGCGAGGCGCTGCGCGAGAGCCTCGCGGCCGACGGCCCCAACGTCGTCGTCGTGGAGACGCTCCTGCGGCTCTTCGCACCCACCCACCTCGATCAGTAGGCTTCCTTTTTCCATCCCGGGGTGAGAGTGTCGGAAGAACTGCTCGACCACGTACATCGAGGGAGGAACCCCATGGCATTCAGCAAGGGCGACGAGGTCACCTGGAACACGCCGCAGGGCACGACCGAGGGAAAGGTCGTGGAGAAGCACGAGAAGGAATTCAGCTTCGACGACCAGAAGTTCAACGCGTCGAAGGACGAGCCCTACTACACCGTGGAGAGCGCGAAGTCGGGCAAGCAGGCCGCCCACAAGGAGAGCGCGCTGTCGAAGAAGTAGTGGGCACGGCGAGGGGGCGTTCCGCAGGGAGCGCCCCCTCGCCGCGTCCCGCTACGTCAGCGGATCGTGGCCCCAGTTCATCAGGGAGTACCGCCACTTCGAGGTCTCGATGTCCTCCTTGGAGGGCTTCTGCGCGACATGGCGGTGGACGTAGCCCACGACCTTCCGCATGTGCTCCACGTCCTCACTTGTGAGGTCGTCCCGCCGGGTGCGCAGGATGCCGATGATCCGCCTGCCGGACCGGTGGCCCACGGACTCACCGCCGTCCGGCTCCTTCTGGCCCACCGATCGGGATTCCTCGGTGTCGAGCCACGCCTCCAGCTGGGACGGGCTCATGTTCACCGCATCCTTCCACTGCGTCCATATCTCGTCGAGGTCGTGCTGGTTCTCCGCCATGGGGCGCCCTTCGTAGCAGTTCCTGGGGACATTGCACACCCTGGCCGTATCCCGGGCGTGCTATGGCTTTATCCTAAGCATGCTGATAGTTGTAGGGGGTAGGTCGAACCAACCTCGAAGGAGCTTTACATCATGGCAGGAAATCTTTTGGCACGATCCGCTCACGATCTCGGCGCGGCAGCCTGGTTCGGTGGAACCCTGATGGGCGCCGTCGGCCTCAACGGAGCCACCGGCAAGGCGAAGGACCCCAAGGAGCGCACGCGCCTGTCCTCGCTCGGCTGGGCGAAGTGGGCTCCGGTCCAGACCGCAGCCTTCGCGGCACACGCCGTCGGAGGCATCGGCCTGATCCTCGGCAACAAGGGCCGCGTCGCCGCCCAGGATTCCGTCGGGTCCAACACCGTCCTGAAGTCCGTGGTCACCGTGATCGGCATGGTGCTCTCGCTGTACTCGGGCATCCTCGGCAAGAAGGTCGGCGAGCTCGCCGAGCAGGGCAGCGCGGGCGCCACCGAGCCCCGACCCGGAGCGAGCGACGAACTCGCCAAGGCACAGTCCCAGCTCAAGATCACGCAGTGGCTCCTGCCCGTCATCAGCGGCATCGTCGTCGTGATGGGTGCGAAGCAGGGCGAGATGCAGCGTCCCGAGAACGTCAAGAAGGGCCTGCTCCGCAAGTAGACCCACCGATCCACCTCGGACCCCGCAGCGACCCCGCCCCACGCCACCCGGCGTCCGGTGGCGGTCCCTGCGGGGTTCCGTCATGGGAGGGTGCGCCTACTGCATCGTGAACGCGCGGGCCACACCGGCGTGGACGGCGCTGTTCCTGATCAGCGCCCCGAGGAGCGCGTTGCGCGGGCGCAGGACCGGACCGGGCAGGGGCCGCCCGAGCGCCATGTTGATGGCGGCCTTCCGGCGGGCCAGGGCCGCTTGCGCCCGGCGATCCCTCTCGTAGCGCGCGAGCCGCACGGCGACGTCCTGCCCGTCCCGCAGTGACGCCGCGATGATCGGGACCAGGTCGACGGCGTCGAGCCAGCCCAGGTTCATGCCCTGTCCGCCGATGGGGGACACCTCGTGGGCGGCGTCTCCTACCAGCACGACGCGCCCGGCGACGAGGCGCCGGGCGAGCCGGGACCGCACCTCGAACGCGCTCAGCATCGAGTTCGACGCCGGGTCGACGTCGACCCCCGTCCGCTCACGGACGAGCCGTGTGAGGCCGGCGGCGGTGGGGCGTTCCACCGGGCAGCCGACCCGCACGACCCAGCGCCGGATGCCCCCGGGCAGGGGGAAGGACTCGACGATCCCGCCCGTCTCCAGGTACAGGACGGCGTCGTCGCCGTCGCCCGTGGTGTCGCGGAAGTCGCCCATGACGTAGCAGTCCGGATAGCGATGCGCGGGGGCGCGAATCCCGGCGTCGTCACGGATGGAACTCCTGGCGCCGTCCGCCGCGACGACCAGCCGCGCCTGCAGGACGGCGTCCACGCCCTGCTCCCGGGTCACGGCCAGGATGTGGTCCCCGGCGTTGTGCGTGGTGACGACGGCGACGCCGCGGCGCAGCGTGCCCGGGAACCCGTCCTCGAGGTGGCGCTCCAGGATCTCCTCGGTGACGGCCTGCGGCACGGCGAGGACGTACGTCTCCTCGCCCGGGAGGGCCGAGAAGGAGACGGTGCCCACGTCCCGGCCTGCACTCCGGGCGATCCCGTCCCGGATCCGCACCCCCCGCGCGCGCAGGTCATCGGCGATGCCGCCGGCTTCGAGGGCACGCAGGGCCGGCGGGTGGATACCGATGGCACGCGAATGGCCGCTGCGCTCCCGACGGCGTTCCAGCACGACGGCGTCGAGCCCGGCCTGCCGCAGCAGCAGGGCGGTGTAGAGGCCGACGGGCCCGCCGCCGACCACGATCACGTCATGCACCGCCGTCTCCCGCCGAGCGGCGGTCGAGCACGAGCAGGTTGATGAACGGCACGGCCGTGCGGACCGTCCACTGCCCGCGTCCGTCGGTCGCTGCGCGCAACTCGTCCGGCGTGTAGCTGCGGCGGATCGAGGTCAGGCCGTCCTGGCGGATGTAGGAGCCGGGCAGCGGGAGGGTACCCGCCGAGAACAGCGCGTAGCCGAGCGGGTGCCGCGCGATATCGCTGTGCACCGCGACCGCGCGCGTCAGGCGTTGGGTGTCGTCGAGCAGGCCGTCGAACGCCGTGCGGTCGAGGTGGTGGAGCACGTGGTTCGAGACCACGGCGTCGAACACGGCCCCCTCGGCCACGAGCTCCGAGCTCAGCGCCCGGCGGAAGGACAGGCCGGCCAGGGGCGGACGCGACGTGGCGAAGGCGTGCGCGCGCTCGTCGGGGTCGATCGCCGTCACCTCGAGCGGGAAGCCGTCGAGCCGGGCCCAGCGTGCCAGCGTGCGCGGGACGTCCCCGCCGCCGGCGCCGATGTCGAGCAGCGTGTTGGTCCGGTCCCGCGAGAAGACCGGGCGGAGCAGCGAGGTGTAGGTGCGCCGCCACCCGGAGACGACGGCGTTGACCACCCCGAACTGGGCGTACGTGCGGTCGAGCCGGCGGGGGTCGCAGTCGGGCCGGTCCATCTCCTCGATGGCGTGCGGATCGCGCTCCGCGAGGAACCCTCGAGGCCTCATGCGCCCGCGTCGGTGAGGATGGGCGCCAGATCGTCGGGCACGACGTCGTCCGGGCCGCTCGCCGGACCGGCGTCGGCCGTCGCCGTCGCCGTCCCCGTCGCGGCCCCGGCGGCCGGTCCGCTGCCGATCCTGGTGAGCAGGGCCGTCTCGACCGTGAGCCCCGGGCCGAAGGCCATGGAGCAGATCCGGTTGTTCCCGTCGGAGGCCGGCTGGTCGAGGATGTGCTTCAGCACGAACATGACCGTCGCGCTGCTCATGTTGCCGTAGTCGCGCAGCGTCTCGCGGGCGGGGACGAGCTGGTCCCGGGTCAGGCCGAGCTTGGCTTCGACCTTGTCCAGGATGCTGCGCCCGCCCGGGTGGATGGCCCAGTGCTCGATCTCCGCATAGTCCAGGCCCTGCAGCGATGCGTCGCGGGCGAGCAGGGGTTCGAGGGCCCCGATGATGTGCTCGTCGATGATGTGGGGGACGTACGTTCCGAGGACCATCTCGAACCCCTCGTCGCCGATGTTCCAGGCCATGGATTCCTCGCCGACCGGGGTCAGCACGGTCTCGAAGTGATCGAGCGTCAGGGCGGGCCCGGTCAGGGGGAGGTCCCGGGCGGAGACGATCGCGGCCGCGGCACCATCGGCGAACAGCGACGAGCCGACGATGGTGTCGGGGTTGTTGGAGGACCGCACGTGGAGCGAGCACAGTTCGGCCGCGATGACGAGGACGACGGCGTCGGGGTCGGCGTCGCAGAAGGCCTTGGCCGCGCGCAGTGCCGGGAAGGCCGCGTAGCAGCCCATGAACCCGAGATGGTAGCGCTGCACGGAGGGTTCGAGGCCCAGCGCGCGCACCACCTTGTAGTCGGGACCCGGGGCGAAGAAGCCCGTGCAGGACGCCGTGACGACATGCGTGACGTCCGCCGCCTCGAGGCCCTGCGCCGCGTCCAGCGCCTTGCGGGCAGCCTCGACGAAGAGCTTCGTGCCCTCCTCGGCGTAGACCTCGTTGCGGGTCTTGGTGCTCGGCGTCAGGATCCGCAGTTCCTTCCGATCGAAGAACACGGGGTCCTCCGCGGCGCTGTCGAGCGTGAGTTCCCTGACGGCGGTGTAGCGCGTCTCGATGCCCGAGGAGTCGAAGGCCGCTCCGACCAGCCGCCGGCCGAGCCGCGTGAGGCCGGGTTGCGCGGCAAAGACATCACGGACCTGGGACTGCACCATGATCGTGTCGGGTACGGCGGTTTCGAGGGACCTCAGGATCGCAGTCATATGTCCATTACTAGAGGACTGACGCTGCAAACACAATGACAGTAGGCTTAGCATCCACCCTCCCGCCGTCACCAGGAGCATCATGTCCAACGAACCGTCAGGCACCCTCGACCAGGACGATCCCCGGGGCCCCGCTGTCGACCCCTCGACCGAGTTGCAGCAGTACCCAGGGTTCACGGAGCGCATGGACCCCCGCCCCGACCACGGCGAGGACAGCTATACCGGGCACGGGCGCCTCAGTGGCCGGCGCGCCTTCATCACCGGCGGCGACTCCGGCATCGGCAGGGCCGTGGCGCTGGCCTTCGCGCGCGAGGGCGCCGACGTCGCCATCGGGTACCTCCCCGAGGAGGAGGAGGACGGCGCCAGCTGCCTCGAACTCATCCGCGCCGAGGGCCGGAAGGCCCTGGCCGTGCCGGGCGACCTCCGCGACGAGGCCTACGCCGCGTCGGCCGTGTCACAGGTGGTGGACGGCCTCGGCGGCCTGGACATCCTCGTGAACAATGCGGGCTACCACATCGCGCAGCCGAACGGCCTGCCCGACGTCGACGCCGACCAGCTCCGGCGCACCTTCGAGACCAACGTCTACGGGACGATCTGGCTCACGCAGGCCGCACTGCCCCATCTGACGGCCGGCGCCTCGATCATCAACACCACGTCCGTCCAGGGGTACCACCCGTCCCGGAACCTCATGGACTATGCAGCGACCAAGGCTGCGCTCAACAACCTGACGTTCAGCCTCGCCGAGCTGCTCGGGGAGCGCGGGATCCGCGTCAACGCCGTCGCGCCCGGCCCCGTCTGGACGCCCCTGCAGCCCGCGACGACGACCAGTGAGAAGCTGGAATCCTTCGGCGAGGGCACACCACTGGGACGGATGGGGCAGCCGGCGGAACTGGCCGGCGCGTACGTCTTCCTCGCCTCGAACGATGCACGGTACGTCTCCGGAGAGATCCTCGGCGTCACCGGAGGCACACCCCTCGCCTGAGGGTCCGGGCGGACGGCGGGGCGACCACCCCGCCGTCCGGACCAAGCCGCGGCGGGGTACGGAACGAAGAACAGGCACCAGCGCCGGATGTTCGTGGCCGGCCGACATGGATGGGCTCACCGTGAAACACCTGACCGTACTGCCGCACCGTCGAGGCGCCGCACTCCTCGCCGTCATGCTCGCCTCGTCCCTGGCGCTCGCCGGGTGCGGAGCCGTCGAGGAGAACCCGCTCGGGGTGAACACCGCGGACAGCACCCGTGGGTCGGTGGCCACCCCGGCCCCCGGTCCGGACGGCAGCAGGGCGGAGCCCGTGGGCAGCGACCTCGGCGATGATCCCCTGAACGTGGGCGTCGACGGCGCGCAACTGTGCGGCGTCCAGCCCCGGGACAGCCGCCTGCGCTACACCGTCATGCTGCACAACCCGACCCTCGAGACCTTCACGTTCGGCGAGATGGCGCTCGGCAACCCCCAGGGGCTGGACATCCTCTCGGCGGAGGTGCAGACCGCGAACCGCGAGGGACACCACCATCCGGCACCGGAGGCGAGTGCGCACGAGGAGCACACGGCCGCCCCCACCCCGACGAAGCCTGCCGAGCCGATCGGACCGCCCGAGCCGGCGGAGGGGTACCGCTTCCTGCCGGACGCCCACATCAACATCATCGTCACGGTGGAACTCGCGGACGGCGTCACCCACGGCAGCGCCGACACCATCCTTGTCGCGTTCTCGTCCCCGGAACGCGACTACACGGTGCCGCACAACCTCAGGATCGACGTCGACGCCACGTCCTGCAACTGATCGTTCACGGGCCTCGACGCAGCGGAGCCCCCGTCGAGATGACGGGGGCTCCGCTGCGTCGTGCTGGACGGGCGGCAGACGCTCTGGGCGCTACCGGACCCGGAGAGCTCCTGGACTAGGCCGGGAGCTGCAGGACCTGGCCGGTGAAGATCAGGTCCGCGTGGATGACGGTGTCGGTGTTCGCGGCGAACAGTGCCTGCCAGCCGCCGTTGACGCCGAGCTTCGCGGCGATGGTGCTGAGGGTGTCACCCGACTGGATGGTGTAGGTCTGGCCGCTCAGTGCCACAGGGGCGACGGCGGGGGCCTGGACCGGTGCAGCGACGGGTGCCTGGACCTGGACGGGTGCTGCGACGGGCGCCTGGGCGACGGGGGCAACAGGTGCCTGGGCCTGGACGGGTGCTGCGACGGGTGCCTGGACCTGGACGGGTGCCTGGACGGGGGCGGCTACGGGAGCCGGAGCCTGCTGGGTGGAGACATAGCCGGTGGACGAGCCGCCGTTGAGGCCGAGCTTCGCCGAGCAGGCGGGCCATGCGCCCCAGCCCTGCATCTGCTGGAGATTCGTTGCAACACGCTTCTGCTCTGCGACGCTGGCCTGGGCGGGGGATCCCGAGCCGCCGGCTGCGTTCCAGCTCTGCTGGGAGAACTGCAGTCCGCCGAGGTAGCCGTTGCCCGTGTTGATGCTCCAGTTTCCGCCGCTCTCGCACTCTGCGAGCTGGTCCCAGGTGTCGGCGTTGGCCGCACCGGCCGAAGCGCCGAGACCGAGGCCGGCGATTGCTACTGCTGCGAGTCCGCGACGGGCTGTGGTGCTGAATTTGGTAGTGTTCATGGCGTTACGATGCTCCGAAAGGCCACCTGCACTAGGTCCGTCCCCGGACTTCTTCGCGCCGTTGCTCACCTTGACGGTATAGAGGTCATGGTTCGGCAGCCGCCTGTTGAGCAACGAGCGGTGGAGAGCGGTGCCGGGCATTCATCGCTGCTCGCCGAGCGGCAGCGTTTTCGCTTCCCCCTGACGGGGAACTACCCCTACCGTAGAGTAATTTCGTTTCGTTGCCAAATCGGTACTGAACCGTAATTGACTTTCTGTGAAGTTGAGAATTTATGCTGGACCTGTGGGGTATCTTCTGGGACACTCACCCGCCGAGGGTGATTCGGAGGTGCGGTAGAAGGCGTACCGAAGGCCCGGAGGGCGCGACAAAGGGGCCCGGACCGTCACGGTCCGAGCCCCTTCCGGTTCCGCTCAGGCGGACGACGCCCTGATCAGGCGGCGACCATCCCGTGCGGATCGATGACGTACTTGGTCGCAGCTCCGGCATCGAACTCCTCGTAGCCGCGGGGTGCGTCGTCCAGGCCGATCGACTTCGCGTTCACGGCCTTGGCGATCTGCACGCGATCGTGCAGGATCGCCATCATCAGGCCGCGGTGGTACTTCATCACCGGACACTGTCCGGTGGTGAAGGACAGCGACTTCGCCCATCCGGTGCCCAGACTGATCGACAGCGATCCGACCTTCGCGGCCTCGTCGATGCCTCCGGGGTCGCCGGTGACGTACAGGCCCGGGATGCCCAGTGCACCGCCGGCGGCCGTCACCTGCATCAGCGAGTTGAGCACCGTGGCCGGTGCCTCGGTCGACGCGCCGCTTCCGTGGCCACGGGCCTCGAAGCCGACGGCGTCGACGCCGCAGTCGACCTCCGGCACGCCCAGCAGCTGCTCGATCTGATCCCGCGGATCACCCTTGGACACGTCGACGGTCTCGCAGCCGAAGCTCCGGGCCTGGGCCAGCCGGTCCTCGTTGAGGTCGCCCACGATGACGACGGCGGCACCCAGCAGCTGCGCCGATGCCGCGGCGGCGAGGCCCACGGGGCCGGCTCCGGCGATGTAGACCGTCGATCCGACGCCGACGCCGGCCGTGACGGCACCGTGATAGCCGGTGGGGAAGATGTCCGACAGCATCGTCAGGTCGAGGATCTTCGCCAGGGCCTGGTCCCGGTCCGGGAACTTCAGCAGGTTCCAGTCCGCATAGGGCACGAGGACGTACTCGGCCTGTCCGCCCACCCAGCCGCCCATGTCCACGTAGCCGTAGGCGGCGCCGGGACGGGCGGGATTGACGTTCAGGCAGATGCCGGTCTTGCGTTCCTTGCAGTTCCTGCACCGCCCGCAGGCGATGTTGAAGGGGACGGAGCAGATGTCCCCCTTCTTGATGAATTCGACGTCGCGCCCCACCTCGACGACCTCTCCGGTGATCTCGTGTCCCAGCACGAGGTCTGCCGGCGCCGTCGTGCGCCCGCGGACCATGTGCTGGTCCGAGCCGCAGATGTTGGTGGTGACGGTCTTGAGGATCACGCCGTGGTGGAGGGCCCGGCCCACGTTGGCCGGATTCACCCCCGGCCCGTCCTTCAGCTCGAAGGTGGGGTACTCGGTGTCGATGACCTCCACTTTTCCTGGTCCCTTGTACGCAACAGCTCTGTTACCGCTCATGGAACTTCCTCTCGTGACACATCGGTCGCACCGGGTGTTGCCGGCGCTGGACTCGAGGGACGGAACGCGCAGGTGTGCGTCGTCCGCCCCCGGTGACGCGAACGTACACCGCAGGGGGTCGCATCGACGTTGCATGGCCGGATGTCCTGTCCACGGGCCATGTGTTGTGCCGCCGGACGCCGTGGGGGAGGGTGGAGGGATGACCGAGACCGTGTTGATCACCGGGGCCACGTCGGGGATCGGCGCCGAATTCGCGCGCCAGTTCGCCGCCCGAGGATGCGATCTGGTGCTGGTCGCCCGATCCCCGGGTCCCCTGGAGGAGGCGGCGGCGACGTATCGTGCGCTGGGCGTCGGGGCCGAGACGATCGCCGCGGATCTCCTCGAGGACGACGGGCTGGCCCGCGTCCTGGACCGCCTGGGCACTGCCGGGGGCGACCACCGGGCGCCTGTCACGGTGCTCGTCAACAATGCCGGTTACGGCCTGGTCGGGCCGTTCGCGGACAACGCGCTCGAGGACGAGATCCGCCACCTGAGGATCCACGTCGAGGTACCCCTCGCCCTGGCGCATGCAGCCCTCCAGTCGATGCGGCCCCGCCGCTCCGGGACGATCATCACGGTGGCGAGTGTCGCCGGTTTCACCCCGCGGGGCACCTACGGCGCTGCGAAGGCGGCCATGATCAGCTTCAGCCGCTGGGCGAATCCGGCGTACGGGCGGGAGGGGATCCGGGTGACGGCGGTCTGCCCGGGCTTCGTCCGCACGGAGTTCCACCAGCGCATGGGGATGGAGACGTCCTCCGTCCCCGCCGCCCTGTGGCTCGATACCGGTCTCGTGGTGCGGGAGGCACTCCGTGACACCGCGGCAGGCAAGGCCGTCTCCGTTCCCGGTCTCCGCTACAAGACCCTCGTGGCGCTTGCGCGGGTGGCGCCGTCGTCCCTCGTGGCCCGGCTCGCGGCGCGGGGCCGCTGAGCAGCGTCAGCGACCTGCGGCTCCGCCGTCCCAGGTGTCGTGCTCGAAGGCGGCGTCCTCGGGGTGGCGCGGGCGGTCGGCGCCGTCGGTCGCGTCCGTCGAGTCGTCCCCGTCGTACGCGGCAGGCACGGCGCCGGCCTCGTGGATTCCCTGCTCGTCCCGGATGCTCGCGGCATGGTGGTCCCACGATCCGGGGGACGGTTCCAGGATCTGCTCGCGCCGATCAGGGGCGGGACGGCCGTCGGGGTGTCCGTCGGAGGGATGCCCGCCCCGGGTCCCGCCGTCCGGATGTCCTGCGCTGCTCGACTCGGTCATGGTGCTCCTTCTCATGCCCTGCAGGGCGTCGGTCGGTGGACCGGACGGGTGATCGGTCACATCCCACGACCCCGTGTCAGGGGCGGTCAGTATGCTTATGATAGGGGATCACAGGTTGGTGACGTTGTCCCTTACAAGGAGGTAAGACGATGGCTGGATACTTCAAACTGGTGGACGCTCACGACGACGGTTTCCGGGTGAAACTGACCGCTCCCGATGGAACGCTCGTGGCAGTGTCCACGTATTACGCCACGAAGGACGAGGCGGTCGCGGGGATCGACCTCATCCGCGAGATCGCCGGGACCGGCCCGGTCGTCGACCACAGCCGCGTCGAGTCCCAGGAGCACGCGGCGCTCATGGACGGGCTGCAGTCCGGTCCGGACCGCGCGGGCACGGTCCGCCACAAGGCCTGAGTCGGCCCGACCGGCTTTCCCCGGGAGGTCGGGGACACGGTGTACGACTGTATACAGTGCCCCCGATCGTGGAATAGGATGGGGTTATTCCACAACCTCTCTGAAGGGAGCCAACGTCATGTCGACCGCGGACTCATTCGGCGCAAAGGGCGTTCTCGACGTCGCAGGCGCCAACTACGAAATTTTCCGGCTCAGCGCGGTCGAAGGCGCCGAGAACCTTCCGTTCAGCCTCAAGGTCCTGCTGGAGAACCTGCTCCGCACCGAGGACGGCGCGAACATCACGGCCGACCACGTCCGCGCGCTCGCGCAGTGGGATGCCGCGGCGGAGCCCAGCACGGAGATCCAGTTCACCCCGGCCCGCGTGATCATGCAGGACTTCACGGGCGTCCCCTGCGTCGTCGACCTCGCAACGATGCGTGAGGCTGTCGCGGACCTCGGCGGAGACCCCAAGCGCGTCAACCCGCTCGCCCCCGCCGAGATGGTCATCGACCACTCCGTCCAGATCGACGTGTTCGGCAACGCCGGCGCCCTCGAGCGCAACATGGAGATCGAGTACCAGCGCAACGGGGAGCGGTACCAGTTCCTGCGCTGGGGCCAGACCGCGTTCGACGACTTCAAGGTCGTCCCGCCGGGCATGGGCATCGTGCACCAGGTGAACCTCGAGTACCTCGCCCGCACCGTCATGACCCGCGAGGTCGACGGCGTGCTCCGCGCGTACCCCGACACGTGCGTCGGGACCGACTCGCACACCACGATGGTCAACGGCCTCGGTGTGCTGGGCTGGGGCGTCGGCGGTATCGAGGCGGAGGCCGCCATGCTCGGCCAGCCCGTATCCATGCTCATCCCGCGCGTCGTCGGCTTCAAGCTCACCGGTGAGATCCCGGCCGGCGCCACCGCCACGGACGTCGTCCTCACCATCACGCAGATCCTGCGCAAGCACGGCGTGGTCGGCAAGTTCGTCGAGTTCTACGGGGAGGGCGTCGCGTCCGTGCCCCTCGCCAACCGTGCCACCATCGGCAACATGAGCCCCGAGTTCGGCTCCACCGCCGCCATGTTCCCCATCGACGACGTCACGCTCGACTACCTGCGCCTCACGGGCCGCCCGGCGGAGAACGTGGCGCTCGTCGAGGCGTACGCCAAGGAGCAGGGCCTCTGGCACGATCCGTCGCGCGAGATCCGCTTCTCCGAGTACCTGGAACTGGACCTGTCCACGGTCGTCCCCTCGATCGCCGGGCCCAAGCGCCCGCAGGACCGCGTGGAGCTCAGCAACTCCAAGGCCCAGTTCCGCGAGGACCTGCGCAACTACTCGAACGACCCGGAGCTGACGTTCGCACCCGGGGGCACCGTGGACGAGTCCTCCCAGGAGAGCTTCCCCGCCTCCGACTCGCCGAGCTTCACGCCCGGCACGACGTCGTCGGTCACGGACGAGAACGCGGAACCCCGCGAGACCGTCGGTGCCGGGTCGAACGGCTCCACGCGTCCGTCGAAGAAGGTCGGCGTGACCATGAAGGACGGCCGCGAGTTCGAGCTGGACCACGGTGCCGTCAGCATCGCGTCGATCACGTCCTGCACCAACACGTCCAACCCGTCGGTCATGCTCGCCGCTGCGGTCCTGGCGCGCAACGCCGTCGAGAAGGGCCTCGTGTCCAAGCCGTGGGTCAAGACCTCCGTGGCCCCCGGGTCGAAGGTCGTCACCGACTACTACGAGAAGTCGGGCCTGATCCCGTACCTGGAGAAGCTCGGCTTCTTCACGGTCGGCTACGGCTGCGCCACCTGCATCGGCAACTCCGGCCCGCTGGAGGACGAGATCTCGCAGGCCATCCAGGACAACGACCTCGCCGTCACCGCCGTCCTGTCCGGCAACCGCAACTTCGAAGGCCGCATCAACCCGGACGTGAAGATGAACTACCTGGCGTCCCCGCCGCTGGTGGTCGCCTACGCACTCGCCGGCACCATGGACTTCGACTTCGACAACGAGCCCCTCGGCCAGGACGAGGCCGGCAACGACGTCTTCCTGAAGGACATCTGGCCCAACCCGGTCGAGGTCCAGAAGGTCATCGACTCCTCGATCGACGAGGAGATGTTCACGTCGAGCTACAAGACGATCTTCGAGGGCGACGAGCGCTGGAAGTCCCTGCCCACGCCCGACGGCGACACCTTCGCCTGGGATCCCGAGTCCACCTACGTGCGGAAGCCCCCGTACTTCGACGGCATGCAGCGCGAGGCGAGCCCGGTCGAGGACATCGACGGCGCCCGGGTGCTGCTGAAGCTCGGCGATTCGGTCACCACCGACCACATCTCGCCTGCGGGATCCTTCAAGTCGGACACCCCGGCCGGCCGGTACCTCACGGAGAAGGGTGTGCAGCGCAAGGACTTCAACTCCTACGGCTCGCGTCGCGGCAACCACGAGGTCATGATCCGCGGCACCTTCGCGAACATCCGCATCAAGAACCAGCTGCTCGACGGCGTCGAGGGCGGGTTCACGCGGGACTTCTCGCAGCCGGATGCGCCGCAGGCCGCTGTGTACGACGCCGCCGAGAACTACCGCGCGGCGGGTACGCCGCTCGTGGTCCTCGCCGGCAAGGAGTACGGGTCGGGGTCCTCGCGTGACTGGGCAGCCAAGGGCACCGCGCTGCTCGGCGTGAAGGCCGTCGTCGCCGAGAGCTACGAGCGCATCCACCGCTCGAACCTCATCGGGATGGGCGTCCTGCCCCTGCAGTACCCCGAGGGCCAGAACGCGGAGAGCCTCGGCCTCACCGGCACGGAGACCTTCGCGGTCAGCGGTGTCACCGAGCTCAACGAGGGCCGCACGCCCCGCACGGTGAAGGTCAGCGCCACCCCGGCCGACGGCGGATCGCCGATCGAGTTCGACGCCGTCCTGCGCATCGACACCCCGGGTGAAGCCGACTACTACCGCAACGGCGGCATCCTGCAGTACGTGCTGCGCCAGCTCGCGAGCTAGCGCCCACCTCCGGTTCCGGGCCGGGAGGCCTGCCTCCCGGCCCGGGCCGTCCGCAGGGCATCAGCCCTGACCATCCCAACCACGAGACCTCCGAGGAGGGCGCCATGGCCGAGTCCGCGGAGCTGTCGGCGCGCGTGGACGGCGATGCGATCTTCCGCGTCCTCCGCAGCGAGATCCTCGCCGGGGTGCACCCGCCGGGGACGGCGCTGCGGGAAGTGGTCATCTCGGAGCGGTTCGGCGTGTCGCGGACCCCCGTGCGCGAGGCGCTCAGCCGCCTGCAGCACGAGCGGCTGCTCGAACGGGCCGCCCGCGGCCTCCAGGTCCCGCAGATCGACCCGCAGGAGGTCATCCAGATCTACGACCTCCGGGTGATGCTCGAGGAGGAAGCCGCCGGGCAGGCCGCCCTCAACCGCGGGGCAGCGGACGTCATGCGCCTCGAGGCGCTGCTGGAACGCGACCGCGCCGTCGTCGATCCCGATGACACCACCAAGGTCACGAACAACCTGGAGTTCCACACCTCGCTGTGGGCGGCCGCGCGCAACCCCATCCTCATGGATCTCCTCCAGCGGCTCTCGACCCACCTCATCCACACGCCGCGCTCCACGCTGTCGGTGGGCACCCGCTGGCAGGAGGTGCTCCTCGAGCACGAGGCCCTGATCAGCGCCATCACCGAGCGCCGCAGCGACGACGCCCGGGCGATCGCACGCAGGCACATGGAGACGGCCCGCGCCATCCGCCTGCAACTGCTCCGCACCACGGCGGCGGACTGACGGTGACCCGGAGCCCCCAGCGCCTCCTGCTCGACGCGGACACGGGTATCGACGACGCCGTCGCGCTCCTGTACCTCCTCGGGACGCCGGAGGTGACGCTGGAGGCGATCACCTGCACCGCGGGCAACGTCGGCGCGCGGCAGGTCGCCGTCAACAACCTCGCCCTGCTCGAGCTGTGCGGCTCCACCGGGGTGGAGGTCGCGATCGGCAGCGAGGTGCCGCTGGAGATCCCGCTCGTCACGACCGAGGAGACCCACGGCGACCAGGGCATCGGCCACGCCGTGCTGCCCCCACCGCGCGGCGGTGTCTCGGAACGCCACGCCGTCGACGTCTGGGTGGAGGCCGTCCGGAACCACCCGGGGCAGGTCACCGGTCTCGTCACGGGACCGCTCACCAATCTCGCACTCGCGATCCGCGCCGAGCCGCAGCTGCCGATGCTCCTCAAGGGCCTCGTCATCATGGGCGGGGCGTTCAACTATCCGGGGAATACGACGCCGGTCGCCGAATGGAACACGCACGTCGACCCGCACGCGGCGCAGGAGGTCTACGCGGCCTACGAGGGTCTGCCGTTCGGGAAGCTGCCCATCGTGTGCGCGCTCGAGACCACGGAGCGGATCGAGTGCACACCCGCCCACGTCGACGCCGTGTCCCGGGCGGCCGGGGCCGGGCCGGAGGTCCTCGATCCGGACGGGCCCGAGGGGACGCGCAGTGGGAGCGGCAACGCCGTCGTCGCCTGCGTGTCCGATGCCCTCCGCTTCTACATGGAGTTCCACCGACTGTACGACCAGGGGTACGTCGCGCATCTCCACGACCTGTTCGCCGCGATGGTCGCGACGGGGGAGGCGGGCTTCGAGGAACGCCTGGCGACCGTCGACGTCGAGACCGGGTCCCCGCTGACCTTCGGGCAGACGGTCGCGGATTTCGCGGGGATGTGGAAGCGGGAGCCCAACGCCCGGATCGTCACGGGCAACGACCCCGCCGCGGTGTTCGGGCTGATGGTGCAGAGGTTGTCCGACGTCGCACGCCGGCACGGCTGAGGCCAGGTCCCGCGCACCCGGCGCGGCGGTGCGGCCCCCGGTACACTGATAGCTGCCACGCACAGCTGCGCGGCCGGCGCCGAGGTGACATGAGGTGCGTCCTCCTCCCTCCACTGCGCCCAAGGAATATCGTGAGCTCACCCCTGATCCTCGCCTCCGAGCCCGCCACCGAACGGCCGCGGCGCCTCCTGATCGCCCTCGGGGCTGCGCTCATCGCCGCCACGTACGTGTTCCTCGTCGTCGTCCAGCCGGCCGAGATCGCCGGCGGCATGGGCAGCGCGGCGTCGCTCGTCTCGCTCTTCGGCTTCCTCGGCGGCGGGGCGCTGCTGGTCGGCGGGATCCTGCCCATGCTCACCACGAGCTCCCTGGTCATCATGCCGCTCGGCATCGCCCTGAACATCGCCATCGGCCAGATCGCCGGCTCCCTGGGCATGCAGATCTACCTCGACGCCATCGGCACCGTCCTCGTCGCCGTCCTGGCCGGTCCCGCAGCGGGCGCCGCGACAGGCGCGATCAGCAACGCCATCTGGGGTCTCTTCAATCCCTTCGCGCTGCCCTTCGCGGCGGGTGCCGCCCTGATCGGGCTGCTCGCGGGCCTGGCCGCGCGCTACGGCGCGTTCCGCCGCGTGTACCTCGCACCCGTGACGGGGCTCGTCGTCGGTGCGGTCGGCGGGCTCGTCGCGGCGCCGGTGGCCGTCTTCATGTTCGGTGCCGCCGGGACGTTCGGGACCAACGCGATCATCGCGGTGTTCCGCTCGATGGGGGACAAGCTGCTGGTCGCGGCGACGAAGCAGGGCCTGCTGTCGGATTCCGTCGACAAGATCGTGGTGTTCGTCATCGTCGCCCTGATCGTCTACGCCCTGCCCCAGCGCGCCGTCCGGCAGTTCCCCTTCGCCCGCACGTACCGGGTGCTCGGCAGCCGGACCGGCACCGCGTCCGGCACCATGAGCGTCAGTGGCGCCGGAGCCGGCGCCGGCAGCGCCGGCGCATCCACCACTCCCGCGCGCGGGAACGACACCGGCGTCCCCTGAACCATGCCCCGCCGCAGGATCTACAACCCCCTGACAGAACTGCTCGCCGCGGTCCTGCTGGTGGTGCTCGTCCTCGTGGTGAACCGCTGGGAGTTCTCCCTCGCGGTGCTGGGTCTCGTGGTGCTTCCCGCCGTGCTCCTGTCCGGCCGGCCCCGGCAGATCGGCCTGGCGGTCACCCTGATCGCAGGGCCCCTGCTCGTCTCCTCCCTGCTGCTCCACGGGCTCTTCTTCCCCGAGGGCACCACCGTCCTGCTCGATCTCGGCGTCGCCCGCGTGACCGCCGAGGGCCTGGCCTTCGCCGCCCTCATGGGCCTCCGCATGACCGTGTTCACCGCGGCGCTGCTGACGGTCACGATGACGCTGAACCTCGCCGACCTCCTGGCCACCATGACGCACCGCGGCTGGAACCGGAAGCTCGTCTTCGTCGCCGGATCGGCCGTCGGGCTCATCCCGCACGTGGCCGAGCGCGCACGCCACATCACGCGGGCGCAGCAGGCCCGGGGCCTCATCGTGGGGCGGGGACCGCTCTCCCGGGCACGGGCCCTGCTGACCGTCCTCACGCCGCTCGTGATCGGGCTGCTGGTGGACGCCTCGGAGCGTACCCGCATGCTCGAGGCCCGCGGCTTCTCGTCCCCGGGCCCGCGCACGAGCTATCTGCCGGACTCGGACACGGCACGCCAGCGTGCGGCACGCCGGGCGATGGTCGCCGTCGTCGGGACGTTCTCCGCCGCCTGGCTCCTGACGGCGGCGGCATGATCGCCCTCGACAGCGCGGGCTTCGCCTACGACGACGGCGCGCCGGTGCTCGCCGGCGTCGCGCTCACCGTGGCGGCGGGGGACTACGTGGTCGTCGCGGGGGCCTCCGGGTCCGGCAAGACGACCTTGGCCCGGCTGCTCGCGGGCATGACCGGGGCGGACGCGGGCTCCGCCTTCACCGGGGCGATCACGCTCGGCGCCGAGACCGTGCGCTTCCGCGGGCTGCCGGACGACCCGCGGATCGATCCCGCCCGGTGGAGCGCGAGGGTGGCGTACGTCGCCCAGGGCGCCTGGGGGCAGCTGTCCATGATGTCCTCCACCGTCGCGGAGGAGATCGCCTTCGGCCCCGCCAACCGCGGCATGCCCGCGCAGGAGCTGCGGCGGGCCGTCGACGACGTCGCGGCGGCCCTGAAGCTCACACCCCTGCTGGGGCGTGATCCCCGCAGGCTCTCCGGCGGGCAGCTGCAGCGCACCATCATCGCCGCCGCCGTGATCCAGCGGCCCGAGGTCCTCGTCCTCGACGAGCCGTTTCAGGGGCTCGACGACGACGCGACGCAGGACGTCGCCGAGGCCCTGGAGGCGCTCCGGCGGACCGGCACCGGGGTGGTGGTCTGCGCACCCATGCTGCCGCGCCACGCCCCGCGGGGTGCGCGCGTCCTGGCGCTCGCCGACGGCCACTCCGTGTTCGACGGCCCGCTGCCGGAGGCGCGCCGGGCCGGACTGCGGCGCTTCGGCATCGGCACGGAGGGGGAGCCCCTCCGGCTGGGCGACGACGACGCCCGCCTTCCCGTCGATCCCGCGGGCCCCGAGGCGATCGTGATACGTGGCCTCGGCTTCCGCTACCCCCGGGAGCCCGGCACGGACGTGCCGCCGGTTGGGCTGGCCGGCGTCGATCTGTCCGTCCAGGCGGGCGAGGTGGTGGCCCTCCGCGGCCCCAACGGGTCCGGCAAGTCGACCTTGCTGCACCACCTGAACGGGCTGTCCCGGGCTGACAGCGGCTCGGTCGCCGTGGGCGGCGTGCGGATCGACCGGCAGCCGACGGGCGCCCTCGCGGCCACCGTGGGCTACCTGTTCCAGGACACGGACCAGCAGCTCTTCGAGCGCACGGTCCTGCGCGAGGTCTCCTACGGCCCGCGTTCCACGGGGCTGCGGAAGGCCGATGCCGCACGGCGGGCCGCGATCGCCCTCGACGCCGTAGTGCTCGGCGCACTGGCGGACGCGCACCCGTACGAACTGGGCTTCGTGCAGCGGCGCATGGTGGCGCTGGCCTCCCTCATCGCCACGGGTCCGGCCGTCTGGGCCCTCGACGAACCCACCGCAGGCCTCGACGGACCCGCGCGCCACCTCCTCGCCGCCGTCCTCTCCCGCCATACCAGGGACGGCGGCTGCGTCCTCATGGCCACGCACGACGCCGCCTTCGCCGACGCCGTCGCGCACCGGAGCGTGTGGCTCGACGGCGGCAGGATCAGCCCGGACGGGGCGCCGCACCGGGGTGCCTCCGCCGGACCTGCGCAGCCCCTAGGGTGAACCTCATGGACCTACTGCGCGAGAGACACCGGAGGATCGAGGCGGAGGGCGCCGACCTCGCCGTGTTCGAGTACGGCCTCGATCCGGACCCGGCCACGCCGACCATCGTTTTCCTGCACGGCTATCCCGACGATCACCGGGTCTTCCACCCGGTTCTCCGGGAGCTCGCCCCGACGCACCACCTGGTCGCGTTCGACACCCGGAACGCCGGCCGGTCCCGTGCCCACGCGGGCGCGGGGTTCACGGTGGCGGAGCTCGTGGACGACATCTTCGCGGTCCTCGACGCCGTGGACATGCCGGGCGGTGTGCGCCTGGTGGGCCACGACTGGGGCTCGATCCAGGGCTGGGCCGCCCTGCAGGACGAGCGTGCGCAGGGGCTGATCCTCGACTACACCAGCATCTCCGGTCCCGATCTGCGCCACTTCTCCCGGTGGCTGCGCCGGCGGCTCCGGGATCCCCGGCTGGTGCCGCAGGGCGTGGGGCAGGTGCTGCGCAGCTCGTACGCCGGATTCTTCCAGCTGCCCGTCCTGCCCGAGGCGCTCTGGAAGTACGGGCTGACGCGGCGCTACGAGCTGACGGCCCGGCGCAACGTGGGGCAGGACCCGGTGCGGGGCCTCGCCCTCTACCGGACCAACCTGTCCGCCGCGGTCACGCCGCCCCGGCGGCGTCCCGTCGCCGTCCCCGTGCACGTGATCGTCCCGCTGAAGGATCCCTTCCTGTCGCCGCACCTCGTGGACGGACTCGAGGACTGGGTGTCGGACCTGACCGTCACGAGCGTCCCGGGCGGGCACTGGTGGATCGCGGACCGGCCCCGGGCCTTCGCGGAACTGCTCGACCCCGCGCTGCGGGACCGGGACGGCCAGGCCTGATCGCGGCATCCGGGGTCCGTTGTGCACGTGTGGCGGGTGGCGTCATCGTGGACCCGCCACACGTGCGCACTGAGGCGACGTGGACCCGGGCGCCGTCCCGGATCCGACAGCGCACCGGGGCCTACGCGTCGAGCAGGCCCCGGATGTCGTCCGCGGTCAGCGCGGAGGAGAAGATGGCGTCGTCGTCCATGACGGACGTGAACAGCTTCGCTTTCTTCTCCTTGAGCTTCATGACCTTCTCCTCGATGGTCCCCCTGGACACCATGCGGTAGACCATCACGTTCTTGGTCTGCCCGATGCGGTGGGTGCGGTCCACGGCCTGGGCCTCGGAGGCCGGGTTCCACCACGGGTCCAGCAGGAAGCAGTAGTCCGCCTCCGTCAGGTTCAGGCCGAACCCGCCGGCCTTGAGGCTGATGAGGAACACGGGGGCCTTGCCGTCCTTGAAGGAATCGATGACCTCGCCGCGGCTGCGCGTGGATCCGTCCAGGTAGGCGTACTCGATGCCGCGCGCATCCAGCTGCTCGGCGGCCTTCTTGAGGTAGGACGTGAACTGGCTGAAGACCAGGGCCCGGTGTCCTTCCGCGAGGACGTCCTCCAGATTCTCGAACAGGACCTCGAGCTTCGCGGACGGGACGCCCTCGTGCGCGGGGTCCACGAGCGAGGCATCGAGGCTGAGCATGCGCAGGAGGGTCAGGGACCGGAACACGATCATGCGGTTGCGGTTCATGTCCTCGATCAGCCCGAGGAGCTTCTGCCGCTCGCGCTGCAGGTACGTCTCGTAGATGTGCCGGTGCTCGGGGTGGAGCTCCACCTCCAGGACCTGCTCCTGCTTCGGCGGGAGGTCGGAGGCGACGGCCTCCTTGGTGCGGCGCATCATCAGCGGCCGGATGCGCTTCCGGAGCCGCACGAGCGGACGGTTGTCGCCGATTTTCTCGATCGGCGTGCGGTAGTCCTCCGTGAACTTGCGGGCCGAGGGGAACAGCCCGGGCGCCACGATGTTGAACAGGGACCACAGCTCCATGAGGTTGTTCTCCATGGGCGTGCCGGTGATCGCGAGCTTGAACGGTGCATCGAAGTCCTTCGCCGCCTGATGCACCTTCGACGCGCGGTTCTTCACGAACTGCGCCTCGTCCAGCACGAGACCGGACCAGGCGAGGTCCTGGTAGGCGGGGAAGTCGAGCCGGAAGAGCGTGTAGGAGGTGATGACGACGTCGGCGTCTCCCACCTGCTCGTCGATAGGGATGCCGGAGGCGCCCTGCGTGTCGCTGATCGCGACGACCTTGAGGCCCGGCGCGAAGCGGCGTGCCTCGTTGGACCAGTTGGGGACCACGGAGGTGGGTGCGACGACGATGAACGGGGCGTCGAGCCCCGACGTCTCCTTCGCGTGGATCATCAGGGCCAGGGCCTGGAGGGTCTTGCCGAGCCCCATGTCGTCGGCGAGCACGCCGCCGAGGCGGTGCCGCCACAGGAACGCCAGCCAACTGAAGCCCTCCGCCTGGTAGGGGCGCATGTCGGCGACCAGGCCCGCCGGGGCCGGGGTGGCCGCGACGTCCTCGAGCTCGAGCAGTCCGCTCACGGCGTCGCGCCAGGACTGCGCCTGCTCGGTCTCCTCCGCGAGGTCCTCGAGGTCGGCCCACAGGCCGGCCTGGTAGCGGCTGATCTGCAGCCCGGAGTCCGGGTCCCATTCGCTGAGCGCCCGGGCTTCCTCGATGAGCTCGCGGAGCTGGTCGAAGACGGGCTGGTCGAGCGAGAGGTAGCTGTTGTCGACGAGCTTCAGTTTCTTCTGGCCCTGGGCGAGCGCGCGGAAGACGGAGTCGAAGGGGATGGTGCGGCCGCTGACGGTGACCATCACGCCGAGGTCGAACCAGTCGCGGTCGTCCGTCTCCACGGTGCTGATCCGCAGGGTCGGTGTCTCGGTCAGTTCCCTGTAGTCGGGCTTGTCGCCGACCACCTCGACGCTCACGCCGTCGAGCTCCGCGAGCCGGGGCAGGACGTCCTCCACGAACTCGACGGCCTGCATGTCCTCGAGCCGGAGCGACCTGATCGGGACCGGGCCGAGGACCTGACGCGCGGAGGCCGCGAGGGCATCCTCGACGTCGGGCTCGCGGTAGCCGTCGTCGCCGCCGGGACCTCCCCGGCGGAAGGGCCGGCGCTGCACGGCATCGCCGAGGGTGTAGTCGAAATGCCAGTCCAGGGCCACCGACCCGTCCTCGCCGTAGGCGGTGGTGAGGACGAGCGCGGGAGGCTGGATCTCGGGCAGTTCCACGCTGCCGTCACTGCTGTCCACCTGGATGGACTGCCGCAGCTTCGGGTAGTAGTCCTGGAGGAAGAGGGACTTCTCCTCCTCGGGCACCACGACGGCGTGCCCGCGCTGCAGGAGCTCGATGTCCTTCGCCGTCAGCCTCCGCGAGGCGGGGGCGAGGGTGATCGTGTCATCGGGGGCGACGGTGTAGATGCCGTGCGTGCTGATGACGTGGGCCGTCTCGGACGGGTGGGGCCGGCCGTCGACGTCGAGGGCCGGGCTCAGCCGCAGCGAGCCGTCCTCCGTCTCGGTCGCGTCGAGCTTCAGGGTGGCGCGGGCCGCGAGGTCGATCGAGACGGACTTCTTCGACCCCACGAACGCGATGCCGAGGCGCTGCGCCTCGTCCAGCAGTTGCCAGAGCAGCGGGTTGCTGAAGTCGTCGAGGTACAGCCAGGAGTCGTTGTTGCCGAAGTAGTTGACGCCGGTGCCGCGGTGCAGCGCAGGGAACTGGGAGAACCACCGGTGCTGGTCCGGGTCCAGCGTCAGCCCGTAGGTCTGGTAGCTGATGCTGCCCCAGGACAGGTTGTTCTTGATCCACTTGCCCTTGCCGTTCTGGCTGACGGGCCGCACGCCGAGGCGTGTGTTGAGCGTGCGCTGGCCCTGGCGCTCGGCGGCGGAGCCCCACCGCTGCACGGCGACCTCGGGGGTGCGCAGCTCGAACTGCAGCCCGAGGGGCGTCCGCGGCGCGGGCGGGGAGTCGATGCCGGTGTCGGCCTCCAGGAGATCCGTGAGGGATGCCTGCCAGCCCTCGGGCACCGACGTGCGCGGAGCGGACCGGGCGCCGAGGCCGCGTTCGTGCTGCGCCAGCAGGTTCTCCGTGTTGCTCTGCAGGGCCGTGGCGGCCACGTGCTTGCAGTCCGCACCGATGGGGCAGCTGCAGAAGTTCTCGAGGGGGCGGAAGCGGCCGTCGCCCTTGAGCCCGAGGCGCAGCTTGGTCCGGTAGTCATGGGGCGCGGTGCCGCGGACCTTCCCGGTCAGCAGCTTCGACTCGGCGTCCCAGGCGAGGGAGCTGACAGCGCCGTCCTTGGCGTAGGTCTGTCCGCGCTGGAACGCCGCGCCGCCCACGATCCGGATGATGTCTGTGACATCGACCATGGGGTGGGTGGAAATGGGCATAATTCCATGCTCTCACGTGGCGGTGACGCACTCCTCGCCGGGCGCTCCGTTTCGGGGAAAGCCCGACTGCCGGTGGGCGTCCGGCGGGGAACGGCCGTATAGTCTACCCGCTGCCGGCGGGGAACCGTGATGAGGCAGGCGCGCTCCGGCGACACCCCGGCCTGCCCTACTCTTGGCTCGGGGGCTGAGCGCCAGGTCGCAGGGAAACGGAAGAGGTCGCACGTGTTCGAGGCTCCAAGCATCATCTTCGCGGCGGCGGGGCTTGCGGTGTTCGCGGCCGCCCTCCTGCCCCGCCTGCTGATGCGCGCCCCCGTGTCCATGCCCATGGTCTTCCTCGCCGCCGGCATCATCATCTTCACGTTCGCGAAGGACCTTCCGGACCCGGACCCCATGAAGTACAGCGACGTGACCATCCACCTCAGCGAGGTCTGCGTCATCATCTCGCTGATGGGCGCCGGGCTGGCACTGGACCGCAAGGTCGGCTGGCACCGGTGGTCCACCACCTGGCGGCTCCTCGGCATCGCGATGCCGCTGTGCATCCTCGGACTGACCCTCATGGGGATGTGGGTCCTCGGCCTCGGCGTCGCGTCGGCCCTGCTGATCGCCGCCGCCCTCGCGCCGACCGACCCCGTGCTCGCCTCGGAGGTGCAGGTCGGCGAGCCGTCGGAGTCCGAGGAGGACCTGGACGCCGAGGACGAGGTGCGGTTCGGACTGACCTCCGAGGCAGGCCTCAACGACGGGCTCGCGTTCCCCTTCATCTACCTCGCGATCCTGCTGAGCACCGTGGGGCTCGCTCCGTCGGCCTGGTTCCCGGAATGGATCCTCCTCGACGTGCTGTGGCGCATCATCATCGGCTGCGCGTTCGGCGTCGGGATCGGCATGCTGCTCGGCCGCATCTTCTTCCGGTCACCCATCAAGAGCGTCCGCCTCGCCAACCACTCCGAGGGCTTCGTCGCGCTCGCGGCCACCTTCCTGACGTACGGCGTGACCGAGGCGGTGGAGGGCTACGGCTTCATCGCCGTGTTCGTGTGCGCCGTCACCATCCGCGCGGGGGAGCAGACCCACGGCTACCACGGGGTCCTGCACAGCTACATCGAGCAGCTCGAGCGCCTGCTGACGGTCGTCGTGCTCGTCCTGCTCGGTGGTGCCGTGGCACGTGGGCTGCTCGAGGGCCTGCGCCCGCTCGAAGTGGTGGTCGCCGCAGCCTTCATCCTCCTCGTCCGGCCCGTCAGCGGCTGGATCAGCCTGGCCCGCGGGAAGACCGGTCCGCGGGAGCGCAGCACCCTCGCCTTCTTCGGTGTGCGCGGCATCGGGTCCATCTACTACCTCAGCTACGCGCTGTCGAAGGGGGAGTTCACGGCCGACGAGTCCACGCTGTGGCGCATCGGGGCGCTGGTGATCGTGATGTCGATCGTGGTGCACGGCATCACCGCGGCGCCGGTCATCAACGCGCTGGACCGGGCACGGCAGCGCAAGGCACGTGAACAGGGCGACGAGGCGCAGGCGCCGCATACGCCCGTCTAGCCGTCGCCGGTCAGGCGGGCCGTTTCCGTTCGATGGCGGTCCGCACCGCCAGCCCGCCGACGAGCGCCCAGAAGGCCCCGCCGATCCCGAGGACGGACAGGCCGGACGCCGCGAGGAGGAACGTCACGGCGCCGCTCATACGCCCGGTCGCGTCCCGGAAGGACGCCGTCACCGCCGTCGCCATGGTGCCGATCAGGGCGAGCCCGGCCACCGCCTCCACGAGCCCGGCGGGTGCGGCGCCCACGACGACGACGAGCGCCCCCGAGCAGGCAGCGAGCACCAGGTAGGACAGGCCCGCGGTGAGGGCCGCGATCCACCGGCGGTCGCGGTCCTCACCCGCACCCTCGCCTGCGGACAGCGCGGCCGACAGGGCCGCGAGGTTGACCGCGTGGCCGCCGAAGGGCGCGACGACGGCGGTCCCCGCGCCCGTGACGGCCAGGGCGGGCCGCCACGGGGCCTCATAGCCGAAGGACGAGAGCACGGCGACGCCCGGGAGGTTCTGCGACGCCATCGTGACCACATAGAGCGGCAGGGCGATGCCGAGGACGGCGGCAGGCTCGATGACCGGGACGGTGAATGCCAGGGACGGGGCCAGGGACGACGCGTCGATGGCCGTACCCGCGAGGCCGAGCTGGACGCCGATCACGGCCAGGGCCGCGAGGAGCGCGAGGGGGACCGACCACTTGGGGGCGAGGGCCGAGGCGGCGAGCCAGACGAGGATCACCGGCAGCACCAGGAGCGGGATGGTGCCGATGGACTGGAACGGCGCCAGGCACAGGGGGAGCAGCACGCCCGCGAGCATCGCCTGCGCGAGGTGCTGCGGGATGCGGGCCACCATCCGGCCCAGCCACGGCACCGCCGCGGTCAGCGCGATGAGGACGCCGGTGACCAGGAAGGCGCCGACCGCCGCGGGCCAGCCGCCGGACGGGATGCTGGCACCGGCCAGCAGGGCGGCACCCGGGGTGGACCACGAGAGCGTGACGGGGATGCGGTACCGCAGCGACAGCAGGACGATCCCGAGGCCCACGACCGCGGTCAGCGCCAGCAGCCCGGAGGCGGCCTGCTCGGGTGACGCGCCGGTGGCCCGCAGGCCGGCGAGCACGACGGCGAACGACGAGGTGAAGCCCACCAGGGCGGTGACGATGCCGGCGAGGACGGGTTCGTGCAGACCGGGCCGGACGGAGGATCTGGTGTGCACCGCGGGACTCCTGTCGGGTGGCGCGCAGCGCCCTCGGAATTCGTTCTGTATACGGAACGGCCAGCGTAGGATGCAGGGATGCCCGAGGACAAACCGGACCGCGACGAATCCCTGCACTCCGCCGTCGCCCGCAGGATCACGCGGCTGCGCCGGGACCGCGGGCTTTCCCTCAGCGCCCTGGCACTGCAGGCGGGCATCGGGAAGGGCACGCTGTCCGAACTGGAGGCGGGGACCCGCAATCCGACCCTCGGGACGCTCTACGCGCTCGCAGGCCCCCTGAAGGTACCGCTCACCGGACTCGTGGGGGACGGGACGGGGCGTGGCGTCTCCGACGGCGTCGTGGAGGCCCGGCTGCTCACGGTGCGTACGCACGACGACGGCGGCACCACCGAGGTCTTCTGGCTCACCATCGCGTCGGCGGGGACGCGGGTGTCACCGGCCCACGGACCGGGGACCGTGGAGCACTTCCGGGTGGTGCGGGGCAGCGCACGCGTGGGCGTGCTCGGCTCCGAGCAGGACGCGACGGCCGGCGACGCGCTGTCCTGGCACGGGGACACGGTGCACTCCTACGCGTCGACGGACGGGGGCGCGGAGGGGGTCCTGACCATCGAGACGCCGGCGCGCCGAGACGGATCAGGCGCCGGTCACGCGGTGATCATGCAGTGATCAGGCGTGGCGCAGCTGCTCGAGCCGGCGCTGGATGGCCTCCAGCTCGTCGCTGAGCGCCTGCAGGCGGGCGGAGTTCTGTTCCACCGCGAGCTCGCGGACGAGGAGGTCTTGGCGCTCGCGGAGCGCGGCTTCGGACGGAAGTGGGTCGCTGGGCATGCGCCCAGTCAAGCAGATCCGGCGCAGGCTCGGGGCCGTGCGCCGTCACAGGGGCGTGACGTAGGCGCCGGCGATGCCGCCGTCGACCATGAACTGGCTGGCCGTGATGAAGGACGAGTCGTCCGAGGCCAGGAAGGCGACGGCGGCAGCCAGTTCGTCGGGTTCGGCGAAGCGCCCCAGCGGGATATGGACGAGCCGGCGTCGGGCCTGTTCGGCGTCGCTCGCGAACAGCTCCTGCAGTAAGGGGGTGTTGACGGGGCCCGGGCAGAGCGCGTTCACCCGGATCCCCTCCCGGGCGAACTGCACCCCCAGCTCACGGCTCATGGACAGCACGCCGCCCTTGGACGCGGAGTAGGAGATCTGGGACGTGGCGGCGCCGAGGACCGCCACGAAGGAGGCCGTGTTGATGATCGACCCGCGTCCCTGCGCCTGCATGTAGGGCAGGACGTGCTTGCAGCAGTAGTACACGCTCGTCAGGTTCACCTCCTGGACACGGCGCCAGGCGTCGATCCCCGTGTCGAGGATGGAGGAGTCGTCGTCGGGCGAGATCCCCGCGTTGTTGAAGGCGATGTCGACCGAACCGTAGGTCGCGAGGGCGAAGGCGTACATCGCCCGGACATCGTCCTCGCTGGTGACGTCGGCGCGGATGAAGCTGCCGCCGAACTGCTCCGCCAGCGACTCCCCGACCGCGTCCGGACAGATGTCCCCGATCACCACGTGCGCCCCCTCGTGGGCGAGGCGCCGGGCCGTGGCCAGGCCGATCCCCGAGGCGCCCCCGGTGACGACCGCGGTGCGCCCCTGGAGGCGGTTGGTCACGAGTCCGTTGTAGGGCAGGGCGGTCATGGGCACTCCTTCTGGTCGGATGGACGCCACTCAGGCGTCGGTGGCTATGAAGACGTTCTTGGTCTCGCTGAACGCGTCGAGGGCCTGGGGGCCCAGTTCCCGGCCGAGGCCGGACTGCTTGAAGCCGCCGAACGGCGTGGAATACCGGACGGAGGAGTGCGAATTCACGGAGAGGTTCCCCGCGTCGATGGCCCGTGAGACGCGGAGCGCGCGGCCCACGTCGCGCGTCCAGATGGATCCGGACAGTCCGTAGGCCGAGTCGTTGGCGAGCCGGACGGCATCCGCTTCGTCCTCGAACGGGACGACGCAGACCACCGGGCCGAAGATCTCCTCCGTGAAGGCGGCGGACCGGGGATCCGAGGGCGTGATGACGGTGGGCGGGAACCAGAAGCCGGGTCCGTCGGGGGCGGCGCCCTGGAAGGCGACGTCGGCCACGGTCCTCCCGTCCGCGTCGTAGACGAATCGCGCCACGGCGTCGCGCTGGGCGGCCGAGATCAGCGGACCCATGTGCGTGTCCTCCAGGCCCGGATCGCCCACCCTGACGGATTCCACCGCGGTTCCCAGCATGCCCAGGACGTCGTCGTACACGGACCGCTGGACGAGCACCCGGGACCGGGCGCAGCAGTCCTGCCCGGCATTGTCGAAGGCCCCGTCGGGTACCGCGGCGGCGGCCTTCTCCAGGTCTGCGTCGGCGAAGATGACGTTGGCGCTCTTCCCGCCGAGTTCGAGGGTCACGCGCTTGACCTGTTCCGCGCAGCCCGCCATGATCTGCTTGCCCACGCTGGTGGAACCGGTGAAGACGACCTTGCGGACCGCAGGGTGGGTGACGAAGCGTGCACCGACGACGGAGCCCTTGCCCGGCAGGACGGTGAACACGCCCTCGGGGATCCCGGCCTGCAGTGCGAGCTCACCGAGCCGTATCGCCGTCAGGGGGGTGAGTTCGGCCGGTTTCAGGACCACCGTGTTGCCGGCGGCGAGCGCCGGGGCGAAACCCCACGCTGCGATGGGCATGGGGAAGTTCCACGGCACGATGATGCCGACGACGCCGAGCGGTTCGTGGAACGTCACATCCACGCCGCCCGCGACGGGGATCTGCTGCCCGAGATGGCGTTCGGGGGCCGCCGAGTAGTACGTCAGGACGTCACGTACGTTGCCGGCCTCCCAGCGCGCATTCCCGATCGTGTGGCCGGCGTTGGCCACCTCGAGCGCGGCGAGCGCCTCGATCTCCGCATCCACGGCGGAGGCGAACCGCCGGAGCAGCAGCGCACGGTCCGCCGGGGCCACCTGCCGCCAGGCGGGGAAGGCGTCGGCCGCCCGCAGGATCGCGGCATCCGTGTCCTCGGGTCCCGCCATGGCGACCGTGCCGATGGCCTTCTCGGTCGCAGGGTCGAGGATCTGATGGGTAGAGCTCATGACGCGGTCCTTTCAGGGGCGAGGCGGGAGGCGTAGGTGCGGGCAGCGTCGACGAAGCCGCCGAACAGGCGCCTGTCCTGCCCGTTCTCCTCGGGATGGAACTGGACGCCGAGGGTCCAGCCGACAGGGCCCCCGACGGCCGCTTCGACGACCTCCACCGTCCCGTCCGCGGCCAGGGCCGTCACGCACAGTCCGTCGGCGATCCTGTCCAGGCCCTGGTGGTGGTAGCACGGGCTCGACGCCCGCTTCCCCAGCAGCTGCCGGGCGATGGACCCCGGTTCGGTGGTGAAGTCGACGCTGCCGAAGACACCCGGCGCGGGCTGATACCGCGCTGCGTCCTCCCGCACCTCGGGCAGGTGCTGGTGCAGCGTGCCGCCGAGGGCGACGTTGAGGACCTGCGCCCCCCGGCAGATGGCGAAGAGGGGTGTGCCGGCGGCCAGCGCCGCCCGCGTCAGGGCGAGGTCGTGGTCGTCGCGCTCCGGCTGGGACACCGTGGTCGGATGCGGCGCGGCGCCGTAGCGCACAGGGTCCACGTCGACCCCGCCGATGACGATCAGACCGTCGAGCAGGCCGACGACGCTCGGATCGGTGCCCACGGGTGGCAGCAGGAGGGGGCTCCCGCCGGCGTCCACGACGGCGCGCACGTAGGCGCCCGGCACGATGGCCGCGGTGCCGTCCCAGACACCCCAGGCCGCGGACTGCCAGTACGTGGTGAGGCCGACCCTCGGGCGGTAGGTGCCCTGTGCGGGCTCGGTCGTCACCATGACGCCCTAGTGTCGTTCAAACCCGCGCCGCACTTCCCAGTCCGTCACGGCCGCGTTGAACTGCGCCAGCTCGACGTCGGCATAGTGGGTGTAGTGCTCCACCACCTCCTCGCCGAAGACCTCCCGCGCGATCGCGGAGCCGGCGAAGAGGTCACGGGCCTCCTGCATCGTGGCGGGCACGTGGTCGGCGTCGGACAGGTAGGCGTTGCCGTCCATCCGTGGTGGCAGCTCCAGTTCGTTCTCGACGCCGTACAGTCCGCCGGCGAGCATCGCCGCGAGTGCGAGGTAGGGGTTCGCATCCGCGCCCGGGACCCGATTCTCCAGGCGGGCGGAGGAGCCGTGGCCCACGAGGCGGACCGAACAGGTCCGGTTGTCCAGCCCCCAGGCGACCGCCGTCGGTGCGAAGGAGCCTTTGGAGAAGCGCTTGTAGGAGTTGATGTTGGGCGCGTAGAAGAGCGTGAACTCGCGCATGGTCGCGAGCACCCCCGCGATGAAGTGGTCGTAGAGCGGCGTGCGCTGGTTCCCGGCCTCGTCCCAGAACACGAGTCCGCCGTCGTCGCTCCGGAGGGACATGTGGATGTGGCAGGAGGAGCCCTCCCTCTGGTTCGGCTTGGCCATGAAGGTCACCGACTGGCCCCGCTGGGATGCGATCTCCTTCGCCGACAGTTTGTAGACACTGTGGTTGTCGGCCGTCACGACCACGTCGTCGTACTTGAACGCGATCTCGTGCTGACCGAAGTTGCATTCGCCCTTGGCCGACTCGACGATCATGCCCGCCTGGTACATCGCATTGCGGATGTCCCGCAGGAGCGGTTCGACGCGCAGGGACCCCAGGATCGAGTAGTCGACGTTGTACTGGTTGGCGGGAACGAGATCGCGGTAGTGCTTGAGGCCGGCGTCCTCGAACGAGTCGTTGTAGATGATGAACTCGAGCTCCGTCCCCGAGAACGCCCGCATGCCGCGGTCCGCGGCCCTCGCGGCCTGCGCCTTGAGGATGCTGCGCGGGGCGACCCGGACCGGTTCGCCGGTGGTGAAGGACAGGTCCGACTGGATCATCACCGTGCCCTCCCGATAGGGGAGGCGCCGGATGGTGTCGAGGTCGAGGTCGAACACCATGTCCCCGTACCCGGTGTCCCAACTCGACATCGCATAGCCTTCCACGGTGTTCATGTCGGTATCGACTGCCAGCAGGTAGTTGCATCCCTCCGTGCCGTGGCCGAGGACCGTGTCGAGGAAGAACCGGCCGTGGATCACCTTGCCCTGCAATCTGCCCTGCATGTCGGTGAACGCCAGGACCACCGAGTCGATTTCACCTGCCTCGACGGCCGAGGTGAGCTGGTCGACGGTGAGCATACGTTCACTGCGGGGATGCGGGTCCATGAGCTTCCTTCTGTCGGGTGGGGTGGCGTCGCGGGTGGGGTCGGGTCAGGCCAGGTCCTGCTCCTCCTTCTCCAGCAGGGCGAATTCCTCCTCCGGGGCGCTCGCCACCAGGTGGTGGCGGCTGTAGAACCAGAAGTAGGCGAGGGCACCGAGGAAGATGGCGGCGGTGATGGAGGCAGCGAGGATGTCGACGAAGAAGGTGGCCACCAGGGCGATGACGGCGAGGACGAGGGCGATGCCCGTCGTGACCACCCCGCCCGGCGTGCGGTATCCCCGCTCGAGCCCGGGTTCCCTGAACCTCAGGAGGATGTGCGACAGGTTCAGCAGGACGTAGGACACGGTGGCACCGAAGACGGCGATGTTGATGAGGAGCCCGCCGTTGCCGGTCAGGGCGGCGAGCAGGAAACCGATGGTCCCCGGGACGATAAGAGCCACCCACGGGGTGTGGCGCTTCGAGGTGAGGGAGAGGACGCGGGGGAGGTAGCCGGCCCTCGAGAGGGCGAAGAGCTGCCGCGAGTAGGCGTAGACGATCGAGAAGAAGCTGGCCACGAGGCCCGCGAGCCCTGCGTAGTTGACGAAGTCGGCGAGGGCGGAGTCCCCGCCCGCTGCCGCCCGCAGCGCTTCAGGGAGCGGGGAGTCCGACTGGCCCATCGCTTCGGCGCCTGCCGCCCCCGGTACCAGGAAGAGCATGAGCGCGCCGAAGACCAGGAGCAGCAGCATGGCGACGATGATGCCCCGCGGCATGTCCCGTTTCGGGTCGCTGGATTCCTCGGCGGCGAGGGGGACGCCCTCGATGGCCAGGAAGAACCAGATCCCGAACACCAGCGCGGCGAGGACACCGGAGAACCCGTACGGCAGGAAGGCCGACGATCCGGCCGACCCGTCGGGGACGATGTCGAACAGGTTCGCGGTGTCGAAATGCGGCAGGAGCCCGACGACGGTCACCACCAGGGCGACGACGGCGACCACGGTGATGCCGAAGATCAGCTTGAGCGCCTCGCCGACGCCCCAGAGGTGGATCCCGATGAACACCACGTAGGTGACGAGGTAGACCGGCCACGAGTTGGTGATGCCGAAGAGCCCGAGCGCCTCGATGTACCCGCCGATGAACGTGGCGATCGCCGCGGGCGCGACCGCGTACTCGATGAGTACCGCCATCCCCGTGGCGAAGCCTCCGAGCGGACCGAGGGCGCGGCGGGCGAACCCGTAGCCGGCACCGGCCGTCGGGAGCGTCGACGACATCTCCGCCAGGCCGAACACCATGCAGGTGTACATGATGCCCATCAGGATGAAGGCGATGAGCAGGCCGCCCCACCCGCCTTCCGCGAGTCCGAGGTTCCAGCCGGAGAAGTCCCCCGAGATGACGTAGGCGACCCCGAGCCCGGCCAGCAGGACCCAGCCGGCGGCCCCGCTCTTCAGCTTCCGGTGCTTGTGGTACTGGTCGTCGACGGCGGTGTAATCGATGTTCCTGTGTGCCACGTGTACCCCTTGGTTGGACGGCCGGATGGAGGACGGGTAGGGCAGGCCTTTCTCGGCGGAGCGGATCCACGCCGACAGCATTGGACTGATATCAGTCCAAAGAGTGCCCTAATGCTCGTCCCCCCGATCCGGTTCGTCAAGAGGGCTGCCGACCGGCGGGGATGAGGGCCGCCGGCCGGTGCGTAAGCTGGAAGCATGAGCGACCCTGCGGATCCTGTTTTCCGGCTCATCCAGCCGGCACGCAGGGGGAACGCGTTCGAGGAGACGGTCGAACGGCTCCTGCATGCCATCAAGCTGGGCGTGTTCCCCGCCGGGTCACGGCTTCCGCCCGAGCGGGACCTCGCCGAGCACCTGGGCGTCTCCCGGTCCACCCTGCGCGACGGGCTCGCCGACCTGCAGACCGCGGGCTACCTCACCGTCCAGCGCGGCCGCTACGGAGGCGCCGTCGTCAGTGCGTCGCTGCCGGCCGGCGGCGACAGCCCCGCCTCCCTGCGCCGTTCCGAGGTGGAGGACGTCCTCGCCTTCCGTGCCGTCGTCGAGCCCGGCGCAGCCCGCCTCGCCGCCCAGCGGGCGTGTTCGGAGGAGGCGCGCCGTGACCTGCTCGGAGCACTGCAGGCGGTGGACGACGCCGACGCAGCCCGGTATCGCCCCCTCGACGCCCGGCTGCATCTCGCCATCGCCGAGGTGGCGGGGTCGCCGTCGTTGGCGCTCGCCGTGGCCCAGGCGCGGTCCAAGACCAACGACATGCTCGACCGCATCCCTTTCCTGGCGGCGAACATCAGCCATTCCAACCGGCAGCACGCCGCCATCGTGAAGGCGGTGCTCGGGGGCAACCCGGAGCGCGCGCAGGCCGAGATGACCGCCCACCTCGAGGGCACCGCTGCCCTCCTGCGGGGGTTCCTCCTCGACGAGGCGGACGGCGATGCGGAGGGGGCGTAGCGACTCCCGCGCTCGTCCGGGCCGCGCCCCGGGCCTCCGCGGCTTCCTCCGTGGCGCTGTCCCTGCCCGCGCGGGAAATAGATACACCCGGGCAACCGTTCCCTGAGAAGACCCGCGACACACCCCGTCGCGGTCGTCGAGAACCGGAAGGTGCACCCATGTCCGTCCCCCTGTCCATCCTGGATCTGGCGCAGGTCGCTGAAGGCTCCACGCCGGCAGAGACCTTCGCCTCGAGCGTCTCGCTCGCGCAGCACGCCGAGCGGTGGGGATACCGCCGCATCTGGTACGCGGAGCACCACAACATGGGCAGCATCGCGTCCTCCGCCACGAGCGTGCTCATCGCCCATGTCGCCGCGCACACGTCCACCATCCGTCTCGGCTCGGGAGGCGTGATGCTGCCCAACCACTCACCGCTCACCATCGCCGAGCAGTTCGGCACTCTCGAGAGCCTGCACCCGGGCCGGATCGACCTCGGCCTCGGACGGGCCCCCGGCAGCGACCAGGTCACGGCGCGCGCCCTGCGCCGCGACCCCATGGCTGCCGACAGCTTCCCGCAGGACGTCCAGGAGCTGCAGGGCTACCTGAGCGGCGAGAGCCGCGTGCCCGGTGTCCAGGCGACCCCGGGCAAGGGCACCAATGTCCCGCTCTACATCCTCGGGTCCTCGCTGTTCGGTGCGCGGCTCGCTGCGGCCCTGGGCCTGCCCTTCGCCTTCGCGTCGCACTTCGCCCCCCAGGCGCTGCAGGACGCCGCTGCCATCTACCGCCGGGAGTTCACGCCGTCCGCGCAGTCCTCGGAGCCGCACTTCATCGCCGGCGTGAACGTGATCGCGGCGGACAGCGCGAACGACGCCCACCACGAGTTCCACGAGGGCATGCTGCGCCGTGTGAGCCTGCTCCTGGGCCGTGGGCAGACCTTCACGCGGGAGGAGTCCGAGGCCATCCTCGCGTCGCCGGCCGGTCAGCAGATGGCCGGGATGGCACGGTACAGCGCCGTCGGCACGCCCGACGTCGTCCGCGACTACCTGGAGCAGTTCGCCGAGCGGTTCGGGGCCGACGAGCTCATCGTCGCGACCCAGGCGGAGAGCACCGACGCGTGGCTCCGCTCCTTCGAACTGCTGGCCGATGCGATGCATCCGGTCGCCGCGCAAGGGTAGCCGATCAAAGAACTTTGGCTTCCTGCTTGCCATTACCCTCCAAGGTTTGGTTAAGTGGGTGTCGGTTGTAGTGTTGCGCATTTGTATTTCACGCGGTCTGGCCCTCACGGGACGGATCGTGTCTCTGAAAAAGCGGACAAGCACGCCGCGACTGGGGCGCTCCGAAAGTCGGAGTGCGTCTGAATTTCAGAAGGATAAACAAAAATGGCAACAGGTACCGTGAAGTGGTTCAACGCTGAAAAGGGCTTTGGATTCATTGCTCCCGACGACGGAAGCGCAGACGTGTTCGCACACTTCTCCGCCATCAATGCGAGCGGCTACCGCTCGCTTGACGAGAACCAGAAGGTCAGCTTCGACACCGAGCAGGGCCCCAAGGGTCCTCAGGCGTCGAACATCCAGCCCCTCTAAGGCTCGGATCTTCCACTAGATCTTTTCGCGAGTAGCAGGTCGGACCTCGGTCCGACCTGCTTCTTCGTTAACCCGCATCTGCCGCGCCGCCGGGCGGGTCCGACTCCGGCATCCGGCCGCTGCCGCTGTGCCGCCCGATGAACCAGGCCGCTCCGGGCGGGGCGTGGGAGGTCTCAGCCCTCCCCGTCGCAGAGGCCGATGAACGCGCCGAGTTCCTCCAGGGCGGCCGGCGTGGAGGGCATGTGCTCGGTCAGCCGCGGGGACCTGACGACGACGGCGCGCCACTGCCCCCGCGAGACCGCGACGTTGACCCGGTTGCGGTTGAGCAGGAACCCGATGCCGCGGGGTGCCTCCGCGGCGGAGGACGCCGTCATGGTGACGATCACGACGACGGCCTGCTGACCCTGGAACCTGTCCACGGTGCCCACCCGGACGTCCCCGAACCCGGCCGTCCGCAGTGCCTGCCGGGTGAGCTGCACCTGGGCGTTGTACGGCGCGACCACGAGGATGTCCTCCTGCGCGAGCGGGCGCGGGACGGTACCCGGCACGGGGGTCCACGCCAGGCCGAGGTGGCGCCGCACCTGCTCGACGACCTCCGCTGCCTCCTCCGCCGAGGCCGTCGCATTGCCCTCATGGTCGACCGTGACGCATTCGATGCCGGGCCGAGCACCCTCCAGGCGCCGCCCGCGCGCTGCTGCAGCCGTGGTCAGCCGGCCGTCGTACGCGAAGGCCGACACCGCGCGGCACAGGTCCGGGTGCATGCGCCAGGTGTCCGCGAGGAAGTACCCGAACCGCCCGGGCAGTGTCGCGTGCCCGGCGGACAGCCAGCCGAGCGCGGATCCGTCGACCGGCTCCGGGTGGACGCCCTGGGTGACCTGCGGGAGCTGCTGCGGGTCGCCGAGCAGGAGGAGCCGGCGTGCGGCGCGGGCCACGGCCATCGTGTTGGCGAGCGAGAACTGCCCTGCCTCGTCGATCACCAGCAGGTCGAGGGAGTGCGCCGGGACCTTGCTCCCGGTCATCGTCCAGGCCGTACCTCCTACCAGGCAGCCACCCGGTCCGCCGATCAGGCGGGCGACGTCGTCGTCGGACCGTTGTGTCCAGGGTGTGTCGGGTGTCTCCGTGCGTTTGGCGACCTGGTCGGCGGGGACACCGGCCTCGATGGCACGGCACAGCAGGTTCTCGACGACGGCGTGCGACTGCGCGACGACGCCCACCTTCCACCCGAGGTGCACCAGGCGGGAGACGACGTCGGCGCCGACGTGGGTCTTGCCGGTACCGGGCGGACCCTGCACGGCGAGATAGGAGTCCTCGAGGAGGTGCAGGGCGGCGGTGATGGCCTCGGCGTAACCGTTCCCGTGCAGCGGTGCCGTGGGTGGTTCGGCGCCGCCCGCGAGGCGTGGGGGGACGCGCCGGAGGAGGTCGAGCGCAGGGTCCCCGGGCACTCCCGGAAGCGACCGGCCCACCCGGTCCGCGAGGGCGGCCAGCGCGTCCTGCATCGATCTCGTCATCAGCGGCTGGTCGGGGGCCAGGGCCAGGGGGAGTTCGGGACGCTCCGGCGCTCCGCGCCGCAGCTTCTCCCTGAACACCACGGTCGCGACGCCGTCCGCATCCTCGGACAGCTCCGTCACCTCGACGCCGAACCAGCCGCCGCGCCCCGTGCCGCCGCTGTCGATGCTGTCCGCATCGGGCGGGACGGGCGCGTCGTAGATCGCGAAGTAGGTCGAGCCCTCCCTGACGTCGGCCCCCGTCGTCAGGGTGCCGGTCGCCTTCAGCAGCCGCACGGGGTTCGAGCGGGAGGTCGGCCTGGCCCAGTCCTGCACCACCTCGAGGGTCCGGAACACCAGCACGTCACGTGCGGTGTCCCAGGCATGGGCGGGTGCGGCGAGCCGGTCGAAATGGGACCACCAGAACTGCTTCCGCTCCCGGCGGTGATACCCGACGGCCGCCGCGACGAGCGCGATGGCCTGCTGGTCCGGCCCCCTCCCCGTACCGGTCGGCAGGTCGGCGAGGTACGCCAGCAGCCTGGCCTCCTCGGGGGCGGGGCCGTAGGCGGGGAGGTCCTCGGCGTCGGGAACAGGGGCGGGGGCGGGCGCGGCGGACGGGAGACCCGCGGCACCAGGGAGAGCGTGCCGCCGCCCGAGCGAGAGCAGCCAGTCCCGGAGCCCGAGCGTCGAGAGGCAGTCGTAACGGTTGTAGTCGGTGATGCCGGCGAGGATCTCCGCCGCGGCTGCGCCGTCCCCGGCGTCGCGGGCGGCACAGTAGGCGGCATAGGCGACGACCGAGGCTCCGGCGTCGGTCACGTCCCCGGAACGCAGGCTACCGCCCAGGTAGAGGGGCTCGAGCTTCTTGAGGCTGTAGGAGCGCTCGGAGATACGGAGGCTGCGGCGCACGGTCTCGTAGAGGTCCACGAGGACGCCCTCGCGGAGCAGGGTGTCGACGGCGTCCTCGCCGATCACATGGACGAGGGACAGCCTCCGCAGGGCGCTCTTCTCGTAGGCCGCGTAGTGGTAAACGTGCAGGTCCGGGTGCTGCAGGCGGCGCTGCCGGACGTACTCGAGGAACCGGACGAACGCCGCGCGCTCCTCCGCACGGCTGTGGGCCCAGAACGGACGGAAGGGCGGCTCACCGTCGCGGTCCGGCTGCTCGACGACGCCGAACAGGTACTCGATGCCCCAGCTGCCGTCCTCGGGGTCCTGCCAGAGCGGATCGCCCTCGAAGTCGAAGAAGATGTCGCCGCGACTCGGCGCCGGCAGGGCCCCCAGCGTGTGCTGCGGAAGGACGCGGTAGGACAGCGTGCGCTCCGTGCCCTCTGCGTCGCGGTAGGTGACGCCGCCGTCCACGGCGATCGCCCCGACCTGCAGGCGCGCCTGCTCCTGCAGCCTCGTCAGGGCGGCGTCCTCCGGGCGGTCGGGCAGCGCGGCGAGGTCGTCGATCGTGGTGACGCCCTGGGACTGCAGGCGTGCCCTGCGCTCGCCGGTCATCCCCGCCACCATAAGGAGGTTCCGCGATGCCAGCACCTGCTCGGCGCAGTAGTCGCACCGCCCGCACGCGGCCACGCCCGGAGCGCCCCAGCCGACGGGGTCCGCCTGCCTGCGATGGCCGTGCACGAGCTCGAGGAAGCGGGTGCGTCGCTCGCGGAACACCGGCAGGAGATCGGGCAGCCGATGGGTGCTGCGGCGGCGGTCGCCGAGGACGAGCGTCACCTCGTCCGCCGTCGGGATGCCCGCCGTCTGCAGCTGGTCGCCGTACGCGGCGAGCTGCAGCAGGGCGCCGACCTTCGCGTGGCGGGCGAGCTTCGTGTCCCAGACGGCGTACGCGCCGTCGTCCTGCCGGACGAGGAAGTCCGAGCGCCCGTGGAACAGGCCGTCGAAGAACGCCGCCTGGAACACCACGGCCGCGCCGGAGCGCAGGGCGCGGAGGGACTCCTCATGCTTGGCCTCCAGGGTGGCCCGGTCCAGGGACGCGGCCGGTTCGACGTCGTACACGCCCGACACGTTGCCCGGCGACCACAGCCCGTGCTCGGCTACCAGCTCGTCGAGGACCCGGTGCTCGTGCACGTCCCCGAGGGCGGCGGCGCGCTGCAGCATCCCGTCCACGGGGAAGTCGGCCCGGGGGGCCCGTCCCAGCTTCTCGTCGAGGATGCGCAGGAGCCGGTACCCGCACTCCGACGCGGTGACGAGGTCCGTCGCCGAGAACACGAGGTCGGGGGATGTCGCGTCCGGGGCGCCGTGGGCGTCGAGCAGGAACATGGGCCACTGGTCCTTTCGTCGTGCCGGGGAGACCAGCAGTCCATCACGGGCCGCCGACGATCCCGTGACAGGGGTCACAGGGCGTGCGGCCCCGGACCTGTCGGGGTGCAGCGCGAACCCACCGACAGTAGAGGATACCCAGCATGAGCGGGCACGCGAGCTGTCGAGGGTCTGGGAGAATTGGAGGCACCGATCGCCGACCGACCAGGAGCCCCATGAACCCCCGCACGCTTTTCCGCACCGTCGCCGTCGCGGAGGCGGTGACCTGGGCCTTCCTGCTGCTGGGCATGTTCCTCAAGTACGTCACGCGGACCACCGAGGCGGTCGTCCCGCCGGCAGGAGCCGTGCACGGCTTCGTGTTCCTCTGCTTCGTGGCGACGACCGTCTTCATCTGGATCAACCAGCGCTGGTCGGTGGTGACGGGACTGCTGGGCCTCGCCTCGGCGGTCGTCCCGTTCGCGACCATTCCCTACGAGCGGTGGATCGAGAGCCGCGGACAGCTCGCCGGGACCTGGCGCCTGGCCCCGGGGGCCGAGGCGCCGCGGACGCCCGTGGAGCGGCTCCAGGCATGGGTGCTGCGCAGTCCGCTCGTCGCGCTGGCGGTCGCCGTCGTCGGGATCTCCGTGGTCTTCAGTGTGCTGCTGCTCGTCGGCCCTCCCGGATCCTCGAGCTGAGGCCCGCATGACCGACCTGCGGAACACGACGGACGACGAGCGGTTCTTCCTCCACAGCGGCCGCCGCTGGCGGAAGACCGACCCCTCGCTGCCGGACGACGTCAAGGCGCGCCTGATGTCCCACCTCGGGCGAGGACGCTCGGGCGTGCGCAACAGTGCGAAGGGCGACGACGGCGCGGCCCTGCCCCGCGCGCGGCGCACCGTCCAGCTCGCCAAGGAAGGGCTCGGCGAGCGGGGGACGCCCTGGTGGGAGCAGTCCGCGGCGCAACGCACCGCGCGATGGACCGCAGCGCTGCAGGAACTCGACCGCATGCACCCGAAGAAGCCCGGCGGCTCCGCCGGCCGCGCGGCGGGGGACGCGACGGACGATGCCTGACGGGGTCACGGATCCCGATCTGCGGGCCGAGATCCTGCGGATCGCCGCGCAGCGGGGCAGCGGGAAGACGCTGTGCCCGTCCGACGCCGCGCGCAGCATCGGCGGGGATCAGTGGCGCGACCTGATGCCCGCGGCGCGACGCATCGCCTTCGACCTGGCGGGGGAGGGGCTCGTGCACGTCACCCAGCACGGGGAACCTGTGGCCCAGGACGCACGGGGTCCCATCCGCATCCGCTGGATCGAGGGCCCGGCCGCAACGACGGACGACGGCGCCTCGGGGGAAGCGCCGTCGTCCGGGTGATGCCGGGTACCCCGCAGGCGGGGCGGTGTTCAGCCGTCCGTCAGGGACAGCTCTGCACCGTCCCACTCCACCGGTTCCGCGTGCATCGACCGGTAGGTCACTGCGGCGTCCCAGCTGTGGAACAGGAGGTACACCTGGCCGTCGGGAGCGGTGGCCAGGTCCTGGCCGCCCGGCCCGATGTAGCGGTCGCCGCCGAAGGAGTCCGAGGAGAGGAAGGGTTCCGGGGACTTCTCCCAGGGCCCCTCCAGCGCCGGAGCGGAGGCCCGGCCCACGGTGTAGGACCGGCCCCCGTAGTCGTTGCTGGAGTAGAGCAGCACGTACCCGCCGTCCCGCTGCACGACGGTCGGTGCCTCGACGAGGTCGCCCTCCCACGCGAGGTCCTGCTTGATGAGCTTCTGCGGCGGACCGGTGAGTGCCAGCCCGTCCGCCGAGAGCGGCGCCGTCTGGATCCAGGTGTCCTTGTCGCAGCAGTTGCCGTCGTTCTTCCAGACCAGGTTCAGGCCGTCGTCCGTCACGACGGTGCTGGCGTCGATGGCCCCGCCCTCGTCCTCGGGACAGACCAGCATCGAGTCCCCGACGACCGTGAACGGTCCCGCGGGATCAGTGGCCGTGGCGACGCCGATGCACTGCAGCGTCGGCTGGAAGTTGGTGCCGGTGAAGTAGAGGACGAACTGCCCCTCCGCCACCTCGGTCACCTCCGGCGCCCAGGTCTTGCCCGGGATGATCCAGGAGGGGAGCTCCGGCAGTGCGTCCTCGTCGAGCTGCTCCCACTCGAGGAGATCCTCGGAGGTCGCCACCTGTACGTTCTTGCGGTTCCCCTCGGTCGCGTAGGCGTAGTAGGTGTCGCCGACCTGGAGGATGTCAGGGTCCGCGAACTCCTCGTCCAGCACCCGGGTGGGGTTCTGCTCCGCTGCCGTGGGCGCGGCCTCCGACGTCTCCGACGGAGCGCACCCGGCGGTCGCCGCTGCAAGCGCGGCGACCGCCATCAGTGAGAGCAGGCGGCCGGGGAACGGACGCCTCAACCCTTCACCCCGGACCGGGACACGCCTTCGATGATGAAGCGCTGGAGGAAGACGAACAGCGCGAGCACCGGAACGCTCGCCACCACGGCACCCGCCATCAGCAGGTCGTAGCGGACCGCGTTGGCCGACTGCAGCGTGCCCAGGCCCGGCGGCAGCGTCTGCACCTCGGGGTGAACAGCACGTAGACCGGCCAGAGGAAGTCGTTCCAGTTGCCGAGGAACGCCAGCAGCGCGAGTGTCGCCATCGCCGGCTTCGCGAGCGGCAGGATGATGCGCGTGAACATCTGGAAGCGGTTGGCGCCGTCGATCCGCGCGGCCTCCTCCAGGTCGTCCGGGAGGGAGATGAAGAACTGCCGCATGAAGAACACACCGAAGGCGGAGGCCGCCGTCGGCACGATGATCGCGACGAGCGAGTTCAGCCACCCGAGGTCGCTGACGAGCAGGTAGTTCGGGATGATGAGGATCACCGGGGGTACCAGCAGCGTCGCGACGATGACCGCGAAGACGATTTTCTTGCCGCGGAAGTTCATCCGGGCCAGCGGGTACGCGGCGAGGGAGGCGGTCACGACGACGAGCGCCGAGTGGAGGATCGCGGCCACCATGCTGTTGAAGAACCACCGCAGCACCGGGGTGTTGGTCCCCGGCGCGAGGAGCGTCCTGTACGCCTCGAGGGAGAACGGGTTCGGGATCGCGGGAGGCCGGGCGGCTGACGTCGCTGGCGTTCAACCTGACCGCCGTCGACACCGAGGAGGACATGGGTCCCTTCGAGGTCGCTCCCGGCACGCAGTGGGACCTGCCCGAGGGCTTCGACCACGAGATGTTCCCGCCGAAGTCGGCGTATGCGCGGTACGAGGGTCTCGCCGAGCGCAAGTTCCCGAAGATGGGTGACATCTCCGCCCGCTCCGCATTGACGATCCACCGCGGCACGAAGAACGAGTCGCAGAAGTCCCGGCCGGTCCTCGTGCTCGGGGTGGACGCCCCCGGCGCGGGCAACGCCGAACACCACGCCATGGCGGTGACGAAGCCCTTCTACGAGGCCCTGCCCGAGCGGGTCCGCCGCCATGTGGTCTGCCCGGTGGTGGACACCCTGGTGCCGATCACGCAGAAGCACTCCATCGAGGGCCTCATGATGGGTGAGGCCTGAGCGCTCTCCCTCACGTTCCATGGACGACGACGGCGGCGGCACCCGAGTGGGTGCCGCCGCCGTCGTTCGTGCCGGGTCGGAGGGCTACTTCCGTGCGAGCTCCGGGTGGTGGAGTTCGGTGACATCGGGATGCGCCCGCACCCGGCCCTTCAGCACGTTGGAGCCGTAGGAGGACAGCATCGGGTTCTCGGGGTCGTCCGAGATGCCGCGGGCGGCGGACCGCAGGTCCTCGGTCAGGGGGACCGGGTCGATCACGGCGTCGAGGCGCGGGGACCAGAAGAACGGGACGGCGTAGCGGTCCACACCCGGCGCAGGTGCGGTGACGCGGTGGATGGTCGCCGCGAGGTAGCCCTCGGTGGCCACCTCGAGCATCTCGCCGAGGTTCACCACGAGCGCCCCCGGGATCGGCGTGACCGGGACCCACTCGTCGGTGCCGTGGGGGAGGACCTCGAGGCCGCCCACCTGGTCCTGCAGCAGGAGGGTCACGAACCCGTAGTCGGCGTGGGCGCCCACGCCCTGCGAGCCGGCTCCCTCGACGACGCCGCCCACGTAGTGCACGAGCTTGGCCATCCAGGCCGGGGTGCCCTCGAAGGGTTCGGCGAAGTAGTCCTCCGGGAGGTGGAGGGCGACGGCGATGGCCGAGAGGAGTTCGGCGCCGACGCGCGACATCAATGCCGCCCAGGCCATCGCCTGTTCCTCGAGTTCGGGCAGTGCGGTGCTGGGCCAGAGGTTCGGGCCCTGCAGGAGCCAGTACGGCTCGTCGGCGGGGTAGTCGGCCAGGGGCTCCCGCTCGGGGGAGAAATCGATCTGCTCGCGGGCATCGGGGCGGCCGCGCGTGATCTCGGTGCCGAGGCCGGCGTAGCCGCGGAAGTGGGGCGACGACCGGTTGTGGATCCGGAGGCGCTCCTCCAGCGGAAGCTCGAAGAAGCGGCGGGTGACGTCGAAGAGATCGTCCGCCTGCGTGGGGGTGGCGCCGTAGTTGATGATGTGGAAGAAGCCGACGGTGTGGGCGGCGTCGCGCAGTTCCTCGATGAAGCCGGGGGTGAAGGATCCATCGGCGGAACGGGCGGTGCTGAGGTCAAGGGCGGGGATCGATCCCGTGGACTGCTGCATGCGCAGGAGACTACGCCCGTTCAAAAAACGTCCCTGCCTTTGCGTTACGCCGTGTTGCGGCCGGCCCCGCCGGCCCCGTCGTCGTCCGCTCCGTCGTCGTCGGTCCCGTCCGCCCGGCCGGTTGCACCACCGGCTCCCGGACCCTTCACGCCTGCCAGTGCGCGGACGGCGCGCAGGCCGGCGTCGGACCCCGTCCAGTGGCGGGTCAGCGCCTCCGGACCTGCGGCCCGCACCACCGCCCGCAGGGTGACGGCGATCACGACGACGTCGTCCGCATAGCCGATCACGGGCAGGAAGTCCGGCACGAGGTCGATCGGCACCACGAGGTAGGCCGCGAGGAGGCCGAGCAGGACGCGCGCCCGCACCGGGACCGAACGGTCCGCTGCGAGGCGTCGGATGAGCCCCAGGAGGTCCGGGCCCAGACGCAGTGCGTCCCGCAGCGAGATGACCTCCGGATGCCGCTGCGCGTAGACGGCGAGGCAGGCGAGGAGGAACGCATAGGCGGCCAGGATCGCGACGGCGAGCTCCAGGACCGGCTGCCAGTTCACGGCTCTCCTCCCGCTCGTCCTGCCCTGGTGGACAGGGTCCGACGGTAACGCTCCCGGGGTCGGAGCGGCCCAAGGGGCGAGCACTGCACCCGAGTTCCGCGGTCCGACAACTCCCCCTGCACAGGGGGCAGGCCCGCATGCGGCCCGCAGGAGGACCTTATAGGTTGGAGAGGTACCGAGCATCCACCAGGAAGGCACCATCCCATGATCTTCATCGTCGTCAAATTCACCGTGAAGCCCGAGTGGAGTGACCGTTGGATCGACCTAACGCGGGACTTCACGGAGGCGACGCGCCAGGAGCCGGGCAACCTCTGGTTCGACTGGTCCCGCAGCGTCGAGGACCCCCACCAGTTCGTGCTCGTCGAGGCGTTCCAGGACGACGCCGCGGAGGCGCACGTGAACAGCGACCACTTCTCCCGGGCGATGCAGGACATGCCGCAGGCCCTCGTGAAGACGCCGGAGATCATCAGCGAGCGGATCGGCGCCGAGGGCTGGGGCCAGATGGGTGAACTCACCGTCGGCTAGCGCTTCGCCGGGGCATCTGTCGGGCGAACGCCCGTGGACGCCCCGCACGGTCCGGGCGGTCACCCGGCGCAGGCTGGTCGCCCGTCAGGCGTTCCCCGCCCCGTCGGGGAGCGCCTGTTCCATGATGAAGTCGTCCTCGAAGCGCTCGCCGAGCCGGAAGCGCTTGGTCCCCACGCGCCGGAACCCGTGCTTGGTGTAGAAGCGGAGGGCCCGCGCGTTCTCCTGGTTCACGCCGAGCCACACCCCCGGCAGTCCCGACCCGGCGGCGAGCTCCAGCGTCCGCTGCATCAGGGCTGCGGCCGCACCGGCACCGTGGTGGTCGGGGTGGACGTAGAACTTGCTGAGTTCCACGGTGGGCGAGATCGAGAGCGCTGCTAGGACGTCCCGATCCGTGGGCTGGTCCAGCACCACCATGCTCCAGCCGCCGATGCGATCACCCTCGCGGAGGCAGAGGACGGTGTGCCGGGGGGAGTCGATGTACGCGGTGAAGCGCTCCGCGGAGAGCTGGGTCGCGATGTGCCGCTCGATGTCCTCGGGGAGGGAGTCGGCCGGGCAGGCCAGGGGGAAGGTGACGGCTGCGACGGCGGCGAGCTGTGCTGCGTCGGCCGCTGTCGCCGCCGTGATCTCGATGGTCGTGCCCGTGCCCGTGCCCGTGCCTGTGCCGGTGTCGCGCGCCCTGTCCACGGTCCTGTCGATACTCATGATGCCAATGTATTCCGAACGGCAACGGGGCGTGGACCGGAAGCCGCGATGGTGCGGTGGCGGCGGTGTGGAGGTGACGGATGCCACACTGGTGACGGCGGTCCTGCCTGAGGTGAACGATGCCCTGCGGGTCGCCCGTGCCGCACCGGAGCCCGTCCGGCAGGAACAGATCGACGAGGATCATGATGAGAACCGAGACAGAACAGCAGGACGCCTACCGCGAGGACATCCTGGGGGCGGGCTACGAAGTACGGACGCTGTCCCTGCGCCCCGACGAGGAGGGCGACGTCGTCGCGACGCTCGTGCGCCGGACCCTCCCCGCCGGCTCGCGCCGGGCGGTCCTCTATGTGCACGGCTTCGTGGACTACTTCTTCCAGACCCACCTCGCCGACGCCTGGCTGGCCGCCGGCTTCGACTTCTACGCGCTGGACCTCCGGAAGTACGGCCGGTCCCTCCGGGAGCATCAGACGCCGAACTACATCACGTCGCTGGACGCGTACGACGAGGAACTCGATGAGGCCTCACGCATCATCCGCGAGGAGGAGGGGCACGACGTCCTCGTGGTCATGGGCCATTCGACGGGCGGCCTGGTCACGTCCCTGTGGACGCACCGCCGTCACGGGCAGGGGATCGTGGACGGCCTCGTCCTCAACAGCCCCTGGTTCGACCTCAACGCGAGTTTGTTCCAGCGGACCCTCGGCACCGCGGCCGTGCACCGCCTCGGGACGCTCAGGCCGCGTGCCGTCGTCGGGAAGCTCGGCTCCGCCTACGGCCGGTACCTGCACCGGGAGTCGGGAGGGGAGTGGGAGTACGACCTCGCGTGGAAGCCTCACAGCGGCTTCCCCGTCGTCGCCGGCTGGCTGCGGGCCATCCGCCGCGGGCACAAGGAACTGAACCGTGGGCTCGCGATCGACTGCCCGGTGTTCATCGCGTGCTCGGACGCCACCTCGAATCCCGTGAAGGAGCCCGCGCGGATCTCGTCGACCGACGTCGTGCTCGACGTCGCGCACATCGCCGGTCGGGCACCGAAGCTCGGCCGTCTCGTCACCCTCGTGCGCATCGCGGGCGGCATCCACGACCTCGCGCTCTCGCCGGAGCCGGCCCGTGCGCAGTTCTTCGAGGAACTCGGGCGCTGGCAGCAGACCTACGTCCCGGGTGCCGACCAGGGCTGACGCAGCGTGGCGCAACCGCCGCTGAGCGACGGCGGCCTAGCGGTCCCCGGCCGCGACGTCGTAGGTCAGGACGGCGAACTGCCCCTGCTGCTCGACGGACCGCAGCGTCAGCCGGTCGGATTCGACGCGGAGGGGCAGGAGCGGCGCTCCTCCTGTCAGCGCGACGGGTGCGACGGAGATCCGGATCTCGTCGAGCAGGCCCGCGGCGAGGAACTGCCCCGCGAGGTCGCCCCCGCCGACGACCCAGATGTCCCGCGGTCCTGCCGCGTCGCTCAACCGCCCGAACACCGGCCGGACGTCTCCGGACACGAGGCGTACGTCCGCGCCCTCCGGGACAGGCAGTTCCCTGGTGGTGAAGACGAAGGTGGGCCGGTCGCCGTAGAGCGGACCCCACTTGGACGGCTCCTCCAGCAGCCGCTCGAAGGCCAGCACCCACTCGTACGTCGTCGAGCCCTCCACCAGCACGCCCACGCTGTCGAAGAAGCGCTCGTACTCCTCCGGGGGCGGGGGTTCGACGGCGAAGAGCCACTCCAGCGAGTTGTGCTCGTCCGCGATGAAGCCGTTGAGGGTGGTGGCGGTGTAGAAGATGACGCGCGTCATGCGCCATTCCACCACGCAGTCCACGTCGCGGGAAGGGCGCCCATGCCGGGCGCCGGGCCGTTCGTCCCGACGGCCGGGTCCGCAGGGTGGGAATGTTCGACCATGCCCACCGGGCGAGGGCGCCCGGTGGGCAGAACCGACGGAACGTGCAGTTCTCCGGCGGTTTGTCGGGCCGGCTACCCCTGCGCCTCGACCCCGTTCACGAACTGCCGGACGAGGGCGTCGAACTCGTCCTCCCGCTCGATCTGGGGCATGTGCCCGCACTTCTCGAACAGGTGGACCTCGGCGTGCGGGAACACGGTCCGGGCGTGCTCGAGATGCGACGCCGGCAGGATGCGGTCCTCGTCGCCCCACACCACGAGGGTGGGCTTCTGCTGCGCGGCGACCGTGCGGAGGAGCTCCGTCCGCCAGCGGCGGCGGACGCCGCGGACGGTGCCGAGGTGCCGGGCGACGGCGAGCAGCACGTCGTCGTACACGGGATTCCGGCCCACCTCCTGCGCATGGTCGAGCCGCTCCTCCGTGACGAACCGCTTGTCGTAGAACAGGGCGCGCTCCGTCCGGTAGGCGGCCTTGCGGGACTTGTCCTTCATGAGGCGCCGGCCGAGCGGGCGGACGGCGAGCAGGCGCAGCGCGATCGTCACCTCCTGGCCGAACCCGGCACTGTTCACGAGCACCAGGCTCCGTACGCGCTGCGGCTCGAGGACGCTGATCTTCATGGCGATCGCACCGCCCAGCGAGTTGCCCACCACGTGCAGCGGCCGATGTTCGCCGAGGACGTCGAGCGCCGCGATCACGAAGCGGGCGATCGACTCCATCGAGTACCGGCCCGCCGTGCGCTCGGACAGGCCGAAGCCGGGCAGGTCCACGCTGATCACCCGGTGGTCCGGGGCGAGGCGCCCGTAGAGCCCCTCCCAGTCCTCGAGGCTCCGGCCGATCCCGTGGAGCAGCAGGACGGGCGGCTTCTCCCGTACGCCCGCGTCGCGATAGCGGACCCGGACGCCGTCCACCCGCAGGTAACCGTCGTCACCCCCTGCTGTGGAGGTCCCGGTCGACGGTCCGACGCCGGGCCGGACGGCGCTCACCGGCGCACCTTGCCCACGAGGCGGGCGAGGCTCGTGGCGCGGCGCTCGAGGGTGCCGAAGGACATGGGTGCCAGCCGGGCGACGACGTCGGGCAGTTTCGCGCTGAGCCCGATCAGCAGGCGGGCCCTGCGCGCCTTGACCGCCTCGAGCATGAGCTCGGCGGCGCGGTCCGCGGGGAAGGTGAGGAGCTTGTCGAAGTCCTCCTTCGCGTGTTTCACGTCGCGGTCGCTGAGGTCCCCGCCGATCCGCGCGTTGAGGGCGATGTTCGTCCGGATGCCGCCGGGGTGCACGGTGGTGGTGCCGATCCCGCGGGGGAGCAGCTCGTTGCGGAGCGCTTCCGTGAAGCCGCGCAGCGCGAACTTGCTGGCGGAGTAGGCGGTCTGGCCCTTCGGTCCCACGAGGCCGAACAGGCTCGAGACGTTCAGGATGTGCCCGCCGGGCGCGATCCGCGGGAGCAGCCGGTGCGTGAGCAGGACCGGGGCGGTGAAGTTGATGGCCATGACCCAGTCGAAGTCGTCCATGCTGATCTGGTCGAAGCGGCCCGCGAGGGCCACGCCGGCGTTGTTGACGAGCAGGTCCACGCGGTCGGTCGCGGCGAGCAGATCGGTCGCCAGGCGCTCGACGGCGTCACGGTCCGCGAGGTCGGCGGTGAACGTCGTGACACTGCTGCCCGGATGGGTGGCGCAGATCGACGCGGCGACGGCGTCGAGCCGGGCCGTGTCGCGGTCCACGAGCAGCAGGGTGCTGCCGCGCTCGGCGAGGCCGCGGGCGAGGTGCTCACCCATGCCCGCGGCCGCGCCGGTGACGACGGCGGTGGACCCGGCGAACTGGAAGGGTTGGATGCTCACGCGTGGATCTCCTGGAGGTCGGGGACAGGTGAGGGCGGTGCGGGCGCGTCGAAGACCATGTTCTTCGCGAGGTTGCCGTGCAGTGCGGTGGGGGCGTCGAGCAGGTAGTTCTGCCGCACGATCCACGGCTGCCGGTCGCCCTGCTTGGGGAACACCGAGACGGCGCGCTGCACGTACCCGGAGGTCAGGTCCAGGACGGGCCGCGGCTTCATCGGTCCGTCGACGGCGGGCGCTGCCGAGCGGTGGCCGTTACGGTCCATGTACCGGATGAGACGGCAGACATAACGGGAGCTGAGGTCCGCCCGCAGCGTCCACGAGGCATTCGTGTAGCCGAAACACACCGCGAGGTTCGGGATGCCGCTGACCATCAGTCCCCGGTACACCCAGGAGTCGCCGAGGTTCACCGGGGCGTCGTCGACGGTGAAGGTCGCGCCTCCCAGCGGCAGCATCGAGAGCCCGGTGGCGGTGACGACGACGTCGGCCTCGAGCTCCTGCCCGGACGCCAGGCGGATGCCGTGCGGCGTGAACGTGTCGATGGTGTCCGTGACCACGGACGCCGAGCCCTGCTTCATCGCCTTGAACAGGTCCGCGCTGGGTGCCACGCACAGGCGCTGGTCCCACGGGTCGTAGGCCGGAGTGAAATGCTCCTCCACCATCCGCTCATTGCCGAGGATCCGTGCGGTCTGCATACGGAGGAACTTCTTGGCGAGCTCCGGCCGGCGGCGGCACAGCTGGTAGAACGCCTGCATGTACACCACGTTCTTGGCGCGTGCCACTCGGTGCGCGAGGCCGGCGGGCAGGTGGCGGCGTACGGCGTCGGAGAACTTGTCGCGGGTCGGCAGGGCGGCGATGTAGGTGGGGGAGCGCTGCAGCATCGTCACGTGCGCGGCATCCTCCGCCATGGCCGGCAGCAGGGTGACGGCGGTGGCACCGCTGCCGATCACGACGACGCGCTTTCCGGTGTAGTCGAGGTCCTCCGGCCAGAACTGGGGCCGGACGACCTCGCCCTCGAAGGACTCGAGGCCGGGGAAGGTCGGCTCGTACCCGCGGTCGTAGTCGTAGTAGCCGCTGCACAGGTAGAGGAATCCGCAGGTGAGCCGGCGCCGCTCCACGGTGACGGACCCGCCGCCGTCATCGTCCGTGACGTCCAGATCGAGGGTCCACCGGGCGTCCGCCGAGGACCAGGCGGCGCTGATCAACCTGGTGGAGAAGCGGATGCGTTCGCGGATGCGGGGGTCCTCCGCGGTGTCGCGGATGTACTTCAGGATGGACGAGCCGTCGGCGATCGCCTCGGCCTCGGTCCACGGACGGAACGGGTAGCTGAGGGTGAACATGTCACTGTCGGACCGGACGCCCGGGTAGCGGAAGAGGTCCCACGTACCGCCGATCGCATCGCGCGCCTCGAGGACGGTGAAGCTCTTGCGTGGCAGTTCTGTGGAGATGCGGTAGGCAGCGCCGATGCCGGAGAGGCCAGCTCCGACGATCACGACATCGAGGTGTTCGAGGGAAGTGTCCATCCGATCATTATTCCGTGACCGTCAAGGCGGGGCTTGACTTCGTGCGACAGTTATTTACCCTTGGACGACATGAGTTCCGTCATTCGCTCCGCCGGCATGCACGGCTTCCGTGACGTCGTCGAGCAGTTCGGGGGCGATCCCGCGGCGCTCGCCGCCCAGTACCGCGTGCCGCTGGAGGCGATCGACAGCGACGACGTCCTCGTCTCCGACATCGCCATGGCGAAGCTCCTCGAGGGGGCTGCCCGCACTCTGCCCTGTCCGGACCTCGGCCTGCGCATCTCGGAGTACCAGGACATCGGTATCCTCGGCCCCCTCGCGGTCGCGATCCAGAACTCGCCGACGGTGGGCGCGGCCCTGGAGTGCGCCTCCCAGTTCCTGTTCCTCCACAGCCCGGTGCTCCGGTTCACCATCGTCGCTGACCCCGAGGGCCGTCCCGGCGACGTGGGCCTCTGCTACGGATCCTCCGAGGGTGATCCACCGCGGCAGGCCATCGACGCGATCCTCGCCTTCTCGCACCGCATGATCCGGTTCCTGGTGGACGGGCCGTACGGCCTGCACTCGGTCCACCTCTCGCACCTGCCGAAGGCGCCCGCCGCCCGGTACGCGGACTTCTTCGGGGCCGAGGTGAGGTTCGGCCAGCCCGCCTCCCTCCTGCGCGTGCCCCGGAGCCTGCTCGACCGCCCGCTCGCCGGGGTGGACGGCACGCTGCGGGAGATCGCCCTCGACTACCTGCACAGCCACTTCCCCGAGCCGGGGCGTGTGGTCGCCCCGCAGGTCCGGAACACCATCGACCGCATGCTGGGCACGTCGCCACCGCGCATCGACTCCGCCGCGAGGCTCCTCGGCCTGCATGCCCGGACCCTCCAGCGGAGGCTCGCCGCGGAGGGCACGTCCTTCGAGTCCCTGCTCGACGACGCCCGCCGTGATGCGGCCCTGCGGCTGCTCACCCGGACGGACCTGCCGCTGCAGCAGGTCGCGGCCCTCGTGGGGCTGTCCGAACAGTCCGCCCTCACGCGGTGCGTCCGCCGGTGGTACGGGACGACGCCGCGGGCGGTGCGCTCCGGCAGTGGGGTGGAGCCGGAGCGTACCTCCATCGGCAGGGAGGAGTCGGGGACCGGGCGTCATGATCTCCGAGGAGAGCCGACCCCGTCCGCTCGGTCCGTGGGGCGCATCCCCGGAGGCGGGTGAAGTCAAGGAAAGTCGACGATCGAGGTGTCGTCGTTGAACGACGGCGGTACCGGTGGTACAGCTTGATAGGCGCAGCCCATCTCAGGCAGCCACGACCGCCCCGACCCGAGGAGACACCATGGCAACGCCCGACGACGCAGAGCGCACCCTGAACGACTGGAGCCGGACGCTCGGCCAGGCCCTGCAGGTCCTCGACCTCGAACTGGACCACGCACGGATCGTGGAGCTCGCCAACCGGACCTCCCACCTGCTCACGGCGGACGCCGGCGCGATCAGCGCCTTCATGGTCGGCTACGCTGCAGGCACCGTCACCACCGACGGACGGGCGGAGACGGACGCTGCCATCGAGAAGGCCGTGAAGACCGTGCTGACCGTCATCGAGAAGGACGAGCAGACGAACGAGCAGAAGGGCTGGACCGGCTCGGCCCAGTGACGCCTCACGCGTCCGCGGGGAGGCCGCGTCGTGTCGACGGGAGACGGGTGAGCGTCCAGGCCACGACGACGGCGACGACCACCGCGGCCGCGAGGCCGAGGCCCGCGTAACCGAGCAGTACGAGGGCGGGGCCCGCGAGGGCTCCGCCGAGGGCACCCGCAAGATTCATCACGAGGTCCGACGAGCCCTGGACGGGTGCCCGTTCCGCCGCTCCCACCGCACCGGTGAGGAGCGCTGACGCCGAGACCACGCACGCCGACCATCCGAGGCCGAGCAGCACCAGGCTCGTGGTCACCCACGCCTCGGATTCCGACCCCCGCCATGCCGTGACGAGGGCCATGAGCAGGAGCGCCTGCCCGCACAGGATGCCCTCCGTCTTCCCGAAGCGGTCCGCGATCCAGCCGAACACGGGCGACAGCGCGTACATGCCCGCTACGTGCAGGCTGATGGTCAGCCCCACGATGGACAGCCCCGCACCGTGGTCGTGCAGGTGCACCGGGGTCATGGACATGAGCGAGACCATGGCGGCGTGACTCACCGCGATCGTCACCACGGCGAAGCGGGCCGTGGGATTGTCGGCCAGGATGCGCAGGCCCCGGCGGCGCTCCGGGGGCGCGCTGTCGGCGGGGCGGGCCTCCGCCTGCCGGGCGAGTGCTGTCAGGAGCGGATCGGGCCGGAGTCCCAACCCATAGACGGCGGCGGCGCCGACCTGCGCTGCAGCCGAGAAGACGAAGCCACCGCTGAGCGGCGGGATGCCGAGCACCAGTGCGACGGCCGCACCGGGTTCGAAGAGATTCGGCCCCAGCACCGCCCCGATGGTGGTCGACCAGACGACGATGGCGAGGCTCCGACCGCGCGTCGCCTCGGTGGCGAGGTCGGTGGCGGCGAAGCGGGCCTGCAGTCCCGTCGCGGATCCCACGCCCAGGAGCACCAGCGCGAGGAGCAGCAGGGGGAACGCGGAGAGCGACGCCGCGAGGATCGCCAGCACCGCGCCGACACCGGACACGACGGCGCCTGTGGCCAGGGATACCCGGCGGCCACGGCGCTGGGCGAGCGAGGCGAGCGGGACGGCCGCAGCAGCAGCACCCAGGGTGGCCATGGTGGCGGCCATCCCGGACCACGCGCTCGACCCGGAGGTCTCCGCCGCGAGCAGCGCACCGAGGGACAGCGTGGCCCCGGCGCCGAGTCCGCCCAGCACCTGGGCGGACACGAGGACACGGAGGACGCGGCGCTGCTGATCCTGCTGCCCGATCGGCTGCTGGGTCTGCTGGGTCCGCTGTGTATCCGGCTGCTTCTCCACGACGTCCACTCCTCCCTGTGGTCACGACCGCAGCAGTCTATCCGCGCAGTCGCCGTGCGCGAGCTCGATCACCAGACGCGATGCCGGCCACCCATCCGGAGGTCGCGTCCCGATCCGTTCGGGTCGATGTCGGCCGCAGATATCGCCGGTGCATCGGGTCGCGCCGTCGACAGGTCCGGATCCCTGTGGAAATCGACGCAGCGTATCCTGTGGCCATGACTGAGGCAGAACCGACTGGACGAGTCCGAGCGATGGACGCGGGATTCGTGTCCGAGGAGGCCATCTACGCCCTGATCCTGGTTGCCGGGATCATCGTCACCGCCGGCAGGCACGGCGAGAGCAGCTGGGCGGTCTTCTGGACCGTGGCGGGAACGGTGGTGGTGTTCTTCGCTGCCCATATCTATGCCGGGACGCTCGCACACCTGAACGTCGGTCGCCACGACCGCGTGGAACTGAACACGGCATTCCGGGCATCGGTGCGGCGGTCCTCGGGTCTCGTCATCGGAGCGGCGATCCCGGCTGCCATCCTTCTGCTGGGGGCGACCCGCGTCATCGACGACCAGAATGCCATGTGGTTCGCGCTGTGGGCGGAGGTTGCCGCCCTTGCGGTGCTCGGTTATCTCGCTTTCGCGAAGCGCCGGGCTCCGGTGCCGGTACGCATCCTCGGCGCTGTGACGACAGCCCTGTTCGGTCTGGCGATGATCGGGCTCAAAGTGATCATCCACTGAGAGTCGCGGACAGAGCGCCGACATGTATCACCCGAGGAGCAGCGCACACGAGTCTGCCGAACGAGGGCGGACGGCGGCGAAGGCAGGCCACAGCCGTTGAGTGGACAGAAGGGCGACCGTCAGCCGCTGCCGGGTCATCAAGCCCGCCGGGCGATCACGCGAGGAGCTTGGCCTTCTGTGCCGCGAACTCCTCCTCGGTGAGGATCCCGTCCTCCTTCAGGGCGGCGAGTTCCCGGAGCTGGGTGATCATGTCCTTGGCGGGCTCCGGCGCGGCGGGTGGTTCGGCGGCGTCCGCGTACTCCGGTTCCTGCGCGGCCATGTCCTGTTCGTAGGCCCGGCTGCGGTCGGCGGCGGTGTGCGCGTCGCGGTCGGCGAACTTGGCGGCCTGTCGGCGCTGCACCCGTCCGCTCACGGCGGTGGCGGTGCCGGCGACGACGGCGGTGCGGGCTACCCCGCGCAGTAGACCTGGCATGTCGTGATCTCCTCAGTTGGTCTCGTCGAGCGCGTCGAGCGCCTCGATGATGTCGGTGGCGGGAATGCGTGCGCTGGCGATCAGTTCGCCACCACTCGCGCGGACCGCGGCCACGAACCGCGCGGCCCACGTATTCTCGTAGACGATGAGCGCCGCCACAGTGCCGGGACTCATGGCAGCGGTCGCCTGGACGATGTCCTCGACTCCGAGGATCCCGGAGGATGCCCCGGTGAAGGAGGAGAACCCGCCGCTCTCGGAGATAGGGTCGGTGAGCTCGATGACGTCGACGCTCCCGTCCTCCGCCTTGCGGACGATCTGGAGGTCGAAGAGGCGGATCACCCCTCGCTCCACGAGGTCCATGAGCGCGGGGGCGGCCTCGCCGGTCAGGCGCTCGGGTGAGAACTCGAGCAGGACGAAATCGATCGGGGCGACGAGAGTCTCGTCGTCGACTGCTGACGTGGGTGTCGTGGTCACTGCAGTTCCTCCTGGAGATCGGTATGTAACAGGGGGTGCCGGTCGTGCGGGATGCCGCTAGTGGAGGGCCTTCTCCTTCAGCGACTCGTATTCCTCCGCCGTGATCGCTCCGCTCTGGTACAGGGACGCGGCCTTGCTGATCTCGTCGGCGGAGCTGACACCGGCGATCGAGCGGATGCGCTCAGTCTCGTACTCCTGCTGCTGCTGGATCACCTTCATCTGCCGCTCACTCATGCCCTGCCCGCGTGCGATCACGTAGACGAGTGCCGTGACGAACGGGAGGAACAGGAGGAAGATCAGCCAGACCGCTTTCGCGAATCCGCCCAGCTCGTGGTCACGGAACAGATCGCCGATGATCGAGAACAGGACCATCAGATACGCGATGAAGGCGAAGGTCCAGAAGAAGAACCAGACGAAATCCCAGATGCCTTCCAGAACGTCCATGACAGATCTCCTCGTATAGCCCGATGGGTGCCGAGTGCGGGAGTGCACACCACACCTTGGCATCAGGCTAGGGGGCCCGGGAGGGATCAAACAGGGTCGATGGTCCCGCCGCGCGAGCGATCACGACGCCTCGCTGGGAGGCGTCGTATGGACAGCGCGTGTGGTCTTGCTGAGCGCTGACCAGGCAGTCGGGATCCGGACATGGCAGTCGGGATCCGGACAGACAGGAGGGCGCGGCGGGACATCCGCCGCGCCCTCCTGTCGGCGCCTGACTGCTCCTGGAAGGTGCTGTCAGGCGTTCGCTGCCTCTGCCTTCTTCGCCGGCGTCGTCGTGCCGTTGGTCGGGAAGCCGTCCGGTTCGACATCGTGTGCCTGCACGGTCGCGACGTGGTCGTGCGACGACGGCGCCGTGTGGGTGCTCTTCTCGAAGCGGACGATGATCTGCTTCGACCTCGGGGTGTTGCTGCCCTCGGCGACCTCGTCGAGCGGGACCAGCACGTTCGCCTCCGGGTAGTACGCGGCGGCACAGCCGCGCGCCGTCGGGTACGAGACCACGCGGAAGGCGCGGAGCACGCGCTGCACGCCGTCGTCGTACACGCCGTGGACGTCTACGTTCTGGCCGTCCTCCAGGCCCAGCTCGGCGACGTCCTCGGGGTTGATGAACACCACGTGGCGGCCCTTCTTGATGCCGCGGTAGCGATCGTTGTGACCGTAGATGGTGGTGTTCCACTGGTCGTGGGACCGCAGCGACTGCAGGATCAGCGTGCCCTCGGGGCGCTCGAGGTACTCGAGGTCGTTGACGGTGAGGACGGCCTTGCCCGTGGGGGTGTTGAACGTCCGCGAGTCGCGCGGCCCGTTCGCCATGATGAAGCCGCCCTCCCGGCGGATCTTCTGGTTGTAGTCCTCACAGCCCTCGACCACGTTGGCGATGTGCTCGCGGATGAGGTCGTAGTCCTTCTCGAAGCCTTCCCAGTCCGCGTCGATCTTGCCGTCGATCGTTGCGCGGGCGAGTCGGCTGATGATCGCCGGTTCGGAGAGCAGGTTGTCGGAGACGGGTTCGACGCTGCCCCAGGAGGGGTGGACGGCGCACACGGTGTCCTCGACGGAGACGAATTGCTCGCCGGTGGCCTGACGGTCGATCTCCGTGCGTCCCTTGCAGGGGAGGATGAGCGCCTCCTCGCCGGTGATGAGGTGGGAGCGGTTGAGCTTGATGGAGATCTGCACCGTCATGTCGGTGTTCTCGAAGGCCTTCTCCGCCACCTGCGTGTCGGAGATCGCCGAGACGAGGTTCCCGCCGAGCGCCACGAGGACCTTGACCTGTCCGTCCCGCATGCGGCGGATGGACTCCACGGCATCGACGCCGTGTTCCCGGGGCGGGTCGAAGTTGAACTCCTTGCCGAGGGCGTCCATGAAGGTCTGGGGCATCTGCTCCCAGATCCCCATGGTGCGGTCGCCCTGGACGTTGCTGTGGCCGCGGATGGGGGAGGCGCCGGCGCCGGGCTTGCCGATGTTGCCGCGGAGCAGCAGGAGGTTGATCATCTCCTTGATGGTGGCGACGCCCTTCTTCTGCTGCGTGATGCCCATCGCCCAGGTGATGATCACCTTGTCGGCAGCGAGGTAGCGGGCAGCGAGTTCGTCGATCTCCTCGATCCGCAGGCCGGTGGCCTCGATGACCGTGGCGTCGTCGAGCTTCAGCAGGTAGTCGCGCAGCTCGTCGAGGCCCTCGCAGTGCTCCTCGAGGAAGGCGTGGTCCAGCACCGTCCCCGGGTTCTTCGCCTCGGCCTCGAACACGCGCTTGGAGACGGCCTGCAGGAGGGCCATGTCGCCGCCGAGCCGGATCTGGAGGAACTGGTCGGCGATCTCGGTGCCCTTGCCCGCGACACCCTTGGCCTTCTGGGGGTTCTTGTAGCGCTTGAGGCCGGCTTCGGGCAACGGGTTCACGGCGACGATCTGGCCGCCGGTCTCCTTGCAGGCCTCCAGCTCGGTGAGCATGCGAGGGTGGTTCGTTCCCGGGTTCTGACCCATCACGATGATGAGGTCCGCGTCGGCGTAGTCGTCGAACGTGACGGTCGCCTTGCCGATGCCGATGGTCTGGCCCATGGCCCAGCCGGAGGACTCGTGGCACATGTTGGAGCAGTCCGGCAGGTTGTTGGTGCCGAAGCCGCGGACGAAGAGCTGGTACAGGAACGCGGCCTCGTTGGAGGTGCGGCCGCTCGTGTAGAACGCGGCATCGTCCGGGGCGTCGAGGCTCTTGAGCTTGTTGCCGACGATCTCGAAGGCCTCGTCCCAGCTCACGGGCCGGTAGTGGTCCTCGCCGGCGGGCTTGTACACGGGCTCCACGAGGCGTCCCTGCATGCCCAGCCAGTACTCGGAACGCTCACGGAGATCGGTGATCGAGTTCTCGGCCCAGAAGTCCGAGGAGATCACCACGGGCGCTGCCTCCCAGGTGACCGCCTTGGCGCCGTTCTCGCAGAACTCGAAGGTCTTGCGCTTGGCGGGGTCGGGCCAGGCGCAGCTCGGGCAGTCGAAGCCGTCCTTGTGGTTCATCTTGAGGACGGTCTGGAGGGTGCGCTTCACGCCCATGTGCTCGATCGCAGGCTTCATGGAGTAGTAGACGCCGGGGAGGCCCGCTGCCCAGTCCTTGGGCCCCTTCGAGACCTCGATGTCCTTCTCGTCGACTTCGTTCACACGGGGTTCACTGCGCGTCATCGCGGACGTCCTCCTTCGTGGCCCAGGGATGGGCACTCCTCGACAGGTGGTCCACCCGCCCTGATACCTCAGGCCTAACAGGCTACCGGGTGGGGCCGCAAGCCTTCCACGCCTGGCCGGCGCGGTTTGACTCGGGAGACCGCATTCGTGCGATGAACGACGCCGGCGCGCCCGGTTTAGTTAGTTGACCTAACGAAATGACGGGAGTAACGTTACTTAGAGCAACGAAGTATATGAGTCGGGAGTCTCGATGTCCGTAGGACAGTCCACCGCCGGAGAACTGGTGCACAACATCTTCGACCTGCAGCGTGCGCTGCGAGCGGTCACAGCGGCGGGCATGAAGTACTCGGAGCTGGGTCCGGCTCACACGGGGGTCCTCTTCTTCATCGATGAGGGTGGGCCGCTGCGAGCATCTGCGTTGGCTGCCCGGCTCGGCATCGGCCCGTCCGCCCTCAGCCGGCAGCTCGCCGACCTCGAGCAGTACGGCTTCGTGGTCCGCGCCCCGGATCCGCTGGACGGGCGGGCGTGCCTGCTCTCGCTCTCACCGCGGGGTCGCGCGTGTCTTGCTGAGACGTACGAGCGCAGGGCAAAGACCCTGCGGGAGGTCCTGTCCGGGTGGACGGAGAGCGAGGCCGAAGCGGCGTCGCTCTCCGTCCGGCACCTCACACTCGCGTTGCGGTCGGCCGGACCGCCCGACGCACCACCTCCTGAAGCACCACACACAGCACTCGACAGCACGGGCAACGACGGCCGTTCCCACCTGGACCCCGCGTCCGAGATCATGAAGGAAGAACGCTGATGGCCACCCATCCCACCCGAACGAAGGCAGTCGGGGTCTCCGACCGGCAACCGGTCCCGACGTCGCACCACCACGGGGCCGGCGAGCCCATGAGCCACAAGCAGATCCTGCAGGCCCTCACAGGCCTGCTCGCAGGTCTGTTCACGGCGATCCTCAGCAGCACGATCGTCGCGAACGCCCTGCCGACCATCATGAGCGACCTCAACGGGTCGCAGACCGACTTCGCCTGGGTCATCACGGCCGCACTGCTCGCCAATGCGGCAACCACCCCCATCTGGGGGAAGTTCGCCGACCTGTTCGACAAGAAGGTCCTGGTGCAGCTCAGCATCGTGATCTTCGTGGCGGGGTCGGTCCTGGCGGGGTTCGCCCAGACCATCCCGCTGCTCCTCACGGCCCGTGTCATCCAGGGTGTCGCCATGGGTGGCCTGACCGCCCTGGCGCAGGCGATCATCGGCACCATCATCGCCCCGCGTGAGCGCGGGCGGTACTCCGGCTATATGGGCGGCGTCATGGCCGTGGCGACGGCCGGAGGCCCGCTCCTCGGCGGCTTCATCGTGGACTCGCCCCTCGGCTGGCGCTGGACGTTCTTCGTCTGTGTGCCGCTCGCGATCATCGCCCTGGTGCTGCTGCAGGTCACCCTGAAGCTCCCGGATACGCGCCGCAAGGCCAGCATCGACTGGCTCGGATCCATCCTGCTCACGGCGGGCGTCAGCCTGCTCCTCATCTGGGTCTCCTTCGCCGGCAAGGAGGGCTACTACGAGTGGTTCTCCCGTGATAGCGCCCTCATGGTCGGCGGCAGCGTCATCCTCCTCGCCCTCCTCCTCGTGGTGGAGTCGAAGGTGACCGAGCCGATCATCCCGCTGAAGATCATCTCCCAGCGCACCACGGCCCTCGCCATCATCGCCTCGATCACTGTCGGCGTCGCCATGTTCGCGAGCTCGAGCTACCTCGGCCAGTACTACCAGGTGGCACGCGGCGCGACACCCACCGAGGCCGGGCTGCTCACCATGCCGATGATCGCCGGCAACCTCATCGGTTCCATCGGCGCCGGGCTGCTCGTGACCCGGTTCGGCAAGTGGAAGCGGTTCCTGGTCGCCGGCTCCCTCTTCCTCATCGCAGGGCTCGGTCTCGCCGGGACCATCGACCACCTGACCGAACTGTGGGTCGTGGGCATCTATACCTTCGTCTTCGGCCTGGGCCTCGGACTCCTGCTGCAGAACCTCGTCCTCGCGGTCCAGAACACCGTGGCGGTCAAGGACATCGGCACCGCCAGTGCGTCCGTCGCCTTCTTCCGTTCCATGGGCGGGGCGGCCGGCGTCGCCGTCCTGGGTGCCATCCTCGGTACGCAGGTGGAGACCAGGACCACCGAGGGGCTTGCTGCTGCCGGCATCCCCGTCAGTGGAGGTGCGGCGGGCGGGTCGCTCGACCTCGTGGACCTGCCGGCGCCCATCGCCGACATCGTGCGGGCCGCCTACGGCGACAGCACGGCGCTGATCTTCCTGATCACCGCGGTCATCGCTGTCGTCGGACTCGGCTGTGTCCTGTTCATCAGGGAGACCCCGCTACGCCGGACGGTCGATTTCGCCCAGGCCGCGCCGGCCGGTCCGGCGGCGTCCATGTCACCCGCGGCGACGGGTGCGACGCCGTCGGTCGCCGGTGCGCCGTCGGACGCCCGGCCCGGTGCTTCGGGCCTTGGCGCGTCGTCGGACGCCCGGTTCGGCGCTTCGGTTCCTGGCGCGTCGTCGGACGCCCGGGTCGATGTGCTGTCGATCAATGCCGATGTGCGGCCGGCCGCCGGCGTCGACCACCAGGGTGCGGCCGCTTCGGACCGGAACGACGCCGATGGGCGTCGGACGGTGGGCGAGTCCGACGTCGTGGCCGTCCAGCCGTCCCACGGCCGGCACAGTGCCGGTCCGGTGGAGATCCACCGGGCCGATGTGGACCGTGCAGCCAGGGAACTGTCCGAACTGTCGGCCAGGGAGCTGACCGAATTGTCAGAGCTGGACGAACTGACTGAACTGTCCGTGCTGGACGAGCTGTCCGCATCATCCGGGCTCTCCGCAGCGGACGTGCATGTCGAGGACCGCGCCGGGGCAGACCGCTAGTCCTGATCCGCAGGAGCAGCAGTACCAGCAGTAGGACGAGCAGTACGCCAGGCCGCCGGGTGATCCCGGTGGCCTGGCGTCATGAGGGCTGGTCCTCGTCCATCGGGCCGGGCGCCTGCGGTGTCGGGTAATTCGAGTGCCGGACCGGCCAGTTCTGCCGGACCTGCCCGGCGACCGGCAGAAACCTGCCCGGAGGTCTGCGCAGCCGTGCGCCTACGCGATACCGGTGGTGCCGAGCAGCGATCCGACGAGATAGGTGAAGGCCATGGCCAGGGCTCCGCCGATCACGAGGCGGATCGTCGCGCGGCGTCGTGAACTCCCGCCCACGTGGGCGCTGATCGCCCCGGTGATCGCCAGGGCGACGAGGACCGCCACGAAGGTGACCGGGATCCGGAACTCGGCGGGCGGGAGGAGGATGGCCAGCAGGGGGAGGACCGCACCGGCCGCGAACGCCGCCGCAGACGCGAACGCCGCGTGCCAGGGATTGACGACCTCGAGCTCGTCGATGTTCAGCTCGGCGGACAGGTGGGCTGCGAGGGCATCATGCTCCGTCAGCTCGGCAGCGACCTGCCGGGCCGTCCCGGGAGTCAGCCCCTTCTGCTCGTACAGACCCGCGAGCTCGGCGAGTTCGCCGTCGGGATCCTCCGCGAGCTCCTGGCGCTCCTTCGCGATCAGGGCTTCCTGGCTGTCCTTCTGGCTGCTGACGGAGACGTACTCTCCCAGCGCCATGGACACGGATCCGCCGACCACCGCGGCTGTCCCCGCGACCAGGATGGGTGCGACCGCGTTCGTCACGCCGGCGACGCCGACGACGGTCGCGGCAGTGGACACGATGCCGTCGTTCGCTCCGAGGACCGCAGCACGCAACCAGTTCAGGCGGCCCGCCACGCCACTGTCATGAGGCTCGCTGCGCTGGACCGGCATATCCGTCATGGAAGCAGTAAAGCATCGCACCCCTCGCCCGGCTACGGAGGATCGGCTTGCCTTGCCACCCCCAGTAGCATCGAGGAGTGAAACCGTTCCTGCTCCTGGCCACCCGCGTCGACGACTACGCTGCCGACGCCGAATTCCAGAGCTTCCTGAGCTTCGGTGGCCTTACCGAGGGCCAATTGCGGCGCGTCCGGCTCGAGTCCGGGCCCTTGCCCGAGCTCGATCTCGCGGACTACTCCGGGATCTTCCTCGGCGGCAGCCCTTTCAACTCCTCGGACCCGGAGGAGTCGAAGGGCGACGTGCAGCTGCGCGTGGAGAGCGAACTCGGCCGGCTGCTCGACACGGTGGTCGCCGAGGACTTCCCGTTCTTCGGCGCCTGTTACGGGGTCGGCACCCTCGGTCGGCACCAGGGCGCCGTCATCGACTCGACGTATGGGGAGCCGATCGGCGCCATCGAGATCACCCTCACCGACGACGGCCGGACGGACCCGCTGCTCGCCGGGCTGCCGTCGTCGTTCTCCGCCTATGTGGGACACAAGGAGGCGTGCGCCACGCTGCCGTCGTCGGCGGTCCTGCTGGCGTCCTCGGCGACCTGCCCGGTGCAGATGTTCCGGGTGCGCGAGAACGTGTACGCCACCCAGTTCCACCCCGAGCTCGACGTCGAGGCGCTCATCGGCCGGATCAGGACCTACAGGTACGCAGGGTACTTCCCGCCCGAGGAGGCCGACGACTACATCCAGCGGGCACGTGCCTCCGCCGTGGACCACCCGGCAGCCATCCTCGGCGCGTTCGTGCGGCGGTACGCGCGGGACTGAGGAGCGCTTCAGCAGGTCGCGCCACCATGGAAACGCGTCCTGACGAGGGGCGGTGCCGGGAGGTACTGTCGGAAGACACGCCGCGCAGGGCGACACAGAAGAGGTAGCCGTCATCCGTTTCCGCACGAGATCGAGCACGAAGACCGCACGGGCCGGCCGCACCGTCCCCGTCACGCCGGAACCCGGCGAGAAGCGCCACCACCAGGTGCTGATCGTCGGCGGTGGCAACGCCGGCGTCTCCCTGGCCGGGCGGCTGCGCAGGTACCGGTTCAAGGATGTCGCCGTGATCGAACCGCGGAGCCGGCATTTCTACCAGCCGCTCTTCTCTCACATCGCCGGCGGCACGGCGGACGCCTTCGAGGCCGTGCGCCTGCAGTCAGAGGTCATGCCGCGGGGGATCACCTGGATCCAGGACAAGGCGACGGACGTCAGTAGCGGCTCCAACACGGTGCTGCTCGCCTCCGGCAGCGCCGTCACCTACGACCACCTGGTCGTCTGTCCCGGGATCCAGAACGACTGGACCGCCATCCCCGGGCTCAAGGAGGCGATGGAAGGGCCGCACGGCGCGTCGAACTACGAATACGAGCTCGCGCCCAAGGCCTGGAAGCTGTTCCGGGACCTCACCCGCGGCACCGTCGTCTTCACCCAGCCGCCCGGACCGGCGTCGTGCGACGGCGCGGCGCAGAAGCCCATGTACCTCGCCTGCAACTACTGGCAGCGCCAGGGTGTGCTCAAGGACATCCACGTGGTCCTCGCCGTGTCCACGCCCACCATCTTCGGCATGGACATCATCGACGAGGAACTCAACAGGAAGATCGAGGAATACGGCGTCGACGTCCGGTACAACACCGAACTCGCCTCCGTGGACCCGGAGGGCCGTACCGTCGAGCTGACGAACACCGCCAGCGGCATCTCGGAGACCCTCGGCTACGACATCCTCCACGCGGTGCCGCCCCAGTCCGCTCCCGAGTGGCTGAAGTCCACGGAGCTGCCGGCGCACGGGAACCGGACGGGCTTCGTCGAGGTGGACCCCGTGATCCTCCGTCATCCGCGCTTCCCCAACGTCTGGTCCCTGGGCGATGCCGCGTCGACGCTCAATTCGAAGTCCGGGGCTGCGCTGCGTATGCAGACGACGGTCCTCGCGAAGAACCTCCGGGCCGTGCGCAAGGGGAAGAAGCCCACCGCGCAGTACAACCACTACTCGGCCTGCCCGTTCGTGGTCAGCCACAACACCGTGGTCTTCTCGGAGTTCGATGACAAGTACGCTCCGATGCCGACGGTGCCGGGGTGGGACGATCTCGCCCGCGAACGACGCCTCACGTATGTGCTGGAGCGGTTCGTGCTGCCGAAGGTCTACTGGAACCTCATCCTGAAGGGCCGCGCCTGACCGTCACTCCGGCGCGGACGGCTCCGCGGACGACGGCGGGGCGCCGGGTGTGCCGGCGCCCCGTCGTCGGTCCGTGGCCTACTTCGACAGGAAGCGGAGCAGGATCTCGTTGATCTCGGTGCCGTGTGTCCAAAGCATGCCGTGCGGGGCGTCCTCGATCTCCACGTATTCGGCGGAGGGGAGGCGCTTGGTGAACTCGCGGCCGGTGGAATCGATCGGGAGGATCCGGTCGTCGGTGCCGTGCACGATGAGGGCGGGGACGGTGACCTTCCCGACGTCGCTGCGGAAGTCGGTCAGCCAGGAATCGACGACGGCGAACGACGCGTACCAGGACGCCCCCGAGGCGACGTTCCAGGCGTTGCGAAGTGCTTCCTCGCTGAGGCGGTTGCCGAGGAAGTTGTCCGTGTTGAAGAAGTCGTTGTAGAAGTTCGTGAACCAGGCGTAGCGGTCCTCGACTGCCGCACTCCGGATGCCGTCGAACACCGAGCTGGGCACGCCGGAGGGGTTGTCGTCGGTCTGGAGCAGGAACGGCTCGAGCGACGCGAGGAAGACGGCCTTCGCCACGCGGGACTCGCCGTAGGTGCCGATGTAGCGGCCCACTTCGCCCGTACCCATCGAGAAGCCGACGAGGACGGCGTCGTTGAGGTCGAGCGTCTCCAGGACCATGTTCAGGTCCGCGGCGAAGGTGTCGTAGTCGTAGCCCGTCGTCGGCTTGCTGGACCGGCCGAAGCCGCGGCGATCGTAGGTGATGACGCGGTACCCGGCGGTCAGGAGCGCAGCGGTCTGCTTCTCCCACGAGCCGCCGTCGAGGGGATATCCGTGGATGAGGACGACGGGCTGGCCCGCGCCGTGGTCCTCGTAGTAGAGCTCGATGTCCGTGCTGTTCTCGGTGCCGACCTTGATGAAGCCCATGTGTGTGGTCCTTATCTCGAGCGGGGAGAACGTCCGTTCTCCCTCGGTGGCCAATATAGAGAACGTTCGTTCTCAATTCAAGTAGAATGGATAGATGACGAGCCCCGAGATCCGCAGCCGCATCGTGGAGACCGCCGACGGGCTCTACAACGCGAAGGGCATCCAGGCTGTCGGCATGGACGAGCTGCGCGCCGCCGCGCACGTCTCGCTCAAGAGGCTCTACCAGGAGTTCCCGTCCAAGAGCAGCATCGTGATGGCCGTCCTCGAACGCCGGCACCGGTCCTGGGCCGCGGGGCTCCATGCGCAGGTCCGCGCGGCGGGAAGTCCGAGGGCCCGGCTCCTCGCGATCTTCGACTACCTCGCGCAGTGGTTCGGCGAGGACTCCTTCCGCGGCTGCGGCTTCATCAACAGTTTCGCTGAACTCGGTGCCATGAGCCCCGAGGTCGCCGAGTACGCGAGAAAGCACAAGGAGTCGTTCCAGGAGTACGTCGGAGACCTGGCGGAGGCGGCGGGCGCTCCGCCGTACCTGGCGCCGCAACTGTCGATCCTGGCTGAAGGCGCGCAGACGACGGCGGCGATCGCCGGTTCCTCGGAGGCTGCGGGTCAGGCGCGCCGGGCGGCGGAGGTACTCATCGACGCGGCCCTGCGTGAAGGGATCAGGGGAGCGGCCTAGGCCGTCAGGTCCTGGTAGTCGGGGTTGTCCTCGATGAAGGCCGCCACGAATTCGCACTGCGGGACGACCGTGAGGTGTTGCCCGCGGGCGTCGTCGAGCGCGTACCGGATGAGGGTGCTTCCGATTCCCTGACCCTCGACGCCCTGATCCACGACCGTGTGCGTGAAGGTGATCGCATCGTCGGACAGTTCGTAGGCGGCAGTGCCTACGGGGTTGCCGTGGAGGGTGGCTTCATAGCGGCTCTCGGCCTCGTTGTGGTTGACCTGGACGTCCGTGGAATCGGTGCTCATCCCGTCACCCTTGCATCCGTGATGGCAGGGGTCAACCAACAGGTGCAGCCGGTGCGGCGTTCGCTTTTCCTGCGGAGGAGCAGGCCTCCCCGCTGTGCCGCCGCCCACGATGTACGGTCTGAACCATGACCTCGAACATTCTGGTGACCGGTGCAAGCAGGGGCATCGGCGCGGCCATCGCCCATGATCTCGCAGGGCGTGGACACCGCGTCGCAGTCCACGCCGGTCGTGATGAGCACGCCGCTACCGCTGTGTGCGAAGGGCTTCCAGGGGACGGTCACGTCGTGGTCGTCGGGGATGTCGGCGACCCCGAGGCCTGCCGGCGCATCGTCGACGGGGCCGTGGGCGGACTGGGTGGTCTCGACGTCCTGGTGAACAACGCCGGCATGTTCGTGGCGCACCCCATCGATGCCGTGTCCTTCGAGGACTGGCAGGGAGCATGGCGCCGCACGCTGGATGTGAACCTCCTGGGGCCCGCGAACCTGGCCTGGCTCGTCGCGCGGCATCTCCTGGACCGACCGGCGGGGCCGGAGGGTGGACGGCTTGTGAGTGTGGGGTCACGCGGGGCCTACCGGGGTGAACCCGTCACGTCGGCCTACGGCGCGAGCAAGGCGGCACTCCACTCCATGACCCAGTCTCTCGCCGTAGCGCTCGCTCCCCGCGGAATCCTCGCGGCCGCCGTCGCACCGGGGTTCGTCGAGACCGACATGGGCAGAACCGTGCTCGACGGTCCGGGTGGTGACGCGGTGCGCGCACAGAGTCCGTTCAACCGTGTCGCGACGCCGGAAGAGGTGGCGCAGACGGTCGCCTGGCTCGCAATCGATGCTCCGCTCTGGGTCAGCGGCACCGTGGTGGACGTCAACGGGGCGTCCTACCTGCGGTAGTCGGCGCGGTGTGTCCGGCCGGCGGGAGGCGCCGGGGTGCGTCCTACTGCGGGAGTTGTCGGGGTGCGTCCTACCTGCGGTGGTTGTCGCTATGCGTCTGACCCGCGGGAGGCGCCGGGGCGGGTCCTACCTGCGGTGATCGGCGCGGTGTGTCCGGCCTGCGGGAGGCACCGGGGCGGGTCCTACCTGCGGTGGTCGTCGCGATGCGTCTGACCCGCGGGAGGCGCCGGACGGGTCCTACCTGCGGTGGTTGTCGCGGTGCGTCCGGCCTGTGGTGGTTGGAGCGGTGTGTCCGGCCTGCGGGCGCCGGGGTGCGTCCTGTCTTCGGTGGTCGCCGAAGTGCGTTTGGAGGAGGCAGTTACCGCCTGCCCGGAAGGCCGTTATCACCGTGGTGCGGTCCGACGAGGGTGGTCGTCCCGGAGGACGATACCCGCAGCGCGGCTAGAGGAGATGGATGCCGCTGTGGGCGAGGGCTTGCAGGTCGGACCTGCGCTCGAGGTGGCGGTGGAAGAGCTCCCCGTTGGTACCGTCCGCGGAGGCCAGAGACGATCCTGCTGCGATGAAGGCGGTGCCCAGGCGGATGAGCGTCCGGGACGCGAGACCTCCCCGGGGTGGGCCGGCGAGCGCCGGGTAGCCGGCGTGAAGGGCTGTGCTGGTCATGACGACTCCTGCAGGTCGATGAGGGGGAAGGCGTTGAAGTGGATCTGGACGGGGCGGGTTGCCGGGGTGCCCGGCTCGGAGCGGTAGGCGTCGAGCTTCTCGCGAAGGATCTCGCTCATGTCGAGGGCGAGGGCGGCGAGTTGGTCCGCCGTCAGGTGGGCGTTCATCGTTGCGATCACGGCTGCGTCCGCCCATTCGGGTGGGACGGACTCGGAGCCACTGGCCATGAAGGTGGCGAGTGCCTCGGACCGGCCGCGTTCGAACTGGCGGTTCACCTGCCGCGCGGCTTCCCGTGTGGTGGGGTCCTGCTCGAGTTCGGGAGTGCTGAGGGTCAGGGACCCCCGGGGCCGTTCCCACCACCGCTCACGGGCGGACCCGCGATCCGCCACCTCCCGGACGAGCCCGTAACGCGCCAGCTGCCTCAGGTGGTAGCTCGTAGCCCCACTCGACTCGCCGATGCGTTTGCCGATGCTGCTCGCGGTCTGCGGCCCGTAGCTGGACAGGACCTCGAGCAGCTGGATCCTGAGGGGGTGAGCGAGGGCCTTGAGTGCTGCCCCGTCGACGACGCGGTCGCCGTCGTTGGCGGGCTGTCTTCCACTGCCGTTGGCTTCATCCATGACATCAGTGTGCCATTGCAAAGAACTATTTGCAATGGTTTCTTTGCGCTTCCTGTTGTTCTCTTCGCTCAGTGCGCACTACCGCCGTCGGGCATTCGCCGGACAGGGGATATTCGCGGTGCGGCAGGTGCTGGCCGGGCATCGGGGAGGCTGGACGCGTGACGCGCGGTGACGACGGCGGGTGGACGGCGGCGTCTCGGCCCACTTACGCTCGTGAGCAGAATCAAGAGCTCCAACGCAAAACCCTGGTTCGTTGGACGGCAACCCTCTCGCTGTAGTGGGGTGCCCCAGGTGAGGATTCGGCCGGCACAGGCAGTGCGGGCAAGTATGGCGCTTCCGCCACGGCAGTGCCCCGACATGAGGAATCTTCATGCCCACATCACCGCGCCGTATCCGCTTCAACGCTTTCGACATGAACTGCGTAGGTCATCAGTCGCCGGGGCTGTGGCGCCACCCCGACGACCAGTCGTGGCGCTACAAGGACCTGAGCTACTGGGCCGATCTGGCGAAGACCCTCGAGAAGGGCTTGTTCGACGGCGTCTTCATCGCCGATGTCCTCGGCACGTACGACGTCTACGGCGGGTCCAACGAGGCCACCCTGCGGCAGGGGACGCAGACGCCGGTCAACGACCCGTTCCTGCTCGTCTCCGCGATGGCGCTCGTCACCGAGCACCTCGGGTTCGGCGTCACGGCAGGCACCGCCTACGAGCACCCCTATCCCTTCGCGCGCCGGCTCTCCACGCTGGACCATCTCACCAAGGGGCGGGTCGGCTGGAACGTGGTGACCGGGTATCTTCCTTCTGCCGCACGCAACATGGGCCAGGAGGACCAGCTCGAGCACGATGCGCGTTACGACCACGCGGATGAGTACCTCGAGGTCCTCTACAAGCTGCTCGAGGGGTCCTGGGAGGACGACGCCGTGGTCCGCGACCGCGAGACGGGCGTCTTCACGGATCCGGCCAAGGTCCACGACATCGACCATGACGGCAAGTACTTCAAGGTGCCGGGGATCCATCTCAGCGAGCCGTCACCGCAGCGGACGCCGGTCATCTTCCAGGCCGGCGCGTCCTCCCGTGGCATCGCCTTCGCGGCCGGCAACGCGGAAGCGGTGTTCGTCGCTGCACCCACGAAGGAGCGGCTGAAGGACGTGGCGAGGAAGATCCGGGATGCCGTCGAAGCCGAGGGTCGTGACCGCTACTCGGTGCGGATCTATACGCTGCTCACCGTCATCACGGACGAGACGGAGGAGAAGGCCCAGGCCAAGCACGCCGACTACCAGCAGTACGTCAGCTACGAGGGAGCCCTCGTGCTCGTCTCGGGGTGGTTGGGCGTGGATCTCTCCGTCTACGACCCGGACGAGCCGCTCGGCAACGTCAAGTCCAACGCCATCCAGTCCGCCGTGGCCAACTTCCAGAAGGTGAACGACGACGGCTCGCCGTGGACCGTGCGGGACATCGCCGAGTCGGCGGGGATCGGTGGGCTCGGTCCGCGCATCGTCGGCTCGGGTGTGCAGGTCGCCAATGAACTCCAGGCGTGGGTCGAGGAGACCGACGTCGACGGCTTCAACCTCGCCTATGCAATCACCCCGGGGACTTTCGAGGACATCATCGAGTTCGTCGTGCCGGAGCTGCAGAAGCGTGGTGCGTATCCGACGGAGTACACGGAAGGGACATTGCGGCAGAAGCTGTTCGGGAAGGGCGATCGTCTGCCCGAGGAGCATCGCGGTGCGCGGTACCGACTCCAGACGATCCGCCCCTGACGCATCGGTTGATCGGTCGCTGACGCCTCCGCGGGTGTGGTGCCAAGGTGTCGGTCGGGTTCGCCGCTTTCGCGTCGGCTATTGACGCCTCGCTGGGTCCCGCACCGGCAGTCCGGCCCGTCCGGTCGGACGTGTCAGCAGGGTCCCGAGGTGTCCTGAGCATTGGCGGCGGTCCTGGGGAATAGGCCTGCGCTGGCGGCGGAACACCCGCAGGAAGGTGGCCAGCCCGAGGTGCGGGGACTAGCGTCGAAGACAAGGTATCCGACGATCAGTCATTCGACAGAAGGAGTTCCCATGTCACGCGTAGCCATCATCGGTGGGCACGGAAAAGTAGCCCTGCACCTCACGAAGATCCTCACGAGCCAGGGTCACCAGGTCAGTTCGATCTTCCGCAACCAGGACCATGCCGGCGATGTCGAGCAGGCGGGCGCGACCCCCGTGGTCGCTGACGTCTCCGAGTTGTCGGTGGCGCAGATGACTGAAGTCTTCCGTGGCCACGACGCCGTCGTCTGGTCTGCCGGTGCAGGTGGCGCGAGCCCTGAGGCAACGTATGCCGTGGATCGTGACGCGGCGATTCGTTCGATGGACGCTGCCCAGGAAGCGTCGGTGGGCCGTTATGTCATGGTGTCCTACCTCGGGGCACGCAAGGACCACGGAGTCCCCGAGGACAACGGCTTTTTCCACTATGCCGAATCGAAGGCTGCGGCTGATGAGCACCTGCGCAACTCGGAACTGGCCTGGACCATCCTCCAGCCCGGAGTTCTCACGACCGATCCGGGAACCGGCATGATCGAGGTGTCTGCCGAGCCGCAGCAGGACTCGGTGGCCCGCGAGGACGTCGCGCTCGTGGCCGCAGTCGTGCTTGGCAACCTCGGCACAGTGGACAAGACCATCCAGTTCAACAGCGGTGAGACGCCGGTGGCGGAGGCCATCGAAGCAGCACTGTAGTCCAGGTCCGCGATGTGAAGGCGACGTCCCATTGTGGGCGTCGCCTTCTGCGTGCCAGGCGACCGTCGCCCTCGGTGTGCCGTGGGGGACGGTCCTGATTCACGAAGGCCGGCACCTGGCACGTGGTAGAGAGGGCACCGCACGCGCGACATGCATCCGGCGGACCGGGCGCATCGGGTGCACCGCTCCGAATGAACTTGATGGACCTGACGAACCTGACGGACCTGACGGACCTGACGGATCGGACGGATCGGACGCACCGGACGCACCGGACGCACCGGACGCACCGGACGCACCGGAAGGGCTGAGCGCATGAGGTGCATTGCTCCGGGCTCACCCATCATCCGGTGCTGTGCTCCAAGAAGTCCGTGGTGTGCTCCGAGGCGTCCGCGTTCAGCTCGGAGGCATCCTCGACCAGTGCCTCGTCGACGGATTGCCCGGCCTGCCAGTACCTGTTCCGTCGGGCGCTTCGCGGAGGGCCGAGCGTCCGCGGGGCGGTGAACCACGGAATGCCTTGGCGGGACTGAACAGTCCATGCACCCTGATGGATGACGTGGTGATGGCGTGAACACAACAGGACGCCGTTGTCGATGCTCGTCGTGCCGCCCCTGGACCAAGGCTTCAGGTGGTGTGCTTCGCACCAGCTGGCCGGGATGGAGCAGTCAGGGAAGGCGCAGCCCTTGTCCCTCGCAACGAGCGCTCGCCGAAGATGCGGGGGAAACAGCCGTTGCGCCCGTCCGATGTCGAGTACCTGGTCCTTGCCGCCCAGCACCAGCGGGATGATGTCGGCATCGCACGCCAGTTTCCTGATGCTGCCTGCACTCATCTGCCCGGAGAAAACCGCATACCCCGCCCGGTGTGAGGCGCCGATGAGGTCCCTGTGATCGATGGTCACCATGATCTGCGGTCGGTGGCCGCCGGTCGAAGGAAGCGCTGCAGTGCTCAGTGCGACCCTACAGGCGGCGACGAGTCCATCCAGGAGGGACTGAGCCCTCGTTGCCATCGGGGGATCAGCGAAACCGGCTCTGCTCTCGTTTACGTCCCGGTCATCCGGTGAATGCCGGTCATGAGAGGCGTGTGCCCCCGTGTGTCGAGTGCACGGTACTCCTCGGACGTCCGAAGCCCTCGAGGGCCCCGAAGACCCCGGTCCGCCGCCCGGCGCAGCCGCATCCGTCCGTCCCGATGGGCCACGTGGATTCGCTGCTGAATTCATGACAGTCGCGAGTAGCTCGAACTGCTCATCCGTCGCCCCGATCTCGACGAAATGCAGTCCATGGCGCCGCCCTCGGAAGAAGACGCCTTGCCGCGCACGCAGCACCTTCTCCGTCGGCTCCTGCCCGTCCTGATCGAGGACGCCTTCCCATCGACGTGCCAGTACCCGCAGGATGTCTTCGTCGGCCTCCATCGCCTGCCGTGTCAGGTGGTGCTCCATCGACTCGAGTTGCTGAGGTGTGGCGAAGAACTCCACCCGCTGTAATGCTTGAGCGACGACCGTCGCTGCCCGCCCGCTGATGCGGCCCGAGGTCACCGCGGCGCCCAGCGTTGCGAGCCGGGCAGGAACAGGTGCCCCGGTCGGCGAGGTACGGGGGAGTAGTACGTCTGCGAGGCACAGTCGGCGCTTCGCTTCTGCTCGGCTGATGCCCAGCGTGGCACGGAGGAAGTCCGTGCAGTTCCTGAATCCGTTGCCGGGCGATGCGGGCGAGGTTTCGGTGGCAGGACCAGTGAGGACGTTTCCGCTGATCGATTGCTCGGCCCGCGCAAGGAGCGAACCGCCGCCCTGTCGCTCGTCGTCACTGTCAGCAAGGTGGTGATCCTCGGCGAGACGGGCGGCGAGGATCTGCAGGTGGTCCACGATCCTCGAGGCGTGCTCGATCCTCAGAAGGAAGTCCACGGCGTCCTGCCGCGACCGGGTGCCACCTACCTGGCCGATACCGCGGGCGCATTCGGCAAGCGCTGTGCATGCCACGTCCAGGGAATCCGGAGGTGCGGTGAGGCCCTCGACAGGTGCGGTGGTCATGCCTCAATTTTATAGAACGTGCGTACTAATAGCGCGGTGAGGGCGCGAATGTGGAGGAAGAGTCACCCTCACTTATCCACATAGGTAGCAGGTGTGGAATCCCAGCGGCCCTCTGTTCCACAGGACCGCAACTCCGCACACCGGCACCCTCGAGGCGCCGTCAAGCCTGCGGGCGCACTCGGAGGCGTCCCGCCGTCGTCCGCTTCTCCGAAATCCTGACCGCGCCCTTGAAGGAGCCCCAGCGGATCATTCCGCCCGCGTGATGCGAGACCCGCAGCGGCGTCGGTCCGGTGCCTACAGGCCCGCGGCGGCGTGGAAGGTCCGGAGCGCCTCGACGACGAGCCGGTGGTCCTCCAGCTGCGGCAGGCCGGAGACCGTCACCGTGGCGACCGGGCCGACACCCTGGATGTACAGCGGGAAGGAGCCGCCGTGCGCGGCGAACGTCGTCGTGTCGAACAGGGGATCGTCCTCCACCCGCCCACCATTGCGGCGCCCCCGGAGGCCGACCAGCAGGGAGGGAACGCGGTATCGTTCGGCGGTGCGGCTCTTCGCGTCGAGCCAGTAGTCGTTGTCGGGCGTGGTCCCGTCGAGTGCGGCCCGGAACAGGATGTGGTCCGGCCGTCGGATGCAGACCGCGATCGGCAGGTTGCGACCCGCACCCAACTGGACGATCAGCTGCCCCAGAGCAACGGCGTCGTCGTTTGTGAAGCGGGTGAATTGGAGTTCGTCGACTTCCCTCTCGACCGTGGCAATCAGCGCCTCGAGCGCCTCGGCAGACTGTTCGCTGCCGCCGTCGGGATCGAACGGTAGGACGGCTGTCGGGAGGGCGTCATTGCTCATCTCCTTAATTTACGTCGTCGGCGGGATATGGCGGACTTTTCCTCTGTTGTTTAGGAATTTTCTTCGGAGTGCGGTCCGAGGCCCGAATGTGCCTCCTGCCGCCGTCGAACACGCCGCGGCGACGGCGTAGGCGCCCGGGCCGCGTCAGAGTCCCGGCGCGCAGGGCCCTGCGCCGAGGAGAGCGAGCCCTGCGAGGTCGCCCTCGCCGAACGAGGCCTGCCCGACATTCTCCGTGTACATCAGCTCGTCGGGGTCGTCCACGTGGTCGAGTCCGACGACGTGCGCGAGCTCGTGCATGATCGTCGCCCTCAGATACGCGCGTCCGTCCGGGTATCCGAGGGATATGGCGGCGTCGGGCGCATCGAGCTGCACCTGCCCGCCCACGTAGACCAGCGGCTGCCCCGGCGCCTGGGCGTAGTCGCTGCCGCCGAGCCCCGCGATGTCCCCGGCGAGTCCCGGGATCTCCTCAGGGCTGGTCCACGTGATCAGGACCGGCACCCAGGTCTTCCCGTACAGCTCCGGCTGGTAGAGGTCGCGCTCTTCGCTGGGTGCCTCGGTGGTGGTGCCGTCGTCGACGAATTGCAGGCCCGTGGCGGCGGACACCGCGGCGACGGCCTCCTGGATGAGTCCCTCCGACCCGGCCGGGGCGTTGTCGGGCCGGACGACGTAGTGCACGGGACGGCAGGGGTCGTAGGCCACCCACTCCTGCTCCTCGACGGGCGAGTCCATCAGCGTGAACGACGTCGACGACGGCGCCGGCGGCGGCGTCCCGAGCGGCACGCCGTGGGCTTCGACTCCACGGGGCGGCACGTCGGCACCGGGCAGGTAGGGCAGCGCGACCGGCAGGACGAAGCGGTCGAACAACGACGGCGTCGCATACAGGGCGGCGATCAGGATCAGGCCCGCTACCGTGCCGAATCGTCGTTTCCGCTTGCGGCCCGATGCGTTGCGCCTCCCGGCCGGCGCCCCCTCGAAGGCCGGCGCCCGCTCGTAGGTCGGTGCGCCCCGCCAGGACGGGGGAGTGGACGGCGTGCCGAGGGCGTCGTCGAGCGCCCACCGCGGGATCCTGCCCGACGGCGACCGCTGGACGGCCTTCATCCGAGCGTCGCGGCCCTCGTGGTACCACTCGCGATCCATTGCCCCCATGCGCCCCGCACCTCCCCAGCCGACTGATCCCCGCACCATCCTGCTGTACGGCCGACGCCGGATCAGGGCGAGTGGCGAGTCCTTGGGGAAACCTGAGCGAAGGCTGCCGCTCCGCGAACGGGTAGCGGGCGGTACCGTGGACCGGCCTACCCCGCAGCGCCGCCGAGGAAGTCGTTCGCTGCCGCCATTCCCTCTCGCAGCACCCGGTCCGCGAGCGGCGACGCGCCGGGCAGACTCCGCGCCACCCGTTCCGCGATGCAGGAGGTCGCGTCCGGTCCTCGCCCGTGGTCCAGCATCGCGAGCCAGAGTTCCCGCACGGTGTCACAGGTGCTCGTCCGTCCCGTGCGCCCTGCGACGATCCACCCTTCTCCGATCACCCGGACGACCGGCCTGCCCGGCAGGCCGTCGACGAGTACATTGACCATCTGGGCCACGAGCAGCAGGTCCCGCATCCGCCGGACCGGGCCGAGGACCGGATCCGCGATGCCGGCGCGCCCGCACGCGCCGCACATCAGGGGTTCAGGACGCGAGCCGTCACGGCATCACGTCACCCGAGTTGGGGCCGAGTGTCTGGCCGACGAAGAGGTTCCCGCCCGGATCGCTCGCGAGGAGCAGGGCTGTCGGTGCGACCTCGGCCGGCAGGCCGAACCTCCGCAGCGGCAGCTCCTTGCGCTTCGCGGCCTTCCAGTCCTCGGAGATCGCGTCGACGAGCGGCGTCTCGATCGGCCCCGGGGCGATGCAGTTGGCGAGCACGTTGTCCGCCGAGACCTCGAGGGCGAGCGCCTTGGTCATGCCGATCACGCCTGCCTTCGCTGCGCTGTAGTGGCCCAGCCCCATGCCGCCCTTGATGCCGAGCTGCGAGGAGATGTTGATGATCCTTCCCCATCGCTGGTGCCGCATGGGACCGATGACCTCCCGGCAGCACAGGAACACGCCGGTGAGATCCACCGATATGGTCTCCGTCCACAGTGCGACCGTCATGTCCTCGAGGGGGGACTCGGTGAGCAGTCCGGCGCTGTTGACCAGGACGTCGATGGTCCCGATCCCGTCGCGTGCCTCCGCGAAAGCCTCCCTCACGCTCTCTTCCCGTGCGACGTCGACTTCGATGATCCCCGGACCGGGGACACGGTCCATCACCACCACCCTGTCCTCCTGGGCTGCGAACGCCTCGGCGATCGCCGCCCCGATGCCGCTGCCACCGCCGGTCACGACGACGGCCCGGGGTCCCGTGCGGCGACCGCCAGGGCCCGCCGTCATGCGCGCATCTTGATGGTGAGGCCGCCGTCGACGACCAGCGACTGTCCGGTCACGTATCGGGAGGCGTCGGAGGTCAGGAAGCCGATCACGTCCGCGACTTCCTCCGGCCTGCCGACACGACCCCAGGGGATGTCCTTGCCCGCCCGTTCGAGGCCCTCGGGGCCGAGGGAGTTGACGGGGTCGAGGGACTGCGGTGTCTCGATCAGGCCCGGGATCACCGCATTGGCCCGGATCTCCCGCGGACCCAGCTCCGAGGCGACGCTCCGGATAAGTCCGAGCACGCCCGACTTCGCCGCGGCGTAGTGGGCATGTTCCTCCCATCCGTAGATGCCCCCGGCGATCGAGGACACGGCGACGAGCGCACCGGGCCCCGTCATCCGCTGGGACGCCGACCGGAGCGTCCGGAGCACGCCGGTCAGGTCGACGTCGAGCATCGCGTTCCAGAGGTCGTCCGTCAGGTCGTCGAGCGGGGCGTTCCGCAGGATGCCCGCATTCGCGACGGCGTAGTCGAGGCGCCCGTACTCGTCCAGGGCGCGCTGGGCGAAGGCGTCCACCGATTCGGTGGAGCGCACGTCGACCTCGTGGATGACGGCGTCACCGCCCGCGGCCCGCACGCCGGAGAGGGTCTCCTCCGGATCGTGCGGGTCGCCGGGGAAGGTGCCGATGACGGTCCGGACGTTCCGGCCCGCGTAGTGGACGGCCAGTGCGCGGCCGATCCCGCTGGCGGCGCCTGTGACGATGGCTACCTCAGACTGCTGCATGCGGTTCCTCGAGGGCGACGGCGGCGACGGGTCGCGCGGCGACCATCAGGACGCCGGAGAGGAGGGTGCCGACGGCTCCCACCCAGAGGGCGGCTGCGCCGGTGCCCGCCTGCGCGGCGACGATTGTGAAGAGCGCGCCGCCGATGATCGTCCCGGGCTGGCTCATGGCGCCGATGAACGCGAGGCCGGTGGCACGGCAGCTCACGGGGTAGCACTCGGCCATGAAGTACTGGATCGCGGCGTAGGGCCCCACCAGGAAGAACAGGCCGGTGCCGTACGTGAGGATGATCAGGAACGGGCTGGACACGAGCGGGCTCAGCATCACGGCGAAGGACAGGCCGGAGATGATCCAGCCCACGATGATGGTCCTCTTCCGGCCCACCTTGTCACCGATCCAGCCGTGGAACACGTAGCCGAAGTAGGCGAGCAGGTTGATGACGATGAGCATCCAGAAGGCGTCCGACAGTTCCACGCCCTTGGCGTTGGCGAGCACCGAGGTGCCGAGGACGCTGAAGATCGCGATGCCGAAGAAGTTGAGGATCCAGGCGAGGGAGAAGACGATCGTGTTGCGGCGGAACTCCGGCTCCCAGATGCGCTTCAGGGGCGACGTCGAGGAGTGCTCGACGCCGTAGGCGCCGGCCAGCGCGTGGGCTTCGTCGCTCTTGCCCCCCTTCTCCAGTTCGGTGAGGCGCTGGTGCAGCTCGAACTGCGGCGTCTCCTTCAGCTTCTTGCTGATGAGCAGGACGATGATGATCGCAGGGATGGTCGCCATGAGGTACAGCGCACGCCAGCCGAAGATGGGCAGGAACACCAGGGCGAGGGCGCTCGCGAGCAGGAAGCCCAGCGGCCAGCCGCCCTGGATGAAGGAGTAGTGGAAGCCGGGACGCTTGCGCTTCCGCTCGTCCTCCGTGACCTGGTAGACCTCGTTCATGTAGGTCGCGTTGACGGCCTGCTCGGAGAAGCCCAGTCCGCCGAAGGACCGCACGAAGACGAGGAGCGAGTTGCTGATGACGCCGAGGCCGGCGGGGATGAAGGCCGTGACGCCCGAGACGACGGCGGTACCGCCGACGGTGAGCATCATGCCCTTCTTGCGGCCGAGCCGGTCGATCACGGGGCCGACACCGAAGCACACGATCGCCGTTCCGACGGCGATCCAGGTGTTGACCGCATAGGCCTCCGGTGCCGTCCAGCCGAACTCCTCCTGCATGGCCGGCAGCAGGGTGCCGAACAGCCCGTAGTCGAAGACGGCGACGGTCCAGGCGCACAGGGCGAGGACGGTCGCCGTGCTGGTCTTCTTCTTGGAGAAGACGGGGAACTGCCGTTGCTCGTTCCCGGTCGGCGTCGAGAGATCGACGCCCGCCTCTTTGGTGGACATCAGTTGCCTTCCTTTCGGGGGTTGCGTGCCAGGAACGAGTCGGCGATCTGGTCGAAGGTGTGCCAGGTCACGCCCTCGTGCGAGTTGAAGTGCTGGATGAGGCGCTCGAGCATGAGGAGGACCTGCGGGCGGCCCGAGACGTCCGGGTGGATCGTCATGGTGAAGACGGCGGTGTCCATCTCGGCGTAGACCCAGTCGAACTGGTCCCGCCACATCTGCTCGATGTCCCGCGGGTTGACGAACCCGTGAGAGTTGGGCGCCGCCTTGATGAACATCATCGGAGGGAGGTCGTCGAGGTACCAGTTCGCGGGGATCTCGACGAGGTCGGTCTCCTGCCCCCGGACGAGCGGCTTCATCCAGGCCTCGGCGGGCTGGCTGTAGTCGATCTTCGTCCAGCTGTCCCCGACCCTCACGTAGTAGGGCTCGAAGTCGTTGTGCATGAGGGAGTGGTCGTACTTGATGCCGCGCTCGAGCAGGATCTCGTTGGTGATGGGGGAGAACTCCCACCACGGTGCGACGTAGCCCGTGGGGCGACGTCCCGAGACCTTCTCGATGAGCTCGATGGACCTGTCGAGGATCGCCGTCTCCTGTTCGCGGGTCATGGCGATCGGGTTCTCGTGGGAGTAGCCGTGGACGCCGATCTCGTGCCCTGCGTCGACGATCATGCGGGTGAGATCGGGGAAGGTCTCGAGCGAGTGGCCCGGGACGAACCAGGTGGAGGGGAGGGAGTACTTCTCGAAGAGGCGGAGGATCCGCGGGCCTCCGACGTCTCCGCTGAAGAGTCCGCGGGAGATGTCGCAGGGGGAGTCCTCGCCGCCGTAGGAGCCGAGCATTCCGGCAACTGCATCGACGTCGACGCCGAAGGCGATCTGGATGTCTTTCGTCATGGGTGGGCCTTTCCTGGTGCGGGTGGGTCGAATCGGGGAAACGGTCAGTGGGGCGGAACGGGAGCCAGGAGTGCCGGGTCGCCGCGCCGGCGGATCTGGTGGACCACCTGCTCGGCGGGCAGGCCGAGCGCGAGCAGCGCCTGCAGGAGGGTGCGGGCCTGGGACGGTCGGAGCAAACCGGACGGGACGGCTCCTGCGTCCTCGAGCGTCCTGCCGCCACCTGCTCCGTACACGCCCAGCACCGGTCCGGCGTGGACGCGGGTGCTGGTGACGACGACGACGCCGTCCTGCACGGCATGGCGTACGGCGTCGCTGAGCTCCGCATTGGTGTTACCCAGCCCGGTGGCTTCGAGGACGATCCCGCGGGCGCCGGCGGCGAGTGCCGCGGTGAACAGGGTCGCGTCGGCTCCCGGGTAGCAGGCGACGATGTCCACGCGGCTGCCCGCGCCGGTCGGGGGGATGTCGAGCGCGGCCGGCCGCCGGGGAGCAGCCCCCAGCAGGACCTCTCCGGTGGTCGCGACCGACCCCGCCGACCCCAGGTCGGGATTGCCGAACGCACGGAGCTTCGTCGTCTCGGTCTTCCGCGTCCCGGGAAGGGCGAAGACCTCGCCGTCGAACACGATCAGTGCGCCCCTTCCCCGGGCCTCGGAGGACGCTGCGAGGGTGATCGCGGTGCGCAGGTTCTCCGGGCCGTCCGGCGCCGGGCTGTCGGCCGCGCGCTGCGATCCCGTGAAGACCACCGGTCGCGGGTCGTCGTGGAGGAGGTCGGCGAGGTACGCGGTCTCCTCCATCGTGTCGGTGCCATGGGTGACGACGACCCCGAGCGTCTCCGGTGCTTCGAGTGCGGCGTGGACCGCCTCGCACACCGCGAGCATGTCGTCGAAGGTGAGGAGGTACGAGCCCTTCTGCATGAGGTCCACGACCTGGACGGCGGCGCTCGTGCCCGCCGCGGCGAGGACCGTGCCGCCTGCATCGGCGGCCACGGTCGCGCCGTCCGTGGCGTCGACCCGGGAGGCGATCGTGCCACCCGTTGCCAGGAGCACGACGTGCCCGGTGACTGATTCCATCGGTGCTGCCTCCTTACCCAATCGTTTGGGTGAGAGTTGCGGAAAGCAGAGCGCCCCAGCGGTGACGAGGGTTCTGCAGGTGTGCGACCTCAGTGGAACTGGACGAAACCCAAACGTTTGGGTTGAATGAGGAAAACCATAGGATGTGACCTTGGTCTCGTCAATGGATCGGCCGAGATTTCATATAGCCGAAACAAATCCGCAGGGCGAAGGGGGAGAACGTGGATTCATCAGGCAGGGGGCGCTCAGCAGTCACCCTGAAGGACCTCGCGGCGGAACTAGGCATCCACGTCTCGACGGTCTCCCGCGTGCTGCACTCCGATTCGGCGGTGGCACGCGGGGCGGCGTCGAAGGAGACCGCACGGAAGGTGCGTGACCTGGCACAGCTGAGAGGCTACTCACCCGACCCGCAGGCAACCGGCCTGCGCACCCGGCGCACGCGGGCCATCGGCGTCATTGTGCCCCGCCTCTCGGACATCGTCCTGGCGACCATGTACGAGGGCGTCGAGGAGGCCGCGGCCGAGAGCAACCACTCGACCTTCGTGATGAACTCCCACGACAACCTCGACGAGCAGCGCCGCAAGGCCGAGATCATGCTGGCGCGGCGGGTGGACGGCCTGATCCTCGGCGACGTCCATGCAGGCAGCAGCCTCGTGGACGACCTCGTGAAGCGACACGTGCCCTTCGTCCTCATGAACCGCCGTTACCCGGGGTTCCCCTCCTCTACGTGTGACGACACGGGCGGAGGCAGGCTCGTCGCGGACCACCTGTGGACCACGGGACACCGCTCCGTCGCGATCATCGCGGGCGAGCCCTACGCAAGCACGGGCGTGGACCGCACCGACGGCTTCGTGGAACGCTGGAACGAACTGGGAGGGGACGTGCCCGGGGACCGGATCCTGCCCTCGCGCTTCGACACCGAGGGCGGCCGCCAGGCGGGCGAGGAACTGCTGAGCCGGCCCGGCGAGGCCCCGACCGCGGTCTTCGCCGTCAACGACTTCGCCGCCATCGGCGCCATGGGCGCATTCCGCGCCGCGGGGCTCGTCGTCGGCCAGGACATCGCCGTCGTCGGGTTCAACGACACGTCCCTGGCCGCGCAGCTGCCCATCCCGCTCTCGTCGGTGCGCTCACCGATGCTCGAGATCGGCCGGGAAGCCGTCGGGATGCTCCGGCGAGTCATGGCCGGGGAGGACGTCGCGTCGGTACGACACCGGCCGGAACTCTTCGTGCGGGAGAGCAGCGCATCGGGCGCCGTCGGAGCCCGGCGGGGCATGCGGGTCGGCTGACCCGGGCCCTCGACCTCACGCCCAGACGGCGCGCCGCACTGTCGCTGCGTCCGCTCGCGCCGCGAGGGCCTGCTCCATCGTCACGGGCTCGAAATGGGTCAGCGTCCCCGGCGCGCTCCGGGCGACGACGTCCATGTCGGCGCTGATGACCGTCGCGACCATCGCGTACCCGCCGCCCGAGACGGCGTCGCGGTGCAGCACGATCGGCTCCTTGCCGCCCGGCACCTGGATCGATCCGATGGCGTAGCCCGCGTCCACGATGTTCGAGGGGTCGGACCCCGCGCCGAACGGTTGGATGCGCGGCTTCCATTCCAGGTCCGGCCCCGAGTACCGCAGGCCCATGCGGTCCGCCACGGGAGTCAGTTTCCACGCCGCGCTGACGAGGGTCTCCATGCCCTCCGCAGTCAGGCGGTGGTCGTAGAGGCCGGGCAGGATGCGGACCGTCACTTCCTTCGCATAGACGGGGCGCCGGTTCTCGGGAATCACGTCCATGGCGGGCCCGGAGCCGGAGGGGGCGCCGACCGGGACGGTGTCGCCGGCCTTGAGGGCGCGGCCCTGGAAGCCGCCGAGGGCGCCCAGCGTGTAGGTGCTGCGACTCCCGAGGACCACGGGCACGTCGATCCCGCCCTGCAAGGCGATGTAGTAGCGCGTCCCGCCGGAGAGCATCCCGAAGGACACCTCGTCGCCCGCGGCCAGCGACAGGCGGCCCCACTCGTCCACCGGCGTCCCGTTCACCCGCACCTCGACGGGCGCACCCGTGACGGCGATGACGGCGTCGGTGTCCGTGGTGAAGCGCGGCCCGAGGTAGGCGCATTCGAGGACGGCATCGTCGGCGGTGTTGCCCACCAGCGCATTCGCCATGGATGCGGACAACTGGTCCATGGCCCCGCCCTGCGGGATGCCCACGTTGTAGTAGCCGAACCGGCCCCGGTCCTGGACCGAGGTCGCGAGGCCGGGTTCGAGGATGTCAAATGCCATTGAGCTTCTCCAGAATGTCCCGGTTGTGCGCGGAGGGGTCGGTCAGGGCCTTCTGCAGGTCGAAGGTCACGGGCGTCTGGCGATAGGTGAAGGTTCCCGCTTCCACCTCCGCCTGGATCGCCGTGTATTCGTCCTCGTCGATCGGCTTGAACTTCACGATGTCACCCGGTCGGAAGAAGATCATGAAGTCCGAGAAGTCGGCGAGCTTCTGGGCAGGATCGAAGATCGGTGCCCCGGCGATACCGAACATCTGATAACCGCCGGCGCCCCTCACCGAGTAGATGCAGGCGAAGCACCCTCCGTGCCCCACCGTCAGTGGCGGGGTGTCGGTGCGCGGACTGAGGTACTTGGGGACCTCGAGCTGATCCTCCTGCGGGACGATCTGGAACATGAACGGCAGGCCGGCGACGAACCCCACCATCGACACCAGCCACGGCGACTCATGGTGCTTCCGGATGAACTCCTGCGGTGAGGACAGGCCGTTCTCCTCCGCCGCGAAATCGAGGTCCGTGCCCTCGGGCCGCTGGTGGCCCTTGCGGAAGCGCGCGCCGGTCTCCCGGGTGTAGGGGTCGTCGTACCAGACCGGGATCTCGATGATCCGGGTCTCGAGTGTCTGTTCGCTCAGGTGGGCGACCTCCTCCTCGACCTCCCTCACGAGTGCCTCCAGGTCGTCCGGTGGCACCGTGTCGGGATCGAAGCGCACCAGCAGGGAGGCGTTGGCGGGGCAGATGTCCACGACGCCGTCGATGGCACGCGCGGCGAGCCGGGCCGCCATCGCGTTCGCCTTGAAGTTGGCGGCGAGGCTCATGCTCTCGGAGATCTCGACGAAGAGGAACTCGTCGCCGCCCCACGTGTAGCGGGCAGCGTCGAGGTGCTGGGGTGCGTGGCTCATGCGTCAGCTCCGAGGAGGTCGGGGGTCGATTCGATGAACTTCGAGTGGTGGGTCACGTCCCGGACCTCGGGCCGGTGGAGGACCGTCGACAGGAGCGGGATCGTGGTCTTGACGCCGTCGATCCTCACCTCCGCCAGTGCCCGCGCCGACCGCTGGATGGCCTCGGTGCGGGTCTCGTCCCACACCACGAGCTTGGCGAGCAGGGAGTCGTAGAACGGTGCGACGGCGGATCCTGCAACGACGCCGGAGTCGATCCTCACCCCGGGGCCGCCCGGCCAGTCGAGACGGGACAGGGTGCCGGGGCTGGGCATGAAGCCCTGCGACGGGTCCTCGGCGTTGATGCGGAACTCGAAGGCGTGGCCCCGGAAGGTGATGTCCTCCTGGTCGAGGCGGAGACGGCCCGTGGCTGCGACCAGCAGCTGCTCCCGGATGAGGTCGATGCCGGTCACCATCTCCGTGACCGGATGCTCCACCTGGAGCCGGGTGTTCATCTCGATGAACGCCGCCTGCTCCCGGTCCGGGTCGTAGAGGAACTCGACGGTTCCCAAGCCGGCATAGCCGCACTGGCGGCCGAGCTCGATGGAGGAGGCGCGGATGGTGTCGCGGACGGCGTCGGGCAGCAGGGGGGCGGGGGCCTCCTCGATGATCTTCTGCTGGCGGCGCTGCAGCGAGCAGTCGCGGTCGCCGAGGTGGATCACGCGTTCGCCGTCGCCGAGGATCTGCACCTCGACGTGGCGTGCGCGGGAGACGAACTGCTCGAGGTACACCGTCGGATCGCCGAACGCCGCCTGGGCCTCGGCGCGGGCGACGTCGAGGGTCTGGACGAGGTCCTCCTCCTGGGTCACCAGCCGGATGCCGCGCCCTCCGCCGCCGGACGACGCCTTGACCACCAGTGGGTAGCCGATCTCCCGTGCGATGGGGAGGGGGTCGACGTCGGGGTCCAGCGCGCCGTCACTCCCGGGCAGGGTCGGGACGCCGGCATCCTGGGCGGCCTGCCGTGCACGGGACTTGTTGCCCATGAGTTCGATGGCGTCGGGGGAGGGACCCACCCAGGTGATGCCGGCGTCGAGGACGGAGCGGGCGAAGCGCGCGTTCTCCGACAGGAAGCCGTACCCGGGATGGAGCGCGTCGCACCCCGAGGCTTCGGCGGCCGCGAGCACCGCGGCGCCGTCGAGGTAGCTCTTCGCGGCCGGCGCCGGGCCGATCACTTGGACGGAGTCGGCGAGCGACGCCGCATAGGAATCGGCGTCCGGCTCGCTCGCGGCGAGGACGGTCTCCAGTCCCAGTTCCCGGGCGGCGCGGATGATGCGGACGGCGATCTCCCCGCGGTTCGCGATCAGGACGCGTTCCATCCGCTAGCCCTCGGACACGGTGGCGATGACGTCGCCGGGGTTGACGGTCCCGCCGTCGTCGACGGCGAAGCTCTCCAGCGTGCCGGACGCATCACTGCGGATCTCGGAGAACTGCTTCATGATCTCCACCACCCCGATGGTCTGGCCCGCTTCGATGGCATCGCCCTCGTTCGCGTAGGGGTCCTTGTCCGGACCGGGCTTGCGGTAGAAGATGCCTGGCAGTGGGGAGACGATGTCGGCCACGGGGGTCCTTTCGGGTGGGGTGTCGGGGAGGTCAGAGGGCGTCGAGGGCGGTGCGGACTGCTGTTGCCACCGCGGGGGAGTTGGGGGCGTCCGAGTGGACGCAGATGCTGTCGAACGGGATGGTGAGCAGCGTGCCGTCGGAGGCTTCGACGACGCCGTCCGTCAGGGCGCGCGTGACGCGGCGTGCGGCGGCGTCGGGGTCGGTCGGCTCGGGGCGGCGCTGGATGAGGAGCTCGCCGGCCGGACCGTAGTTGAGGTCCACGTAGAGCTCGGCCACGAAGGGCACCCCGAGTTCCTCGCAGACGGTCTGGTGGGCAGTGCCCGCGATGCCGTAGACGGGGACGTCGAAGAGCCGGGCCACCCGCGCGGCCCCCCTCATGAGGTCGGCGTCCCGGGCCAGCATGCCGTAGAGGGACCCGTGGGGCTTGATGTGGTTGAGGCTCGCGCCTTCCCGCCGCAGGAAGGCGCTGAGCGCACCCACCTGGTAGAGCATCATGTGCTCCACCTCCTGCGGGGAGAGCTTCATCTCCCGCCGCCCGAAGCCCACGAGATCCGGCAGCCCGGGGTGCGCGCCGATCAGCACGCCCTTCTCGAGGGCCGCAGCGACGGTCTCCGCCATCGTGTCCGGATCTCCCGCATGGAATCCGCAGGCCACGTTGATGGCGTCGACGGTCTCCAGGAGGGCGGGATCGTTACCGAAGGAGTGGAGGCCGAGGGACTCGCCCATGTCCGAATTGATCATCAGCGTCCCACGCCGGTCTGCAACGTCCGTCATGCGACAACCATAGAGACGGATCGGGTGCCGATATAGTGGGCGTTTGCCCTCCGTTCTCCCCTGTCGGAGGGCCGATGCACACAGGAGGTCCCCATGATCGTCGCCGATCTGCTGGCGGCGGATGCGCTTCAACTGCGCCTCCACACGCCGTCGTCCGTCGAGCGGCTGGGCTGGGACATCAGCTGGTGTGCCCCGGCGGAGACCATCGATCCGACGCCGTTCCTCAGCGACAACGTCGTCCTGCTGACCAACGGGATCGGGTTGAACATCGAGGACCAGCGCACCTGGACCGCCTACGTGGAGCGGCTCGTCCGAGTGCGGGTGGCGGCCATCGCCTTCGGGACAGGGACGGCGCACCGGCTCATCCCGCCGGGGCTCGTGCGGGCGGCCACGGCGCTCGACGTGCCGCTGCTGGAGATCCCGCAGTCCGTTCCTTTCCTGCAGGTCCACCGCCACGTGACGAACGTCCTCGAGGTGGAGCGCTTCACAGCCGTCAACCGGTCCTGGGAGCTGGCGCAGGAATGCGCGCAGCTCGCCGCGTCCGGCTCCCACCTGCAGGCCGTGCTCGACGCCGCGGCGCTGGCGGCCGTGGGTCAGCTCGCCATCGTCGACGCAGCAGGCGTGGTCATCGCGCGCTCGCCGTCGGCCTCGGTCTGGACCCCGGCGGATCTCACGGACCGGCCGGGCACCGGGCAGGGCAGCATCCCGCTGCCCATGGGCAGCGGCGACTCGTTCCAGCTGGTCGTGCGGGAGGCGACGTCGGAGCACCCCGTGGCGACGCTGCTCGCACCGGCGGCGTCGATCATCGCCGTGCAGCTGCAGACCGCGCTCCACACCACCACGCACAAGGAACGCGAACTCGAGACCCTGCTCGACCAGGTACCCGACTGGGCCGGTGTCGCCCTGGAGGAGTTCACCGGGACGTTCCGGTCCACCGGCCTGGACGCCCACGAGCCCACGCTCGTGCTGGCTGCGACCGCGGGGCGCCGCAACCTCTCCAATGCCTGGCGTATCCGCCTCCTGCTGCAGTCCCGGTTCGACGACGTGCGGGTGCAGGTCAGGTCGGGCATCCTCCACGCCTTCGCCCAGAGGCCGCTGGACGGTGCGGACGCGGAGGACGCCGCCACCGGACTGCTCGCGGCATGTGTGCGGGAGCTGCCCGGCCAGCCCCTCGTGCTCAAGGGGGCCTGCCATACGATCGACGAATTGCGCCTGGGGATCCATCAGGCAGGGACGATGGTCGGGGAGGTCCGCGCGCCCGTCCGCGCTCCGGATCTCGGCATCCGCTCGCTGATCGCCTCCGCGGCATCGTCCGGTGCCCGCGCCGGTGCCCACAAACTCCTGGCACCGGTCATCGAGTACGACGCCGCGCACTCGGTGGATCTGCTCGGCACGCTGGAGGCGTTCCTCGAGCACGACGCACAACCGGGACGCACCGCGGGCAAGCTGTTCATCCACCGCAACACGCTGGCCCAGCGCCTCGGGAAGCTCGAGGGTCTGCTCCACCTGTCGCTGACATCGCTCGAGGGCCAGGCCACCTGCCTCCTGGCGCTGCAGATCCTTCGCTCGGGGACCCTGCCGGCGTCCAGTGCAGCGGCGTCCGTGATCGACCGCCGCTAGCAGCGGCCGAACGCCGCCGACACCCCGGAACGACGGCAGCCGTCACGACCCCGGGACGACGACGGCCCCGCCCGCCACCCGGAGGCAGCGGACGGGGCCGCGGGTCGATCCGGACCTAGGAGGTCCTGATGTCCTTCGTGTCGTAGTCGAACCGGAACGTCACCGTGGTGTCGGAGATCAGGTGCAGCTCGTGGTTGGCGCCGTCGCGCGTGCCGAACCGGCCGTAGTTCTCCTCCCATGATCCGTTGACGAGGATCTTGAACTGGTAGGTCCCGGCGGGCAGCTGCAGCGTGTGCAGCCAGAGGTTCTCCGTCGGCTCCCAGGCGAACTGCAGCTCGCGGAGGTCCGTGCTCCAGTGGCCGGCGTCGCCGAACAGCGGGGCGAAGTCACCGGACAGGGCCACGGACTGCGGCTGGTCCTGCCATGCGAGGTCGGCGGTCGAACCGGCGGTCTCGTCGGTGGGCGACGCTGCGAGCGCCTCGGCGGCGCCAGCCGCGAGCTCGGGCGGGGTCTCCTCGGTTACGGCGTCGGGCGAGACCTCGAGGGTCGGGGGGACGTCGGGCGGCGTCGGATCCTCGATCGGGGACGCCTGCGCCTGCTCGCCCAGCTGCTCGGGCGCCTGGGGAGCGTGGACGACGGCCTCGACCTGCTCCGGCACGGGCGCGCCACTGATCATCGCGTTGACGAACTGCTCCGGATCGGTGAAGGCCGCGACGGCGCGGATGCCCTCGTCGGTGGCGGTCCAGCCGTTGCGTCCCTTGACGAGCCAGCCGGCCTTCACGAGCTTCGACGTCGCCGTCGTCAGCGCCTTGAACCCGCGGGGCACACCGCCGGCGAGGAGCTCGGCTTCCTTGTCATCGAACGGTACTTCCGCGACGGCCTTGGCCATCAGCTCGCTGGGCGCGACGACGGAGCCGGACGCCTGGTGGTCGGCTAGCAGGGCGAGGGTGGTGCGCAGACGGGCATTGGTGCGGTTGCGGGGGGCGATGACGATCTCCTTCGTGGTGTTCCTGCGGCTGACTGCCGGTCATCGTGACCGGTCGCCCGCGCTCATGGCGGGTGGGATCCGGGCGGGATTCTTACAAGAGGCAGGGTACGTGGTTCGGGGTCCGATGACGACAGCACCCTGATTTTATCGTCAGGACGGCGCTTCTCCGTGCAGGCAGGCGCCGTCATCTTCCCCCATCCGACCGACCGGTGCGCTCGAGACATGCTTGCCGGTCCGGTCCCCAGAGTAGGAGAAGCAGTCGGCGAAGACGGACCGTGCAGCTACCCGTTTCTCTTCCCTGACTACCTATTGGAGGCCGGCGGGGAGCGGAAGCGCGGGTGCTATCGTGCGCAGCATGGCGTCCCTCGCAGCTTCGAAGCGCACGTCCACTGCGAGGACGACGGCGCGCCTCGTGCTCGGCGCGGTCCTCCTGGTCGCCGGCACGGCCCACCTGACGGTCGCCCGGACCGAGTTCGCCGCGCAGGTCCCGGCCTGGCTGCCGCTCGACACGGACGTCGTGGTTGTCGCGTCGGGCGTCGTCGAACTGGTGCTCGGCGCCGCCCTGGTGGCCGCCGGCCGGTACCGCGTGATCGTGGGCTGGGTGGTCGCCGCCTTCTTCGTCGTGGTCTTCCCCGGCAACATCGCCCAGTACGTCGACGGCGTCAGCGCCTTCGGGCTCGATACCGACGGCGCCCGCCTCACCCGCCTGTTCTTCCAGCCCATGCTCGTGGTGTGGGCGCTGTGGTCCACCGGCGCGTGGCGCGACAGGCGGACCCTGTCCGGTGCTGGGCGCCGTGGGCAGAACTGAAGCCCGGGCGTTTCTTCGGATTCACACGACACACCTCGGCGATCCTCAGTATGCTTCGAAAATCAGGCGATAGCTCCGCTGCTGCCCACCCGCACCTCGAGGAGACACCATGAAGACCCTCCGCCCCCTGCAATCCGTCGAGAAGCTCGAGAACGTCACCGGACTCGACCCTCTCGTCACCACGATGCGCGACGTCGTGCAGTCCGTGATCAAGCCCGGCGCGCTCCGTGACATCCTCCACGGTGTGCCGATCGGCCATCCACTGCACCCGCTGATGATCCTCGTGCCGACGGGCACCTGGTTCTCCGCGGCCATCCTCGATGCGATCCCCGGCTCGACCAAGGCATCGGCGATCCTGATCGGCACCGGAGTGGTCACCGCCGGCCCCACGGCCCTGGCCGGCTGGACCGACTGGTCCGAGGGCCACGAACAGCAGCAGCGCGTGGGCATCGTGCACGCCGCGGCGAACCTCGCCGCCGTCGGACTGTACACGCTGTCCCTCGTCCAGCGCCTGCGCGGGAAGTCCGGCAAGGTGCTCTCCTACACCGGCCTCGCCGTCGTCTCCGCCGGTGGATTCCTCGGTGGGCATATGTCCTACCGACAGTCGCTCGGCGCCAACCACACCGAGGACGTCCCGCACCGCGTGGAGCCCGGCTGGCATGCGATCGGCGCGCTCACCGACCTCCCCGAGGGCAAGCTCGAGCGGAAGATGCTCGGTCAGGTCCCGCTCGTCGTCTTCCGCCAGGGCAACGACGTCTCCGTCCTCTCCGCCACGTGCAGCCACCTCGCCGGGCCGCTCAACGAAGGCGCAGTGACGTACGACGACGGCGCCTGCGTCGTCTGCCCCTGGCACAACAGCACGTTCTCGCTGAAGAACGGCGAGGTCAGGCAGGGCCCTGCGACATCACCTCAGCCGTCGTTCAGGACCCGCGTGGTGGCAGGCCTGGTCGAGGTCTCGCTCCCGCACGCCGGCTGACGCAGGTCGAGGACGATACAGTCCGACCACGGGGATGCCCGGCACCGAGGTGCCGGGCATCCTCGTCAGCGCGAGCGCTCCAGCCCGGGCGTTCCGCTCCGCCTGGCCGTGACCAGCAGGTACTCCCAGTCCATCGACAAACCGCCCGCCCCGGAACCGAACCGGTCCGCGAGCGCAATCAGCTCGGCGTCGAGGGCGGCAGCGCGGTCGGGCGACCCGGCCAGCGACTTGTACACGCCGATCGTTGGCCCGTAGTTCGTCTTGAAGTAGTCCAGAAGATCACGCGACGACTCGAAGTGATCCACCCGCAGCCGCCGTCGTTCGGCCTGCAGATCCGTCACCCGGTCACCGAACAGCGACGTCACATGCTGTTCCCGCCCCCACAGGGGAGGAGGCTGGGCGCCGGGAGGCGGCGGCGGGGCGTACGGCTTCATGGTCGCGAACATCTGGCCGATGAAGCCCTCGGGCGTCCAGTTGATCAGGCCGATGGTCCCGCCCGGCGCGCACACCCGGAGCAGCTCGTCGGCGGTCTCCCGGTGGTGGGGTGCGAACATCACCCCGACGCAGGACACGACGACATCGAACGCGCCGGTGTCGTAGGGGAGGTGCTCGGCGTCGGCGACGTCCCAGTCGAGGGTGACGCCGCGGTCCCGGGCGAGCTGCTGACCGATGTCGAGGAGCTCGGGCGTGAGGTCCGACGCCGTGACGGTGGCACCCCGCTCCGCTGCCGGGATAGCGGCATTGCCGGTGCCGGCGGCGATGTCGAGGACCCGGTGCCCGGCGGTGATGCCCGTGGCGTCAACCAGCACGGGCCCGAGGGCCGGGATGATCTGGGCCGCAACGGCGGCGTAGTTGCCCTGTGCCCACAGGGCGCGGTGGCGCGCCTTCAGCTCCTTGTCGGCGTCGGGGTTGGTTCGTACTTCTGTCATGATGATGCCCTTCCCTGTGTGATGGCGGCGTTTCCGCCGCGTGCCGTTCCTGACCGCATCAGTGTCACGGCGCGGCGTGTGATGGACCGTGTGACGGGGTCTCAGAGCTGGTGACGGCGGACCAGATGCTCGGTCAGCGCCGGGTTGTCGATGCCCTGCGCCAGGACGCGGATGGTGGCGGCAGCGCCGTCGTCGCCGAGGAGCGCCCGGCTGGAATAGGAGCGGACCGTCAGTTCCCGGTGCCCGTAGCGGCTGGAGCGCTCACCGAGTTCCTGCGCGAACCGCAGTGCCCGGGGCGGGTCGTCGGACATCGCAGCCGTCGTCGCGAGGTCGAGGTTCCGGCCCCGGAACCACCGGTACCAGGGGTGGGGCTGCACCCCGCGGTCGATCCACGTGCTCGCCCCCGCGACGTCGCCGCGGGCCAGCAGCACGGAGGCCTTGGCATGCGCGGCAGCATCCATGAAGCAGCGGTCACCGAAGGACCCGGCGAGCGCCGTTGCGTGGTCGGCCAAATCCTCCGCCAGCCGGTCCTCGCCCCGCGCGAGGTACGCCTCGCTGCGCAGTGCCTCGACGAAGGGGGAGAAGGCGGTCCAGTGGTCCCGTGTGACGAGGGCCAGGGCAGCATCCAGTTCGACGGCGGCCCGGCGGGCCCGGCCGGTCAGGAGATGCACCCGCCCGAGCATCGTCGTCGCGAAGGCCTCCTGCCGGACGGCGGCCAGGCCGACGCTGAGGCGGACCGATTCGGTGAGGACGACGACGGCGCCACGGTAGTCGGCCGTGTCGGTCGCGAGCATCCCCATCACGCCGAGCGCCTTGGCCCGTTGATCGGGAAGGGCTCGCGCGGCCGCGACGGCCTTCGCCAGCCACCGCGCTCCGCTGGCAGGGAACCCGCGCTGCACGGCGAGGAAGCCCAGCTCCCGATACGCGGCGGACCGGACCGCGGGGTCGCCGTTCCGGGAGAGGGACAGCACGCGGTGCAGCAGGTCCGCGACCTCCGTACCGCGCCCGCCCGCACCGTGCGTGAGCGCTTCCGCGAGGGCGAGGAGCGTTTCCGCCTGGAGGGCGCGATCACCCATGCGTTGTGCCAGACCGGTGGCGACCCGCAGATGCGAGAGCGCCGTCCCGGGGGCTCCTGCGGACAGGCACGCCTTCGCTGCCTCCAGGTAGGAGGTGACGGTGAGGGCGGTCGCGGGCAGTGTGCTCGAGGGGACGACCGGGGCGGCGAGGGCACGCTGCACCTCTGCGGGCATGCCCTCGCCCAGTTCCTCGGCGAAGACGTCCCGGCAACGGTCGGCGCACCGGCGGGCCTCGGGTTCGTCGCCCGCTTCCATGAGCGAGCGGACGAGCAGGGCGTGGAAGTCGGCGTTGAGGGGATCGAGCTGGACGGCGCGCGTGGCCAGGGTGATGGCGCCCTCGGTGTCGCCGTTCGCCAGCGCGGACAGACCGCCGTCGTAGACCGCGGTCTCGACCGCGTGCCGGAAACGGTGCCGCTCCATGGTCAACCAGCCGTCGAAGGCGGGACAGTCCCTGAAGTCGTATCCCTCGAGCAGTTCTGCGCTGAGGACGGATCCGGGGGTGGGCGCCAGCCTCCCCAGGACGTCGACCCGTGACGACGGGATCCGCAGCACGATCGGGTCGCCACCGAGTGTTGCCCTGGCGCCCAGGACTCTTCGCAGATCGGACAGCTGCCAGCGGAGGGCTCCGAGGGGATCGTCCGCCTCAGGGAACAGCAGCGCGGCCAGCTGGCTCCGCGGGGTGGGCATGTCGTGCAGCAGGAGGTAGGCGAGCAGTCCCCACGCCTTCCGGCCACGGGGCTGTGGACCCTCGCCGTCGGATCGGGTCATGGAGGGCGGCCCGAGGAGCTGGATGTCGATCCCGGACATGGGCCCACTGTAGATCCGGAGGTCGACCGACGGAACGGCCAAAGGTGCCGAACCGGCAGGAACAGCGGGAGCGGCCGGAGCCGCAGGACGAGCCGCGGCCTACCGCGCCTGCGCCACCGGGTACAAGTCCGTCGCCTCGAGCATGACCGAGTCGATCCTGGCCGCCAGTGCACCGTCCGTCTCCGACGCCGCCTTCGCCTCGGTCCACCTCGGGTCGGAACCGAACGCAGCCCAGTTGGCCTTCGGATCGCCGTCGTGTTCGAGGAGATAGACGAGGACGTCGTCGGTCCCCACCGGCGTCCAGTAGCCGAGGCTCTTCATGTTGTGCTCGATGAAGAGGTCGATGGTCGAGGAGCGGAAGCGCTCCACGAGGGCGTCCATCTTGCCGGGGTTCGCGGTGTACGTGCGCAGTTCGTAGGTCATGGTTCTCCCGCTGGTTGCTGTGCTGGTGGTCAGACCCACACTAAGCCCACGAAGGAGCGCTTCTCACGGCGCACTTCCTCCGTCGGGCCGTGCCATTCATGCAGCCGTGCTGGCCATTCCGGTCGTCGAACAAACGACTCGGTCTTCGCCGCGACAGATGCGGAATGTCGGTGGCGCGGGAAATCATCAATCAACGCCCATCGTCTGGAAGGAGCCCGGATGCCCGGAAGTCTCGTTGCGGGGAACGCAATCACCGACATCGGCCTCGCACCGTCCGTTGCTGCACCCATCGAAAAAACCCTTTTGGACCTGCTCCTGCATCCGGCCGCTGAGGAAGCGTTCCAGTGGATGGTCAGCGTCGATGATCACTGCAGTGACTGGCGGGACCTCGAGTCGCGGGCCCAGGTGATCCGCCTGGTCCGACTGATCGCCACCAGTGGTGACTGGCTGATCATTCAGTCCAAACACCTCGACCACGGCCCCTCGGGGCGCTACGCCTAGGTGATGAGCACGGGGAGCGGCTACCTCGTGGAGGTCGCGTATTCAGATGAGGCAGGAACCCACAACTGGCGGGTCGGGCTGGGCGCGGAGGCGGACGACGCCGGGAACAAGCCTCACGCCGCCGTCGCATCGATCCAACAGTTGAAATTCGCCGGGGTCACCGAGGTGCTGGATTCCTGGCTGCGCGGGCATGGCATACCCCTCGGCTACGGCGGGGCGCTGCACGTGTACAGGTGACCCGTCCGGACGGCCGACGACGCGGTGTCCCACGTGCCGGCACGAAGCATGGCCGATCGGGAGACGTCAGCCGAAGAGCTCCGGACGCCGGCACGTCAGGTAGGTGTTGAGCTCCCGTGCCCGGCGCACCTCCGCCTGGTCCACACCCGCGAAGAGCAGTTCCTCGCCGTCCCCGGCGAGCCCGAGGAACGTCCCGTAGGGGCTCGCGATGCAACTCAACCCCGTGAAGCCGGGCGCCGTGTGGTTCGCGTACGCGATGTACACGCCGTTCTCGAGGGCCCGCGCGGGTACCAGCAGCGTCGAGATGCGCTCGGCGTTGTAGGTGTGCACCGGCGGTCGGTTCCCGACATCTCCTGTTGTCGGCACTGCGGTGGGGACGAGCAGCAGGTCGGCGCCGCGCTGGGTGGCACTCCGGACGAATTCCGGGAACTCGACGTCGTAGCAGATGCCGAGTGCCACGCCCATGCCGAGCAGCGGGACCACCTCGGGAAGCTCGTCGCCGGGGGCGAAGACGGCCTGCTCCTCGGCCCCGAACAGGTGCGCCTTCCGGTAACGGGTCAGTTCCGCGCCCTGGCGGTCGAAGAGGGAGGCAGTGATGTGCCGCGCGTCGGACGTGGCCTCGACCGAAGATCCGACCAGCGCGATCCTGTACCGCCGCGCCATGCAGGCGAGCGCGTCACGGACGGCCTGCCCGTCGGACTCCGCGACGAGCGCGGGAGCGTACCCGGTGGCGAAGAGTTCCGGGGTCACGAGGACCTCCGCGCCCTGGGCTGCCGCGCGGGCGGCATACCCGTCGAGGCGGCGCAGGTTCTCCTCCACGGCGTCGACCGTCCCGGCGGCCTGGAGCACAGCGAGAGCGGGCACCGCTACTCCTTCCGCGAGGCCGGCCGTGCGGGCGATTCCCGCGCAGATCATGACGGCCGATCCATTGACAGCCCTCATGATAGGCACAACGATGTATCCGAACCGAATGAGATTCGATTATTGGAGAGACGCACCATGGATTCAGCTGACCCCACGACGGCGAGCGATCTGCAGGCAAGGCTCGGCGAGATCGCCGCCCACGAGCACGGCGCCGCCTCACGCGCCGCCCTCTCGGGCCGGGACCTCGTCCTGTACACCCTCGTGACCCTCGGGATCACCCTCGCCGGATTCCTGGTGCTGGCGCTGTGAGCACGGGAAGCACCAAGCGCACGAGCACCAAGAGCGACGCCGGAAACGGCGGCTCCCTCGGCTCCCTGCCCCTGCTCCGCAGTGAGCGGATCTGGAACGGCGCCGACTTCACCGGGGTCAACATCAGCCTCGCCATCGCCACCTGGGCGTTCCTCGTCGGCGGCTCGACGGCGCTGCTCGTCGGCTTCCAGCAGGGCGTCGCCGCCATGATCATCGGCAACGCGATCGGCCTCGGCTTCATGATCCTGGCCAGCGTCGTCGCCAGCCAGCGCTACGGCGTGGAGCAGTACACCATCCTCCGGCCGGTCTTCGGCCTCGTGGGCGTGGGGATCCTCGTCTTCACCGTCATCCTGATCACGGAGATGGGCTGGTCCTCGCTGCTGGCCATCATGGTGGGCCGGGCCGTCACCCAGGTCTCCAACTCCACGTTCAGCACCGACTTCGGGCCCGAGAGCCTCATGGTCACGGTCTTCGCCCTCGTCGCGATCGCCGTGTCCTGGTGGATCCTCTCCCGCGGCCCCGTGACCATCGGCCGGTTCAACAAGTTCATCGCGCCGGGCCTGATCGTCGTGACCGTCTTCCTCATGGTCTTCCTCGTCCTCAACACCTCGTGGGACACGCTGTTCAGCGCCGCACCGCTCGCCCCGTTCGAGGACGAGCGGCTCAACTTCGCCCTCGCCGTCGAGTTCAACGTGGGCGTCGGCGTGTCCTGGTACCCGGTCATGGGATCCCTCGCCCGGCTGACCAAGACCCCGAAGGCCGCCCTCTGGCCGTCCTACCTCGGGCTGTTCGGTGCCACCCTGATCGCGCAGGTCGTCGGCATGGCCGCCGCCCTGACCCTCGGGGATTCCGATCCGACCGTCTGGATGCTGCCGTTCGGCGGTCCGGTCCTCGGCGCGTTCATCCTGCTGTTCATCGCCTTCGCGAACATCACCAGCACGTCCTCGATCGTCTACTCCACGGTGCTCGCGATCCGGCAGGCCAGCGGCAATCTGCTCTCCGGGGTCCGGTGGGCGTGGCTGTGCGCGGCGTTCTTCGTCCTGCCGGCCGTCCTCGCGTTCTTCCCGGGCTTTATGTACGAGCGGTTCATCGTGTTCGTGACCCTCAGCGGTGCCTTCCTGGCGCCGATGTGCGGGGCGATCATCGCCGACTACTTCCTGCTGCGCCGCCAGCGCGTCGTCCTCGAGGACCTCTACCGCCACCGCCAGGAGAGCGCCTACCACTTCCACGGAGGCGTCAACTGGGCCGGCATGGCCGCCGTCGTCGTCGGAGCCGCCTTCTACCTGGTGATCTACAACCCGGTCACGCTCACCGCCCTGCCCGTCTTCGGCTACATCACGGCGTCCTTCCCCGCGGCGGTCGTCGGCGGCGTCGTCTACTACGTCCTCGCCCGCGTCCTCTACGTCCGCCGCGGCGTCGGCGGCTACGCGACCGCTCCCGGGAACGTCGAGGGTCGCGCGTGAGCCGCACCTCCCGCGCCGCCGTCCACCGCCGCGGTTCACAGGACCTCGATCTGACCACCGTCACTGTCGCCGATCCCGCGCCGGGCACCGTCCTCGTCCGCATGGGCGCGTCCGGCGTCTGCGGATCGGATCGCCACGTGCTCGACGGCGACTGGACGCTGCCCTCGCCCACGGTGATGGGCCACGAGGGCGCCGGGACCGTCGAGGCGATCGGCGACGGCGTCACCGACGTCGCGGTGGGCGACCACGTGATCCTCTCCTGGTTTTACCCCTGCCGCCGCTGCACCGCCTGCCTGTCGGGCAGGTCCTACGTGTGCACGGGCAGCCGCTCCGAGGAGTGCCTCCTGCCCGACGGCAGCAGCCCGCTCATCCTCGATGGCGATCGCGTGTTCCCGTACCTGACCGTCGGGTCCATGAGCGAATACGCCGTCGTCCCCGAAGCCGGCGCCATCCGCATTCCCGACGAGGTCCCGTTCGACGTCGCCAGCCTCATCGGCTGCTCCGTCGCCACGGGCTTCGGGGCCGTGGTGAACGACGCCGGCGTGGAGGCGGGCACGTCCGCCGTCGTCATTGGGACCGGCGGTGTGGGGCTCTCGATCATCATGGCGCTGCGGCTCGTCGGCGCGAACCCGATCATCGCCGTCGACCTCAGCGAGGACAAGCTCGCGGCCGCGCGGGAGTTCGGCGCCACCCACACGCTCGTGCCGTCGGACGGGCTCGCCGAGGAGATCGCGGCGATCACCGGGGGAGGCGCCGCGTACGCGTTCGAGGCGATCGGGCGGGTCCAGACCATCGAGTCCCTTCCCTCGCTCATCGCCCCCGGGGGCAAGGCCGTCATCGTGGGCCTGCCGCCGGAGGACAGCCCGGTATCTATCGACGCGCTGATGCTCGCGGAGAGCGGGAAGTCGCTCATCGGCTCCAACTACGGTTCGACCGTGCCGGGGCGGGACTTCCCGCGGCTCGCCGCGCTGTACATCGCGGGGCGGTTGCCCGTGGACCGGCTCATCTCGCACCGGATTAGTCTGGACGAGGTCAACGAGGCCTTCGACGCGATGCGCCGGGGCGAGCGGGCGCGCAGCGTGATCGTGTTCTGAGGACGACGACGGCGGGAACCTCGCCGGGACCGGAACAGCGGAGGGCGGCTCAGCCGCCGGTACAAGGGGGAGCATGGGGCGGCCACGCCAGGCGATTCTGTCGCCGGAGAAGATCTATCGGGCAGCACTGGAGCTGGTGGACGAGTTCGGTGACTTCACGCTGCCGGGGCTGGCGAAGAAGCTGTCCGTCAGCCCATCCTCCATCTACCACCACGTCCAGGGACGCCCGGAGATCATCAACGGGATCCGCTCCGCCATCGGCTCCGATGCCCTGGCGGCCGGGGACTTCTTCACGGCCGGCCCGGACTGGCGGGACCGTGCGGCCGCGTGGGCGAGGAGTTACCGCAGCGCCCTGGGCCAGCATGCGAAGGCCATCCCGCTGCTCGTGGGCGAGGCCGTGACGGACACCGCCACGCTCGGCATCTACGAGCATCTCGCCGCGGTGTTCGTGGAGCAGGGCTTCGCGGCGAACGACGTCGTGGTGGCCGTGACCGTCCTCGACAGCTTCATGCTCGGGTCCGCGTTGGACATGGCGTCGCCTGAGCTGTCGTGGCTCGCCGACGCCGAGGGCCAGCCCGCGCTGCACGGTGCCTTCGCCGGGGCGTCCCTGGACGGGAAGCGCTCGGAGCTCGGCTTCGAGGCGGGCGTGGCCGCGATCATCGCGTACCTCGAGACGCTGTTGCCAAACCCGGAAGCGCGATCGGCGGGCGACCCCGACAGGCCGCCCGCCGATCGCGGAGCAGAGTCCCCGGAGGGACGGCTCACCCCTTCGACGCCGTGAAGTAGGCGTTGAACGGGTCGGAGGCGATCGCCTTCTCCTCGATGTCCGAGAACCCGGCCTCGCCGAGCATCGTCTGCGCTAGCTGTGTCCCCCACACGGTGCCGAGGCCGGCGCCGTCGAGCCCGAGCGAGACGCTCATGCAGTGGACGGTCGAGAGGGCGTACAGGAACGACGCCCACGGCAGTTCGATGTTGTCCTCCACATTGCTCGAGGCCTTGATGTCCGCCATGAGCAGGCTGCCACCGCTGCGCAGTGCGGTGAAAATGGCGCGCAGCACACCCGCGGGGTCGGCCTGGTCGTGGATCGCATCGAAGACCGTGATCGCGTCGAAGGCGTCGGTCTCGTCCAGCCGAGCGACGTCCTGGAGGACGAAGCGGGCGTTGTCCAGGCCCAGGCTCGTGGCTTCCGCCCTGGCCGCGGCGATCGCCTCCTCGGAGAAGTCGTAGCCCGTGAACGCGCTCGCCGGGAACGCCTTAGCCATCAGGTTGACGGCGTGGCCGCTGCCGCAGCCGATGTCCGCCACCCGGATACCCGCCCGCAGTCGCCCGGGAAGGTCGGGGATCAGCGGCAGGATCGTGTCGATGAGCGCGGCGTCGTTCACCCCGGCGCTCTCCTCCGCCATGATCGCGTGGAAGCGCGGGTAGTCGGTGTAGGAGAGGCCGCCGCCGTTCCGGAAGCAGTCGACGATCCGCTGCTCCATCTCGCCCATCATGCTGACGTACTGCATGATGCGCGCGAGGTTGTCCGGTCCCGCCGCGGTGGTGAGCAGGGCCGAGTGCGTCGCGGGCAGGGCGAAGGTCCTGTCTGCCGGCTCGTAGGTCAGGACTCCGGCCGATGCCATGCCGCCCAGCCACTCCCGGACATACCGTTCATTGAGGCCGGCGGTCCGGGCGATCTCCGCGCTCGTGGCAGCGGGCAGCGTGGCGAGGGCGTCGAACAGGCCCGTCTGGTGTCCGATGCTCATGAGGACGGCGATGCTGCCGCCGTTGAGCAGGCCGATGCACCGCTCACCGAACGCCTCGACGGCCGCGAGGTCGGCGTCGGCCGTTCCGAGTTCCGTACTGACTGTCATGGTGTGCTCCCTGGGTTCGTGCGGGCTTGTCCCGCTGCATCGAGCCTAGGAACCAGGGCCCCGGCGCTGCTTCGGGGAAATCCTGCATTTGGGCCGGCCGGGCTGGTGCGAATCATGCACGACGGCGACGCACGGGTCGCAGGTGATCAGCCGCTCTGACCAGGGGCGACGCCGTTCTCGCGCGCCCAGGCCGCCGCGGCGGTGCGGGAGGTGACGTCGATCTTCCCGAAGATGTTCGCGAGGTGCCGTCCCACCGTCTTCTCGCTGATGAACAGCTGGCGCGCCGCCTCCCGGTTCGACGCGCCGGAGGTGATCGCGGCGAGCACCTCGAGTTCCCGGGCGGTCAGTCCGCCCGGTGCGCTGCGCGTCGCCACGGGCCGCAACTCGACGGCAGCGCCGAGCTCCTCGAAGATGGTCCGCGCGGCCGCGGTGTTCCAGGCCGCGGCCTGCGGCTGGCCCAGCGCCTCGTACGCCAGGGCTTCCCAGCAGTGGATGACGGCGCTCGGGTAGTGGGCCCGTGCGTCCTCGAAGAAGCGGCGGGCGCCCTGCAGGGACGCGAGGGCCTCGGCGGGGTGGGAGTCTGCGAGCAGCAGGACGCCCCGCGCCTTCAGCGCCCACGCGCGGAAACCGGCGCTCCCGTAGTGCTCGGCCGTGTGCTCGAGCTCGCTGCACAGCTCCTCGGCCTCCTGTCCGAGCCCGAGCCGCAGCGCCGCCTCGACGGCCGCGCCCAGCAGCCGTGCGCGTGCGAGCCGGTCCCGTCCCTGCAGCGCGGCGAGGAGCCCGGCGTAGGCGGCCTCGTCGTCGCCGGCCGCCCCGTCCAGCAGCCCGAGCCCTGGCTGCGGTTCGATGCCGCAACTCCTCGCCAGCGCGAACGCGGCCCGCGCGCCCTCCGGGTCCCCGCGCATCCGCCGGATCTCCCCGAGCTGGTAGTAGCCCTCGCCGGCGGCCCAGGTGTTCTTGACCACGAGGTCGGCGCTGGCGCGCTCGATCTGCGGTTCGACGTCGTGCCAGCCGCCCTCGATGCTCAGCAGTTCGAGGCGGTGCACCCGGCAGACCCCGGTGTACATGACCTCGCTGCCGAAGCGGGCGCACCATTGTTCGGTGGCCGCGGTCCAGGACCGCATGCGGCGGTAGTCGGCGAGCTCGTGGCACACATGGATCACCGTGCAGTAGATGTCGCCCACCCACTCCAGGGCTATCCGGTTGGCGAGCACCGGCAGCATCGCCTCGTCCAGTTCGGCGAAGCCGCGCGCGGTCTCGCCGCTGCGCACGTCGGCGAGTCCGGACAGCACGAGCCCGAGGGACATCAAGGCGGGGTCGGCGAAGTGCTCGCTCATTTTGCGGAGCCGCGAGGCGTACGACGACGGCGGGGAGGTGCCGGAGAAGTCCAGCTCCAGGACGGCCTCCAGATAGAGGAGATACCCGTGGGCGGGGCTTTCGGGGAGGTCCCGGAGGATGCGCCGGGCACGGCTGATCCACCCGGAGCCGACGGCGAGGTCTCCCCGGTTCACCCAGAGGAGTCCGAGCTCGAGCGCCTTCATCGCGGCCCGCTCCATGGACTCGCTCTCGCAGTGCTGCTGGAAGACCCGCTCCGAGACCTCGCAGTTCTCCCTCACGTTGCCGCTCCACCACGCAGCGCTGCCGAGCAGTTCGAGGTCGTCGACGTCCAGGGGAATGGAGGCGTCGGCCGCGCTCAAGGCCTCGAACGCGGCACGCCATTCGCCCCGGGCGTGTTCCGCCCGCCCGGTGCTCAGGAGTTCGGTCAGCTCCTCGGTGTCCATCAGGGCCTTAAGGGTAGTCCTGCCGGCCCTGCCGCACCACGGCCGGACGGCCGGGGTTTCCGCCCCGGCCGTCCGGCTCGCGCGCCAGCCGTCCGCCGCGTGCCTCGCGCGTCAGGCGCCGCGCCGCCGGGCGGCCGCCACGGCGTCGTCGGTGGCGCGTGTGCTTACGACGACGTCGGTGCCGCTCTCCCGGGGAGTCTTCGAGAACCGCAGATACCAGACGAGCATGAGCGCCGACGCCACACCGTAGAACGCGTGGAGCATCCAGATGGGCCCCGGCGGCAGGCTGAACACGTACACCGAGTGGACCACGTTGGCCACGTTGCTGAGCGCCATGTGCCCCAGACTGTAGGACTCCATGTTGCGGGTGCGCACGGCCTTGAGCAGCATCGGCAGCGTCGACAGGGCGAACAGTACGGTCGAGATGGTTCCGGCGATCACGGGAAGGTTCATGCGGACGACGCTATGGAGCCGGGTGCCCTCCCCGCGTCGGGCGAATCCTGTATCTACGGCGGGGCTGGTCCTGCACACTGCTGCACGATCGGCGGCTGTCATGATGGATCCTCCCGCCCACGGGGCGTCCGCTCAGGACGGCGGCGTCCCGGGCGAGCACCGTATCGCGGAGATAGGCCACGAACTCGTCGGGCTGTTCAAACAGCGGACGGTGGCCGGAGGTCGAAAGCTCGGTGGTCTCCTTGACCGGGGCCTCGAGCAGCTCGAACCATTCGGCGAACGGCTCGGCGCGGCCGCGGGCCTCGTGGGCGCCCTGCACGAAGTAGACCGGGACGTCGAGGCTGGTGACGTCGGTGCGGAAGTCGGTGTCCTGGAGCTGGGGGTAGATGACCGAGAAGGTGTCCATGAACGCCCCGAGCAGGTGGACCTGGTCGGTGAGCGTGTACTCGGGGACGAGGAAGTTCTCCGAGAACCCGCCCTCGCCCTCCGAGTTGCCGGTGTGATCGTAGGGGTACACCTGGTGTTCGTAGGACAGCGCGGTCTCGTAGTCGAGCATGTCCTCGTAGGGCGGCGGACCGATCCGTTCCAGCTCTTCCGCGAGTTCGGTATCGCCGCTCTCCGCAGCCCAGGCGAGGGTGTCCTGGTAGAAGATGGTGTCCGTCTCGAGCGGGCTGACCATCTGCCCGGTGCCGATGAACGCGTGGTAGAGCTCCGGTTCCTGCTGGACGGCGAGGATGCCGTAGACCGTCCCGCCGGACTGGCCCATCAGGTAGATCCGGTCCTCGTCGAAGCGTTCCCGCAGGGCGTTCGTGACGGTGATCGCGGCCTCGATGGAGCTCTCGAGGGTGAGGGTGGACGCCGGGTCCAGCTCAGGGTACGAGGTGCCGGTTCCCCGCTGATCCAGGGTGGCGACCACGAAGTATTCCTCCAGCTCCTGCAGATGGTTGCGCATGGCGCCCAGTTCGGATCCGCCCGGGCCGCCTGCGAGGAACAGCAGGACGGGTTTCTCCACGTCGACGCCGCGCAGCATGATGCCGAGGTCCTTGTCGCCGGTCTCCACCGTCGTGAGTTCGGCGATGCTGCCGGTCGCGGGTTCGCCGTCGGAGGCCTGGATGGGGGTTGTGCCGGCCGGCCGGGCGATGAGCACCGCGAGCGCGATGAGCGCGACCGCCATGAGGGCTGCAACAACCCGGCGGACGACGACGCCGGCACCCGCCCGGTGGGTGTCGTCGGGGGAGCGCGTGAGTCGTCGCGCCGCTCCGGCGCCGATCGCCGCGCCCAGGATCATCGCGGGCAGGGCGAGCAGGGCATGGAAGCCGCGCCCGACGAGGAACGCGAGGATGCCGTAGGTGCTGGTGTGGATCTCGTCCACGGTGGGCCCGTCCGTGCCGACGCGCGTGACTTCGAAGACGACGACGACCACCACGGGCGCAGCCAGCATGGCCCACCGCGATCGGAGGATGAATCCTGTGGCCACGCCGACCAGCAGGCAGAGGAGCATCGTGTCGAGCGACTCTGTGCTGGTGAGGGGACCGCGGGGAGTCCGCCGGCCCTGTACGAGACCGCAGCCGGCAGTGACCGCCAACGCCACGGCAGCGCCTACCCGCCGGTCGGCCCAGATGGGTTCCATCAGCTTGCGCACGCGCATGGAGAGGGTGGGGTCCGCGTCGAGGTGGGTGGCCATCTGGTGTCATCTGCCTTCCGGACGTGGCGGGCCGGGATCATCGTCCAGCATCACGGGTCGGTTCCGGCCCTGATAGGGCCGAAGGTCCGCGGGGTGGCGCGAGCGAGCTATCTGGTGAGTCTCCGTCCGGGGACCAAGGGCCCTGTGTCTCGTGGTCGCGGACACAACAATGGAGAAGGAGACGATCCGCCGCCCGCGGCGCGGGCCGATTCGGAAGCCGAAGCGACCATGCTGAAGATCACGAAGGACAAGTCACCCGCTCCCGATCAGCGCGAGGGAGGAAAGCGAACGGGCCTCGCCCGGAAGATCGTATGCGGTTTCTTCCTGTGCACGGGAGGAGTGCACCTCGGGATCTTCATGGCAGCTCCCGCGCGCTGGGGCCCTCCGGTGAGTCGTCTCGTGGGCGGCAAGGGCCATGCAACCCGACGTCGCCGGGACTCGGGCCGGTTCAGTCGGCTCGCCTACGCGTCAGGCGACGTCACGCATCCAGACGTGAAGCCGGGATCCGATGGGCCACGGATGACTCGTGCCCGACGCTAGTGAGGAACGGCGGTCGGTCCTCGATGGTTGTGTAGCCAAGGGCCCCGTCAGCCGCGAGCCTCACCGCGCCGTCGAGCGACGTCCCGGAAGCGGGCGTCAGACATACCCCCGGCTGAAGAGCCGTCAGACGTTCGGCGAAGGCAGCGAGGACCAGGGGAGAGGCTTCGAACAGTCCGCCGGTCCACGCGACAGTGAGGGGCAGGCCGGGCGCGAAGGCCGCACTGCAGGTACCGGCCAGTTCGGCCCCGGCGTCCCGCAGGATGCTGGAGGCTACGGCATCGCCTTCGTGCGCTGCCCCTGCCGTGGCCGGTACGAAGGACGCGAGGATGGCTGACCGGTTGGGGCTGCTGTAGAGCTGCGTGACCAGCTGCTCCGGTGAGCCGAAATGTCCGGTCAGGGAAGCCAGGAGCGCCGACGAGCCTCCTGCCCGTCCATCGTGGGCCCGCAAGGCTGCTTCGAGTGCTCGCCGGCCCACCCAGGCGCCGCTGCCGGCGTCGCCCAGGAGATGCCCCCAGCCGTCAGCACAGTGCCATCTCGTGCGGTGATCGGTGCCGAGGGCGATCGCGCCGGTGCCGGCGGCGACGACGACGCCGGGCTCCCCACCGAGCGCCCCCAGATGCGATGTGATCATGTCTGATGCGATGAATGTCAGCGAAGCCCCGCTGATGGCGCGCAGCCCGTCATGCAGCGCCGCGACATCCTCGAGCAGGCCCGCGACACTCGCCGCGCCTACCGCGATCGCGGCGATGTCTCCCCCGCCGGCTGCAGCGCGAGCCTCGGCCACGAGGGGCGCCAGGGACGCCAGCAGGCCGGTGGCGTCCACGCCGTTCCGGCCGACGTCGAGGCCGGGGCCATGGAACCGGGGGTAGCTCGATGGCCGGCCGTGAGGTGCCGCGGCAGGTGCGACAGTGACGCGGCAGCCTGAGCCGCCGACGTCGACCCCGCAGACGAGCCGTTGGTGCTCAGCCACCGGGGCGGGAGTTCCGGTGTGAGGTGATGACCGAACGAGTGGTTGTCAGCGCAGCGTCACTCGACGCGAATTCCTGGTGGGTGAGGGCGACGAACAGGCAATCGACCACCAGAAGCTGGCCGATCCTGCTGGACAGGGCGCCGGGCCTCGGGCCGCGCTCGCTGCCCGCCGCGATGAGAGAGTAATCCGCGGCCCTGGCCAGGCTGGAGGTTTCAGCACCGGTAAGCGCGATCGTGACGGCCCCTGCGTCTGCCGCGACCCCGAGGACGGCGAGCGCCTCGCGGGTCTCGCCGGAGTCCGACACAATGACGGCGACGGCGGGCGCCCCCAGTAACGCTGCTTCCGTCATGCCGAGATGGTGATCGGTGGTGCTGTGGCAGATGAATCCCGCGCGGGTCAGTTTTTGCTGGAGGTCGGCAGCCACGAGGCCGGAAGCACCGACTCCGAAGGACAGGATCCGGTTGGCCCGGGCGAGCGCTCCGACCGCCGCCTCGACGACGGCCGGGTCCAGGTGTGCCGCGGTCTCCCGGATGGCCTGCTGCTCCGCGTGGGCGAGCTTGGCGATGATGTCCGACGTCGCGTCGTCCCGGCGAACTCCACCGGTGACGGCATCAGGGGGGGTGCCTCTGCCCGATGCTGCGGCAAGGGCAAGGCGGAGCTGCGGGTACCCCGCATAGCCGAGAGCTTTCGCCGCCCTGACGATGCTCGCACCACTGACACCGATTTCCTTTTCCAGGGAGGACATGGAGGAACCTGCCACGTGGTCGGGGTCGTCGAGGATGAGGCGCGCGACCTTCTGGGCCGCGGGTGGCAGGCCCGAGAGACTGGCGCGGATCCGGGCGGAGATCTCGTCAGGACCCTCGGGGGGCAGGGGGTGAGTCATGGCGCCCATGGACGTCCTTCCATACAGGAGGTTCCAGCCCTAGACATGCGTGAGGAAGTCCTGCAGGATGACCTGGCCCGTCCGCAGCCCGTGGACCGGGACGCGTTCGTCGACGCCATGGACGCCGTCGGAGGTGCGTCCCTCCGGGTCGGCTCCCTGCGGCGAGAACCCGTAACAGGCGATCCCCAGGGGTGCGAACGCCTTCGCGTCGGTTCCTCCGCCCAGGCACCGGGGCACGACGACGGCGGCGGGGTCGTGCCGCTCGAGGGCGTCCCGCATGGCCGTGAACCACGGCGAATCGATGGGCGCCTCGACGGGGGGCTGATGGGACAGGAACGAGCGCGTGATGCGCGGGCCGAGCAGGTCGTCGAGCACGGCGAGGGTCTGCGCCTCGGTCCCGGGCAGGCAGCGTACGTCGAGCTCGGCGGAGGCCGTGCCGGGGATGACGTTGACCTTGTAGCCGGCGTCCAGGACGGTGGGGGTGGCCGAGCACCGGATCGTGGTGCGGGCGACCGCCCCGGCGTCGCCGAGGCGGTCCACGGCCGCCTCGATCCCGGCGTCGCTCTGCAGATCGGCGGTGAAGCCGAGCGCCGCGCAGGTCTGCTCGAGGTAGGCGCGGACAGTGGGGGTGAGGATGATGGGCCAGGCGTGCCCGGTGACGCGGTGGAGGGCGCCAATCAGGTGGGTGACGGCGTTGTCCGCATTGGGCCGCGAGCCGTGACCGGATGTCCCCGTGGCCGTGATCCGCATGTGGAGGGTCCCACGTTCGGCGGCCGCCACCGGGTAGAGCCGCACTTCCGCGCCGGTTTCCGAGGTGAGCAGGCTGGGCACGCCGCCGGATTCCCCGATCGCCGCCTCGACCCCCCGGAACAGGTCCGGATGTTCGGCGGCGAGCCAGAGCGCCCCGTAGTCGCCCTTGTCCTCCTCGTCGGCCACGAAGGCGACGACGACGTCCCGCCGGGGCTTCGATCCCTCGGCAGCCCACTGCAGCAGCGTGGCCAGGGTGATAGCCACCATGTCCTTCATGTCGCTGGCCCCCCGGCCCCAGACGTAGCCGTCGCTGATCGTCCCCGCGAACGGGTCCATCGCCCACTGGTCGGGTTCGGCCGGCACCACGTCCAGGTGCGCGTGGACGAGGAGGCCCGGCAGGGTGCGGTCGGCGCCCGGGACACGCACGACGACGGACGAGCGATCCGGCGTCGGCCCGAGGATCTGCGCGTCGTACCCGGCCTCGACGAGGAGCCCGTGGATGTACTCGGCGGCGTCGCGCTCACCCGCGCTCTTGCCTTCGCCGTAGTTGCTGGTGTCGAAGCGGATGAGTCGGGCGCAGAGCTCCGCGGTGTCGATCACGGCCATTGGTCCTCGCTTGAAAGAAGGGAAAACATTCCACGTCGGGGGTTGCGACGCCGAAGGACAAAAGTCGCGACACGGCTTCGCAAGTGGTTTGCATCACATTACCCAATTGTGTAGCTTGCTTACATCGCAGCCACCCATGACACGGCTGTCGAGTCTTTTCCTCGCACTTCTGTTCGCTTCCACGGCCCCGGGCCCTGGATTCGTACGCCTGCAGGCCTTAGCGAAAGAGAACCGATGGCACATTCCCTCCCCGATCCGAGCAGCACTCCGGAACGTTCCACGCGGGGGAGGTTCTCGCTGCGCCGCCGGAGCGTCGCGACTCTCGCCGCGTTGTCGTTGGCGCTGGTCCCCGGGTCACTCGCATCCTCGGCCGCCACCGCCGCGGAGGAGTCCGACCCGGTGATGCTCAAGCTCGCGCTCACAGGTGACATCGATTCACTCAATCCCTTCCTCGCGGTCCTCGCGTCGAGCACGAACATCCTCACCATGCAGTACGAGGGCCTCGTCAGCTACAGCGCGGAGAACAACGAAGTGGTCCCCGGACTCGCCGAGTCCTGGGAGACGTCGGAGGACGGCACCGAATGGACGTTCACCTTCGCGGAGGACAGGAAGTGGTCCGACGGCGAGCCGATCACCGCGAACGACGCGGCCTACACCTTCCGGGCCATCGAGGAGAGCGACGAACTCAAGCAGGCCAACGGGTCCCTGCTCGAGAGCATCGAGTCGGTCGAGGCGACGGACGACCAGACCCTGGTCATCACCCTCAAGGAGCCGCAGGCACCGAACCCGGGATCCAGCCTGGCGATCGTTCCGGAGCACATCTGGTCCGAGGTGGACGATCCCGCGACCTTCGCCAATGACAAGGACGCCGTGGGCAGCGGCCCGTTCACGGTCGTGGACTACAGCCCCACCTCCGGTGTCACCATGAAGGCCAACCCCAACTACTGGAAGGGTGAGGCGAAGGTGGACGGCATCACCTTCGTGCCGTACCGCAACAGCGACGCCGCCGTCCAGGCCCTCCGTACCGGCGAGCTCGACGTCGTCGGCGGTCTGACCCCCGCGCAGTTCAAGGCGCTCGAGAACGAACCGGACATCACCACGAACTCGGGTGCGGGCCGCCGCTACCAGGCCATCAACCTGAACTCGGGCACGATGAACTCCGAGGGCAAGATCATGGGGGACGGCAACCCCGTCCTGCAGGACGTGGAGGTCCGCAAGGCCATCGTCCGCGCCATCGACAGCAACACGCTGCTCGAGCGTGTCCTCGAAGGACTGGGACAGCCCGCCACCGGTGAGATCCCGTCCGTCTACCCGCTGTACCACTGGAAGACCGACGACCTGCCGTACAGCTACGACCCCGAGGCTGCCAACAAGATCCTCGACGACGCCGGATACACCATAGGCGCCGACGGCATCCGGACCGACAAGGAGGGCAACCCGCTCCGCCTCCGCCTGGCCGGCAGCAACACACAGCCCACGCACCAGCAGATGGCCGACTACGTCACCCCCTGGCTGCGGGAGATCGGCATCGAGGTCACCAGCGAATCGAAGGCGCCGGCCCAGCTCGACGACGATTCGACGCTCGGCAACTACGACATGTACTTCACGGGCTGGGGCATCGGACCCGATCCGGACTTCCAGCTGTCGATCAACCAGTGCAGCTCGCGCCCCAACGCCGACGGCACCGGGGCATTCAGCGAATCGAACTGGTGCTCGCCGGAGTTCGACGCGCTCTACAAGGAACAGCACACCGAACTGGACCAGGAACGGCGCAGTGAACTCGTCGTCGAAGCCCAGAAACTGATCTACGACGCCGCGGTCAACAACGTGCTCTACTACGCCGATTCGCTTGAGGCCTACCGGTCGGACCGCTTCGAGCCGTTCACCACGCAGCCCAGCGAGGGCGGCGTGATCCTCGGACAGAACGGTCCCTGGGGCGTCTACAGCGCCACCCCGGTGTCCTCGGTCGAGGCGGCGTCGGCGACCACGCCCAGCCCTGCGGCGATCGTCGCCCCGATCGCGGGCATCCTGGTGGTCGGCGGCCTTGTCGCCTTCTTCCTGGTCAAGCGCCGCCGGGCCACCGCCGACGACCGGCAGTAACCGTGTCCACCACGCTCGGTGCCCAGGACCTCTCGGCTGGCCTTGCAGCGGACGAGCCGCAGCGGGGATCCTCCTGGCTCGGCTACGCCCTCCGCAAGGCGGGCGCGGCGGCCGTCTCCCTGGTCATGGTCGTCCTGCTCGGATTCTTCGCCTTCCGGATCCTGCCCGGCGATCCCGTCCGCTCCCTCGCGGACGGGCGCCAGGTCAGTGCGGAGCAGATGGACATCATGCGCGAGCAGCTGGGCTTCAACGACCCCCTGATCGTCCAGTTCTGGGGGTACCTGACAGGTCTCCTCCGCGGCGATCTCGGGTACTCGTACACCTACAACGAGCCGGTGCTGAGCCTCATCGGTTCCCGGATCGGGCCCACCCTGCTGCTGACCGGGACGGCCGCCCTGCTGTCCGTGATCCTCGGGCTCTGGCTGGGGCAGAAGGCTGCCTGGCGGCGCGGCAGCCTGTTCGACAAGGCGCAGACCGGGCTGGCACTGGTGTTCTGGTCGGTGCCGACCTTCTGGCTCGGGCTGATCCTGCTGCTGACCTTCGCCGGCGGCCTGCAGTGGTTCCCGACCGGCGGCTTCGTCACCGCCGGGACCACCGCGACGGGCTTCCCGCTCCTGTGGGATGTCGCGCGGCACATGGTGCTCCCGGTCGTCACGATGGTCGCCGTGGTCTACGCGCAGTACCTCATGGTGATGCGCGCCTCGCTGCTGGAGGAGATGACGTCGGACTACCTCCTGACAGCGCGCGCGAAGGGGCTGACGGAGGACGAGGTCCGGCGCCGCCACGCGGTCCCCAACGCCCTGCTCCCGACCGTGACCCTGATCTTCCTCACCCTCGGCGGCCTGGTGGGCGGGGCAGTGACCGTGGAGACCGTCTTCTCCTGGCCGGGCCTCGGCTATCTCACGTTCCAGGCGCTGTCGGCCCCCGACTTCCCGCTGCTGCAGGGAACGTTCGTCGTCTTCTCCTCGATTGTGATCCTCATGAACTTCTTCGCCGACCTGATCTACCGTGTCCTCGATCCCCGGCTGAGGTCGGCATGAGCGCCGTCGCCGGGCCCCGGCTGCCGCGGACCAACGTCGCCGCCGCACGACGGCGCCAGGCCTTCGCGGAGGGCTGGAAGGAGTTCCGGCGCAACCGGGCCGGCGTCGTGGGGCTCGTCATCCTGCTGTGCGTCATCGCCCTCGCCCTCGTGATCCCGCTCTTCGCCCCGCCGAGCGTGCTCGACGTGACGCAGGTGACGTCCGGACGGAACGAGCCACCGAGCCTCGCCAATCCGCTCGGCACGGACCCCGCCGGGCGGTCGGTCCTCGCCCTGCTGATCTGGGGGTCGCGGATCTCCCTGGTCGTGGGATTCGCCGCCACGCTCGTGTCGATGGTCATCGGGACCGTCATGGGAATGGCCGCCGGGCATTTCACCGGGGCCACCCAGGCCGTCCTGATGCGCGTCATCGATTTCTTCCTCGTGGTCCCCGGACTCGTGCTCGCCATCGTCCTCTCCAGCGTGATCGGCCCGGGCGTGGCCACGATCGTCATCGCGATCGGCGTGACCTCGTGGGCCGGCACGGCCCGGCTGGTCCGCTCCCAGACCCTCTCCGTGGAGTCCCGCCCGTACATCGAACGGGCCTGGGCGCTCGGTGCCGGCGACGGCCACATCATCGGGCGCCACGTCCTGCCGGCCGTGATGCCCCTCGTCCTCGCCAACACCACGCTGACCGTCGGGTCGGCGATCATCGCCGAATCCACACTGTCCTTCCTCGGCCTCGGCGACCCCGGCAGCATCTCCTGGGGCGCCATGCTGAAGTCCGCGCTGGACACCGGGGCGGCGACCGGCGGGTACTGGTGGTACGTCATGCCGCCCGGCCTCGCGATCGTCGTCGTCGTCCTTTGCTTCACGCTCGTGGGCCGCGCCCTCGAATCCGTCATCAACCCCACGCTGCGAGGACGTTAATGGCACGGCTCGAATTCAAGGACCTCCGCATCACCTACACCACCCAGAACGACGGCGGGCGGGGCACCGTCACCGCGGTGGACGGCGTCGACCTCGTGGTCGAGCCCGGCGCCACCGTCGGCATCGCCGGGGAATCCGGCTGCGGGAAGTCGACCCTCGCCGTCTCCGTGCTCCGGTTGCTGCCGGCGAACGCTACGATCGAGGGCCGGATCCTCCTCGGCGAGGAGGACATCTCCACCCTCAGCTGGGGCCGGCTCCGCTCGGTGCGCTGGACCGAGGCGGCCATCGTCTTCCAGGGCGCCATGCACTCGCTCAACCCGGTCCGCAAGGTCCGGGAACAGATCTCCGAGGCGCTGCGCATCCACGCGAAGGGATCCGACGCGAAGTACCGGAGCGAGTCCGCCCGGAACGCGCGGGTCGACGAACTGCTGGAGCAGGTGGGGCTGGCCGCGGCCAAGGGTCAGTCCTACCCGCACGAACTGTCGGGCGGCCAGAAGCAGCGCATCATGATGGCGATGGCCCTGGCCTGCGAGCCGGACCTCCTCATCGCCGACGAGCCCACCACGGCCCTCGACGTCGTGGTCCAGGCCCAGGTCCTGGACCTGCTCACCTCCCTCGTCCGGGACCGCGGCCTGTCGCTGATCATGATCAGCCACGACCTCTCGGTGCTCGCCTCCACCTGCGAGCGGATCGTCGTGATGCAGCACGGGCGGATCGTCGAGCAGGGTCCGTCCCGGGAGGTCATGCACAACCCGCAGCACCCGCACACGGCCGCCCTCGCCTCGGCCTTCCCCACCATCGGCGACCCGGACTCGCGCCTGAGCCTGCCCACGTACACCGCGCCGCATGCGCCGTCGGCGATCGGGGGAGTGCCCGCCCCCTCCGTGCCCGGAGCGGTCCTCGAGGCCCGCAACGTGTCGGTGAACTTCTCCGGCCGGGACGGCGCCACGCGGGCGGTCGACGGCGTCGACCTGACCTGCAACGCGGGCGAGATTGTCGCCCTCGTGGGCCAGTCGGGCTCCGGCAAGACGACGCTCGCCCGGACCCTGCTCGGGCTGCAGAAGCCCACCTCCGGTGAGGTCCTCTTCCGCGGGAAGCCGCTCGAGCATCGCCGGAAGGCCCTCAAGGCGTACCGTCGGGCCGTGCAGTTCGTGCTGCAGGACCCCACCGCGGCCCTGAACCCCAAGCACTCCGTGTACGAGGCCGTCGCCGAAGGGCCCCGCCTGCACCGCATGCCCGGCGACGAACGCGAGCTCGTCGCGGCGGCCCTGGCCAAGGCCGAGCTGAACCCGCCCGGCAAGTACTTCACGGCCATCCCGCAGGAGCTCTCCGGCGGCCAGCGCCAGCGGGTGGTCATCGCCGGCGCCCTCGCGCTCGACCCTGAATTCCTCGTCGCCGACGAACCCGTCGCGAGCCTCGACGCGTCGGTCCGGGCGGGCGTGCTGGCCCTGCTCCTCCGGCTCCGGTGCGAATTCGGCTTGGGCGCTCTCGTCATCACCCACGACCTCGGGCTGGCCTGGAACATTGCCGACCGCGTGGTCGTCATGTACCAGGGCAGGATCGTCGAGGAGGGCCCGGTGGAGGAGGTCCTGCTGAACCCGCAGCACGCGTACACGCGCACGCTCCTGAGCGTCGTCCCCACCCGCGACGGCGGCGTCCTCCGCCGTGTCCCGGGGAACGGGGACCTCCTGGACGGGGAGCCCCTGCCGGATCCGGGGCTGCTGCAGTCGGGACCGGCGACGACGGGCCCGGCGTCGTGACGGTCCGTCCGGGGCCGGGTCTCCTGACGCGGGGCGACCGCGTGGGACTGGTCTCGCCCTCCGGCACACCGACCGAGGAGAACGTGCACCGGGCGGTGCGGCTGCTCGTCGACTGGGGCCTCGAACCCGTGCTCGGTGCCCACGTGCTGGACCGGCATCCCCGGGCCCCCTACCTCGCTGGGACTGACGCGGACCGGGCCGCGGACCTCCAGGATCTGTGGTGCGACGATTCCATCGCCGCCGTCTTCTGCATCCGCGGCGGCTACGGTGCGGTGCGGCTGCTGGACCTGCTCGACGTCGGGAAACTGCGTGCCGCAAGCCCGAAACCCCTCATCGGGTCCTCCGATGTGACGGCACTGCACGAGTACTGGGCGGAGCACCTCGGGCTGGCCACCCTGTTCGCGCCGATGGTCGCCACGGACGCCCTGCTCGACGACGACGCCGCCCGCCGGCACCTCCACGAGGCCCTGTTCTCCCCGCCGGCAGGCCGCGACTACACCAACCCGACGGCCGAGGTGCTCGTTCCGGGTCGGGCCACCGGCATGCTCACCGGGGGCACCCTGAGCCTGATCTCGATGACCCTCGGGGCGCGCGGCAGGCCCCCCGTCAGTGACACTGGCAGGATCGGGCTCCTCGAGGACGTCACCGAGGATGTCTACCGCCTGGACGCGCTGCTGATGTCCCTGCTGCGCGCCGGCTGGTTCGAGGGGATGACGGGGCTGGCGCTCGGGTCGTGGAGCAAGTGCGGGGAACTGCACGAGGTGAAGGCCCTGGTCGAGGAGCTCCTGTGCCCGCTGGGGATACCTCTGGTCTGGGAACTCGGATTCGGCCACGGCCCGGCAGCGCACAGCATCCCGCTCGGGGTCGAAGCCACGCTGATCGCCGAGGGGACACCGCGGCTTGTCCTCGCCTGATCCGCTTGCTGCCCCGGACCCCTCCCGCTTCGAGAGCTCCCTCCAGAACCTGCTCGACGGAGCGGTGGCGGCTGGCGTCGCGCCGTCGGCCGTCGCGGCCGTCGACATCGGCGGGCGGTCGTTCGGGCCGGTCGCCAGCGGATCCGCCGTCGCTTTCGGTCCCGACGGAGCTCCGCTCAGTGCGGAAGACCGGGTGCCCGCGCACGCGGAGACGGTGTACGACCTCGCCTCCGTGACGAAGGTGGCCAGCACCCTCACACTCCTGTCCCTTGCAGGAGAAGGGGTCCTCGACCTCGATGAGCCGGTCGGCGCGCACCTGGCGTCCTTCCGTGCCGGACCACGCGGCAGCATCACCCTGCGTCACTTGCTGACCCACACCTCCGGGCTGCCCGGTACCTGGGATGGCTGGCGGAAGATGCCGGCACGCCCCGGACGCGACGCCCTGCTGGCGGACATTCTCTCGCTTCCCCTAGAGACGCCCCCGGGCACGGCCTTCGCCTACTCCTGTGTGGGCTTCACCGTGGCCATGGCGCTCGCCGAAGCGGCCACAGAGGAGCCCTGGGCCTGGCTGGTATCCGACAGGGTGCTCGAACCCCTGACGGCGCTGGATCCTCGGGCGGCGTCGCTCACCTTCACCCCCGAGCCCTCCGCTTGTGCCGCGACGGAACTGCAGGTAGTCCCGGTGTGCGGGTCGGTGCGCGGCATGGTGCGCGGCGAGGTCCACGACGAGACCGCCTGGGCGCTGGGCGGCGGGGTCGCGAACGCCGGCCTGTTCGGGACGGCGTCGGCGGTCCTGGCGGTCGGCACGGTACTGCGCGACCGCGCGGAGGCCCTCGTGCCCGGGGCGCTCGCCGTCGAGCTCTGGCAGGACCAGCTCCCGCGCATGCTCGGGTCGCACCCCGGGCCGGGGTTCGGCCACGGACTCGGCCTGCGCATCGGGCAGCGGGAGTGGATGGGCGCGCACGGCCACAGCGCTCGTGGACACAACGGCTTCGCCGGGACCTCGCTGCTCATGGACCGCGACCGCGGCGTCGTCGTGGTGCTACTGACCAACCGTGTCCATCCGTCTCGCGAGCACAACGCCATGGCAGGTTTCCGTTCAGCTCTTGCCGACGCGGTCTTCGCCGCGGCACCCGACGAAAGGGCGTGACCATGGGTCTGGAGTCCGACTACAGCGACGGCGTCCCCCATATCTCTTACTGCCTGACCGCGCTCGACGGCACCGTGCTCGCCGAGGACGGCGCCGACTCCGCGGTCTACGCGGCCAGCACGATCAAGCTCGCCGTGCTCGTCGCCGTCCTGCGCGCCGTCGATGCCGGACGGCTCATCCTCGACCAGGAGCTCGTCTCGACCCTTCGTTTCCGGTCGGCGGCTGCGTCCGGGGAGATCTTCGAGTTCGAGCCCGGCGAGATCGACGACGGCATGCCGGCTGCCGGCCGGCCCGTGCCGCTGCGGGATGTCCTCGAGCGGATGATCACCGTCTCCTCGAACGAGGCCACCAACATGGCGGTCGAGCTCGTGGGGCTGCCGGCCGTCGCCGAGGCGGTGGCGCTGTGTGGCGCTCGGTCGTCCTTCATGCAGCGGCTCTTCGGTGACCTCGACGGACTCCGTGAGGGACTCACCCAGCAGACGACGGCGCGCGACCTCTGCGCGATCCTGCGCAGCATCGTCACGGGTTCCGTACTGGCGCCGGCGAGTACGGCGCTGGCGGTCTCCTTCCTGGAGGCGCAGCAGTACGGGATCATCGGTCCGGCGCTGCCGGGAGCCGCCACTTGGGGTTCGAAGTCCGGCTGGGTCACCGCCATCCGCCACGACGTGGCCCTGGTGCAGCCCGCGGCGGCGCAACCCTTCGTCCTCGCCGTCTGCACGCGTGCCTACGGGGAGGACGAGGCGACCGCCGTCATCGCGGCCGTCACGCGGCTCGCCTGGCAGATCGCCGGGGCGATCGCGGGTGCTCCTCCGGCAGCTGAACCGACCGACGGGGCGGAGCTCCTGCAGGCGGACCCGGTACCGGGTTGATGACTGCTGGCCATCCGCACCGAGGAGCGTTCACCGTGAGCTTCGACCTCGACGGGACACTGGTCATCAGCCCCTTCGCGAGTGTCCTGCGCTCCGTTGCAGCCGAGGTCGCCGCCGCAGCCGGCGACCGCCGATTGGTCAGCGCCGCGGAAGTGACGGCCGGGATCCTTGCGGAGCACGAGCGCCGGCTCCTCACCGATCCCTACGCCGCGTACGACTGGGCATCCATCATGGCGACGACGGCCGTCCGCTTCGGCCGCCGGTGGACGGGGTCGCTGGTACCCCGGCTGGAGGACGCACTCGCCGATCCCGGCGTCCGCATCCTCCACGTGAACACCCGGCCGAACCTGGAAGCACTCAGGGCCGCCGGATGCCGCCTGGTCCTCCTGACGAACGGACGTCGTGAGTTCCAGCTCCCGGTCCTGCGCGCGGCCGGCCTCCAGGACGTCTTCGATGCCGTCATCACCTCCGACGCGGTCGGCACGGCGAAACCGGATCCGGAGATGTTTGAGCGTGCGCTCGGCGACCGGGTTCGGCTCGTCCATGTGGGCGACCGGCTGGATCACGACATCGCCGGCGCCAACGGGGTCGGCGCGATGAGCATCCTTCTGCGGCCGGATGCACCGGGGGACGGGATGGTGGCGACCAGCAGCGCGGGCATCCGCCTGACGGACGGCAGCGGAGCAACTGGGCCCGACATCTCCGCCTACCTGCTGGCGCGGCACCGAATCGAGGCACATTCTCCGGGTGAAGCACTGCCGCCCGCCTCGGTGCCCTACGGCGTCGCGCGGAGCCTCGGGGCCACCGTCGCACTTATCCTCGAGATGCAGTCCGCAGCCCCGTGATGCCGAGTCCGGGCCGGTCCGCGATGGCGATGGTGGAGCGGTCGTAGCGGACCCCGCCGTCCACCGCGGGGTCGCGGGGCCAGAGCCCCCCGTCGAGGTCCTGCGCAGGATCGACGGGGACGTCGTCGGCCGGGACGTGCTGGGGACGGACTCCGAGTGCGGATGCAAAGGCCGCCGCAGCACCGATGCCCACGGTGCTCTCCATCATGCACCCCACGATGATCCGCAGGCCAGCCTCGCGGGCAGCGGCGGCGAGGCCGAGGGCGGGGAGCAACCCGCCGGTCTTCGCGAGTTTGATGTTCACCATCGGCGCGGCCTCATGGCGGAGGAGTTGGTGGAGGTCGGCAAGGTTCCAGAGCGACTCGTCGGCCATCACCGGCGTCGCGACGTGTTGGGTGACGTGCGCAAGAGCAACCCAGTCGTGTGCCCGGACGGGTTGCTCCACGAACTCGACGTCCAGGTGCCTGTCCTCCAGGTCCCGGATGAAGCGGACGGCGTCGTCCGCGGAGAAGGCCTGATTGGCATCGACCCGAAGGGTGAGGGCGGGGCCGACGGCCGCCCGGACGGCGGCAATCCCGGCCACCGGATCCCCTGACCCGTCCACCTTCACCTTCAGGCACCCGAACCCGGCCTTGACGTGGTCCCGGGCGGCCACCGACAGGTCAGCAGGGGAGCCGACCGAGAGCGTCATGTCCGTCGTCACGGACAGGGAGGTTCCGCCGAGGTAGCGGACGAGGGACAGCCCGGCCTGCTGCGCCGCGAGGTCGTGGAGGGCACAGTCCACGGCCATCCTCGCGGCGGTGTTGTCGGAGGAGGCGGCGACCCGGCGCACGGCGTCCGTCGGGTTCGAGGAGCGGACGAGGTCCTGCAGGGGCCCATTGACGGATGCGCAGACGCCGTCGCTGGTCGCCCTTGTGACCCGGCTGATCGGAGCTTCCCCCCAGCCGGACCGGCCGTCGTCGTCGCGCGCCTCCACGAGCACCGACTCCAGAACGGTGGCGCTGCGGACGGCCGTGACGAAGGGACGGACCAAGGGCAGGGTGACCCGGTGGGCCGTGAGCGTGACGCCCGGGGTCATGACGGGAGGGCCGTGCCGATGCCGTCGAGGGGTGCGTCGGGTCCTGCAGTTCCGGCAGCCGCGGTTGCCACCGTGAGTGCCGCCCGCAGGTTGCCGTGGTGGCGTGCGAGCCGGTCATCGGCTTCCACCTTCGTCGCGGACGTGAGGAGCATGAGGACCGCGGTCTTGACCGAGCCCCCGCTGCCGGCGAGAGCGCCGACGGCCTCCTCCGCACTGCATCCGGTCACGCGCATGACGGTCCGCTGGGACCTCGCCCGCAGCTTCTCGTTCGTGGCGACGAGGTCGATCATGATGTTGCCGTAGGTCTTGCCGAGCCTGACCATGCTGAGGGTGCTCAGCATGTTGAGCACCAGTTTCTGCGCGGTCCCGGCCTTCAGCCGGGTGGATCCCGCGACGAGTTCCGGCCCCGTCAACACCTCGATCGCGATCTCCGCAGCCGTGGCGAGCGGTGAGCCGGGGTTCGAGGTGATGGCGATGGTCAGCGCTCCCGCTGCGTGGGCAGCATCCACTGCCCCGCACGCGTAGGGAGTGCGTCCGGACGCCGAGATCCCGACGACGACGTCGAGGTGGTCTACACCGTGGGCCGCGAGGTCCGTTGCGCCCTGGGTGCCGTCGTCCTCGACGTTCTCGATGGCCGTGGTCACGGCGGCCGACCCGCCCGCGATGATGCCGAGGACGAGCGAGGGGTCGGTGCCGAAGGTCGGGGGGCACTCGCTGGCGTCGAGGATGCCGAGCCGGCCCGCGGTCCCCGCTCCGATGTAGAGGAGGCGGCCGCCGCGGGCCAGGCGGTCGGCGATGCCGTCCACGGCCGTCGTGATCGCCGGTGCCGCGAGGGCGACGGCCGCGGCGACCCCGGCGTTCTCGGCGTTCATCGCCGCCACGAGGTCGGAGGTGGACCGCAGGTCGAGGTCCGCGTAGCCGGTCGAGACATGCTCCGTCGGAAGGCTGTCCAGCTGCAGCCTGAGGGAGCCGAGGTCCTCCGGCGGGGTGGTCGGCAGGGGACCGGCGTCACGGGAAGCTTGAAGCACGGGTGTGCCTTTCGTTCGACCAATGGAAGGCCCCGGAGAGGTCAGGGCAGCAGAAGGCGCACGTGATCCTCCTCGATGTAAGCACCTTACGACACAATCAACTTGTATGTAAGCGACTTCCGTCAGGGGTTCAGGAGGAGTGCCGCAAGCGCTGCGGCAGCGGGCGCCGAGGCGCCGAAGGTGTGGATGACGCCGAAGGCCGGTGGGTCCACCGGCACCATCCCGGTGTTCACCACGATGACTCCGCCGTCCGCCGCGGCGATGCGGTGGGCAAGGTCCTGCTGGCCCGGTCCGGTCAGGTCGTCACACAGCAGGACGACGACGTCGGCACCTCCGGTCCGCAGGTCGCCGAGCGCGGCCAGAGCCTGCGATGAGTCGGCAGCAGTCCGCCGCTCCGTCCGGATGGACGCGGCGAGGGCGCGCGTGAAGACGTCGGTCCGGGGACCGGTGGCGAGGCTGCCGGCGTGACGCGCATCGATGACGCCGACGCCGGTCGCGGCGCCGGTCCTCGATCCACTTGCTGCCTCCGGGGTGTCCGTCGCCTGGGTGCCGGTAAACCGGAAGGCACGGCGCGCTGCGTCCGTCCAGACGGCATGGTCCGGCGTCGTAGGCGAGGGGGCGTCCGACGGTGACCCGATCCACTCCGTGAAGGCCGAGCGGCGTTCGAGCGATTCCTCGAGGCGCGCAGGGATGAGGGTGCCGTCGTCGAGCGCTGCCAGCAGGGCGGTCTGGACCTCAAGGAACACGTCCTCATCGGAGCGCTGGGCCTGCCCAGGTCCGTGCTGAGCCGGATTGCCTGTGCAGAGCAGGTCGGCGCCGGCGAAAACCGCCTGAACAGCTCCGGCGCCCATGCCGATCGTCGACCGAATGGCCGCCATGTCGAGGGCGTCGGTCACGGCGAGCCCGTCAAAGCCCAGGCTGCGGAGCAGGGACCAGGCTGCCGGGTTGAGGGTGGCCGGCCGGGGACCGAATCCGGGGGCCACCAGGTGGGCGCTCATGACGGCGCGTACGCCGGCGTCCACCGCAGCCTGGAACGGCGGCAGGTGCAGGGACTCGAGCTCGTGGCGCGACAGGTCGAGGACGGGCAGTGAGAGGTGGGAATCCTGCGAGGTATCGCCGTGGCCGGGGAAATGCTTGGCGCACGCTCCCACACCCTGTTCCTGGATGCCCTCGACCATCGCGGCGACGTGTCGTGACACGAGGTCGGTGGAGGCCCCGAAGGACCGCACTCCGATGACGGGATTGCGCGGATTGCTGTTCACATCGGCGACCGGCGCCAGCAGCAGGTCGATGCCGGCGGCCCGGACCATCGCTCCGAGGGCGCGTCCCGCGTCCCGGGTGACGGCCTCGTCGTCGATGCTGCCCAGTGCCGCCGCATCGGGCAACGGTGATCCCGTGGTCGCGTGCAGGCGGGTGACACTGCCGCCCTCCTCGTCGATGCCGATGATCGCCGACCCGTTCCGCTCCCGGAGGGTAGCCGACAGCCGGCCCGGCTGCTGCGGGTCGTCGGGGTCGAGGTTCGAGGCGAAGTACACAGCACCCGCAAGCCCGTCGCGCAGCTCACGGTCCAGCCATGCTGGGACCGTTCGTCCGGTGAACCCCGGCCAGATCAAGCCGTTGACGAGGCGGAGCAGGGACGGATCAGGCATGGGGCGATTCGGAACTGGGTGCAGTCATGCCGCAAGCCTAGGGGCGGCGGGGCTCCTACCCGGTGTCCCCGGATCAGGCCGTGTCTCTACTCGGCGTCCCTCGAAACCTCGCCGGCGAAGCGGAGCAGTTCAGCGCCCAGCCGCCGGGCCCGTTCGGCGACGTCGACCGGCGAGTCGGCCGTTTCTGCGGGGCCGGACAACGGCGTCGGACCACTCGGCGCGGTCGGCGCCGAGGCGTCCCCGTGGATGTCGATGTCGAAGACGACGTGGTCCGGGTGGTGCCAGGTCGAGAAGACCTCCACGGGCCGCCCGTCCTGGTCGAAGCTCGTGCCCTCCAGCAGGAGCACGGGCGACGACGGCTCCAGCTCGAGCAGCCGCAACAGGTCCGTATCACCGGGAACTGCCCGGATCTGCCGCTTCCCGGAGGCAATTTGCACACCGAACTTCTCCCCGAGCACGGCATGGAGGGACGCGTCGTGGAGATCCTCCGCGGTCAGCGTGGAGAATGCCGGGACCGGGAGCCAGGTGTGGATGACGGCGATCGGGACGCCGTCGGCCGTGCGCAACCGCTCGAGCGCGAAAACCTGCTCGGTCCCGAGGATCGCGGTCGACGCATCGGCGTCCCGCACGGTCAGCGAGAGCACCTCCGTGCCGACGCTCGCGCCGGTGCTCCCGAGCTGCGCCGAGAGTCCCGATGTGCGGTGCACGAGCCGGTGGTGCTCCCGCCGGGGGGCCACGGTGCTGCCGCGTCCGCGACCCCGCTCGATCAGCCCTTCATCAGCCAACGCGCCGAGGGCCTGCCGGACGACGGACCGGGAGACGCCGTACCGCACCTGTAGCTGTGCCTCGCTGGGCAGGGAGGTACCCGGCGGCAGGGAGTGGTTCATGATCTGTGCGCGCAGGTGCCCGCGGACCTGGAGGTGCAGCGGTTCGCCGCTGTCGGCGTCGAGCGGGCGTCCCGGGGCCTCAGGCGTCTTCATTCCAGTCATTATGGCCTGTTCCGCCCCGGGTCCCGTCCGTTCCTACTTCTTCTGCGCGGTCTGCCAGACGTGGTCCCAGCCCGGCGCCAGTGCAGCTGCGCGGCGCATGGACAGCACGAGGCTCGTCTCGCGGGCGATGCCCTGGCCGGCGATGTCGAACGCCGTGCCGTGGTCCACCGAGACGCGGACCACGGGCAGACCGACGGTGATGTTCACGCCGTCGTCACCGTAGACCGCCTTGAAGGGTGCGTGGCCCTGGTCGTGATAGCAGGCGATGACCATGTTCCACTTGCCCTTCACCGCAGCGGGGATGAGCGCGTCCGCAGGGATGGGCCCGTGCACGTTGATGCCCTTCTCACGGGCGGCGGCGACGGCGGGCGCGAGGATGTCCTCGTCCTCGTCGCCGAACAGGCGGTTCTCGCCCGCGTGCGGGTTCAGGCCGGCGAGGCCGATCGGCTCGTCCGGGTTACCAAGCGCCTTCGTGAACGCGCTGACGAGCTCGATCACGTTGGTGGTCCGCTGCGGCGTGACGTCCTCGATGGCCCGGCGCAGCGAGACGTGGGTGGTGAGGTGGAAGAAGTAGAGGTCGCCCGCGGAGAGGACGAGGCTGAAGTTCTCCACCCCGAACTCGTGCGCGAGCAGCTCCGTGTGGCCGGGCCACTTGTGCCCACCGGCGTGCATCGCGGCCTTGTTGAGCGGTGCGGTGACGATGCCCTGGACTGCACCCTCGCGGGCGAGGCGGCAGGCCTCGACGACGAAGCGGTAGGAGCCGTCGCCCGCCGCGGGGCTCAGCTCGCCGAGCTTCACGTCCGCCAGGGACGGCCCGGTCTGCAGGAGCTCAATGATGCCGGGCTCGTTCGTGGCGTCCTCGATCGAGTCCAGGACGCGGACCTTGTCCGGATCGCCGCCGACGTTCCTGACGCCCTGGCGCATGGCGGCCTCGTCGCCGATGACTACGGGCACGCACTCCTGCCGGACGTCGTCGTGCCCGAGGAGGGACTTCGCGGTGATCTCCGGCCCGATGCCGGCGACGTCGCCGATGGTGACGGCGAGGGTGGGGATGCTCATGAGTATGCCTCCGTGGGTTGGGCGAGGGTGGTGGTGAGTTCGGTGATGGTGTCGAGCAGGGCATGGACCGGCCCGAAGCCGCCGGCCTTCGTCACGACGATCTTGCCGGCCGCGGTGCCGCCTTCCACGACGCCGACCGGGATGCCTTCCTGGATGGCGCCGGTGATGCGGAGTGCCTGGGCCCGGGACGCGTCGAGGACGGCGCGGGCCCCGTCGCCGCCGACCAGCACGAGGGCGCCGATGTCGGTGGCATTGAGCGTCTGCTGGACCACCGCGGCGAGGCTGCGGGCGATTTCCGCTCCGCTCAGCGTCAGTCCGGCGTCACCGACGGGCTCGGGGGACAGGATGACGACGACGCGCGGCAGCGTGTCGGGTGCCGCCAGTTCCCCGGCGGTCCACTGCGCGAGCCGGTCCGGCTGGCCGAGGAGGGCGGCGTCGGGCTGCAGGACGCGGAGGTCGGCGGGATCCAGCTGCTTACGCAGGTGGTCGGTCTGGGCGCGGGCGGCGTCGTGCAGGGAACTGACGACGACGACGATCCGCTGCCCTTGGGCGGCGGGGGCGGATTCCGAGCGAGCCCGCACAGGTCCGGCAGTCGCCCAGGCTGCAGCCATTGCGGCCGCGAGTCCGGCGGACCCGGTGGGGACCGCCGTGGAGCCGGCGGCGACGAGCGCCGCCGCGAGGGAGCGGAGGTCGTCGTCGGACGTGGCATTCACCACGACCACCCGGCCGTTCGCGGCCTCCCGGAGGTCCAGCGCGTCCTGCTCCGGCGATCCGCTGAGGCTGATGGTCTTGGTCCCGGGGAGGAGCTGCGAGAACTCGCTCGTCGGAACCGGGGTGACCGGGTCGTGGCCAGCGGGGGAGTCCTCGACCGGTCCGCCGTGCACGCGGAGCAGGCCACCGTCGACGGTCCGTCCCATGGCCGGATAGGCGGGACATATGACCGCGAAGCAGTCGGGGTGCCGCTCCTGCCACGCGTCGAGCGCCCCGGCCACCTGCGCCGGGACGCTGCCGCGCATGGTCGAGTCGATCTTCAGGTAGAGGCGGTTCGCTCCGGCGGTGACGAGGTCGGCCACCGCGCCGGCTGTCGCCGTCCGGGCGCTCGCCGTGTCCATCGCCCGGGCATCGGAGTTCATGGCCAGGGCGCTGCCCGGGACTGCCGACGTCGGGATCAGTTCGCCGAGCAGCAGCCGGGAGGACCAGCCTGCCCGGGAGAACTGGACCACGGAGTCGGTGGCGCCGGTGACGTCGTCGGCGGCGATGCCGACGATCGGAGCGTGCTGCGCTGCGGTCACGCTTCGCCGTCCTGTTCGAGTCGACGGGGACGGGTGACGGGAGCGGAGGGATCGCCGGCGGGAGGGAGTTCCGAAGCGGACGTGGGGAGGACATGCGCTGCGTCGTCCGTGTCCAGACCGCCCTGACGCTTGAGCACCCAGGTGGCGAGGAGCGGCGCGAGGACCGCGGTGACCAGGACGGCCGAGGCGACCTGCGCGGTTGCGACCTCCACGAAGGGGGAGAAGGTCGGGTCGGCAGCGGCGACGATGGCCGGCGTGGCGATGGAGTTGCCCGCCGTCGTCGCGGAGGCGATGCCGATGCCGGACTTGATCCCGCGCCGGAGGATGAACCGGTAGCCGAAGTAGACGAGGGTGCCGGTGATCAGGGTGGCGGCGATGCCGACGAAGATGCCGCTGAGGCCGCCGGTGATGACGTTGCGGAGGTCGATGCCGGTGCCGAGGGCGAAGGCGAAGAACGGGATGACGATGTTCGGCACGGGGCGCATGACCTCGGTCCACTTCGCGTCGAGGTTGCCGACGATGAAGCCGAGGGCCAGCGGAATGACGGCGGCGAGGAGGGTGAGGAACGGGATGTTGCCGAGGCCCGAGATGCCGAGGAAGAGGAGCGTGAAGAAGGGGCCGTCGTTGATAGCGGAGGCCATGTAGGCGCCGCGGTCGCGGTAGTCGCCGTAGCGGCCGGTGAAGGCGAGCCAGAGGCCGCCGTTGCTGTTGTCGAAGCTGGCCAGGAGGGCGAGGATCGAGATCCCGAGGATGCCGTCGATGCCGACGACGAGGCCGAGGCCCGCGACGAGGGCGGCGGGGATGATCGTCTTGAACAGCAGGACGACGCCGGTGGTCGCGAGCACGGGGCCTGACGCCTTCGCGGTGATCTGCATACCGGTGGCGAAGATCAGGACGGCGATGAGGGGAAGGGCCGACTCGGCGAACAGGGCGGTGGTGAAGCTGCCCAGTTCGAGGAAGCCGGGGGTGAACGTCCCGACGATCGAGCCGAGGATCAGGGGGATCAGCATGAGGCCGCCGGGAATGCGGTTCATGCCGTCGAAGAGGGGGACGCGGGACTTCGGAAGCGATTCGGCGGACATTGGCGAATCTTCTCTCTGTGCGGGAGGGGTCTGCTGACGGAGGGGTGCGTACAACTAGTACGGACACGATGTACCTACCTTAGGCCGCGTGGGGCACATCACACAAGAAGTGACTGCGGGAAGACCTCATTGTGCGGGCCAGGGCAGAAGACCCGGCGGGTGACATCTACCAGGTGTTCTGCCGGGGGATCGCGCCCCCAGATCAACGTCGAGATCGGCATCCCGCTCGCCCAGGCCGGAGCGGTGATCAGGAAGATCAAGGACTGGCACTTAGAGACGCGCCCCCGGATGCACTACCCGGTGATCCTGCGCTGCACCGGCCCGTCGGACGGATGGCTGAGCCCGTCCCACGGCCAGGACCTGCTACTTCGGCTTCGTGGTCTATTACGCGGCCGACGGTTCGTTGTCCGAGGAGGGAAACAGCTTCCTTCGGGCAGTTGAACGGGCCCTGGCCGAGGAGGGCGGCAGGCCCCACTGGGGCAAGTACTTCGACGAGTCCCTCTACGACTGGCTGACGCTCTACCCCAGTGGGAAGCCTTCCGTCGCATGCGCGAGGCGCTGAACCCCGAGCACCGCTTCGCAAATGCATTCACCGATGCGCTACTCGACTGACCCGATCCCGCCACTAGGACAGGAGCACCACCGATGAACGCCTGGGTGACCTTGCTGACCCAACCCGACTACGTGATCGGGGTCCGGACCCTGCGGGCCTCGCTGGCAGCCTCCGGCAGCACCATCCCCCTCGTGGTCATGGTGACCGAAGGGATCGACGAGCAGGCCCGGCGCCTCCTGCAGGACGACGGCTGCCTCCTGCGCGACGTCGCACCGTTGCGTCCGGCCGGCGGGTCGGCCGACAGCTACGCCAACGCCCGGTTCGCGGAGGTGTGGACCAAGCTGGCCGTGTGGGGTCTCACGGAGTTCGAGCGCGTCGCCTTCCTGGACGCCGACATGCTCGTCACCCGCAACATGGACGAGCTGTTCGCGCTGGACCTGCCCGACGGCGCCATCGCCGCCTGCCACGCATGCCGGTGCAACCCCAACCGGATCGCGAGCTATCCGCCGAGCTGGACACCCGAGACCTGCTTCTACAAGCACTGCCGGGGTGGGGACCACGTCACCGAACCGGGCGCGACGGACAACTACCTGAACGGCGGCTTCCTCGCGCTGTCACCGGACGAGGCCGTCCTCGCCGACATGGTGGCCCGACTGGCCGGCGTGGACGATCTGTCGCACTACCCGTTCGCCGAGCAGGACTTCCTCAACGAGTTCTACCGCGACCGCTGGCGTCCGCTGCCCTACGTGTACAACGCGCTGAAGACCCTGCAGCACCAGCACCCGTCGGTCTGGGATCCGGCGTCGGTGAAGAACATCCACTACATCATCGACAAGCCGTGGGCGAAGCCGCTCGACCTCACCGACCGGTACGTCGAGGTGAACCGGCTCTGGTGGGAAATGGCAGACACCCTGGGCGCACCCGTGGGCTCCTGACCCCGCAGTCGAAGGTGCTCGGTCCCGACCCCGCTTCCGCGTGGCGGGGTTCGCACCTGCCGCGTTCCGCGCCGCCAGCATGTGCGTTCGCATGGCGGTATCCGGGCCTCTTCGTATTGGCGCCGATAGCAGCGCATATGACACGTTTCTACCCTCGGAAGTGCATCAGCTCCTGGAAGCGATCCTGGTTCGAGGATGAATCCGCGATTAGTGTTAGGCGCAGTGGGTCGGCGTAGCTGTAGTAGGCAGCAGGTCATGCGGTGGTTCATCCGCAGGTGGACGGCTGTGAGCTGAATTGCAAAGCTTCACCGCTTATAGATGGATGACCCCTGACCCGGGATCTGTCCTGTGTCGGGGCGGATCTGCGGCGCAAGCTGAGGTTGCCACAGCCGCCTTCAGGTTCCTCAGCGCTGTCTATAGGAGTGATCAAATCCAAGCCTGGGGGCACATGCACCCGATCCTTCGTTTGTGCTGGGCCCAGGCGTGGGTTGAAGCAGTCCGTGAAGACCTGAGCTCTGGCGGGCACAATCCTGAGAGCACAGCTCATGCTCTGGCTTTGAGCACTGCTGGCAGCCACGGACTATGGGACCGTTTCGCTGGTGTGATGCTGCTCGAGATGCTTAAAGCGTTTCCCCTTGATCCTGACCTAGCTGGCATCGGAGCCGATTAGAGGGCCGTAGCGTTGGACACCGAGCTTCTCTACGTCTATCCCGCCACCAATGAGCGGGGTGTGGGAACGCGTCGTGTTCGCCGAAGCCCATCCTCTCGTAATGAAGCTAAAGGAGGGCCGATGGACTGTTCTGAACTGGGGATACGACGCCATCGCGATTCCCGGGTACCTCCGATTCTCGACGGAGCCTCCCTCAGCAACGACTGAGAAGCCACCAAAATGTCACCTCTCCGTGCAGCAGACCCTCCAGACTGGTTCGATGCTTGTCTTGTACTGCGCGATTAGCCCGCCAGGAGCCCAGGGCGGAGGTTCCACCGGTGGGTTATGAGCGGATGTAGTGGAACCGTCACGTTTACCTCGCCGCATACGTGCGCGAGCACGACGGCGCGATGCCGGGACAGTTCAGCATTAGGAGGCAGCGTGGCCTGTACTCGTAGCTGTTGCGCCAGCAGCACCTCCACGACGTAGGCGCCCTGCAAGAAGACCGGCCCGCAGCTCCTAGCTGAATAGAAGAGTGGGAAGGTGGGCGGAACGGGGATCCCGAGGAGCTGTGGGCGCGAAGGCTCGAGGAGCTACAGCAGTTTGGAGCCGACCAGGGTCAATATTCCGTGTACGACTCAGGGAAGGGGCCCGAGGAAGGAGTGATGCCGGTGGGGTTGGCGCGTCAACGCACATTGCAGCGTAAGCGCGCCTTCAGGGCCAGCGACGTCAGCGACTCGATGAGACGTTGCTGGGATGGTTTCCCGGTGATGCGTCGCGATTTGTCGGGGAAGACACGACGCAGGTTGCTCCCGAGGTCGACCTCAAGGATGTTAGTCGGTAGATTTCTCTCATGAACAAATCCTCTCCCAAGATCTCGGCGGTAGACCTGTTCTGTGGGGCCGGTGGACTCTCGCAGGGCTTGAAAGATGCCGGCATCTCCGTCGAGGCGGGCATAGATTTCGATCCGAACTGTGAGTACGCGTACTCGACGAACATCGGAGCTGAATTTCTCCAGAGAGATGTCGCCGATGTCACAGCTGCCGAGTTGAACGAGTTGTGGGACCAGAGTGCGCTTCGGCTTCTAGCAGGGTGTGCCCCGTGTCAGCCGTTTTCAACGCACCGCCGCGGTGCAGATCCGTCCGAAGACGCTCGGTGGTCCCTGCTCGACCACTTTGCTCGATTGATCAGGGAAACCAAGCCGCATTTCGTCACCATGGAGAACGTCCCTGGTCTTGCCCGCACGAAGGTATTCGTGGATTTTGTGAGGGCGTTGACGGAACTCGGTTACGAGGTGGACTACCGGGTGGTTTACTGTCCCGATTACGGCTTGGCGCAGAACCGACGACGACTGGTCCTGATTGCTTCTCTCGTGGGGAGGGTCGTCTTGCCGGAGAGGACGCATCTTCCACGGGATTATAAGTCGGTGAAGGACGTCATAGGAGATTTGCCAGAGGTCGAGCACGGCTCCGCTCATCCTGAGGATCCGCTCCACAAGAGTAGGACCCTGTCCGACTTGAACCTCCGCCGTGTCCGAGCGTCGGTTCCAGGAGGGACGTGGAAGGATTGGCCCGACGACCTCCACTTGGAATGTCACAAGAAGGAGTCTGGAGCGTCGTTCCGGAGTGTGTACGCACGTATGGAGTGGGATAAGCCCTCGCCAACGATCACTACGCAGTCCTACAACTACGGGACGGGGCGGTTCGGGCACCCCTCGCAGGACCGAACACTGACGCTCCGGGAAGCAGCGATGCTGCAGGGCTTCCCACGTTCCTACCGATTTGTACCTGATGGCGCCGAGATATACTTCTCTATCGTCGGTCGTCTCATCGGCAACGCCGTCCCCCCGATTATCGGGCGGATAGTTGGTGCTGCTCTGAACGCGCAACCTAGGACATTGGGGGAGTATGACAACGCTGGATCCGCAAACTTATAAGCTCAAGTTAAATATGTCGGTCCTCGATGCGCTGGGCATCAGGCTTTACAGCAATGCAACAGCGGTGCTGTCCGAAGTCGTTGCGAACGCCTGGGATGCCGACTCGAACCGAGTCGATATCACCTGGGACCACAAGGCTGCTTCAGTCCTAGTTCAGGACGACGGATCCGGCATGACCATCGATGAACTGAACGACCGCTACTTGAATGTCGGCTACCCAAAACGGCAGACCGAAGGCCTCTCATCAACACGCTTCGGTCGACCCTTTATGGGACGTAAGGGCATAGGCAAGTTGTCTATCTTCTCGATCGCTGACGAAGTGAAGCTGTTGTCCCGGAAAGACGGCGAGACAAACGGCTTTATCATCCAGGTTGCAGAGCTTCGTAAAAGGATCGCGGAGAATGCCATCTATCATCCGGTACCGGTCGTAGGAGAGGATCTCGAAGCGGACGGTACCAGGATCGAGCTAAGCAAACTTCGTGTTACGCGGACCAAGCTCACGGCTGCCGCTCTCCGGAAGCGCCTTGCTCGCCGCTTTGATGTGCTGACGCAGTGTGATCCCGAAGACGGGGACTTTGCAATCTGCATCAATGGAGCCCGTCTTACCTATGAGGATCGGGAAGAGTTGAAGCTTCTCGAGTATATTTGGGAGATTGGAGATACTTCCATCCCGGATTCAAATCTTCCGACTGGAATCAAGAGGTTCCGCATTGACGACAACGTCGTGGCAGGAAATGAGGAGTGGCGAGTCAGCGGATGGTTTGGAACGGCTCACAAGCCCAACGACCTCGTCGCGGACGAAGACGCGGGTTCGTTGAAGAACATCATTGTTCTGGCCAGGAATCGTCCGATTCAGGAAGGTATCCTTGAAAAGCTCAACTTTAATCGGTTATTCGTGAGCTATGTGACAGGGCAGATCAGCGCGGACTTTCTCGATCTGGACGGAGAATTCGACGATATTGCAACCAGTGACCGGCAACGGTTGATGGAGGACGATCCCCGCGTCCTTGGTCTCCAAAAGTATTTGCGGGAAAGGTTCCTTCCGGCGTCCGAGCAGTGGGCAGATGCCAGGCCCAAGAAGAAGGCCGTTGAGGTCAAAGCAAAGCTACCCGAGATCAAGAACTGGATCGATGGCCTCGAACCTTGGCAGCGGAACGCCGCCGAAGCGATGATCGGTACCATTGCGTCGTTGGATTTCGACACGGACTCTGGAGGCAGTCAGAAGGCGGATCTGTACCGCTCCGGAATCCTAGCGTTCGAGAGAATCGGCTTGAGAAGAACTGCGACGGATCTCGACGCGCTCAGTGGCCTTGATGCCGCGTCATTGTTGCCGGTTCTCGAAAGGCAGGACACCTATGAGTCCGCCCTGTATGCAGACATCCTCAAGTCGCGCGTGGAAGCAATTAAGACGTTCCAATCGATCACGAGGGCGGACGAGAAGGAGAAAGTCCTCCAGGAGCACCTTTTTACGCACCTTTGGCTTCTGGATTCCTCGTGGGAGCGAGCAGCGGGTAGTGACGAGATGGAGCAGGATCTGCGCAGAATTGATCCAGAGGCCTTCAAGAGCAATCCGGAAGTCGTTGACGAGAACGGCCGCATCGACATTCGCTACAAGAACACGGCCGGCAAGCATGTCATCGTCGAGCTCAAGCGATATGAACGAAAGGTCGATACCGAGGAGCTGTATCTTCAGGGGCGTAAGTACGCGGTGGCGCTCCAGAGCATTCTCAGCCAGCGGCAGGAACCGAATCCGGTTGTCGAAGTGGTCTTCGTCATCGGTGACCACCCCACAGCTAAACTAGTGGGAATCAATGAGTCAGTGGAGCAGCATACAGAGAAACGCTTGTCACAAATCAACGGACGTTACGTAACCTACGATAATCTGATTGATCGAGCGTTGAAGCAATACGCCAAATACCTAGAAGCGAGTAAGAAGGTTACGGAACTCAATACCGTGCTTGAGCGCATCGAGCAGATGCGTCCTCAAACCTGACCGTGCCGGTGCCTTTAAGCGGTTCGGTCGGCGCGAGAATTTCCCGCCAGCGCCGTCGGGATACGGCACCTGAATTGGCGGTGAGGCGCGCACTGCACTGACGCGGGTTGCGTTGCAGGGTTCAGTTGCCGGTGGAGGGCCTACCTCGACAAAGTGTGGATATCGTCTTTACGAAGGTGCGGCTCGCGGTGTTCGTCGACGGATTTTTCTGGCAGGGTTGCCTCGACCACGGATTGTTACCGAGGTCGAATTCTTCCTAGTGGCAGACAAAGCTCAGCAGGAACATCGAGCGAGATGCTGAGACGACGACTTACTTCGAGGGCCGGGGTTGGAACGTCCTCAGGGTTTGGGAGCACGAGCTGCCGGAGGAAGCAGCGGAGCCGTTAGAACTGATAGTGCACGAACTGCGACGCCTACTAAATGTCGACGAAGGTCGCCACCTCGACAAGAATAAACTCTTGCCTGGCTCGGCTGAACGCTCCGGATGACAACCAAAGCGAGCGTTAGTACGGTGACGCCGGGTATGTGAACGACAGCGGAGTCAGGATACGCGTCTCGAGAACGATCCTTTGACTGGATGAGCGGCAGAGCTCGGGCGGGGAGGGCGCGCGCTCCAGTAACTGCGAGGCAGTCGACGTCCGCGTTCCGTCTCAGCAATGTGTCTCACGTCGAGTGTTCTCAGCAAATTAGAATAACGCCTTTGATGAGCGCAATGAGAATTGGGTTGGGAAGTGTCGGATACGCCAGGGTCGGCACTTCGGAGCAGAACGCAAATCTGCAGCATGCAGCGCTCACCGCTGCCCACGGCATGGTCAAGCGAATCTGGGACTTTGAGGCCTAGTGGCTAACAGGTGCCGACCCTGCGAAAATCATCGGAGCCAGCCGCGCCACCGTCTACCGCTACTTGAGCATCGGCAACAGTTGGCCCGCCTAACGAGGGCCAGCGTCAGTGATCACTACACGCTTTGCACGCCAAGCGTCGAACTCAGCCGCCCCCATCTTGGTGAGCGGGCCTCGCCTTAGTTACTAGGCGCCGGTCAGGAGCGATGTGCTCAGAGAGCGGATTAAGTGCCAGCTGTTGGTTGCGGTCGCCTAGGTGAGCAGCGGCATGAGATAGAGCGGGGCTTATGGCCCCGCTCTATAGAGTTCCCGCTGTACTTAAGTAGATCAGCGGCTATCCCTTCTTAAGGTAGTCCTCAAAGGACGGCCAACGATCAATTGCCCAAGAAGCAATGGCTGCGGACCTCGCTTGTATAGTTTCAGCGTTCCAGTCCTCCTGGGTCGCATAGACCTGCTTGGTAGAGGAAAATACGGTCTCCGTTGCCAGCAGTTTACGAGCTTCAGTCCAACTCTTCGCGTTCTTAGCCGAGTTTGCTGGCCCAGATAATGGAACGAGGTTCCCCCAAGTATCTACCAAACTTTCGAACTCACTGTCCCCCATTACCTCTACCCACTCTCCCTTGCGGGATTGAGGCATAAGATGGTCGATGGTGATGTCGGGCAAGGACTTCATTACGTCTACAACCGAAACTTCCCGCTCATATTCTGCCATTGCGTAAGGCAGCACCTTGCGGGAGTACATAGGCCATTCCGTGATGGCTTCCCAAATCTGATCGTCGTTCGGATACACGACAGTTTTAGACACTATCGCCCTGCGCACGGCTGCAGGGTCGGCACCTGCCACGTCCCACATCCCCTTGAAGATGGCATGCAAGCCCGTGGGTTCAATTCCGCGGAATGCTCGTCGCACTAAGAACGATTCGATGATCCTCAAACATTCCTTGACCTGAGGCGCCTCCACCTTCCCCAGGGAATGATTTGTAAGTAATTGCATGATGTACGGGTAAACGGAACTTGGCCGGTTCATTTCATATAGCTTTTGAACATACTCGACAACGTCTTCGTCCAATTGATCTGTTTCTCCACGCGCTATGGCGTTATAGGAGACGACATGACTCTTGAGGCCGTCCATTATTTTTTTTAGCTGTTGCTCAGGAGTTAATCCTGAATCTCTGAACTGAGCGTTCCACTGCTTCGAAAGCATGGCGAAAACTTTTGCTTTCGTGATTTTACTGTCAACCGTAAGCGCGTAGGGGTAGAAGTAGCCATCCAATCCGGCGCTCGAATCACCAAACGCTTTTTCAAAAGGCAGCCACTCCTGGGAATGAAGCTGCAGTGCCTGTTTGGGGTCGTCGCTTAGTCTTTTCAGCACTTCATTACGGACAAGATCAACTATACCGAGACGAACGCCCTCTTTATTCAGGCGATCAAAAACTTCATTAGGATCGTGCTCTTCACCGAGAAGAATCTCCACAAACTCCAATCGGTCGAGAACCGTATCCATAAGACGCAGGATACTCTCACGGACAGAGGCTTCCTTGTCCGTCGCTTCCGGGTCGGCCAGAGTACGGTCTAGGATCTTCTTCCGCAGCAATCCGTAGGACCTCGTCATGGTGCCCTCAAGTGGGCCGACTTCCTTAGATTCATTTATATCTAGTGTAAATAGACTGCCGAAAGTCTGACGCAGAATCTCGTTAAATTGACCCGTATCGATGAGCGTTGGTGCCAACTTCGGCTGATTCTTGGTGTTCGATTTACGACTTACAATGTATTGCTCGAAAAGATCTCGTGCTAGCTCTAGCCCTTCGTCCCCTTGTTCCGCCGCTCGCTCCGCAAGCGCAATTACAGACAGAACGAGCGTAGTCATTCGTTGCTGCCCATCAATAACTAGGTACTTGCCAGCACTTGTTGACGAGGAGTTCTCCTGGTCAGCGAATACTAGTGCACCAAGAAATCGGCGTTCCGCAGTTCCGTCGAGGACTGAGTCTATGTCGTCCCAGAGTTGGTCAATCTCCCTCACTGTCCACACATACTTCCTTTGAAACAACGGGCACATGAGTTGGACGTCGTCTTTGAGACGCTCCTGCAACGTCACTGGATCCGCGGAAAGATTTCGTTCTTTCGCCAAGGTCACCTTCTAGGTTGAACAAACACAGAGCAGCGAAATTTATCGTTGCCTTCGAACTAGATGCCACTTTAGTGCCACTGATCGGTTCCAGTCACCGGTTCCTGAGTAAAGCGGCGGGTGCTGTGTGGAGGAGGTGCCGCATGCACCTTCGCGGAAGGCGGGCGGATTCGAACTATGGAGTCCCTTTCCTCGCTCGTCGCTCCCGGTGGCAAGGCCCCGGTCGTGGGCCTGTCGCCCGAGGACAGCCCGTTGTGCATTGACGCGTTGCTCCTCGCAGAGAGCGAGGAGTCGGCCATCGGATCGAACTACAGGTCCGCCGTTCCCGTCGGGACTTTCCGCGTCGCATGGTGCGGCTCCTTGCGGGATACTAATCGTTATTTGGTTAATTTCCTTTCGCATCGGGCTTGGCGACCTCAACGAGGCCTTCGCCGCCGCGCGGCGTAGGGCGTGGGCGCGCAGCGTCATCGCGTTTCAACCAAACCTCCAGCGCTGCCAGCATCGGAACGGGCTAGAGCGGCGCGGCCGCAGGTATGAGAGGGAAGTGTGGGGCGACCACGAAAGGCAGTTCTGTCGCCGGGCGAAATCCACCGGACGGCACTGGTTGACGAAATCGGGGACTTTACGTTGTCAGGGCTCGCGAACAAGCTGTCGGTCAGTCCGTCGTCCAGCTATCACCAGGTGCGAGGACGGGTCGATATTCTCAACGGCCCCCGGTCCGTCATCGGCTCCGATGCCCTAGCCCCGTGAAACTTCCTGACCGTCAGATCGGTCTGACAGAACAGGGCTAGCATGGGCGCAAAGCTACCGCACGGCGCTGCGCAGGCGATCCGCTGCTGGTCGGCAAGGTCCTGACGAATCACGCCACGCTCGAGATCTACGAGCACGTGGCCGCAGTGTTCGTGAACGCTGCGACCGTTGTCGACTTCTTCATGCTGGGCTCGGCGCTCGACATGGCCGACGGCCGGCCGGAAGGCGGATGCGGATGCTCAGCCCGCGCTACACGGAGCGTTCGCCAGCGCCACGTTGCTGGCGCAGCGGTCCGATTTCGGTTTCGAAGTGGGCGTGGCGGCGATCAGCGCTCGTCTAGAAGGATTACGTGAGCCCAGGTCGGGTGACGCTTCAGAAGGGCGCGCGAGGACTTCAAGCTCAGGTCCTAATAATTCCAACCTTGGTCTGAGAAGGTGTTACTGGCAATGCAATGCGCGGATAGGGAGAGTTAACGACGTGGCAAAGACCGTGAAGTGGCATTGGCCAATGGCGGATCCGAGCGGAGGCGCTGATGGCAGTGCGATGAGCAAGTTGTTCCGAGGCGGCTCGCTGTCCGACACTGCACTTCTAGCGCGAGAGGCCGTGCAGAACTCAAGCGACGCAGCGCAGCGGTTCAAGGAGAAGCACCCGAATGTGCAGTTCCGGGTCAAGTTCCGGTTCGTCTCCCTGCTCGGGGACGAGAAAGCTGCAATGGTGAGCGCACTGGACTTGGAGGGCATGAGGGCCCGTCGGGAGGTGTACAAGAAGATCAGCAAGGATCCCCTTCAGTCCGGCACAGTGCTGGACGTACTGGGCGACCCTAATCAGCCCCTGCGGTTGTTGTACGTTGAGGACTACGGCACGCACGGGTTGTACGGCGACCCGGGAATCTTTAAGCAGAGCCACCTCTTCATGGCTATGTATTACATTGGCGCGTCGAATAAGGCGGCTGACGCAGGCGGGTCCTACGGATTCGGCAAGAGCGCCCTAGAGCGAGCCAGCCGCATTCACTCAGTCATCGCGCACACAATGTTCGAGCAGTTCGAAGACGACCCAACCCGCGCCCGTTTGGTAGGGTTCACCTGGTGGCCTAACTTGCAGGACGGCAAGAAGATGTTCAATGGTCGCGCTGCTTTCTCTGATCACCACGCTGAGGGCGCTGCTCAGCAAAACGTTGCCATCCCGTTCAGTGATGACGATGCTAACCGGGTGGCGGCCAAGCTAGGGTTCCAGCCCCGCAAACCTGACGAGCTTGAGGCGCACGGGTCTTCGTTCCTTGTTGTCGATCCCGCAATTCAGCCTGATGACCTGCTCCGTGAACTGGAGAAGTGGTGGTGGCCGGCGTTGGAAGAGCACAGACTCGACGTGGAGGTGATTCTGCCCTCCGGTGAAGTGAAGGTGCCGAAGCCAGCCAACAATCCATTCGTCGCGCAGTTCCTCCGCGCATTTCGTATCGCCACAAAGCTGGACGAACCCGGAGACGCGAACAACGAGCGCATGGCATCTAAATCTTGGCGGAACAGTTCGGGCGTAGGCGGGCAAGATCTAGGTAACCTGGCGCTGGTAGTGCCTGAGACGCCTGTAGATGAAGAGGGTGAAGAGGCACAGGGCACGCCCCTTGTAGCACTTATGCGTGCGCCTCGCATGATCATCGGCTACCAGTCATATGCCCGCCGACGCGTTCCCCTCCGAGGTGTTTTCGTTTCAAGCGACAAGGTCAACAGCCTACTGAGAGATACAGAACCCTCAAGCCACGACCGTTGGACGCAAAATTCTTCAGGTGATGTGGCAACGGAGGCCACAGAGACGGCACATGCCGTGATGACCAAGATTGCCCGGTCGGTGTCGGACATGGCCAAGGACATCGCGCCGCCGCCGCCGAGGCGAAATCAGTCATTGAGCCACTTCTCCAAGCTGATGACCGGGTTTATGGGAACTAAGCGCGGGCCCGGGACGCCGCCTCCTGCTGGCGGTGAACGCATTGAGCTTCAGTTCCCCGACGGTCGGCCCAGCCCGGAGGTGTTAGACGACGACAATGTGCGGGTTAAGACCAAGTTCACTGTTCGGGTTGCGGACAATGCCACGGGCGTGGGCTGCGAGGCTCGGGTGTCCTGCCAGCTTTTCATCCACGAGGACGAGAACCAGAGTCAGTCGCGGTGGCCAGTTAATGTCCGCCCGAAGGGCAGTGATCACAGCTTCGCCCTGGACGAGGATGGCTCCTGGGTTGGCTTTATCTCTAAGGCGGAGCGGGTCACCTTCGTGGCTGAATCGGATCCGTACCCGAACCTTTGGACGGTCTCTATGCAGCCTGCCGTCACCCGTACCAGCGACTGGAGCAACCAATGACATTGAGCACGCGTTCCGAGAGCGCGCTCATCCGACCCTTTGCCGGGATTGATGCGGCAGACGTCCCTCTTGGCGCCGTTCGGCTGAACATTGGTGACACGGCTTACGAGCCCGGCGCGGTAGTACTGCTACCTGAAGACCTCGCCTCTGCAAAAATGACGATCACGCTTCCGGATTCCAGCGCCCTAAGGACCGCTGTGACGCAGACCGCGGTGCCGGAGGTGGACTGCGGGTTAGTGGTGTTCGCAAGAGGCCGCACGCACCGCACCAGTTACATGCTGTTGCAGTCCTATTTACATAAGCAGGCATACGACACGGAGCTTGTGGTCGATCGGGCAGAGGCGGACATGATCTTCAACGATCGCGCGGGTTTTGTGCTGACCATCGCTGTGGTCTTGCTGCACGACCTGACAGCCGCGCCTCTCCGGCCTCACATGGCTGGAACGTGGCTGGCACGACGCGATTTTCGTATTGGGCCCGAGGAGGACGAAACCAGCTTCAGCCCGGAGCCCATGACTGATGAAATTCGCGACTTCTACGGCCTGCCTCCCGGAACGCTTCGGTATGTCAACGTGGAAGGGGTACTGGATGCGGAGGATCTCTCTGATGCGGTGAACGTCTACGTGGACCCTGAGGTGCTGAACCTCCTGCTGGCGAACGCGACTGATTCTTCCGCCATGCAGATGCAAATCGAGTTGGCCATTCAAGCCACGGAAACCGTGGCGCAAGCTATCAGCAGCGAGCTGGGCACTGGTGGCGACACCAAACTGACTCCGGAGGCGCTTGAGGCGTATCCGGCGCCGTTGCGCTTCTTCCAGAACTTGGCAAAGACCCTCAATACGGACGTGGCACACGCCCTTCTACTTGCCGCACAACCGAATCGGCTCCGAGCATTCCTGGAAGCGGCGTTCAACATGCGCGTAGCATCCGCCACAGCATTGAGGGAGAAGTAATGACGTACCCAGTGGTCCTCCGGTCCGACGTGACGGCGTACATCAACGGGCGAGGTGGCGGACACATGTCCAACCTGGACCTGAAAGTTTCATACCGTAATACCCCAGGTGACGACTGGGTGGAACACGTAAACGAGACGCTTGAATCAGTCATGTCGGACTGGCGAAACGAGGATCTGACCAAATACGTAAGTGACCAGAAGCGCGACGAGCTAGAAGGCCGCTTGTCTGTCAATTTATATAGTGGGCTGGCCGATATGCCCGGCCCAATCCTGACCGATAGGGATTTCTGGCGCTACGCCGCGTGCTACCTGTACGACTTCGTACTGTGGCGTCAGACCACAAAGAAAGTGACTGCCCAGTTGCCCTACTTTGGTGCAGCCTCCAATGGGTTGGGCCGGGAGTGCGTTCCCCACCGCATGTTCAACCGGGCCCACATTGCGCAGGTGGGTGGAACGGCTGCCAATGCGACGGACCCCTTCGAAATGGCTAGGTTCGGTGCTGCGGATGTATGGAAGAGCCACATTCTGCGCGTTGCGAACGGCAACGCGCCGATCGTCGTGCACGAACTGTTGGTAGACGTGAAGGACGGCAAGCTCAAGACCGAACTGGTGCGACCCTTCGTAAAGAACCTCCGCCGAGTCAGATCCAACGTTCTGTTCGAAATTCTCGATCAGCCGCAGGCACGTGACCTCATTGACCGCGAGCGGACCCGCACCGCGGCCAACCTGGCCGCGCTCGACGAGGACAACTCCGCCGACTAGAGTTGGAGCATGACTCTTACACTGGATCGTCTCGACCTGGATCTGGCCGGCGGGGTCTCGATCGACTATGCAACGGGCCCGGCGGGCACAAGCCGGACCGTCACAGTCGGGGAACAGACCACCACACATGAGCGATCAGTGGCGTCGGAACTGACGAACGCGGACCCGTACGCGGCTTGGTGGGGGTCGTTCTTACGCGAACCGCGGCCGAAGCCGGTGCGAGACCTTCCGCGCCTACGATTCCTTGACTTGTTCTCATCCGTGGGTGGACTGTCCATCGGCGCGATGGAGGCAATGGCCGCACTCGGGATGAACGGCCTTCCGCTACTCGCGGCCGATGTCGACAAGCGGGCTCTCCAGGTCTATAAAAACAACATCCGCCCGCGACAGGTCGTGCAGGAGTCGGTGCGCGGAATGGTGGACTTCCGGGTCGCCGGCAACGGTCCCGGTGCCAAGTTCGCGTATGCACCCACCGTCGTGGACGAGCGTCTTGCGGGACTCGTCGGTAACGTCGACGTGATTTTGGCCGGACCCCCGTGCCAAGGGCACTCGTCGTTGAACAACCATTCACGCCACGATGATCCGAAGAACCTGCTCTACCTGACGGTCCCCGCGGTAGCTGCTGCCGTGGGAGCTCGCCACGTCATCATCGAGAACGTTCCGAATGTAGTGGCAGACAAGCAGGGTGTGGTGCAGACCGCAATGGCGCTGCTGCGCAACAGCGGCTACAAAATTTCGTCCGGAGTGCTTGCTGCCGACAAGTTCGGTTGGCCGCAGACACGGAAAAGGTTCTTCCTGGTTGCGTCGCGTGACAGTCAGCCCCTGCAGTTCGGCGTGATCTCCGAGCTGATGACACGTGAGCCCTTACCTGTCTCTTGGTTGCTCCAAGACCTTGAGGCCAAGCCCTTGGACAGTGCAGACGTCATGCAGTCCGTGCCGCAGCTCAGTGCCGAGAACGCGATGAGAATCGGGTATCTGTTCGACAACGATGCGTACGACCTTCCCAACGTGATCCGGCCTGACTGCCATAAGGACGGGACCACATACCAGGCCACCTACGGTCGGATGCATGGAAGTCGTCCGGCGCCGACGATCACAGGCGGGTTCCTCACTCCTGGTCGCGGGCGGTTCATCCACCCGACGCAACGCCGCGTCCTGACACCGCGGGAGGCTGCCCGCGTGCAGGGATTTCCTGACTGGTTCAGCTTCAACGCCAGCGCAGTGGAGCCGCCGTCCCGTTCCGAGATCAGTCGATGGATCGGAAATGCGGTGCCGTCTCTACTGGGATTCGCCGCAACACTTTCCGCGCTGGGAGGCGAGATACAGCAGCGCCAGCGGGCCACCAGCGAAGTGGGGTAACACGATCTCGCAGCTGCGCCTCGCCGGCGTACTCCGCGGTTTTGGGCGAAGTTTCAGCACCCACGCCCAGGCCTTCCCAGGGACACCGGGCCTCGTACTTGATGACTGTCGGATCGTGGTGTTGGTGTACAGCCGTTACTGGCAGAGGCATTACGGCTGTGAGTACGCGCGGATGCCGCGTACGGACATGTTGCTTCGTCTCCGTCGCCTAGCAAACTGTTTTTACTTCGACCAGCAGCTCATGCGCGATGTGGGGGTGTTCGGGTGGCGGGGGTATGTTGCTTGGAAGTGCGAGATGCTCACTGGTAACGACTGCTTGTCCGCTGAGATCATGGGTGTTTTCTCGCCCCGCAGCCTCCTTTCGTCGGGCTGACCCGATGACACGCGAGGGCGAATCGTGGGCATCTAGTGATGCCACCCGGAAATCGATGCGCGGGAACAGGAGACGCGACACCAAGCCCGAGGTGCGGTTGCGGCAAGCGCTGCACGCTCTCGGCTATCGGTTCCGGGTCGACTTTCGAGTGTTGCCGGACCTGAATCGACGAGCCGACATCGCCTTCACCCGGCGACGGGTCGCGGTTATGGTGCACGGGTGCTACTGGCATGGTTGCCCTGAGCACTATTCCCCGCCGCGCGCCAACGCGGAGTACTGGCAGTCGAAGATCGTTCGCAACATCGAACGCGACGCCGACACGGTTGCACGGTTGTCAGCCGCGGGGTGGGTAGTGATCACCATCTGGGAACATCAGCCAGTTGGGGAGGCAGTGGGCATCGTGTCCCAGGTACTCGAAGCACGCGCCTAAGCAGCAACTCGGGTTAGTTTGAGGCCCTTGAGCTAGGTCCGGCCGGTGAAGTCGTACACGGGAAAGCAGTCCGCGTTGCGGCCATTCATCGGGAACGCGTCGGCCGGATTCTCGTCGTCCGAGCGGCTAACGACCAACCGGTTGCCCATCTCAGTTGCATAGCCCCCGATGCCGTGCGGATCGTCGGTGCGCCATGTATTGAGCCAGCGGCCGACTGCGTCGGCGGCCGCCGACGGTGCAGCCAATCATTCGAGGGAGGGGTCGGCACCCGACGCGGCATGCAGGGTGAGCGCGAAAAATTGGTTCTCCGGCGGGCCCTCGAAGGCATCAGCATGCGCCGACCTTAGTGCGAAGTGGCGTGAGGTCAGAGCGGGAGTCGATGATCTTCAGACTTCTACATCGCCACGCGGCTCGCCATCTCGGTGAAGACGGTCGAGAAGCACGTGCGCGCGATGCTCCGGAAGACGGGGCCCGCAATCGCACCATGCTGGTGGGGTTGCAGCGCCAGGGTCAGGCTACGGCGAACTCAAGGTAGGCGGCGTCGGCGGGGGCGACTTCCTGGTCCTGCTCGATGGTGCCGGTGGAGACGCCGATCGCGCCGACGATGCTGTCATCGCGGACCAGCGGGATGCCGCAGGAACATCACGAGGCGTCCACCGTGTGCATCGTTCAGTCCGTACATGGGCCGTCCTGCTGGGTGACGCCTGCAGGTCGCCGGTCTCGCGCTGGAAGGCAATGGCCGTGTAGGCCTTGTTAATCGCGACGATGGTGCTGCCGATGTTCGCGCCGTCCATGCGCAGGTGCGCCTTCAGGTTCCCGCAAGCGTTGACCACGGCTAACCCGAGATAAGGTGCCATTGCTCGGTCTTGCGCAGCGCCCGGTCCAGCGGCCGCCGCGATCTCCGCGTCGTTCCCAACAACCGCCAGCAGGCTGTGCACCCTGGACAGTCCTACATACAGCTGTACTGCGGTCTTGTTCATGTTGCGGAATCCGTTGACGCAGAGGATGATGACCGGGCGCTCAAGCCCCTTAAAATTCAGGACGTACCCGTAGAACTCGGCCTCGTCGCGATGGAACTCGCGCCAGTAGTCGGCGACGATGCCGTTCTCGAAGTGCTCCAGATGAATGGTGTGGCGACGGTGGGTGGTGAGCAGCGCCATCTGGTTGCGGACCAAGCCGTCCTCGATGAACGCGTGGACGCAGTCTCCAGCGACATCTAGCGCGTCTTCTGTTGAACAATGAACGCGCCTGGCGGGCAGGCCCGTCATCCCCGAGGTCCAAAGTAAGCGCCGGCGAAGTCCTTGAAGGCTTCCGCGATCCAGCGGGTGTTGCGGAAGTTGTCGTCGACGTAGATCGGTACGAGGTTGACAAGCGGCGCAGTACCCTCCTCCAGCGTGTGCCTTCCAGGGTCGGTAAACGTCCTGCCGGTCGCCCAAGAAGGCAAGGCTTGGGGCAAAAGAGATCTTCCGCCAGTCGTATCGCGAGCATTTTTAGGAGGTAAGTGAGAGCGCGCCGAAGGTCGAGGCCTATTCGATCAGGCCCGAAGTCCAATGCCAGGCGTACCCGCTGCTAGGCAACCCGCCCTGAGCGGACGGAGGAACATAAGTCAAGATCACGCTAGCGCTGACTGCTCGAAACACGCCCTTCCTGCAACAGGACCAGTCTCTGAAGAATGTAGGGGGGATCGAGGTAGCGGCTGCTTACAAATTCGCCAAAACATCATCCTTGTCGTCTGGAGGGATTGCCGCTGACCAGTCCAAGTACCCATCGCAACGACTACTAGATATATGGTTGGGGGATGGTTGTAAAGTTCGAGATGCTAAACGAGGCAGATCTTGTGGTTGATGAGCAGTACCTGGGTGGGCTGAAGGGGAACGCCGGGGACGATCCGATTAGTAGACTGCTCGCAGTGGGGAACCAAGGCGGATTCCGCTTCAGGGGTCCAAGATCGTCGCGCAATTACGTATGCTTAGTGACAAATTCCAAGGATCCTGACTGGCCGGATGGGTTAGACCCAGAAACAGGAGTATTCACCTACTTTGGGGATAATAAACGCGCAGGACACGAATTGCATTCTAAAAAGGGAAACCTGTTTCTAGCTGATGTATTCAACGAGAATCTAGAGCGAAAGTCGGGGCGGCTGCGAGTGCCGCCAACATTCCTGTTCGAATATACAGGCGAGGGGCGGGCGGTTCGTTTTCTCGGAGTTGCTGTACCTGGCTTGATTGGGCAGCTTCCGCAGGACGCTCTGGCGGCGATATGGAGAACGCGCGATAACCATCGATTTCAAAACTATCGAGCGAAATTCACTGTGCTCGATTGTCGATCAGTGGACCGCCGGTGGATCACCGACTTGACCAATCAAGACCAATCCGTCGACTTCGCCCCCGACGCTTGGAAGCACTGGGTTGCAACCGGTGTCATATCTCCTCTTGTTGCTCCTAAAACTATGAGACATCGCTCAAAAAATGCACAGCTCCCAGCAACCGCTGCCGGTGAGAGGATATTGAAGCGAGTTCATGAATATTTTTCAATCGATCCGTATGCTTTTGAATATTTCGCGGCGCACATTGTGCAGATGAGTTTGCGCACCGTAGTTGATCTTGACGTTACCCGACGGCATCGAGACGGCGGGCGGGATGCTACCGCAAAACTTCGTGTCGGGCATGGTGCTAGTTCTATCTTTGTCGATTTTGCCATCGAAGCAAAATGCTATGGGCCGAGTAACGGTGTCGGGGTTCGTGAGATCGCTCGACTGGTTTCCCGTCTTCGGCATCGACAGTTCGGTGTCATTGTCACGACATCTTATGTGGCTAGTCAGGCTTATCAGGAGTTCCTTGAAGATGGCCATCCGATAGTCGTCATCTCCGGCCGGGACTTGTTAGGAGTTCTTCAAGAAGGCGGACTTGGCACTGAGCCCGCAGTCGTTGCATGGATGCTGCAGGAGTTCCCCCATGCAAAGCAATCGGGTGTGCCCTCAGCGCCGGCAATAAAGGAGTCGGAGCGCGCTGAGGGGCCAGCTCCAACGAATGGTTTTGTCGATATCGCAAATCTCTAAGGTCAATCTCCAGAAGTAAGTGCCGTTCAGCATCAGATGTTGAACTCCTTTGCTGGCTCTTTACCAAACAAGAGGAACCGTCGGTTTCCGTCTGGTTCTCTTCTAGCGGCCCGCTATCCTGAAACCCCGAGCGCAGTGCCGCGCGCGGTCGCAGGAGACAGGTGCCGTCCATGCAGCAGCTTCCCAAGCCCAGCACCACCGAGAACACGCCCAGCATCACCCAGAACCAGCAAAGCCACACCCCGCCGTCCCAGCTCGACCGCATCACCGAACTGGCCGGCGACCTCGCCGGCCAGTTCGAACTCGTCCCGCTGCTCGAACGCGTCCTCGGCCATGCCGCCGCCCTCCTCGGCTGCGAGAGCGGGTCCATCTCGATCGTCCACGAAGCCGAGGGCTACTACCGCAAGGAAGTGGACCAGGGCGTCGGCTGCCGCGAGGGCCAGATCTTCCCCCTGACCGAAGGCCTCACCGGGCAGATCGTGAAGACGCGCGGCACCGTGATCCTCGACCGCTACGCGTCCGTGCCGATGGGCCACATCGACCCGGACGATTCGCGGTGGGGGAGCGCCGTCATCGGCGTCCCCATCACCTGGGCCGGGACCATCATCGGCACGTTCGCGATCTTCAGCGACGGTCCCGGCCGCGTCTTCAGCCCCGCCGACGCGTCCCTCGTCGAACTCTTCGCCAACCACGCGGCCATCGCCATCATGAACTCCCGGCTCCACCAGGCCGCCGCCGCGAAGGAACGCGAGGCCGCCGTCGCCGGAGAACGGGAACGCGCGGTGCAGGAGGTCCACGAAACCATCGGCCGGTCTCTCGGCTCGCTGCTTCTGCACCTCGACCGCGCGGACAAGGCGACGCCCGGCGGCTCACCCTCCATCCAGCACATCGACGCCGCCCGCGTGCTCGCCCATGAAGCGCTCTTCGAGACCCGCCGCACCGTGCTGGGTTTCGGTCCCTCCAGCCTGGCCGGCCGCACGCTCGAGGAAGCGGTCCGTCAGGAAGTCGACCGGATCAACGCGAGCTACCCGATCGACGTGACGTTCCTGGTCACCGGCGAGCCCCACGACCTGGCGCCGGCGGTGGCTCACCAGCTCTTCATGATCATCCAGGAAGCGATCGCCAACGGCGTGGTGCACGCGGACGCGAGAACGTGCCGGGTGGGCATCTTCTACGACACCACCGGTATCGCCGCCGTCATCGAGGACAACGGCCGCGGGTTCGAGGACCCGGAGACGACGAGCCTGAAGGGCAGCCGGCTCGGGCTGCACGGCATGGCCGCCCGCGCCCACTTCCTGCGCGGCGAGCTCCATGTGGACTCGACGCCGGGCTGGGGCACAAGCGTCCGCGCCGAGGTGCCCTACTCCTCGAACGGCGACGCATCACGGGAACGGTGGAAGGTCCTCGTGGCCTGCGCGCAGCCCCTGCTGCGGGCCGGCCTGGTCCGGCTCCTCGAGACGTCCGAACCGTCCGTGCAGGTGCTGGGGGAGGTGGGGACGCTGGAGGACCTCACGGAATCGGTCTCCCTTCTGCAGCCGGACATGCTCGTCCTCGACGAGCACCTGCTCGCCGAGTACGCCCACATCCGGACGCAGGAGAGCGACACCGTGGAGCGGCCGGTGGTCGCCGTCGTCGACCGCCCCACCGACGAGCAGCTGGCGGCTGCGGCGTCGTCAGGCGTGCGCGGTTTTCTCTCCCTCTCCTCCGCACCGGCGGAGGTGGCGCGCGTCGTCGTCGCCGCAGCCCGCGGCGACGCCCTGCTGGACGGGGCGATGTTCACGCGACTCACGGAGACCCGTGCGACGGACACCGGGGAGTCGATCCAACTGACTGCCCGTGAACTCGAGGTCCGGGACCTCCTGGCCGAAGGCCTGGCGGACAAGCAGATCGCCACGCGGCTGGCCATCTCGGTCAAGACCGTCGAGAAGCACGTGAGTGCGATGCTCCGGAAGACCGGGGCCCGCAACCGCACCATGCTGGTGGGGCTGCAGCGCCAGGGTCAGGCGATCGCGAACTCAAGGTAGGCGTCGCGCCGCCGGCACGCTTGCCAGGTGTCCGGCTCAGCGGACAGTTACGAGGACCCAGCGGCGGTGGCGTCGAGGATGAACCGGGCTGTCTCCTGTGGCTGGTCCCAGTGCGGGAAGTGCCCGCAGTCCTCGAAGACGTGCAGGGTGGCGTCCGGATAGAGGGACACGGCAACGGCGGCCTCGCTGAGCGGGGTGACCCTGTCCGCCCGGCCCCAGCCGAACGCCAGCGTGCCTTTGATCGTCCCCTTCGGCGCGCCGGCCTGGCGCGGTCCCTGCGCGAGCGACTTCCGCGCATCATCGAGACTGGGCGAGGTGGCGAATCCGCGGAGCTCAGTGAGCACGAGGTCCGGGTCGAGCTTCCAGGGGGCCGCTGAGAACTGGGCGAGCAGCGCCGTCCGGCCCGCAGCCTGCTGGACGAGTGACGGCAGGACGGACTGGAGGCGCCGTACCAGGGCAATGGACGCGGTGATGCTGCCGTTGAAGATGCGCACCTGGGTGTCGCTCCAGAATCCTCCGGGATCGAGGGCGACGACGCTGCCGGCGTGGCCCCGCCGCGCCAGCTCGACCACAATACGCCCGCCCATCGAGCTTCCGACGAGATCCGCATCGCGCAGGTTCTCCTGCTCGAGGAACTGCGCGACGGCGTCCGTGAGGGTCGCGATGGTCACCTCGCCCGCGAGCGGCTTGCTGCTGCCGAACCCGGGGAGGTCGATGGCGATGACCTCGCGCTGTTCCCGCAGCAGGGAGAGGATGGGGTCCCAGGTGCGGACGCTCGAGCCGAGCCCGTGCACGAGGACGAGTGGCCTCCCGGCGCCGGTTCGTTCGGTGTTCAACATGGAGGGGCCTTTCGTAGCCGGCGCGAGGCCCCAGTCTATGCAGGCACAGAGTGGTCCCCGCCGATCCCCGCGCCGGCGGGGGACCATGCAGGAGCTCTGTGAGAATAGGCGCAAGAGCCAGACCGAGATCCGCCACCACCAGGAGTCCATCACCATCCAGGCGTCAGCCGAGACTGTCTACGAGCTCGTCTCCGACATCACCCGCACCGGCGAGTGGAGTCCGGTCTGCACCCGGTGCTGGTGGGACGACAACGCCGCTGCAGGCCAGGTGGGTTCCTGGTTCACCGGGCACAACGAGCTTCCGCACCGCACCTGGGAGACCCGGTCGCAGGTCGTGGCCGCAGAACGCGGCCGTGAGTTCGCGTGGGTGGTCGGCGGCGACCGGGTTCGCTGGGGCTACACGCTGACGTCGACCGGCACCGGGACCACCGTGACCGAATCCTGGGATTTCCTGCCGGGCGGCATCGCCCTGTTCGAGGAGAAGTTCGGCGATGATGTGCCCGCGCAGATCACCGACCGGACCCAGCAGGCGCTCGACGGCATCCCGAAAACGCTCGCCGCCATCAAGCGGATCGCCGAATCCGGCACGTAGCCGCCCGTCGTCTGCTCTCACAGTAGGCATCTCGGTAGGCGGCGACGCCCGCGCCGGCAATTTACTGCTCCTGCTCGACGGTGCCCGTGGAGACGCCAATGGGCGCCCATTGCGGTGCGGTTCCTTACCGGATCGGGCGTTCTTCGACAAAGCTTTCGTCCTTCACCGCCAACCCCTACTACCCAAGTCCGCTGCCCGAGTCAGGGGCTTTCAGGTTCCGAGAACACGTCTATCTCGTAGGCCTCCAATCAGCCATCTGGAGGTGCTTCCGCCTACTTCGCCATCTAACAGTTACAGGTCGTAAGCTCGACATAACTTCTAAAGAAGAGGACATCCATGTCGCTAAGCAGCATTCGCGAGAGATTTTTCACCCGATTTCCGGCTGCAAGAATGCTGGACAAGGCACTGCAGACGGCAAGTAACCCCAATCCATCGTTCTTCCTGGCGCCAGTGGGTCAGGACGCTGATCTGAAGAGTTCTGGCCTTGTCCTCCTGCGTCTTGGTGACGACCTCGAGCGACGATTCGGGATTAATGGGGAGGTTGCTGCTTACTTCGTCCCATTCAGAGACTTCCAACGCAGATCTTTCAACGCAATCACGCTTCGGACGGGAGATATCGTGCGCTCTCTGCAGCAAGAGGCCGTGCGTTCAGAACGATTTACACCCTCTCGACGGGTGGCATTTCTGATATCCGAAGACCCCCAGATCCACTCTAAGGTTGATGAATGGCAGAACGACTCTTATAGCGAACTTACTATCGTTCCTGTCAGTATAGCGGAGCAAAATGCAACGGACCTACTGGAAGCTCTTGTTATGAACTTGCAGTTGCGATTGGGTGAACGAGATCTTTATCAAACACAAAACCCTGTGAGTGGTATCGATTTTTTTGGGCGAGCAGGACTGCTGCGCAGCTTGACTGCCGCAATAGAAGGAGACCAGAATGTCGCGATTCTGGGACTTCGTCGATCTGGAAAGACGTCGGTGCTCCGAGAGCTGAAGCGAGTACTTTTACCGCGACGAATAATAATGCCGATCGCTGACTTTCAGATGCTGGAAGCACATTCAGCTGAAGAGTTGGCAAGCTCTATTGCTTCGAGCCTAAATGAAGAGTTGAAAGTTGCAAAATCAAAAGGAATCGATGTCTGGGTCGGAAACGAAGCGGACCAGGCTGTAGACGGGTTGAGTCCTGCAACTCTTTCCGACAGAATCAAACGGGTTGCATCGAGAAACCCTAACGTCCGAATTGTCATTGCAGTAGACGAAGTGGAAAGCGCAGCGGCTATTGCCCAAACAAATCCAATGTCGATCAAAGTACTACTAGGTTCTTTACGGTCGGCTGCTCAGGCGCGCGAGAACGTTTCGTTGGTATTCAGTGGCGTGGCGAATCGAATGTTTAGGAGTAGTTCTCTTGGCCCAGATGGAACTATCGATAATCCGATGTTCAATCAAGTGGAGAGCGTCTACCTCACGTCATTCAGTCTCGAAGAAACTGCTGGATTGCTTCGGGAGTTGGGCCGCCCGATGCTTCTCGATTGGAAAGACGATGCAGTAGTGGAGGTGCACCGGCTCACCGGCGGTTTCCCGTATTTCGTTCGTGATCTTGCCTCCACGGTGAGGCGTGCCGTCCGCGATCGCGATCGAGATGGTTCCCTTGCAGTGCTCGAAATTCGAGGCGACGACGTCCTAGTGAAATCGCAGGAGTGGTCCGATCGCGCCGCAGAAGCTTGGGCGGGCATAATAGCAGCTCTCGGAATACATTATCCTTCTGCAGCGGCCCTACTAGACAGCACTATCTCTCCGGATGAGTTGAACGATTGGGTGCTTGGTGATTTGGACGCGCGAGATGCTGCAGATGATCTAATACTGCTAAACCTGCTTAGGCGGGATAGTGATGGAGTGCGCTATAGTTCCACCCTCGCGGCGTTGCAATCATTGAGCGAATCGCTCCGAGCTGGGGCATCTCCGGTAGTTTCTTCGCGAACGGGCGAATCCGATGACCTCGCCGCACTCGTGCGGAAGGGTGAATCTCAAGTAATTGAGTTTAAGGAGACAAGCAGAATAAATCTGTATACCAAGGCCAAGGATTCAAGGATGGAGGATGCAGTAGTGAAGACCGTCGCTGCATTCCTGAACTCTGAGGGCGGCAGCTTACTGGTTGGAATATCTGACGAGGGGATAGCAAAGGGTATTGAGCCCGATCTCAACCTTTTCAAAGGCAGTCTCGACCGGTATGAGCGATGGGTGCGAGGTGATCTCTTGGCGGAACGGATTGATCGTCAGTTAGTCACCGATAATGTACGCACTGATTTTCACGATTTTCGCGGGAAGAGAATCCTGGTCATTACGGTTATGCAGAGTAAAAGTCCTGCGTGGGTGGATGATAAGATCATCTACCGTCGACTTGGAAATCAAACTATTGCACTAGAAAGTGGCAGGGACGTGCAGCAGTTTATCGCGCAGCGATCGTCCGACCTGTCAGGGTGAGCTAGCTTGTCGAAGCGAAGAGTTGCGCGCTGGAAACGTGTGAGCCAAGCTCGCTGACGGCTCGCGAACTTGACACAGGCGATTCTTCGGCCGAGGTCTAGCGGTCGATAGCACTAACGCGCGGTCGTCACCACGACGGAGACGATCGAGAAGTGTGTGAGCGGCACAGTGCGGGTGAATACTGCGGAAGGCCCGACAATCTGACCGCACGATACTGGTGGCTCGCAGCACGAGGGTCAGGCGAGCGCGAACTCCAGGTAGGCGGCGGCGCCGGCGGAGGCCACTTCCTGGTCCTGCTCGATGGTGCCGGTGGAGACACCGATCGCGCCGATGATGCTGCCGTCGCGCACCAGCGGGATGCCGCCGGGGAACACCACGAGGCGTCCGCCATGCGCATCATTCAGTCCGTAGATGGGACCGTCCGGGCGGGTGACGCCCTGCAGGTCTCCGGTCTCGCACTGGAAGGCGATGGCCGTGTAGGCCTTGTTGATCGCGATGGTGATGCTGCCGATGTTCGCGCCGTCCATGCGCACGTGCGCCTTCAGGTTCCCGCCGGCGTCGACCACGGCGATGTCCATGGGCTGGCCGATCTCCGTTGCCTTCGCTGCCGCAGCGTCGATGACGATGCGGGCTTCTTCCGACGTGATGGTCTCGAGTACTGATCCTGGTGTCATGGGTGTCCTTCGTCGTTGAAGCGGGAGGCCGAACGGCCGCGGCCCACTCAACCACCCGCGTCCGCTGCTGGCGAGGTGGTGATTACCCGGGGTGGTGATTCCCCCCAGGCCGGGGGAGGGAGAACCCCCATACCCATGGGAGGGGCGCCCACCTAGCGTGGGGGGAAGCCTGACCAGGAGGAAACATATTGTGGCTGTAGTACCACTGAAGGACATCGTCGACCCGGCATTCCAGGCACGCTACGGCGTGCCCGCCATCAACATCTTCAACGACCTCACCATGGAGGGCGTACTCGCCGGCGCGGTGGAGGCCAACTCCCCGGTAATCCTGCAGACCTCGGTGAAGACCGTGCGTACCATCGGCTCCCGTGTGCTCTTCGACATGTGGCGGTCCATGACGCGCGGCATCGAGGTGCCCGTCACCCTGCACCTGGATCACTGCCCGGACCGCGAGGTCATCACGGACTGCCTGCGGGTCGGCTGGAACTCGGTGCTCTTCGACGCGTCCGAGCTCCCCGTGGAGGAGAACCAGCGCCAGACCATTGAGGTGGTCGCCGAGGCCCGCCGCCACAACGCACAGGTGGAGGGCGAGATCGAGGCGATCACCGGCGTCGAGGACGATCACGGATCCGACGACGTGTCCCGCCAGCAGACCCTCGAGGTGGCCCTCGCGTTCATCGACGCCACCGGGATCGACGTCTTCGCCCCCTCCATCGGCAACGCCCACGGCAGCTACAAGGCCGCCCCGGTGCTCGACGCCGACCGCGTCACGCAGCTCGTCGAGGCCCGCAGCGTCCCGATCGCCCTGCACGGCGGCAGCGGCCTGAGCGCCGAACAGTTCGCAGACCTCATCGCCCGAGGCTGCGCGAAGGTCAACATCTCCACGGCGCTCAAGGAGACGTACATGCAGTCCAGCCTGGCGTTCCTGAAGGAGGCCGAGCAGAAGAACAAGTGGGACCCGCCGTCGCTGTTCAAGCACACGCGGGCCGACGTTATCGCCCTCGTCGCGGACCTGTGCACGCAGTTCGGCAGCGCCGGCAAGGGCGGCCGCTGAGCATGCCCGCCCTCATCTTCGACTGCGACGGCGTGCTCGCCGACACCGAGCAGTACGGCCACCTGCCCGCCTTCAACCGGACCTTCGCCGAGTTCGGCGTGCCCGTGCAGTGGAGCGTCGACGAGTACGCCGAGCGGGTGAAGATCGGCGGCGGCAAGGAGCGGATGCGCAGCATCCTCACCCCCGCGCTGGTCGCCGAGCTCAGCCTGGACGACGACGCCTCCACCGACGCCGCGATCCTCGCCTGGCACAAGCGGAAGACCGAGATCTACAAAGGGCTCGTCGAGAGTGGCGTCATGCCGGCCCGGCCGGGCATCGCCCGCATCGTGAAGGAGGCGCACGACGCCGGGTGGACGCTCGCCGTCGCCTCCACCTCTGCGGAACCCGCGGTCCGCGCCGTCCTGACGCACGCCGTCGGGAAGGACCTCGCCGCGCACTTCGCGGTGTTCGCCGGCGACGTCGTGCCCGCGAAGAAACCCGCGCCCGACATCTACCTGCTGGCGCTGAGGGAGCTCGGGGTCCCGGCCGACGACGCGATCGTCGTCGAGGACAGCGGCAACGGGCTGCGCGCCGCCGTCGACGCCGGCCTGGCCACCGTGGTGACCGTCAGCGGGTTCACCCGCGGGGAGGACTTCACGGGGGCGGCGCTCGTCGTCAGCTCTCTCGGCGACCCGGACGGCGAGCGGGCCGAGGTGCTCGAGGACCCGCACGGCGTCGGCGTCGATGGCGTCGTCACCCTCGCTACCCTGCAGGCCCTGCTTGCCACCTCGTCGACTGCGACTTCCCCTGCACCGTCCACCGGAACGGAGACACCATGAGTACCACCAAGATCGACGACGTCGAGTACGTCGTCCGCTCCCTGGCGCAGACCACCGTCGAGAAGGAGAAGGAGTTCGGCGACCTCGACGCCGTGGTGGGCGACGGCGACCTCGGCTACTCCCTCGCCCGCGGCTTCGAGAAGGTCCTGGCGGACTGGGATTCGCTCAAGCGCGACGACGCCGCCACCTTCCTGCAGCAGATCGCGCTCGCCATCTCCAGCAGGATCGGCGGCACCTCAGGGCCGCTGTGGGGCACGGCGTTCCTCCGGGCGTCCGCCGCCGCGAAGACCACCGACACGATCGACGGGGCCGCCGTCGTCGCCATGCTCCGCGGTGCCACCGACGGCATCAAGAAGCGCGGCAACTCGGACCTCGGCGACAAGACCCTGCTCGATGCCCTCATCCCCGCCACCGACGAGCTGGAACGCCAGCTCGCCGCGGGCGCCTCCCCGGAGGAGTGCCGGGCGGCGTTCGCCGCGAAGGTCCGCGAGTGCGCGGATGCGACGTCGACCATGGAGGCCAGGCGCGGCCGCGCCAGCTACAGCGGGGAGCGCAGCATCGGTTCGCCCGATGCCGGCGCGGTAGCCGTGGCCGTCATCGTCGAGCGCATCGTGGCCGACTGGCCCTGACTCTTCCTTCCCCACCCGTCCAACCCTCACAACGATGTGGAGTCCCCATGAAGAAGTTCGTCAATGATCCGCAGCAGTTCGTCCCCGAGATGCTCGAGGGCCTGGCGCTCGCCAACCCGGACACCCTGAAGTACGTGCCCGAGTACAACCTGATCATGCGCGCCGACGGCCCCGACGAGAGCAAGGTGTCGATCGTGCAGGGCTCCGGCTCCGGGCACGAGCCCGCCCACGTGATGATCGTGGGCAAGGGCATGCTCGACGCCGCGTGCCCCGGCGACGTGTTCGCGGCCCCGCCGTTCGACTACGTGTACGAGACCACCAAGCTCATGGCGTCCCCCAAGGGCGTGCTCCTGCTGGTGAACAACTACACGGGCGACAAGATGGTGTTCGAGATGGCCGAGGAGATGTCCTCGGCGGACGGCATCGAGGTGAAGACGCTGTTCATCAACGACGACGTCTCCGTGGAGGACTCCACCTACACGATCGGGCGCCGCGGGGTGGCGGGCAACTTCTTCGTCATCAAGGCCGTCGCAGCCGCCTCCGAGCGGGGCGCGGACCTCGGCGAGATCGTCCGGATCGGCGAGAAGGTGAACTCGGTGACGCGGACCATGGGCGTCGCGCTCACCGCGTGCACGCCGCCGGCCAAGGGCAGCCCGCTGTTCGAACTCGGCGACGACGAGATCGAGATCGGCGTGGGCATCCACGGCGAGCCGGGCCGCCGTCGGGGGAAGATGATGCCGGCCAATGAGATTGTCGAGGAGATGCTCGCCCCCATCGTGAAGGACCTGCCCTTCAAGGAGGGCGACCGCGTGGCGCTCATGATCAACGGCCTCGGGGGCACCCCGATCAGCGAGCTGTACCTGCTGTACGGGCGGGCGCACAAGCGCCTCGCCGAGCAGGGCATCAGTGTGGGCCGCAGCTATGTGGGGGAGTACTGCACGTCCCTGGACATGGCGGGTGCGTCCATCACGCTGGTCCGGCTCGACGACGAGATCGAGGGGCTGCTCATGGACCCGGCGGAGATCCCCATCCGCGTCTTCTAGATTCCTGCGACCAACGGCGGGCCGCTCACCTTTTGGTGGGCGGCCCGCCGTCGTATGGGGGCGTCACCCTCGGTGTCGCTGCCCGCCACGACCGAGGAGGAGATGTAGCCTGACGGCGAGGTCTCAGAGCTGAAGAGCCGAGGCACGCATCGACTTCATCTCTATGGGGGCATTCCTTGGATCTACTGGGCGGCGTGAGCCTAGACGCACTTCGCATCTTCACGTGGGTTGTCCCCGCCGTCGTCGCGCTGGTGGCCGGCTTCCTGTTGCCACGCATTCTTCATTGGATTGCGCTGGGTGCCGTTCTCCTGTTCGCCGCACTCAACGCGGCCGCTGGGGTCTACGTCCTAAACCACTTCAGTGATCCGCGGTGGTCCCCTGAGGGGATGGCGTCGCTGAGCGCTCCATCGCTCTCCGAGACGCCCCTGGTGGGGGATTACCTGGAACCCCTGGACACCGCGCTGGAAGGAGTCGTGGGCGGGGTCAACGACTTCCGTGCATTCCAGCAGGCCCTCCCCGTCACGCTGGACCTCCTCGCTACGTCCGGGTGGGCTCTGCTGGTGTCGGTCCCGGTGGCCATCGTCGCCGCGTTTGTCAGCTTCAACAATGCTCGACGCCGGAAGGCTGAGTTCAGGAAGTACCTTGCCACTGTCGATTCGCTCAAGGACGAGCTCGAGCAGATCAAGCGTCAGATCGCCGCCCCGTATCCCATAACGGCACCGTCCGGGGCACATGCGGTCGCCGGTGTTGGACCGCGGCTGACACCTGAGGGCTGATCCAGGCGGTAGTCCCCTTCATCCGCCGCAGGCGTTCTAGGTCTCCTCGCGACGGGTCACCGTGCCCGCCGTTTCGCCGCCGTCGATGACGAAGTCGGCTCCGGTAACGAACGACGACTCGTCCGACGCCAGGTACAGGACGAGGTTCGCGACTTCCCCCGGATGGCCTTCGCGGCCGAGTGCCACGTGGCTCATGTCAGCCTGGATGTCGGCCGTCATCGGGGTGGAGATGACTCCGGGATGGACCGAATTGACCCTGATGCGATGGGGTCCCAGGTCCAGGGCAGCGCTCTTGGTGAGTCCCCGCACGCCGAACTTTGACGCCGAGTATCCCGAGATCTGTTCATAGCCGCGCATGCCGGCGATCGAGGAGATGTTGATGATCGACCCGCCTCTTGACTGTTTGAGTGCCGGTATTGCGGCCTTGATCCCGTTGAACGTGCCGGTCAGGTTCACGGCGATGACAGCGTTCCACTGTTCGAGGGTGTAATCCTCGAGGGAGGCGAAGTTCACGATGCCGGCATTGTTCACCAGGATGTTCAGGCCCCCGAACGTCTCGACGGCGGCGTCCACTGCCGTCTGCCAGTCCTGCGGATCGGTCACATCGAGGTGGACGTAGAGAGCGCCGGAGCCCATACGCTCCGCAGTTTCCCGTCCGGCTTCGTCCAGGATGTCGCCGATGATTACCTTTGCCCCTTCGCCATGCAGCCGCAATGCCACAGCAGCGCCGATGCCGCGTGCACCCCCGGTGATCAGCGCTACCTTGTCGATGACTCGTTCCATGTGATGCTCCTTCGGTGTTGTCGGTTCCGCCGGTGGAGTCCCAGGACCCAGGAGCCGCGAGCTGGCCCCTGCTTTCCGGGCGGCTCAGAAGCCCGTCGGTTCGGCTGCGAGCCCAGATCGAGCAGCCTCACCACTTCGTCGTCCTCGGTGGGCGAGAAGTCGTCGTAGTAACAGCCCACCGCCTCGAAGTTCCGCGGCGAAACCAGGCACACGATCCCGTCCGCTTCCGTGAACGAGGCCACCGTGCCGGCCGGCGCGACGGGCACCGCCAGGATCACCCTTGCGGCGCCGAGCTGCCTGGCGACCTGGCACGCCACCCGTGCAGTGGAGCCGGTGGCAATGCCGTCATCCACCACGACGACGGCGCGCGCGTGGACATCTGCCCGGGTCCTTCCCTGCCGGTACCGGGTCAGTCGCCTTTCCAGGAGTTGGCGTTCCGCCCTCTCGACCGTTCTCAGGTCCTCCTCCGTGATACGGGCCCGCGAGAGGACGCGTGGTTCGAGAACCCGGGCGCCGCCCTCGCCGATGGCGCCCATGGCAACTTCCGGCCGGAACGGAACGCCCAGTTTCCGCACCACGATCACGTCCAGCGGCGCATCGAGGGCTTTCGCCACCTCGAAGGCCACCGGGACACCGCCCCGGGGCAGACCCAGCACCACCACGTCCTGACCCCGCAACCCGGCGAGCCGCTGCCCCAACTGCCGGCCGGCGTCGGTCCTGTCCAGGAAGATCTTGGACTGGTTCCTCGGCACGCTCCACTCCTCGGGGTGCTTGGCGGTGCTATCCAGCGACCTGGATGGATAGCGGCGCCATCGCTCTGCGTGACGACGGCACCATCGCGCCTGCGTAGGAGTCGATCTTCAGCCCGGTCCATGCCGCGTGGTCAGAGTCTTTCGTCCCCGTCTCGCCAGTACCGCAGTCCCCTTCGAAGCGGCTCAGAGCGTGTCGGGAATGGCTCGTCCCGGGAAGAGGGTGGCGTACTGCTTCCGGTACAGCCTGCGCCCGAAGAGCCGGTACGCGATCCGGACCGGCAGGGGGATCTCCTTGAAGAGTTCCTCCCTGTCGCCGGGCGGATTCGTTGCGAGCACCATCCCGAGATAGCCGACCAGGAACTTCTTGTCGAACGTGTCGATACCGTGCTCCGCGACCTCGCCTATCTCCTTCTCGGTCAGCACCCTGTCGACAACGGGCATCACCTCCGTGACCTCTCGGCGCAGGTGCACCTGGAGGACTGTCGACAGGTCTTCGTACCGTTCAGCGAGGTCCTTTCCCGTGTCTGCGTCCGCCGTCTCCATCCAGCGCCGGCGAACCGGCTCGATGCTGTCGAGTCGCTGCGTGACCTGCCGATGCTGCTCCAGCATCTGCTCCACATGCAGCGCGCACACGGGTGCTCTGTCCGCCAGGCGCGGGTACATGAGGAGATCCTCGCCTTCGTGATGGACATGGAGCACGTTGTCGAAGTTGCCCAGCACTTCGCCCACATAGGAGGCGCGGGCGGTGTCGCCCGGCTCGACGGACTGCACGAGGCCGGGCGCCTCGCCGTACGCCCACAGGAAGAAGCGGTGGATGCGCCGCATGCCCGCCGACCCGGTGCAGAGGATGGGCCCTGCGGGCACGGGCGGCGCGGCTTCGCCGGGTTTCATGGTGAAGAAGTCGGTCATGGGATGGCCCCCGATGCAGTTGGTCGAGACCAGAATCCGCCCCCGGCAGGGAAATCATAGGTAGCGCCATCACTCCGCACAACGGCCGGAGGGCCCGCCGACACCGAAGGCCTTGAGGAATCCCGATGATGGTGGTCAGCCCTCTCTTGACTGCTACACCCCGCGGAGGATCATCGGAGTTCAAGCATCGGCCAAAAGGACGGAGGACGACATGGCAGCCGACGATGGCGGCAGGAGCGTACCAATCCGAATCGAGTTGGTGGCGGGCTCCTCCGCGGAGGATCCCGCCTCACGGATTCCTGGTGCGATCGCAGCCGCCGCACTGACGCCAGGCGCCGTGGCTACGATGTTTGCGGCCGACGACGGCGAAAGGTCGGTCTACAACGACCCTGCCGTTCTGCGTGCCGGCGACTCAGGGCAGACCTATACAGGCACATCCGGACCCACACCGGAGATCACTTTCTCGGGATCATTGGATGCCGGCGGTGCAGTCGGAGACGGTGAATAGAGCGTTCCCTGAGGTCCCCTGAACACCGTCGAATCAGGGGCTGATGTTCTGCAGTCCGGTCGCCATGTAGGCGTCCCGTGCCGGCCCGCCCGTCAGGTGGTCGACGAGACGTTGTGCTGCGGCCTTGCCCTGTGCGCCGGGGCCCAGGGCAACGGAGAAGTCGGTGTGCTGCTGACATTCTTCCGGCAGGGGAACCACGGTCTCGATGCCATCGATGAACAGCAGTTCGCTGACCTGTTGCAGGGCGAGGTCGGCGCGCCCGTCCATCAGGGCGGTGCCCGTGAAGCCCGATTCGAGGGCAGTCGCCCGTGCGAGCACCTGCTCCGCGATGCCGAGTCGGACGAGGAGCTCCTGGAAGAAGACCCCGCTCTGCCCGGCGCGAGAGAACGCGACGGACCGGGCGCCGAGCAGCGCGTCGACGAGGTCGCTTTCGGTGGCGATCGAAGGAGACTCGGCACCCGGGGCCACGCCGAGGCCGATCGCGGACCTCACGAGGGGCACCGCACGTCCGCCGGCGAGAACGCCCGAGGCCTCGAGGTCCTGCAGCGCTTTCCGGGTCCCGATCAGCACCTCCGGTGCGGCGCCGGCGTCGAGCTTCTCGAGGAGGAGGGTGGTCGGAAGATACTCGGTCCGGACCGAGAGACCGGACGCTCGCCGGAAGGCCGGAAGGACGACGCCGTCCAGGGCCTTGCGGACGACGAGGGAGCTCAGCAGGTCGAGGTCCTGGCGCTTCGGGGGAGTTGGCACGGCACGTCCTTCCGTCGGGTCCTGCGAAGCAAGCCTCCTGACACGGCGACCTTGCCTGGCTCGCAACTCTATATTGTTCAGGCACACCATATAGAGTTGTGGGAGGTTCGCGGTGATCTACGACAACGATGTCAGACGAGGTACACGAGAATGAAGAACTCCGTAGTAGTTGTAGGTGCTGGAATCGTCGGGTTGGCCACCGCCTATGAGCTGGGGCTGCGCGGTTACAGGGTGACCGTCGTCGACAAGGAACCCCGGCTGGCAGACCACCAGACCGGGAACAACTCGGGCGTCATCCACTCCGGGCTGTACTACGCGCCGGGGAGCCTGAAGGCGACCCTTGGTACTGCGGGCGCGCAATCGATGCGACGGTTCGCGGAGGACCACGGGGTGGCAGTGGACATCTGCGGGAAGCTGGTGGTCGCCACCCGGCAGGATCAGGTTCCGGCGCTCGAGGAGCTCCACCGCCGTGGCCTCGCGAACGGGGTGCCCTGCCGGATGATCTCCCCCGAAGATGCCCGCGAGCATGAACCGCATGTTGCCTGCGTGGCAGCACTCCGGGTCGATTCGACGGGAATCGTCGATTACAGGGGGATCTGCGACGTGCTCGGACGGCTGATCATCGAGGCCGGGGGTGAGATCCGGCTGGGAACGGAGGTCGTCGGAATCTCCGCCGACGACCGGTCCGTGACCGTCTCGACCTCCAGCGGGGAGATCTCCGCCGATGAGCTCATCAACTGCGCCGGCCTGCACAGTGACCGCATCGCGCGGCTGGCCGGCCTCACCCCGGAGGTGCGGATCATCCCGTTCCGCGGCGAGTACTTCGAACTCACCCCGGACCAGTCCCATCTGGTGCGCGGCCTGATCTACCCCGTACCGGACCCGAGTCTCCCCTTCCTCGGCGTCCACCTGACGAAGATGATCGGCGGCGGGGTCCATGCAGGGCCCAATGCGGTCTTCGCCCTGGCGCGTGAAGGGTACACCTGGCTCACGATCAATCCGCGGGACGTCCTCGAGAGCGCTGCCTGGCCCGGACTGTGGAAGCTCGGCGCGAAATACTGGAAAGTGGGGCTGTCCGAGGTCTCCCGCTCCCTGTCCCGGAAGAAGTTCCTGGCAAGCCTCCGGGAGCTCGTCCCGGACCTCGGTGACGACAGCCTCGTGCCGACCCACGCGGGGGTCCGCGCGCAGGCGATGCGCAGGAACGGCGACCTCGTCGACGACTTCTACTTCGAGCGGGCGCCCCGCCAGATCCACGTGCTCAATGCGCCATCGCCGGCCGCGACCGCCGCGCTGGAGATCGGCCGGCGCATCGCCGACGAGATGGAGGAGCGGAACCGGTGAGCCAGGAAGAGACGCGCCGCTTCGACGCCGCACAGGTGCACGAGCAGATCGTCGCTATTCTTCGCGCCTGGGGGATGCCGGGTGAATCGGCGGCCGCTACGGCGACGGTGTTGGTGGACACCGATCTCTCAGGCATCGACTCCCATGGCGTCTCGATGCTGATGCTGTACGAGAAGCTCCGGTCCGAGAACCGCGTCAGGCTCGACGCCGTCCCCCGCGTGGTGCGGGACGCTCCGGCCTTCGCCGTCGTCGACGCCGGTGCCGGCCTGGGACACCCGGCGGGTCTCCACGCGTTGGAGCTGGCCATTCGGAAAGCCACTGTCTGCGGGATCGGGGCGGTGGCGGTGGGTAACTCGCACCACCTGGGAGCGCTCGGCTACTACGTCCGGAGCGCCGCACAGCGCGGCCTGGTTGCCCTCATGATGACGACGACGCGGACACCCGTGGTGGCGGCACTGGGAGGCACGACGCCGATTCTCGGGACGAACCCGATTGCCTTCGCCGCACCCCGCGCGGGCGGAGGGGAGCTCGTGGTCGACATGTCCACGAGCGTCGTGGCGATGAACAAGGTGAAGGCCTACGCCCTGAATGGACGGGACCTGCCCTCCGGCTGGGTCAACGATGGACAGGGCAATCCCGTGACCGATGCTGCCCTCGCATACTCCCTGCTGACCACGGGGGAGGGAACGCTCAGTCCGCTCGGGGGCTCCAGCTCGGAGACCGGCGGACACAAGGGCTTCGGCCTCAGCCTGATGGTCACTGTGCTCAGCGCAGCGTTCTCGGGGGCCGCGCTTCCGTTGGAGGACGCCGACAGCGACAATCTCGGACACTTCGTCCTGGTGATCGATCCGGCGAGCGTGGCGGAGGGTGGGGAGACCGCGCGCTACGTCGACGACCTCCTGCGCCTCATGATGCGGGACGAGCCCGGTGTCATCCTTCCCGGCGACCCCGAAACCGCCGCACGCGCGAGCCGCGGCCACAACGGCATCCCGATCCCCGAGAGCCTCCTCGAGCATCTTCGCGGGATCTGTGGCAGGGCCGGAACCGGGATGATTCTTACACCGCTCGGATAAGAAGCCGGCCCGGCAGGGTTCCGTGCAGCTCCCGTCCTCAATCCTCCGAGGCGACCACCTGGCGGTCCTGCAGGGCGCGAACCTTCGCGTTCTCGATATGCGCCCGGATGGCGGAGGAGGCACCCTCCGCATCGCGCCGGGTGAACGCGTCGAGGATTGCACGGTGCTCGGCCGCGGTGGTGGCCGGTGCCGTCGAGTGGGTTCTGGCATACAACCGGAAGCGCTGAGCCTGCCCACCGAAGGACTTCCAGGCGTCCTCGAGGAACGCATTGTCGGCCTGGCGGGCGATCGCCGCGTGGAACTGCTCGTCCGCCCGGAGGAAGCTCGTGACCGGAGGGCTGTCGGGGACGTGCGCGCCGGTCTCGAGGTTGCTGATGGTCTCGGCCAGGCGCTCGAGGAATTCCGGGGTCACCCGCAGGGCTGCCTCATAGGCGAGGGCCGGCTCGAGGACCAGGCGGGCGTCCATGATCTTCCGCAGATCCTCCATGCTGAACAGCGGTGCCACCCGGTACCCCTTGTGGGCCTCGCGAAGCACCAGACCCGTGTGTTCGAGTCTGGCGAGTGCTTCCCGCAGCGGAGTCTGACTGACCCCGAACTCCCTGGCGAGGTACACGAGGTTGAGGACCTCGTCCGGTTTCCGCCGGCCATCGAGGAGCTGCCCGAGCAGTGCGCTGTGGACCTGGTCGGCGAGGGGCTGCCGGGCGGCCGGACGTGGCGGTGTCCGGCTCACTCGACGGTGAAGGAGAGCTCGGCGACGCCGTCGATGCCGGCCGTCACCGTGCTTCCGCGGGTCAGTGCCCCCACACCCGCCGGAGTGCCGGTGAAGATGAGATCGCCGGGACGCAGGGTGACGGACCGGGAGAGGTGCGCGATGATCTCGGGCACGGTCCAGATCTGGTCGCCGAGATCTCCCACCTGCCTGATCGAGCCGTCCACGCTGAGCCAGATCCGGCCCTGCGCGGGATGCTTGACCTCGCTGACCGGTCGAAGCGGTGAACACGGGCCGGAGAAATCGAAGCCCTTCGCGAGATCCCACGGACGCCGGAGGTTCTTCGCCTCGGCCTGCAGATCGCGTCGGGTCAGGTCCACTCCGACGCCGTAGCCCCACACGAGATCGAGGGCGTCCGCCGAATCGAGATCCGTGCCGCCCTGACCGAGCGCGACGACGAGTTCGACCTCGTGGTGGAGATCTGCCGTCTGCGGCGGGTAGGGGACTGCCGGTCGGGCATCGTCCGACGTCGCAGGCCGCTGCGGCGTGAAGACGGCGTCCGCGGGTTTCAGGAAGAAGAACGGGGGCTCCCGGTTCGGATCGGTGCCCATCTCGCGCGCATGGTCGCCGTAATTGCGTCCCACGCAGAACACGCGCCGCACGGGGAAGAGCGTGTCGCCACCGCTGACCGGGAGGCTCGGGAGCGTTGGAACCGGGACGACGTAGGTCATGGAATTCCTTGCAGGGTTGGTGGCCGGGGGAGCACGACAAGTGAATAACATGTTACTTATGGCAATGATGCTTTCGGCACCCCGGTCCCTTGTCTCCGAGCTCCAGGCCCGTGGTGTGAAGGATGCGCGGGATGATGCGACCTCACGGACCGTGTACTCGAGCGATGCGTCGCTGTACCGGGTGCAGCCGGCCGCCGTCGTGTTTCCGCGGCACCTGGACGAGGTCCTCACCACCCTCGAGGTGTGCCGGGAACGCGGAGTCCCGTTCACGTCCCGGGGTGCCGGCACCTCGCTGGCCGGCAACGCGATCGGCCGCGGCGTCGTCGTGGACTTCAGCCGGCACCTGAACCGGGTCCTCGCGTTCGATGCGGAAGCGCGCACCGCCGTCGTCGAGCCCGGGGCGGTCCACGCGACGCTGCAGAAGGTGGCGCTGGCCCAGGGACTGCGGTTCGGCCCCGATCCCTCCACGCACACGCGCTGCACGGTGGGCGGGATGATCGGCAACAACGCGTGCGGTTCACGCGCTCTCGCCTACGGGCGCACCGCGGACAACGTGACGCACCTCGACGTCGTCACCGGGTCCGGCACGCGGCTTCACCTGGGTCCGGACGGCACACCGTCGTCGCCGGAGACCGACGCGCTGCGCTCCCTGGTGGGAGCGGAGCTGGGCACGATCCGCACCGAACTGGGCCGGTTCGGGCGCCAGGTATCCGGCTATTCGCTGGAGCACCTGCTGCCGGAGCGCGGCTTCGACCTGCGACGGGCGCTCGTCGGCAGCGAGGGGACCCTCGCCGTCGTGCTGGAGGCGGGCGTGCGCCTCGTGGCCGATGCGCCGCACAAGACCATGGTGGTGCTGGGTTTCCCCGACATCGGGGCCGCCGGCGACGCCGTTCCCGCGGTGCTGCCGTTCGCGCCCACGGCCTGCGAAGGACTGGATTCCCGGATCGTCCAGGTGGTGCGGACCCGCAAGGGCCCGCAGGCCGTTCCCGAACTGCCGGGGGGTGCGGCCTGGCTGTTCGTCGAGGTGTCCGGCGACGACCCGCTCGAGGTGGCCCACCGCGCCGGGCTCGTCGCCGGGATCGATGCCGCCCGGCATTCGAGGATCATCACCGATGCACGGCAGGCCGCGGCCCTGTGGCGCATCCGCGAGGACGGGGGAGGGCTCGCCGGGCGGTCGCCGGCAGGCGCCCCTGCGCATGCCGGATGGGAGGACTCCGCGGTACCGCCCGAAAGCCTCGGGGACTATCTCCGCGAGTTCGACGAGCTCCTCCTGGCGCACTCCCTCACCGGGTTCCCCTTCGGGCACTTCGGGGACGGCTGCGTCCACATCCGGCTCGACTTCCCGTTCCAGCGCGACGACGGCGCATCGGCGTTCCGCGCGTTCCTGACCGACGCGGCGGCACTGGTCGCCCGCTACGGAGGGTCCCTCTCGGGCGAACACGGGGACGGGCGGGCCCGCAGCGAACTCCTCCCGTACATGTACTCACCCGCGGCCATCGGCCTGTTCGGGAAAGTAAAGGGGATCCTCGACCCGGACGATCTCCTGAACCCCGGCATCCTCGTGGACCCCGAACCACTGGATGCGAACGTGCGCGTGGCCGAGGCAGGACCGCTGCAGACCGGTCTCGGGTTCGGTTACCACCACGATGCGGGTGACTTCAGCCAGGCGGTGCACCGCTGCACGGGAGTGGGCCTGTGCCGTGCGGCGCACGCGGACAACAGCGCCGTGATGTGCCCGTCCTACATCGCCACCCGCGAGGAGAAGGACTCGACCCGCGGCCGCGCCAGGGCGCTCCAGGAGATGATCAACGGGGGCGCAACCAGTGGGAACAAACCCGACTGGCGTGCGACCGAGGTGCATGACGCACTCGACCTGTGCCTCTCCTGCAAGGGCTGCTCCTCGGACTGCCCCACGGGGACCGACATGGCCGCGTACAAGGCCGAAGTGCTCCACCAGAGCTACAAGGGCAGGCTGCGTCCGGCGTCGCACTACTCGCTGGGCTGGTTGCCGCGCTGGGCCGGACTCGCGGCGCGGGCACCCCGGGCCCTGAACTTCCTCATGCGCCTGCCCGGCATCCGCCAGGTGGGCCTCCGGATGGCCGGCGTCGACCAGCGCCGGAGCATTCCGGCGTTCGCACCCCGGACCTTCCACGCCTGGTTCCGGGGGCGTCAGCCGTCCGCCGCGCCCGCCGCGCAGCCCGTCCTGCTGTGGGCGGATTCGTTCACCAACAACTTCTCCCCCGAAGTAGGACAGGCCGCGGTGCGTGTCCTCGAAGCAGCGGGCTATGAGGTGCGTCTTCCCGAGAAGCCGCTGTGCTGCGGGCTGACCTGGATCTCCACGGGACAGCTCGATTCCGCGCGGACGACACTGCGCTCGACCGTGGACGAGCTGAACCGGTCCGTCGCCGAGGGCATCCCGATCGTCGGACTCGAACCGTCCTGCACGGGCGTGTTGCGATCGGACGCCGTGGAACTGCTGGGAACCGAGGCCGCCGGTGCCGTGGCGCGGTCCACACACACCCTCGCCGAATTCCTCGGCACCGTGCCCGGCTACCAGCCACCCCGTCTGGACGGAACCGTGGTGGTGGCGCAACCGCACTGCCACCACCACGCCGTCATGGGCTGGAGTCCCGACGCCGCATTGCTGGAGAAGGCCGGCGCGACCGTCCAGAAGCTGGGCGGATGCTGCGGGCTCGCCGGCAACTTCGGCGTGGAACGGGGGCACTACGAGATCTCCGTCCAAATCGCCGAACAGCAGCTCCTCCCGGCGATTCGATCGACCACGGAGGATGCCGTGGTGCTCGCGGACGGGTACTCGTGCCGCACGCAGATCGAGGATCTGAGTGACCGCCGCGGCATCCACCTGGCGCAGCTGCTCGATCGGGCGGCGCACCGGCCCGGGGGGGTGCCCTAGGCGAGCATTCTCAGCCCGGTTCCTGGATCAGGCTTCGCGGATGGACCACGTCCCGCGGAGCGTCCCGATCCGGGAGTTCCGTGCTCTGCAGGAACCGGAAGTCGCACCCTTCGTCGGCCTGGGTCACCTCCGACACATACAGTTTCCGGTATCCGCGCGCGGCGGCCGGGGGAGAGGGTGGGCCCAGCTCGTCCTCGCGCCGCATCAGCTCCTCGGGGGAGACGTCGAGGTGGATCGCGCGACGGCTGACGCTCAGGGTGATGGTGTCGCCGGTCCGCACGAGCCGCAGTGGCCCGCCGACGGCGGACTCCGGGGTGACGTGGAGGACGACGGCGCCCGCAGCGGTGCCCGACATGCGGCCGTCCGAGATGCGCACCATGTCCTTCACTCCCTGCGCGGCGAGTTTCCGGGGAATGGGGAGGTAGCCGGCCTCGGGCATGCCGGGTGCTCCGACAGGGCCGATGTTCCGCAGGACGAGGACGTCCTCGGCGGTGACGTCGAGGGCGTCGTCGTCGATCCGTGCCGCGAGGTCTGCCGCGTCCTCGAAGACCACTGCACGGCCCGTGTGCTCCAGCAGATGGGTGGACACCGCTGCCTGCTTGATGATGGCGCCCCCCGGGGCGAGGTTGCCGCGCAGGACGGCGAGACCGCCTTCCGGATACACCGGGTCGGTGAGTGGCCGCACGATGTCGGAGGGGAAGCCGGGCCCCGCGGCGTCCAGGTCCTCGCCCAGGGTACGGCCCGTGACCGTCGGCGCGTCGCGGTGGATGAGGTCCCCGAGCGCGCGCAGGACAGCAGGCACGCCGCCGGCACGATGGAAGTCCTCCATGTAGTAGGCGCCCGTCGGTTTCAGGTCCACCAGGACGGGTGTCTCGGCGCTCATCCGGTCGAGGTCCTCGAGGTCGAGACGGATCCCGAGGCGGCCGGCGACGGCGGTCAGGTGGATGATCGCGTTGGTCGATCCGCCGATGGCCAGCAGGACCCGGAGCCCGTTCTCGAAGGCCTGCCGGGTGAGCACGGTACTCATCTCCGTGCCCCGTTCGGCGAGTGCCACCGCCTGCGTCCCGGTCCGTTCGGCGATCCGCACGCGGTCGGCCGTCACGGCCGGGGGGCTCGCGCTGCCGGGGAGGGCGATGCCCATCGCCTCCGTGAGGCAGGCCATGGTGCTGGCGGTGCCCATGACGGAGCACGTGCCGACGCTTCCCACGAGTCGCGAGTTGACGTCGTCGATCTCCTGCCGGTCGATCTCGCCGCTGCGGAACTTCCCCCAGAACGCCCGGCAGTCCGTGCACGCGCCCACGCGCTGCCCGCGGTGCCCGCCCGTCAGCATGGAGCCCGTGACCAGCGTGATCGCTGGGACGCCCGCCGACGCCGCGCCCATCAGCTGCGCCGGGACCGTCTTGTCGCAGCCGCCGATGAGCACGACGGCGTCCATGGGCTGCGCGCGGATCATCTCCTCGGTGTCCATCGACATGAGGTTGCGCAGGAACATGCTGGTGGGCTGCGAGAAGCTCTCGTGGAGCGAGATGGTCGGGAAGTCGATGGGCAGCCCGCCGGCCATCAGCACGCCCCGCTTGACGGCGTCGAGCAGCGCGGGCATGTTGCCGTGGCACGGATTGAAGCCGCTTCCCGTATTGACGATGCCGATGACCGGCTTGTCCAGGGCGTCGTCCGAGTACCCGGCACCCTTGATGAAGGCCTTGCGGAGGAAGAGGGAGAACCCCTCGTCGCCATAGCTGGTGAGGCCCCGCCGGATCCCGGAAACCCGGCCGGCGGGAGCAGCAGATCCCGTCATCGTGCGGCTACCGGAACGCGGGGATACCGGTGATGTGACTGCCGAGGATCAGCGTGTGCACCTCGTCGGTCCCTTCATAGGTGCGCACGCTCTCCAGGTTGTTCGCGTGGCGCAGCGGGGAGTAGTCGAGCGTGACACCGTTCCCCCCGAGCATCGCGCGCGCTTCCCGGCAGATCTCGATGGCCTCGCGGCAGTTGTTGAGCTTTCCCACGGAGATCTGGTGGGGTTGCAGGGTCCCGGCATCCTTGAGGCGTCCCGTCTGCAGGGCCAGCAGCATCCCCTTGTTGATCTCGAGGGCCATGTTGACGAGCTTGAGCTGGGTGAGCTGGTAGCCGGCCAGCGGTCGGCCGAACTGCAGCCGCTCCAGCGAGTAGTCGAGTGCGGCATAGTAGCTGTCGCGTGCGGCTCCCATGGCGCCCCAGATGATCCCGTAGCGGGCCTCGTTGAGGCACTCGAAGGGGCCGCGGAGTCCCTTCGCCTTCGGGAGCAGCGCGGTGCCGGGCAGCCGGATGTCGGTGAGTTCGACGTCGCACTGGATCGACGCCCGCATGGAGAGCTTCTGGACGATCGGGGTGGCCTTGAACCCCGGGCTGTCGGTCGGCACGACGAAGCCGCGGACGCCGTCGTCGGTCATCGCCCAGATGATGGCCACCTGGGCCACCGAGGCGAGGCCGATCCAGCGCTTGCTGCCGTTGAGGATCCAGTCGTCGCCGTCCCGCTTCGCGAAGGTGAGCATGCTGGCGGGATCGGACCCTCCGGTGGGTTCGGTGAGGCCGAAGCAGCCGATCGCCGAGCCGGCGGCCATCTTGGGCAGCCATTCGTTCTTCTGCTCCTCCGACCCGTGCTTCGCGATGGCGCTCATCGCCAGGGAGCCCTGGACGCTGACGAAGGTGCGCAGCCCGGAGTCGCCGGCCTCGAGTTCCATGGCCGCGAGCCCGTATTCGACGGAGCTCCGGCCAGGGCAGCCGTAGCCCTTGATGTGCATGCCGAGCAGCCCGAGTTCCGCCATGCGCGGCACGATCTCGAGGGGGAACTCCCCGCGGTCGTACCAGTCGGCGATGTTCGGCTTGATCGCGGTGTCCACGAATCCGCGGACGCGGTCGCGCAGGGCGCGTTCGTCCTCGGTCAGGAGTGCGTCGATGTCGAGAAGGTCTGAACGGTCGGTCATGGGGTCTACTTTCCGGTAGCGGCGGGCTGGAGGTCGGGTGTGAACGTTGCTCCGTCGTGTTCCCCGAGGAGCGGGGGTACCCGCGTGTAGCTCGCGGGTGTCTCGGAGAGGCGGATCGGGTTGGCCACCTGTTGGCTGGTGCGTCCGGTGGCGGTGTCTGTGATCTCGATGACCGGGGCGAGCCCCAGGTCCTCGGCGAGAGCGAGCGCCTCGGCGATGGAATTCACCTTGCCGGCGGGCACGCCCGCGGAACTGAGGAGATGGGCCCATTCGACGGCGCTCCTGGTGCCGAGTTGTTCCTCGAGCAGGACTTTCAGGGCGTCCCGGTGCGCCACGCGCTGCGAGTTTCCCCGGAAACGGGGGTCGACGGCGAGTTCCGGGACGCCGAGGACCCGGACCAGTGACTCGAACTGCTTGTCCGTCCCGACGGCGATCGCCACAGGGCCGTCCGCTGTCAGCAGGGTCTCGTAGGGGGCGATGCTGGGGTGGGCGTTCCCCATCCGCTGGGGTGCCTCGCCGGTCGCCAGCGTGCTCGACGCCTGATTGACCAGCCCGGAGAGCAGGGACGACAGCAGATTGACCTCCACGCGCTGGCCCCTTCCGGTGGCATCCCTGGAGCGCAGCGCGGCAAGAATCCCCACCACGGCGTTCTGGCCGGTGACCACATCCACGAGCGCCACCCCGACCTTGCTCGGTTCGGAGTCCTGCGAACCGGTGACGCTCATCAGCCCTCCCACCGCCTGCACGAGGAGGTCGTAGCCGGGCAGGTGCGCGCCTCCCGTGCTGCCGAAGCCGGTGATGGAGCAGTACACCAGGTCCGGCCGACGTTCGACGAGGGATGCGTAGTCCAGCCCGAAACGCTGCATGACCCCGGGCCGGAAGTTCTCGATGACGATGTCGGCTTCCAGCGCGATGGCGAGGGCCCTCGCCAGTCCCTCGTCGGTGCGGAGGTCGCAGACCACGGAGCGCTTGTTCCGGTTCACGCTGGAGAAATAGGTGCCCACGCCGTGCTCGTCGACCGGTGGGACCCAGGAACGCGTGTCGTCTCCGGCCGGGCTCTCCACCTTCAGGACGTCCGCCCCGAAATCGGCCAGCATCATGGACGCGAACGGGCCGGCGAGCACCCGCGAGAAGTCGGCGACCTTCAGCCCCTCCAGTGGCCCGGGCGCAGAGTGTCCTGCCGGTGTCGCATCGGCCGGTGGCCTGTCCGTATTCGTGCTCAAGGGGATTCGTCCTCCAGGAGAGTAGGTCTGCAGCCCTAGCTGGACGCAGTGACGGGGTTGCTGAGCACGCCGACGCCGGCAACGCGGCACTCGGCCGTGTCCCCGGGGGTGACGTGGATGGCGCCGGGTGTTCCCGTGGAGATGATGTCCCCCGGATACAGCGGCATCACCTTGCTGTGGAAGCTGATCAGGTAGGCCGGGTCGTAGCGCATGTGGGACACCGTGTTGCTGCGCCTCACCTCGCCGTTGACCACGGTGGCGACCTCCATGTCGGCGAGCGTTCCGTCACCCACGGCTTCGGCCAGCGGTACGATCCGGGGGCCGAAGGAGAAGAACCCGGGGAAGTTCTTGGAGCGGGTGAGGAACCGCGGGTTGCGTTGCAGGATGTCCTCAGCCGTCTGGTCCAGCACGGGCACGACGCCGGCGAGGTAGTCCAGTGCGTCCTCGGGTTCCACGTTACGGCAGTACCTGCCGATGACGACCGCCACCTCGGCTTCGGTGGTGGTGCGCTCGCTCTGCTCGGGGATGGGGATGGCCTCGCCCGGTCCGATGACGGTGTGGTCGCCCTTGATGAACGATGCCGGTTCTTCGGGCACGCCCTCGGAGAGGTCGGAGGCGTGCTCCACATAGTTCAGCCCGATGCCCCACAGCATGCGGGGGTGGCGGTAGGGGGCGCCGTAGACGGCGTCATCGGGACTGCTGAAGACGGCGTCATCGGCGGACTCCGCGGCAGCGTCGAGGTCGCCGAGGAGGCCCCCCGTGAGGACGTCGAGGATGTCACCGGTGAAGCCGGGCAGGAGATCGGACACCCGTGCGAGACCCCGGCGCGGGTGGACGACGGCCGCCGTCTCGGTCCCGGTGGTTCCGGGGCCGGCGGTTCCCGGGTCGTCGGCGGGGGAGGTGATCGAACAGAGGTGCAGGATGCTGGGAGCCATGACGCTGCCCTTTCGAGTCGGAGGCGGGGGTTCTAGTAGGCGCGGACCATGCCGCCGTCGCACCGGATCTGTTCTCCGGTGACATACGACGCCGGCGCACTGGCCAGGAAGGTGACGACGGCGGCGAACTCGGCCGGAGTGCCGTACCGGCGAGCCGGGATGCCGGCCTCGGAGGCGGCACGCGCCTCGGCGGGGGTGGCGCCTGTCCGCTTGGCCGCGGCCGAGTCCAGGGACGCGACGCGCTCGGTGTCGATGCGGCCGGGGAGCACCATGTTGACGGTGACGCCGTCGGCGGCGACCTCGGCGGCCAGGGTCTTGAGGTATCCGGCGAGCCCGGCACGGCCGAGGTTCGACAGTGCGAGGTTGGGCAGCGGCTGCTGGACGCCGCTGGATCCGACGGCCACGATCCGCCCCCAGCCGCGCTCCCTCATACCGGGGAGCACGAGGGAGGTGAGGCGCAGGTGCTGGAGCAGGAGTTGGTTGACGGCGGCGAGGGCCTGCTCGTCGGTGATGTCGGCCGCGCCGCCGGGGGGAGGTCCGCCGCTGTTGAGGACCAGGACGTCGATCGGCCCGAATGCGTTCTCCGCGGCCTCAACGAGGGCGGCCGGGGCGCCGTCGTCGTTCAGGTCCATGGCGATTCCGACGGCGGAGGGCAGGCGGGCCGCCTCGGCCTTCACCACGTCCTCACGGCGCGCGGCGAGGACGACGTTCGCTCCCTCGGCTCCGAGGGCCTGCGCAATGGCAAGGCCGATCCCGGAGCTCGCTCCGGGTACGAGCACGTTCTTTCCCGTCAGTCCGGTGTCCATCAGGCGATCTCCATTCGTACTGCGTCGAGGTGTGCGTCGATCAGGTCCGCGAGTTCACGCGGCAACGACGGTGAGGGCGGCCGGACCGATGCGTCGGCGATGATGCCACGGCGGCGCAGGATCTCCTTGCGCAGGGCAAGGCCCACTCCGGGCTGGCCTTCGAAGTTCGCCAGAGGCAGCCAGGGTGCGAAGGCATCACGGGCAGCAGGGAAACCGCCGTCGGCGAAGGCCGTCAACGCGATCTGCAGGCCTTCGGGGTGGGAGAACCCGGTCATGGCGCCGGCCGCGCCGGCCGCGAGCTCGTCCAGGAGCCCGACTCCGCCCAGCCCGCCGTAGACGGGAACGTTCGTGGAGCGGGTCAGTTTCGCGATCGCGGACGCCGTGGGGGGCGCTTCCGATTTCACGGCGACGATGAAGTCGCACTTCTCGAGGACGCGCAGGATCTGTTCGGCGCTGATCTTCACGCCCGACGCCACCGGGTAGTCCTGCAGCACGATGCCCGCTCCCGTGGCGCGGTGGATGGCCGTCAGGTGGGCGGACAGCATGTCCGGGTCGCCGGTGTTCGCCTGCACCATGAGCGCCGCGAGGTTGCCACCGGCGGCCTCGACGGCGGTGGAGGCCTGCTCGATGGCGACGGCGGTGGTGCGGGCGGACAGGCCGACGACGAGCGGGGTGCTCCCCGCCTCCTCGGCGACCGTGCGGACGATGAGGGACTGCTCGGCAGCGGTCAGCGACGCACCCTCACCGAAGACACCGAGGACCACCATCCCGGTGGCGTGCAGCGCGGTGTACAGCTGGACTTCACGGCGGAGTGAGGCGGTGTCGACGGCGAACTCCGGTCCGCTGAAGGGCGTCGCCAGCACCCCCCAGAGTCCGGGGGAGAGGTGAGGGATCGGTTCGGTCATCGGGACTTTCCTTTCATCGATGGTCCTCCACCGTTGGTGGAAGGAAGGGGAGTGGCGTCCGGCGCGGCAGCCGCCGACCGTGCGGCGCGGATGCTCCGGCGCCCGAGCCGGAACGTCGCTGCGGCAAGCAGTGCGACGACTGCGGCAGTCAGCCAGCCGACCCGGTAGGAGGTCGCGGCCACTAGGAAGCCGAAGAGCAGGGGGCCGGCGGCAGCGCCGAGGGAGAGCCCGGTCTGCAGGACCCCTGTGGCCGAGGCGGCGCCCTGCCGGTTGTCGCGTACCACCGCGAAGTGGACGAGCCCGGGCCAGCTCCAGCCGGCGGCGTAGGTGAGCAGCGCTCCGCAGATGAATGCCGCCGAGGAGCCGAAGGCGAGGAGGAGGTAGCCGCCCACACCGATCGTCAGCAGGTTGGCCACCAGGACGTAGGGGCTGCGGTGCGGGTACCGGTCCATGGCGGCGCCGAGCACGATGCGGATCGAGAGCCCCAGGAGGGCGGCGCCGGCGAAAAGGTAGCCTGCCGCGCTGGGCGACATCCCGGATTCCACCGCCGAATCGACGAGGAAGACCCCCATGGACGTCGCGGCGGCCGCCGCGAGGCCGGCGCCGATGGCGAGCAGCACGAGTCCGCGCCGGGGGGTTCCGCGGTCGGCCGGTGCTGCGGGTCCGGTCGTCGGGCGGTCCGGTCCCTGCGCCGTGAGGCCGGCCCACAGGGCCAGCCCCACGGCCAGGACGACACCCAGCGCGAAGGCGTAGCGCCAGCCCAGGATGAGGGCGATGCCCGGAACAGCGAGGCCGCCGATGAGGCCGGCCGCGGGGATGGAACACTGCTTGATGCCGAACGCCAGCCCCAGTCGGCCCGGGTCGACGGCCCGGGATATTCCGAGGTTCGCCGCCGGCTGGGCCAGACCATTGGCCAGTCCGCCTACCACGAGGGCGGCGATCAGTACGCCGAACGTCGGCGCCAGGCCTGCTCCGGTGAGGGCGATCGCCGCCAGAACGGCCGAGGCCACCATCCCCCTGGATGCCCCGATCCGTTGGACGAGCCGGCCGAGCCGGCGCGCCGCCACCCCTGAGACCGCGAAAAGGGTAGCTGCCGCGATGCCCATCTCGGCGGGACCGATGCCCAGGTCGGCCCGGATCTGCACGGCGAGGGCGCCGACCAGGAAAGCGGGCAGCACGCCCAGGGTGGTGACGGTGACGGCCTGGAGCAGGGTGCCACCCGCACGGGGCGGCTGTTCAGTGGTCACGCCGAGCCGGAAGCGCGCGGAGCCTGGCCGCCGGTATCAGGCGATCCATCGGTGGCGGTGGCGCCTGCTGCCCCGGATCCTTCTGAGCCGGTTTGGCTGGTGGCAGCATCCGTTGAGGGGTCTTTCCTGTGCAGCTTGAGGCCGAGGAGGTGCACGACGATTCCTACGGCGATGATCGCGATCCCGATGCCGATGTACATCGGCTCCATGACGAGCATCGGCAGTGAGCCCAGCCCCAGCAGGATCCGTTCGGGCCAGCGGGCCGGGCCGAACAGCCATGCTCCGGTGGCCACCGCGAGGGCACCAACGGCCAGGAGCGAGACGCTGAACGCCAGGGCGATGGTGCCGATGCCGCCCTGCAGCAGCAGCCCGACGCCCGGGCCGGAGAGCACGAAGATGAACGGCACGAGGAACGCCGAGAGGGTGTAGCGCCAGGTGAGCCACATGGTCTGGATCGGTTTGCCACCCGTGATCGCGGAGGCTGCGAACGGTGAGAGCGCGGTGGGCGGGGAGACCTCGCTGAGTACCGAGTAGTAGAAGATGAACATCGCCGCGGCGTACCCGGGAACTCCCACGTCCTGCAGGGCGGGCCCGATGATGACCCACGAGATGATGAAGCTCGCGGTCACGGGGACCGCCAGTCCCAGCAGGATCACCGAGATCGCCGAGAAGATGGCCGTCAGGAGCAGGCTCCCGCCGGCGAAGTCCACGATGATGTTGGCGAGTTTCAGGCCCAGTCCGGTCAGTGTCATCACGCCGACGATCAGCCCTGCCGCCGCCATGACGGGAATGACGGACAGCGCACCGGTGGCGCCGGAGGCCAGGGCATCGAAGATGCGTCGGGGGGTCATCCATGAGTCACGCTCGAGGAAGCTGAGGGCGAAGGCAAGGAAGGTGGCATAGACCACGGCGCGGAACGGCGTCATGCCCATGGCCATGAAGACGACGATGGCGACGAGGGAGCTGAAGTGGTACCCGAAGCGCAGCAGCAGCTTGCCGACCGGCTTGACGTCGAAGTCCACAGCCTTGGTCTTGAAGCGGCGTGCGTCCATCTCGATGGCCAGGATGATCCCGAAGTAGTAGAGCACGGTGGGAATGGTGGCCCAGATCAGCACCTGGAGGTAGGACACACCGAGGAGCGCTGCGATGATGAAGGCGGCCGCACCCAGGGTGGGAGGGGACATGATCGCGCCGATTCCGGCGGCGGCGAGGATGGCACCACCGTGTTCCTTCGGGTAGCCGGCCTTGCGCAGCAGCGGCCAGGAGATACCGCCGAGGGTCACCGTGGTGGCGACGCCCGAGCCCGAGACCGTGCCCAGGAGGAATCCTGCGAGGGTTACCGTGCGGCCCGGACCGGACTTGGACTGGCCGAAGGCGGAGAAGGAAAGATCGATGAAGAACTTGGTAGCGCCGGATGCCCCGAGCACCGCTCCGTAGATGGTGAACAGGATGATGTAGGTTGCTGCCACGTCGGTGGGGACACCGAAAAGCCCCTGTGTGCCCATGACGTTGTGACCGACGAGGCGTACCCAGTCGAAGGACGACGTGTTGAACGGGGCGGGAACCCACGAGCCGAAGAAGGCGTAGGCGAAAAAGCCCACGACCACCAGTGGCACAAGGATCCCGACGGTCCGGCGTGACGCCTCGAGGGTCACGAGAATGGCTATCACGCCCATGGCCAGATCCAGGTAGGTGGGGGTGATCGCCCGCCGGAAGAAGCCGTCCCAGTCGGAGATGATGTACAGGAACGGCACCAGTGCCACGATCGCCAGAACCCAGTCGGCGATCCCCGGGTTGTCCCCCGGCCTCTTCGCCTTGGAGGATTCCGATCGTCCCCAGCCCCGGTAGACGAGGAAGGTCAGGGACAGGCCGATCCCGAGGAACAGCGGGAGGTAGAACTGGGTGGCCATGGGGTTGAAGACCCAGTAGAGGGCCAGCAGCGAAAGCCCTGCACCGGCGATCTTGATCAGCAGGGCAGGGGTCCCGCTGAGGTGCCGCGCCGGCTTCTCCGCCTCGTACTCGGCGATCAGCGCTTCCTCGTCGATGATGTCCTCTCGCTCCAGAGGGCTGACCGGGTCGTTCTCCTTCTCCCTCGCAAGGTCCGCCTGCTTGCCCGGCGCGGGCGCTTTGTGCGTAGAAGCAGGAGCGGAAGCATGCGCCTTCACGGCGCCGTTGCCGTCTGGTCGCTCGGTCATGGTGTCTCCTCGAGATGTAACTCAACGAACGGGTTGTCGTCTTCGACCAGGCTCCACAGTTCGAGCGGCGGAGCGCCTTGCACGTGCAGCGTGCGCTGTCCCAGGTCGGTCGCGGCGATCGAGAGTTCCTCGAACACCGCGGGCCGCGCCGGGTCCGGCTCCACCACCCATTCCCGGCGATCGGTGTCTCCGGCGGCTGACGGGGCGCCGGGAACTGCGTAGTACTCCTCCAGTACCGCGAGTTGGTCGGCTGCGATCTGGTCGAGCACGAAGGTGCCGTCGGGTCCAAGGGTGTAGCGTTCCTCGGCCCGTGTGCCGTACAGCGAATTGCGGTAGCTCACGGAGAAGCTGGTCCCGGCGAGCGGGACACTCGCCAGCTCGCCGTCGTCGTTGGTGATGCTGATGGACACGTCCGGCTGACCGGACGAATTCACGAACCCCAGGCCCCCGAGCATGCCGAGGCATGCAAGGGGGACGACGACGGCGGCCGGCTTGCGCATGGCCTAGCCTGCGGCCTCGTCGAAGTAGGTCTGAGCGCCTGGGCAGGTCTCGATGTAGGAGATGTCGCCGGCGGTGGCGGCATCGAGCTCTTCGGCGGCGGGGTGGACCTGGATGAGTGCTTCTTCGTTCTCGAAGATCGACCGGGTGATGTCCTCCTGGAGCTGTTCGTCCATCGTGGGGCTGGCCACCAGCAGGTTCGGTGAGGCGATCGCGGGAACGGCTTCGGTCTGGCCCTCATAAGTGTCGGCGGGAATGTCTTCTGCGACGTAGTAATCGCCGAACTCGGACGCCAGTGGCTCCGCGTATTCGCCGATAGGAACCAGCACCATGTCGCCGTCACTCGCGAGGTCGATGAGCGCGCCCGTAGGAAGCCCGCCGGACCAGAATCCGGCGTCGATGGTGCCGTCCCGCAATGCGGCTACGGTTTCTGCGACGCCGAGCTGTCGGCGTTCCACCCCGGTCTCGGGGTCGATGCCGGCGGCTTCGAGGATGCGCAGCGCTGCGACCTCGGTTGCGGAGCCGGGCGCCCCGACGGAAACCACTTTTCCTGCCATGTCCTCGACGGACTGGATGCCGGTTCCGTCGACGCTGACGGCCTGCATGAAGTTGTTGTAGATGTTGCCGAGCGAGCAGATGTCGATGGCGTTGCCTTCGAATTCGCCGACGCCTTCCACCGCGTCGGACACTACGTCGCCCACGGAGAAGGCGAGCTGGGCGGAGCCGTTCTCGATGAGGAGCATATTGTCCACGGAGGCATTGGTTTCCTGCACCGTCGCGTCATAGCCGTCGATGTTGTCGCGGATCACCGTGGCGAAGCCACCGCCCAAGGGGTAGTAGACGCCGCCGGTGCCGCCGGTCGCGATAGAAAGCGACCCTCCTTCCCCGCCCTCGGCCCCGCCTCCTCCACCGCTGGAACTGGGCTCGGGGCTGCCGCAGGCTGAAAGGAAGAGTGCGGGGGCGATCAGTGCTGCTGCGCAAAGACGCTTCCGGCTTCGTTGTTGGGTGCTCAAGGCTTTTCTCCTCTGTCGTTGTTGGTAACTGGCTGGTTAGGGGAACGGGAGTCGTGACGGGATCAGGGTTCGGCGCCGGGCGCGGGGACGTCTCCGGCGGCGAGCAGCCCGGCGAGCATCCGGTAGTAACCGATGAGCAGCGACAACTCGGCCACTCCCGGGTGCCCGAAATGCGTTAGGACTCCGGCATGAACTTGAGCATCGACGGCGGTGCCTCGGAGAAGCACCCGGGTGAAGTCGAGTGCAGCGCGTTCAGCAGCGGAGAGGGTGGGCGGCATGCTGCCGTTCCGGAGGTGTTCCAGCTCGGTTGCATCGATGCCCACCGTCGCTGCTACCCGGCTGTGGGCGTACCACTCGTACGCCGAGTCGAGTTCTGCGGAGATCGCGCAGATGATCAGTTCGCGCAGCCGCCCGTCGAGGGTCCCGCCGAAACGCAGGACCGCACCGAGCGCCTGGACGGCGTCGCCGATCGCGGGGGCGAAGAGCATGGCGTTGAATGGGCCGGCCAGGGCGCCGTCGTCGTAGATCATCGTGAAGACGCCGTTGCCGCGCGGAGGCCCCGCGATGGAGTCGTAGACAGCGCGCTGTTCGTCGGAGAGTTCGGCCGGAGTCAGCAGCGGGAACCGTCCTGCGGCCTGCGGCCGGGCGCTCTCTGTGGCATCAGACAAGAGTCCGTCCCCCGTCCACATAGAGAACGTGCCCGGTGACGAATGCCGCCTGCCGTGATGCGAGGTAGAGCACGGGGCCGGTGAGGTCGTCGACGGTGCCCAGTCGGCCAGCCGGAACCATGCCCGTGTAGTGCTCGCGAACGCCCGGACGGCCAAGATGAGCACTGGTCAAGGCCGTATCGACGTAGCCCGGTGCGATCGCGTTGACCGTCACCCCGCTGGCCGCCCATTCCCGTGCCATGACACGAATGAGTTGGTTCAATCCCCCCTTGCTCGCGGCGTAGGGGCCATGGTCGGGATGCGCGAGCAGGCTCGATACGGAAGAGCAGTAGATCTGCCGACCGTACCGGGCGTCGACCATGACCCGGCCCGCGGCTCGACCGAGGCGGAAAGCACTGGTCAGGTTGACGGCGATGATCGTGTCCCAGTCCTCGTCCGTGGTTTCGAGAATGGGCACACGGTTGTTGATGCCGACCGCGTGGACGAGAATATCGAGGCCACCGAGTTGCGTCTGAGCGGCGTGCACGGCCTGCTCACAGCCATTCGTGGTCGTCAGATCGGCGGTAACGGTGCCAGCAGTACCGGCGAAGTGCGCCAGGCGTTCCGCGCTCTGGTCTGCGACGACCAGGCGCGCACCAGCCTCGAGGAAGGCCTCCGTGCAGGCGGCGCCGATGCCGCCGGCGCCGGCCACCAGCACCCGCTGATCCTTCAAACCAAGCCAGTCAGCCAAAGGAAGCATCTCCGATTCGATGGGCAGAAAGCGAGGACACCTAGGCGGTGCCGAGGTCCTTCGGTGCACCTCTCTGGAGACTGTATACAATTTTGCGGCAGGATGTAACCCACATCACAAAACTTGTTCAGCAGGCTTCCTTCCGTCAGCCCTCTTGCACGGACTCGACTTCCAGGAAGGTCCGCAGGGCCTGCACAGCGTGCTCGCGGTGCTCATCGAGCAGGAGGATGAGCTTCTCGGCGTCCCGTTCCGCGAATGCGTCGATCATCATGGCATGTTCATGCTCCACCCGTGAGCGGTTCGAAGCCGCTCCGTAGTAGACGAACCTGTAAGCGTCAGTGGCGTCCCACAAGATCTTGATGATCCGTTCCAGACGCGGCATGCCGGCCGCCTCGACCAGCACGAAATGGAACCGCCGGTTTGCCTCGGTCATCTTCAGCAGGTCCCCCTCGGCGCTCGCCGTCTCGACATCCCGGGCAGCAACCTTGAGATCATCCAGAACGGTGCCGCTGAGACTCCTCGCCAGCGCGACCCGCGTCGCCTCTCCTTCGAGGAGCTGTCGGATCCGGTACACCTCCAGCAGGTCGGTGAGGGAGAGGGTCGCCACCCGATGGCCGCGGTGGGGTTCGTAGAGGACTTGTCCCTCGGACTCGAGGGTCTTGAGAGCCTCACGGAGGGGGACCCGGCTCACGCCGAATCGTTCCGCGAGTGCGTCCTGGCGGAGCGGCTGCCCCGGGAGGAACTCACCTGCAATGATCGCGCGTCGGAGCTCTGCGAGCACGAAAGCCTGCGCCGTCGGTGGACGTCGGGAACTGCCCGTGGTGTTGCTCGTCATGGAACCAGTCCACCCAGTTCAGTGCTCATCGTCAGAAGTCTAGCCCGGGCGTCATTGGGCCTGGGCGCGGTGAAATCTCCTCGGTGAGGATGAACCTTGCGGTGGGGCGGCCGGCCTTCCTAATGGTCCCGTCCTGGCGTAGCCATCCGGATGCGATCATCACCACGCCTGGTGTCTTCACATTCGTCGGGGCCAAGCGCATCAGGACGAGCTCGTTGCAGCCCGAGCAGCTCGCCAGGGAGTACGTCGCCCGGATGAGTAACGCGGGGGAGCGAATGCCTCTTCTCTTCCTTCTTGGCGTCGAACCGGCGGTGTCGGTGGAGGGGCTCGGCAGGCTGTCGATCTTGGAAGCGATACGAACGCACCTTCCCACTGTCCTGCACCGAGCGGACGATATCGGAATCGGCGCAGCGGAACTCCTGAAGAGGATCGACGACGTCCTCGGCTGGATCTCCTGGGACGGTCTTGCATCAACCGTCTCTTCTCGAATGGCTGCATTCTCCTACGGCGACTCAAGCGCGGATGCGGCAGTCGGGCGGATCACCCGCGCTCAGCAGGGGCGGTAGGTCTTCCCTCCGGGTGCGTAGCAGCGGGGGCCGGTGTAGCCGGGATATGGATCCTGTGCGGCAGGGGGAGCCGGAGGGACGTACGGCGCAGCAGGCGGAATGTAGGGCTCGGGTGCGGGCGGAAGGTTCCTGATTCGCTCCTGCTCAGCTGCTGCTGCTTCGGCGGCCAATCGATCGGCTTCGGCACGAGCGTTAAGTTCTGCCTGGAGCCGCTCGGATTCAATGCGAGCGGCTTCTGCGGCTGCTGCCTGAACACGTTCGGCTTCAACGCGCGCGGCTTCGGCGGCTTCCGCTCGAATACGCTCGGCCTCGATACGGGCAGCTTCGGCTGCCTTGGCTGCCTTGGCTGCTTTTGCTTTTGCGGCTGCAGCTTGGGCTGCCTTCTCTGCTTCCTTGAGGGAGGTAGCCTTCGTGTTGGCGAGGGCCAATGAGCGTTCACTCTTGGTGATCCTGGTATTGAGATCACGCACCAACGCCGCAGTGCGATCGGCTCCGATAGCGAGGACGCGGACCGTGTCCTTACCTGCTTCGAGTGCTTCTCGAACGGCTTTGGCGGTCGTCAGAGCGGCGAGGATACCGGCGGCGGTTGCGGCAGCCGCTGAAGCTGTGTCACCAACGGGAGCCTCCGTTGCTGCCGTCAGTGCTTCCATGGCGCCGGCGAATTCTGCCGGGACCGTGCAGCCCGCGTCGACGTCCACTAATCCGACGTTCTGCGCGGTCGCCTCGTTGTATGCGGCCTGTACCTCGTCGTAGTACTTCTTGTTCGGTTCGATGAGAACGGGGACGCCCAGGCCCACCCGAGCAATTTCCGCGTTGACCAGCGTCTGGTTTTCGATGAACACGGCGGCGAGCACGCGCTCGTACTTGTCGGTCCGCTCGACGTCGAAATCGAGGCCGACGCGCGTGCCGGGTGGGGCCAACGATTCAAGCTTCTCAGTAGCCTCCGGGCCGAGGCACTCGACGGGCTTGTCCGGATGTTTCGTCTCCGGCGTGTCCACGTTCAACAAGCGGACAGTTTGGTCGTCACCGTCGAAGTTGATGACAAGGGTGTCACCGTCGATTACTCGCACCACCGTGCCAGGTTGAAAGTCGACCGCCGGCGCACCGGACGGATCTGAGCCGGTGCATGCGGTCAGTGTCGAGGCGAGAACCGCGACGGTCAAAAGCGTCGCTGGCGCGAGCCGGCGGAAACGAGCATGGTTCATCGATCTTCTTCTGCAGATATGAGTACGGGCGCTCCAGTGAACGGGGGGACGAGATCTACTCATCTGCACCGCTGGTTCGGAGCGTCATCAGATGCGACTGTCATGGGACAGGAAATGGGCATCAAGAATGACAGTCAAGGTTTAGCATGAAAGGTCACGAGGGCTTATCCGAACCGCCAATCCTGAACAGAAGCTGAGCTTGCACGAAGTACCGGGTAAGAAACGATCAGGATTCACCTTGGTTCGGCCGTCAGTGGTTCGCGCGAGTACGCTGCCCAAGACACCGCATCGACTCTGGGGACTTCCATCAATTCATCATTCCGCCCGCCTGCCCAAAACATCTCATCGCCGACGAAGCCCAAGATACGGACCTCGACAGCAATCGTCGCCGGGCTCGCCTTGTTCCTGGTGGTCATCGGCCTCATCGCCGGCGGCGTCAGCGGGGCCCTCATCATGGCCGCCTCGGTCGCGCTCTTCACCGGGCTCTACACGCTCCTGACCAACAGGCCGTCCTGGGCGCGCCTCGGAGGCCGCAAGGCCGGCGCGATCACCGCAGGCGCCGCCGTCGTCGCCATGCTCGCCGGCGGTGCGATCGCCCCGGCTTCGGACACGGTGCCGACTGCTGTCGCCGAGCAGAGCACCGCGTCGGCCGAACCGACGAGCACCAGCGCTCCGACTGCGTCGGCGACGCCATCCGCCAAACCGACACCGTCTGCCAAGCCGACACCCTCCGCCAAACCGACGCCGTCACCCACGCCCAGTCCAACGCCATCGGACGTCGCCCCGGTCGACACTGACACCCCTACCGACGTGACCGGCACGCCCCGCGCGCCGTCGAACCAGCCGGCCTTCAACACCACCGCGCTCGCTGTGCTGGAGACGTTGCCCATCAAGGGCCGCGCACCGAAGACCGGGTACGACCGCGAGGAGTTCGGGCAGGCCTGGGCCGACGTCGACCGCAACGGATGCGACACCCGCAACGACATGCTGAACCGCGACCTGACGGAGATCGCCTATGCCAACTCGGTGCCCTGCAAGGTGCAGTCCGGCGTGCTGGACGACCCGTACACCGGGACCGTAATTCCCTTCCTGCGCGGCCAGGCGACGAGCAGTGACGTGCAGATCGACCACGTCGTCGCGCTCTCGGACGCATGGCAGAAGGGTGCTCAGCAGCTGAGCTTCGGCCAGCGCGTCGCGTTCGCGAACGATCCGCTGAACCTGCAGTCCACGGACGGCCCCACCAACCAGCAGAAAAGCGACGGCGACGCCGCCACCTGGCTACCGCCGAACAAGGGCTACCGCTGCGAATACGTGGCACGGCAGGTCTCGGTCAAGGCGACCTACACCCTGTGGGTCACGCAGGCCGAGCACGACGCCATGGCAAGGATCCTGTCCGACTGCAACGGCATCCTCGCCCCGACCAACCAGATGGCGCCGTCGGTCGCAGCGCCGGCCGAACCGGTCGAGACGCCGGCCCCGGCGCCCGTCGTCCAGCCAGTCGCTCCTGCACCGGCACCGGTCGCTCCAGCACCCGTGGCGCCCGCACCGGTAGCTCCGGCTCCCGCTCCGGTAGCTCCGGCTCCCGCTCCGGTAGCTCCGGCTCCGGCACCAGCGGCTCCGTACTATCAGAACTGCGACGCCGTCCGCGCGGCAGGAGCCGCTCCGATCGCAGCCGGCTCGCCCGGCTTCCAACAGAAGTTCGACCGCGACGGCGACGGATGGGGCTGCGACGGTTAGCAGAATAAATCATCATCGATGCTGGCGGACAAAGATACTGCGCCGCCTTTATCACCTGAACCGCCTTATCACTCCACGACCCAGCGATGCGCGAGGGCGCCACCTCCTAGCCGCCTGTGAAAAGGAGACATGCGGATGCCTGCGAGTGGTCTTGCGTGCTAACCGGACCTAGGCGAGACCGAGCGAATCGACCAGTGTCGGCGCGGTAACCGTCAGCAAGTTGTTGCCTACCGTATGTTCTTCACATGCAAGTAAACAGAGCGCTTGAACAGCACATCGCGGTATTTGGTGAGAGCGGTAGTGGTAAGACCGTCATGATCTCCTCGTTCTACGGAGCAGCCCAAGAGCCCAAGTATCGGCAGAAAAGTCTGTTTCACGTCGTAGCTGACGACTTCGGCCAAGGGACCCGGTTGCACAAGAACTATCTCGGTATGCGGGACAGTGCGAGGGTGCCCGAACCAAACCGTTTTTCAGCCACGTCCTATTCCTTTTCCTTAAAGTTGAAGGATGGCGCAGATGCAAAGGCAGTGAAGGCGGCTCCATTCGACGCTTTGCGGCTCGTGTGGCACGACTACCCCGGAGAATGGTTCGAACAAGACGCGAGCGGGCCAGCAGAAGGCCAGCGCAGAATCGATACCTTCAGGTCACTGCTCGGCTCTGACATTGCCTTTCTCCTAGTGGACGGACAGCGATTGCTGGATAATCTTGGCGAGGAGGAACGGTATCTCAAGTCATTGCTGGCTAATTTCCACAACGGATTGCTGTCACTCAAAGAAGAGCTGCTTGAAGACGGTAAGCCGCTCGTAGAATTCCCGCGTATCTGGATCATGGCGCTTTCGAAGTCGGACTTGTTGCCAAATATGGACGTATTTACTTTCAGGGATCTCCTCATTGAGAAAGCCTCTGACGACATGCAGGCTCTGCGAGAGGTGCTTGCTGGTCTCGTAGTGGGTAGCGATGCGCTTTCTGTAGGTGAGGACTTCGTGCTTCTTTCATCAGCGGAGTTCGGCGGAGAGAAAATTGAGTTGACTAAGCGCGTCGGCTTGGAGTTGATCCTGCCACTCGCAGCTATTCTTCCGTTTGAGCGACATGTCCGGTGGAGCCAGCTGAAGGCGCTCCCCGGGAAAGTGGCTGACAACCTGCTGAGTGGCGCCGGACCGCTAGCCGCTGTGCTAATCGGGGGCAAGGTCTTCCTGCCTAAGCCACTAGGTCAATTGCTAAGCTTCATTGGCCCCAATTTAGTAAATGAAGCAGCTAAATTAGCCGCGGATAAGGTGGGTCAGTTCAACGCGGAAGCGTTGGCAAAGCGGGACTACATGAGAGCGACGCTAACCGGATTCCGGATGGATCTTGATGAAGGGGAAGAGGAAGCAATCCTCCTTAGGAGTCAAAGGTGAACTTCATCTGGGCCACTCGTGGTCGAACCTGGGGCTTCCAGTTTCTTCGGAATGGACAATTTTCGGATCCACTTCCTCAGTACGATAATGCGTTCTCGAGGGTTGGTGATGAGCGAGAAGCATGGCGACGCGTTGGAGACGCGGTTGCGCTGCGCTTCCCGGACCCTCTCGAACGGAAGGATCAGGCTGGCAGGCTCATTCCGCATGAATTCGTCGTCTTCAGGCCGCTGGCCGACGAGATTAACTCGGTTGAGGACGGTCGTCGTTTGATTTGGCCTTTGGTTGCCGACGAGTTCGAGCGCGGTTGGAGCTCACCCAAGCCCGGGTTGCGGGCGTAACTCTCCAGTGACGGGGACGGGCCGCAAATGCAAAATGTTCCACAACGAACGACGGCGGGGCGGCCACCTGGGGTGTCTGCCCCGCCGTTGTTCTGCTTCGGGGTGAAGCTACATGCTCCACAGCTCCGCGTGGATGTCTGTCTCGTCCGACCAGCGCCGGTGCAGGGCGAAGAGTTCGTTTACGATGTCCTGCGGCAGCGGCGTGATGTCCTGGCTGTAGGTGAGCAGTTCGTGCAGGTTCTCCTCGCGGCTCGCCGAACCGACGGTGGACACCACCTGCGGGGTGCTGTGTGCGAAGCGGATGCAGAACTCGGCCCAGCTCTCGATGCCCGAGCGCTCGAAGATGGGCGCCACCTCGATGGCCCGTTCCTGCAGGTACGGCTTCCATGCTGCGCCCGGGACGTCGCGCAGTTCGTGCACAGGAGCACCCGCCACGGTGCGCATCGAAATGATGGCCCTGTCCTGTGCCAGCAGTTCGTCCCACAGTGCGTTCGACGCGAAGCGCTGCAGCGGGTTGAGGTAGAAGATGTAGCCGTCGATCAGCCCGTCAAGGTGCCCGGCCCGCAACGCTTTGAGCGGAGCCTCCGAGGTCCACGGGAAGATCTCGAGGACGAAGCGCCCCACCAGGCCCTCGTCCTTGATGCGCTGCAGGTCGGCAAGGGTAGGCCCGCCCGACGGCATGTCGTCCGCGAACGCGCCAACGCCGGTGAGCTGCCCGATGTCGATGGAACTGATGCCCAGGGGCTCGATGTTCTCGGCGATAGTGGCGCGGACGTCGTCGACCGATCCGCCGCCCAGCTTTACGATGACCGGCGGGACCTTCTTGCGGTCCTCCTCGAAGGCAGTACCGAGCACCTCGAGGGCGTGGTCGTACTGGCGGGACGTGTGGAGCCAGAGGCCGGCGTCGATCGCCGTGCGCGCCATGTGCGCCTGCTGCTCGCGGGGCACGTCGTCGTGCCCGAGCCTCGTGGTGCCGTAGATGAACGGGGGGAGGTCTGCCAAAGGTTTCATTGCCTCAGGCTACCGGCGGGAGGGCTCATCGGTGACGGCGAGTCGACGCCCACGGCAAGGGCATCGTCGTGGACCTCATCGGCGTTCACGAGGCTGCCCGCGCAAAGAGGTCACGGACCTCGGAAGGCCGGCTCCTCCAAGAGCCGTCCTTCTGCGCGCGCCCTACAGCGGGGGAGTGGTGGCCCGCACCACGAGCTCCGGCGGCAGCAGCACGCTCTGGGTGGGTTCACCCCGCATGATTCGGAGCAGGGCCTCCACGCTCTGGGTCCCCATGGCCGCGAGATCCGAACGGACGGACGTGAGCGGGACCGGCAGGGTGCCCGCGAGGTCGAGATCGTTGTAGCCGATGAGCGCCACATCCGCCCCGACCCGCTTCCCGGCGTCCCGAATGGCACCCATGGCGCCGAGGGCGAGAAGATCGTGCACAGCGAAGATGGCCGTGGGTGGCTCGGGGAGCCGCATCAGCTCCGCACCCGCCTCAAGCCCGGACGGCGTGCTGAAGGCTGATGCCACCACGTAGGACTCGGGCAGGGGAAAGCCCGCGGATTCGTACGCCCTGCGGAAGCCGAGGGTGCGCTCGCGGCCCGTGCTGGCCAGCTGGTCCCCGGCGATGACACCGACCCGGCGGTGTCCCAGGGACAGGAGGTGCTCGGCGGCGAGCTGCCCGCCCCGGTAGTCGTCCGTCGTCACCGAGAGGTGGCCCTCCAGGGTGCGCATCACGAGCACATAGGGGACACCGCGCCCCCGCAGTTCGTGCGCCACCGTGTCGCCGCTGTGCGAATCGCCGATGATGACGCCGTCGATCCTCCGCGAGAGCATCGCGTCCAGGCGTGCGCGGCGATGCCCCGGATCGTCGAGCGTGTTGGCGACGACGGTGCCGTATCCCGCAGTGCTCGCCGCCGCGTCGATGCTCTCGTAGATCGAGGCGAGCACGAGGTCGGTGAGGCGCGGCACGAGGACGCCGATCAGGCGGGAGCTGCCGGTCCGCAGCCCTGCTGCGCCGACGTCGCGCCGGTAGCCGAGCGCTGCCGCGAGCTCACGCACCCGGCTCACCGTGTCGGCGCCGATACCCACGGGATCATCGCTCAGCGCACGCGACACCGTCGAGATGTGCACCTGGGCATGACCGGCGATCGTCGCCAGGGTGACAGGACGCGCCCGGGCCGGCTGCGAGCTGGGATCTTCCTTCATCGCCTCGAGTCTAGGCCCGCCGGAGCCCCATGCGCCTTCTCCTGCAACATTGGGCGCAAAGGTTTGCGCTCGTATCGGAAGATTCCAGGTTTCACCGCACTGAAACATTGACGAAACGAGGCGTCCGTAGTGTGATTGGGGCCACACTCCGCAGCTACCCACTCGCTGCACCTCACCGCAAACGTTTGCGCAAAGGACTGATTCCATGCTCCAGCTGTCCTCCCTCGAGACCCTCGACCGTCTCGGCGCCGGCATAGCCGAACTCTCGGCGTTCCACGACGGCGACCGGCCCGGCTGGACCCGCGAGGTGTTCAGTGAGCCGTACCGCGCATCCCGCGACTGGACCGCCACCCGCATGCGCGAGGCCGGACTCCAGGTGCACGTGGACGCCGCCGGCAACATCGTCGGACGGCTGGCGGGGAGCGACCCCTCGGCGCCCGCACTCGTCACCGGCTCCCACACGGACACGGTCGACGGCGGCGGTCGGTTCGACGGCATCGTGGGCGTCCTGGGATCCATCGAGGCAGCCCGCCTGCTGCAGGACTCCGGGACGCGACTGCGGCGGGACCTGCTGGTGGTCGACTTTCTCGGCGAGGAGTCGAACGTCTTCGGGCTCAGCTGCCTCGGCAGCCGCTCCGCGGCCCAGGAACTGACACCGGAGGACCTCGACCGGCGCGACTACCGCGGCGTCACCCTCGGCCAGGCCTACACCGACTACGGTCTCGACCCCTCCCGGCTGCTGGATGTCCCGTGGGCGAAGAAGCCCCTGCACGCGTTCGTCGAACTGCACATCGAGCAGGGACCCACCCTCGAGAAGCGCGGCCTGCCGCTCGGCATCGTCACCGCGATCACCGGCATCGAGCGCTTCATCGCCACCTTTGCGGGAGCTGCGGACCACGCAGGCACGACGTCGATGGAGGACCGCCGGGACGCCATGGCCGCCGCCGCCGAGGCCGTCCTCGCGGTGCGGGCCGAAGGCTGCGGGGCGCCGACCCACGGCGTCGCGACGTCGACGCGGGTCGAGTCGGAGTCCCGCTCACCGAACGTCGTCCCGTCGCTCGTCAGGATGTACAGCGAGGTCCGCAGCGTCGACCCCACCTGGCTGTCCGGCGTCAAGGGGCGCCTGACCGGCGAGATCGCTGCGAAGGCGGCCGACCTCGGCGTCGACGTCGGATTCGAGTGGTCCACCGACAACACGGTGGTGCACGCGGCGTCCGGCGTCCAGGACGTCGCCGGTACCGCCGTCGACGCCCTCGGCCTGCCCTGGATGCCCATCCCGAGCGGCGCGACCCACGACGCGGTACACATGGCCACCCTCGCGCCCATGGGCATGATCTTCATCCCCTCCAAGGGCGGCAAGAGCCACTGCCCCGAGGAATGGAGCAGTACCGAGGACATCGCCACGGGTGTCGAAGCGCTCGTGGGGACCCTCCGCCGCCTCGACACCACCGACAGCCGCCCCACCTCCTGATCCGCGCCTCCTTCTCTCACCCACCCCGCCCCTGGAGTTCCCATGGAAACAGCACTGACTCCCGAAGGACTGTCCACGGACATCCTTGCGATCGCCAACCTGCCCGTCCTCTGGGTCTTGGCCCTCGGTGTCTTCGGCGCCATCATCGTGCAGTCCCTCGTCTACATGAAGGCCGCGAAGAAGGCCGGACCGGCCGCCGACATCTCGCCGGAGGAGCTCAAGACCTCCTTCCGGGCCGGCGCCATCGCGGCCATCGGTCCGTCCCTGGCCGTGGTGCTGGTGAGCATCGCCCTCCTCACCCTCTTCGGAACACCGGCCGTGCTGGTACGCATCGGGCTCGTCGGCTCCGCCGCCACGGAATCGGCGTCGGCCAGCCTCGCCGCAGGCACCATGGGCGCCACCCTGGGCGGCCCGGATTACACGCAGGCGGTGTTCGTGGTGGCCTTCATGGCCATGAGTTTGTCCGGAGCTGGGTGGATGCTCGCGACCCTGATCCTCACGCCGATCCTGCGCCGGGGCGACACCAAGCTCCGCAGGGTCAACCCCGCCCTGATGGCGATCGTGCCGGCCGCCGCCCTCATCGGCGCCTTCGCGAGCCTCGGCATCGCGGAACTGGGAAAGACCCCCGTCCACGTCCTGGCCGTCATCGTCTCCGCCGTCACGATGGGGGTGTGCATCCTCCTCGCGACCAGGACGTCCGCTACGTGGCTGCGGGAATGGGGCCTCGGCATCTCCATCATCGTCGGCCTGATCGCGGCGTACGTCGCCCACACCTCTGGCATGGCCCCCGCCGCCTAGGCAGTACTCCACCCGAAAGGAACCACCATGTCCGCTGCAGAGACTGCCGTCACGCAGGACGCCTCCCTCGCCGAGTTCGACCGCACCACCTCCCGCTGGGGCCAACTGACCATGGGCGTGGCGCTGCTCCTCTCCCTCGCCGCGCCGCTCTACCTCGTGCTGTCCACGGACCTCGGGATCACCGCGAGCATGATCTGGACGGCGTACCTGGCCGTCGCGGCCGCCTTCTTCGTGCTCTGGTTCGTCGAGCCCATCACCTACTACCCGGTGCTCGGCCCTGCCGCGATGTACCAGGCCTTCATGATCGGCAACATCGCCAACAAGCTGCTGCCCTCGGCCCTCGTGGCGCAGGCGGCCATCGGCGCGAAGGCCGGCACCAAGCGGGGTGAGTTCGCCGCCCTCATGGCCATCTGCGGCGCGGCCATGGTCCACGTGCTGTCCATGCTGTTCTTCGTCGGCATCCTCGGGACCTGGCTGGTCAGCGTCATCCCCACGGACATCGTGGATGTCGCCCGCCTGTACATCTTCCCCGCCATCATCGGCGGCGTCCTGGTGCAGCTCATCGTCACCATGAAGCAGCCGCGCGTCACGGTGATCGCCGTCGTCGTCGCGGCCCTCGTGCTCTTCGTCCTGGTCCCGGCCGTTCCGGCCCTCGCGAAGCCGGCCACCGGCGTCGTCGTCCTGATCACCGCGGTGCTCGCCTGGTTCCTGCGCTCGCGCACGGCGACCGCGACGCCCACCACCCTCGTCAACTAAGCTCCGACACAGCCTGCCCGAAAGGACACCATGACCATCGATACGACCATCGACACCGACGTCTTCGAGCTCTCCGACGCCCACACCACTGCCATGCACGAGCTGTACCGGCACCTCCACGCCCACCCCGAGCTCTCCATGCAGGAGACGCACACCGCAGCCTTCATCCTCGAGAAGCTGAACCACCTCGGCCTCGAGGCATTCATGTGCGGCGGCACCGGCGTCGTCGGGATCCTGCGCAACGGCGACGGACCCGTGGTCGGCTACCGCGCCGACACCGACGGCCTGCCCATCGCCGAGGACACGGGGCTGGACTACGCGAGCACGACGACGGGACACCTTGCCGACGGCACCGAGGTCCCCGTGATGCACGGTTGCGGACACGACACCCATGTGACAGTGGGCCTCACCGCCGCGCAGCTCCTGACGGAGAACCGCGACGCCTGGTCCGGCACGGTGGTGTTCGTCTTCCAGCCCGGCGAGGAGACCGGCGAGGGCGCGGAGGCGATGGTGGAGGACGGTCTGTGGGACAAGGCGCCCATGCCGTCGATCATCTACGGCCAGCACGTCTGGCCGGGGCTCGCCGGCACCGTGAACATCAGCAAGGGCACCGCCATGGCCATGGCCGACTCGTGGAAGATCACGGTCCACGGCCGGCAGGCGCACGGCTCGCAGCCGGACCAGTCGATCGACCCGATCGTGCTCGGCGCGCACATGGTCGTCCGGATCCAGACGATCGTGGCCCGCGAGGTGCACCCCATGAAGTCCGCCGTCGTCACGATCGGCACCTTCCACGGCGGCCTCAAGGAGAACATCATCCCGGCGTCGGCGGAGTTCACCGTCAACGTGCGCACGTTCGACGTCGACGTGCGCGAGCGTGTGCTCGGGTCGCTGCGGCGGATCATCAGCGCCGAGGCTGCTGCGTCGGGCGCGCCGGAGCCGGTGATCGAGGAGATCACCAGCTTCCCGCAGTGCTACAACGACCCCTCCTCCACGGAGGACCTCATGGCCGCGCTCGGAGGGGTGCTGGGCGAGGACGCCATCATCGAGTCCCCACCCGTGATGGGCAGCGAGGACTTCGGCCTCCTCGCCGAGGCCATCGGCGTGCCCAGTGTCTACTGGTTCTTCGGTGGGCACCCGCAGGGAGTGCTCGACGGCGACAATCCCGTGCCGAGCAACCACTCGCCGTTCTTCGCGCCGGCCATCGAGCCCACGCTGACCACCGGCGTGCGCGCCGCCATGACGGCCCTGCTCTCGAAGGTGGGGACGACCGCGTGAGCGGTGCGCTGCACGAACTGTCCGCCGTCGAACTGACGACCGCCATCCGCCGTCGCGACGTGTCCGCGCGGGAGGCGCTCGAGGCGCATTTCGACCGGATCGACGCCGTCAACGGCCGCATCAACGCGGTGATCACCGAGGACCGGGACGGCGCCGTCGTGCTGGCCACCGCGGCGGACGAGCTGACGGCGTCGGGCGCGGACCTGCCGCCGCTGCACGGCCTGCCGATGACGCACAAGGACACGCACAACACGAATGGCCTGCGCACGACGCAGGGCTCGACGATCTTCAGGGACTTCGTGCCGACCTTCGACGACCTGATCATCGGGCGTCTGAAGGGTGCCGGCGTGGTCACGACGGGCAAGACGAACGTGCCGGAGTTCGCCGCCGGATCGCACACCTTCAACGAGGTGTTCGGCACCACCGTCAACCCGTACGACACGAGTCGCAGCGCCGGCGGCAGCAGCGGGGGAGTGGCGGCCTCGATCGCGGCCCGGATCCAGCCCCTGGGCGACGGCAGCGACATGGGCGGCTCGCTGCGCGTCCCGGCGTCGTTCTGCAACGTCGTCGGGTACCGCCCGTCGATCGGCGTCGTCCCGTCCGTGCCCACACGCAACGCGTGGGCGTGGCTGAGCCGCAGCGGGCTCATGGCACGCGACGTCGAGGACATCGCCCTGGGCATGACGGCGATCGCCGGTGCCGATCCCGCCGTCCCGTACGCCTACCCCGTGCAGGGTTCGTTCGGCGCCGGGCTCCAGCGGGACCTGACCGGTCTGCGGATCGGCTGGTCGCCCGACTTCGGGCTCGGAGTGCCCGTGGACGCCGAAGTGCTGCGGGTCCTCGAGAACGGGCTGCAGGTCTTCGCGCACCTCGGCGCGATCGTCGAGGAGGCTGCACCGGACCTGCGTGACGCCGATCAGGTGTTCGGGGCCACGCGGGCCTTCGACTTCGTGCTCGGTCTGGGGGATCTCGTCGCGAAGCACGGGGACGCGATCAAGCCCGAGATCCGCTGGAACGTGGAGCAGGGGCAGCGGCTGACGGCGCAGGACCTGGTCGACGCCGCCCTCGCCCGGACCCGCCTCGACACCAGTGTGCGCCGTTACTTCGGGCGGTACGACGTGTTCGTGAGCCCGGCGGCGCAGGTCCTCCCGTTCGACGCCGCCGAGCGGTACCCGACGTCCCTGAACGGCGTCGCGTTCGAGACGTACCTCGACTGGATGCGCTCGGCCTGCCTGGTCTCCGCCACGGGCCTGCCCGCCGTGTCCGTCCCGGCCGGGTTCAGCGCGGACGGCCTGCCGGTGGGACTGCAGATCGTGATGCCGCACGGCAGCGACGTGGAACTGCTGCAGGTGGCATACGCGTTCGAGCAGGCGACGGCCTGGGCGAAGCGGGCGCCGGAGCTCAGTCCTGCCAGTGACTGGGAGCGCTCAGGTCCCGGGGAATGAGCGTGCCCGAGTCACCGTGGGCAGCGTCGAGCTGGGCCTGCGTCAGGTAGAGGGCTTTCGAGAGATCCGCCCCACCGAGACGGGCATCCCTGAGGTCGGCGCCGAGGAGGTCCGCCCCGGAGAGGTCGCACTCCCGCAGATCGGCGGCGATGAGGTAGGCGCCTCGTAGGTCCGCCCCGTGCAGCGGCCGGGACCTGAGTGTCTGGCCCATGAGGTCCGCTCCCGGAACGAGCGCAGCACCCAGGTGGTCGTCGCCGGTTGCGAGGTAGGACGCCCTGACCTCTTCGCTGACGTCCATCAGCACTGACCGCACGCGCGCGTGAAGAGAATCCAGGTCCAGCGCGAGGAGCTGCTGTGCGCCTTCACTCGTCGCGCGCTCGAGGGCCGACCTGAGGTCGTCGACCGTGTGCGAGGTGTCAGGGTCGTACGTCCTGGTGCCGGCCTCGGCCAGATACCAGAGCATCTCGTGGATCTGCCGGACCACCGTGAACGCCGAGAACATCTCCCGTGCCGTTCCTGGCTCCTCTCTCCAGCTGACGCCACGGAAGAGGTTCTGGGAGACGTTCTGGCCGGCACCGAAGCAATCGAAGACGGTGCACCCGCGGAAGCCTCGCGGCCGCAGGCGGTCGTGGATGGTGCAGGAGAAATCGTCGTCCAGATTCTGGCAGGGAGTCCCTGCCGGTTTGTCGACGGCGAAGTCCCTTGAGCGGGAGAACCCGAGAGCCGTGCAGCAGAGTGCGAAGCAGCTGCTGCAGTCCGGGCGCAGGGTCGCCCTGGTCAGTGTCGGGGTGGAGGGTGCGGAGTCGCGTGGTGTGAGGGGCATGGGATCTTCTCTGGGTGGGTTCGGTGAGGGACCGGGTGCCAGGGGAACTCGCCAGGGAGTTCCCTTCGAGGGCACGCGCAATCACCGCTTCCAGGGGAAGCGAGCGGGAGCCGCTGCATGAACTCCGGATCACAGAGAGAAGAAGAATGTCACTGCGTCAAAAATAGCACTGGCGCTTGGTCGGACGTCTACTGCTTGAGCGTCTCGGCCACTCTCACAACTGCCGGTTCGCGCAAATCTTTGACGAGGGGCACTCCTGCTGCCGCGGCCTGGGCATGGCACCATTTGCTCAATCCACCAGGGGCGAGATCGGCCAGCTTCACGCCGCCCGTCAGGTGCTGACCTACGAGTGAGCCGAAGAGGCCGATGTGCACGCCGCTCGACCGTAGTTGGCCATCCTGCAGAGCAGCGAGGAAGGCATCCCGGAGGTGGTTCGAGCTCGGCTCGGAGGCCGGGACGAGGCGCGTCACGTGCCGTTTGAGGTGACCGGAAGCGAGACTCTTGGGAGGCTTTGTGGCTGGACCTGGGGACGGGGATTTCGTCGGCTTCGCGGGGGATTGCGGCAGGGCATTCAATTCTGAAGCAGGATTATTGCGAGACGGCTCGGAGGCCCCCATTGGCGCTGGAGCCGTGATCGGAGGTGGAGACGCAACCGGCACGGGCGCGACCGAAGTTGCCGCCGCCACCGGAGATGGTGCGTGGATCAGCGAGGCCAGTTCGAGATGCAGTGCCGCCAGCTCACGATGAATTGCTGCCATGCGGACAGCAGGATCCGGCTGCACGGGCGGAGGAGGGTCCAGTTTCCGGCGCACCGCCGAGCCGATCGAGCAGCGGAAGAGATCGGTCAACGTCTCCGCCAGTTCACGCCGAGCGCTGCCGCCCGACACCAGCAGGGGAGCGGTAACGGCCCTGCGCTCGACCATGAGGGCCACCTCCTCGAGGGAGCCGTGGACCGCGCCGTAGCGCAACCGCTCCCGCCGGGTCGCTCCGTCGATCTGCGGTGAGTAGACGCTCGGATACAGGTTGAGGGAATGCTGGTCGACGGACGGGAAGTGCTTCCTGCTGACGTCCTGCCGCAGCACCCGACGGACGGACTGCAGTTGCCTGCCTACCTGTTCCACCGGATTCGGGACGGCCGCCCCGTTGACCAGGATCCAGGGCTTTCCCTCGTCCATCACCTGCAGCACCGTGGCCGGGTACCGCTTCCACTCGCTGAGCACGAATGTACCCCTGAGAGAGTTGTAGAAGAGCCAGTCCACCTCGGCGACCGGCAGTCCTGGAGCATCCACCCGACAGTTGCTGAACGCCCAGACGTGGTGGCCAAGAAGCTGGTGCAGGCGGTTCACGTCAAGGGGGTCCGGCCGGTGCGCGGCGGTGTTCTTCGAGGGGAAATGCAGCAAGGAATGACTTTCAGGTCAGGTGAGGGTCAGAACGGCAGGACGCCCGCGGCCGACGCGAGGAACGTCGCCGGCAGCGCGAGCAGCCAGCCCATCCGTCGTCGTCGTGCCTGTTCCACCAGCCGGTGCAGCGCCGCGAAGGATCCGGCGACCTCCACGGGGTCGCGGAGCTCCGACGGCGCACGCCGCCAGGTCGAGGGCTGCGCGGCGGCCGCCGCCAGCAGGGCGACCTGCTGCGGCGTGTGGACGACGGGACGCCCCGTGATCCAGCGCAGGAGCTGGCCCTCGGTGAGTACCGCGACGGACCTGTGCTTCTCCTTCACGGTCACCTGCTGCGCGCCGACGACGACGATCGCAGCCTCCGCGGTCACCGCGTGGCGGACCGCCGCCGAGAGCAGCTTCCCGGCCCGAACAGCCTCATGCTCGGAGTTCCGGAGGTAGGGGTGGCGCGTCCCGGCGACCAGGAAGGTTCCCTTCGCCGTCCAGATCCTCTGACCCGGATGCCGCTTCGTGTTGAGGGTGAAGACGCCCGTGGGGCCGATCACCACGTGGTCGATGTCGGCCGACTTCTCACCGACCGGTACAGCGTGCAGGACCGTCCACTCCGGCCCCAGCGTGGCGAGGATGCGTCCCACCGCGCGCTCGCCGAGTGCACCCCAGTACCAGGGGCGGCTGGCGGCGTCGAGCAGGCGGACGCCGAACGCTCGAGCGATGAGCCCCCTCGTGTCACGGCTGCCACGGACCTCGAGCAGCTGCTCCATCACGGACTGGCCGGGGGTACGCCGTCGCAGGAGGCCGAGACCTTCCGGTTCGGCGAAGCTGACATCGCTCTCCAGCGGCTCGGCGGCAGCACTCATCGCGTCGTCCTCGTGCTCATCTGGGTCCCCGTTCGACTACCGCTTCACTCACGCATGGCGGATCGGGGCGGGCTGAGCCCCGCCCCGATCACCCTGAACCTATCGGCCGCAACCCGACGTCGGTCAGCGTCGAGGCGCCGGGTCGAGGCAGGATTCCGTCAGCATTTCCGCACCTCGGACCAGCTCCGAGGTGGGACAGGGCACTCCGCGAGGCTAGGCTGTCCGGGGCCCCTGAACCGGCGGCCACAGCTACAGGGAGCAACAGTGCACGGTCTCAACTTCACCGCGATCGATTTCGAGACCGCGAACAGCAAGCGTGGCTCGGTGTGTGCGGTCGGTCTGGCGAGGGTGATGAACGGCGTCGTCGTCGAATCCGCGTCCTGGCTGATCAAGCCCCCGCGCTCCGTCAGCGAGTTCTCCTCGATCAACGTCGCCGTTCACGGCATCCGTCCAGCCGACGTCCGCTCGGCCCCGGGATGGCCGGAGAGCCTCCGGCGCATCATGGATTTCACGGGAGACGACCCGTTCGTCGCCCACAACGCGCCCTTCGACCGTTCCGTGCTGCGCGGTGCGTGCGCCGAGTCGGGGCTGGAGGCGCCGGAGAACCCGTTCCACTGTTCGGTCGTCCTCGCCCGCCGGCTCCTGGGCCTCGAGGTGAACAAGCTCCCGCACATCGCGAGGGCCCTCGGCCTCGGCACGTTCCGGCATCACGACGCAGGGAGCGACGCGGAGATGTGTGCGGCCGCCGTCGTGGCGATCGCCCGCAAGCACGCGCTGCACTCCCTGGACGTACTCTGGCCTGCAGCGGGATCGACGTCGACCCGCAGGACGCGGGTCAGCGGGCGTCCGGCCTGACGCGGTTCAGGTGCCGGAGACCTCCGGCGTCACCGGCGACCGCTGCATGGAACGCGTGCGCCACCGGACCACGGCGATCGGCAGCCACCGGCAGAGCGCCCAGTAGCCCACCCCGACGGGAAGGCACCCGACCACGGCGACGACCTGCCCGAAGGGCATCAACATCGGGTAGACGAGCCAGTGCGTCAGGTAGATGTACAGGGACGCGGCGGCGAGCCAGCCCGTCACGCGGCGGAGGACCGACGGCACGGGCAGCGCCGGCACCCACGTGATGAGCAGCAGACCTACCACGATGGTCACCTCGCGCAGCGGGTCGTCGAAGGAGCCCGGCACGGTCAGCGCGGCGAGGACGGACACCAGCAGGCGACGGCGGGTGTCGTCCGCCCGCGCGACCGCCCACCCGAGCATGAAGAGCCAGAACACGGGCAAGGGCTTGGGCAGACCGGGATCCACGAGGTCGTACCGGCTGAGCAGGGTGACCGCGAGCAGACCCAGGGCGAAGGCGAACGGCAGGCGGCGCTCGAGGCGATCGAGCCAGGGGAGGGCGAGCAGGGCCGTCACGGCGACGAGCACGTAGACGAGCATCTCGACGAACCAGAAGTGCCACTCGCTGGTGACCTCCTGCGGCCCCATCATCCCGTTGAGCAGGAAGACGTTGGCCAGGCTGTAGTCGTCCGTGAGGACGTAGGCCACCGCGATGAACGCGACGGACGGGACGACGATCCTCGCGAGGCTCCGGGCATGGCGCCGGAGCCGTGCGGACCGCGTGCCGGTGAGCTGGAACCGCGCGAAGTTGAAGCCGGCGATGACGAAGAGCAGGTGCGCCGTGTGAAAGGTGAACAGCTCGACGTGGGCGGCGACGATGCAGACGGTCGCGACGGCCCGCAGCACGATCGACGGCTCCAGGAAGGACACGAGGCGACGGCGGCGGGGCTTGCTGCGGCCGGCCAGCTCACCGACGGGCAGGAGGTGCCAGTCGGCGGGCAGCGGACCGAGCGCCGCCTCGAGCCGGACCGACAGGGCCACGTAGGAGAGCGAATCGCCGTCGAGTGTGACGAACGTGTCCGCGTCGCGCACATCGGGGCGGTCCAGGCACTCCGCGAAGATGCGCGGGACGTCGGCGGGCCCTTCCCGTCCGGGGCGCTCCTCCGAAGCCGGGATGGTGGCGGGGGCCGCGAGGCGGAGTACGGCGGGGTAGTCGATCTTGCCGGTGCCCAGCCGGGGCAGGCGTTCCACCGTGTGCAGGGCGATGGCGGTGCGGGGCAGCCCGAGATCGACGGCAAGGACCTTGGCCAGCATGCCGCCGTCGTGCTCTCCCTCGACGGCGATCACCAGGCCGTCGTCGTCGGACCCGGCGACGGCGGAGACCGCACCCAGATCGGCGAGGATCCGCTCCACCTGCCCGAGGTCCACCCGCAACCCGGCGATCTTCACGAAGCGGCTGCGACGGCCCACCACCTCGTAGAGCCCGTCGGCGTGCCGGCGGGCGAGGTCGCCGGTCCGCAGCTCGTGCACCTCGCGGCCGAGGGCGAAGTCCCCGGGGCTCTCGGCATAGCCGAGCATGACGTTCGGGCCGGAGTACACCAGTTCCCCGTGCGGCAGGCCGTCGACGGGGTCGATCCGGAAGGAGCCGCCCGGGATCGGCACGCCGATGGTCCCCGGGTGCTCCGCCGCGAGGTCCGGCGGGAGGTAGGCCATCCGCGCGGTGGCCTCCGTGGCCCCGTACATGACGAACAGGTCCCAGCCGCGGCGCTGGCCGGTCTCCGCCCAGGCCCGCACCTTCTCGGGTGCGAGCCGCCCGCCGGCCTGGGTGATGTAGCGCAGGCTCGGCAGATCCATGTCCGCGAAGCCCACGCGGTCCAGCAGGTCGAAGCTGTAGGGGACGGCGGCGAACGAGGTGGCGCGGCGCTGGCGGACGAGGTCCCAGAAGCAGGGGTCGACGACGGAGAGGTCCGTGAGCACGAGACCGGCCCCGCGGGCCAGGTGGCTGTTGATCACGGACAGGCCGTAGCAGTAGGAGAACGGCAGGGTGGTGGCGGCGCGGTCGTCCGGGCCGATGCCGAGGTACCCGGCGATGGACCGCGCGTTCTCCTCGAGGTTCGTCCGGGACAGCCGGACGAGTTTCGGGGAGCCGGTGGAGCCCGAGGTGCTGACCAGCAGCGCGAGCTCGGGGTGGAGCTCGTGCCGGGTGCCGGGCCGGCGCTCGTCGACCTCGAGGGAGCCGCCGGACGTCCGGAGCACCACGTCGGGCTCGTAGGCGGCCACGAGGGACTCCACGGCGGCGGGCTTGTCCGCCGGCACGAGCAGCAGCGGGTGGCCGGCCGTGACCGCCGCGAGGTAGGCCACGAGGGTCTCGAGGTCGTTGCGTGCGGCGAGCAGGACGAGCCGACGCTCCGTGCCGAGGCGCATCACGACGTCGTCGACCCGCGCCGCCAGCTGGCGGTACGAGAGCACGCCGTGGGCGGTGAGGACCGCGGGCCGGTTCCCGTGGCGGGCGAGGTCGGTGAACGTGGCCGCGGAGAGATCCGGGTCGACGCTCACGGGGCCACCGGGGGCCGCGGTGCGTTGCGGGGCGGCGTGGTGACCGCCCGGTCGCCGACGAGGAGCGTGGGATGGGTGCCGGGGGCCACGGTCACGGTGACGGCCGTGCCGACGGGGTGGCGCACGTCGTGGGGCTGCCAGGACCGCAGGGTCCGCCCCGAGGCGAGCGTCACGTGGTGCAGCACGAACGCGCCGTGGTATTCCACGGCCGAGACGTGGGCGGTGGCCTCCGCGTCCGGGCGGAGGGCCACCTCGTGGGGCCGGAGGACGACGTCGACGTCCACATCGCTGTCCGCCCACCCCGGAACCGTCGACACGACGCCGATCTCGCAGGTCAGCAGGGCGCGGTGCACGTGGGCGGGGAGGAAGTCGGCGTCGCCCATGAACGAGGCGACGAAGCGCGTGGCGGGCTGCTCGAAGACCTTCTCGGGGACGTCGGCCTGTTCGATCACGCCGTTGTGCATGACCACCACGCGGGTGCCCACGGACAGCGCCTCCGTCTGGTCGTGCGTGACGAGCACGCCCGTGGTGCCGGTCTCCCGCAGCGCCGCCACGGTGTCACGGCGCACCTGCCCGCGCAGCGACTCGTCGAGGCTGGAGAACGGCTCGTCGAGGAGGACGACGGCGGGGCGCGGCGCCAGCGCCCGCGCGAGGGCCACGCGCTGCTGCTCGCCGCCGGAGAGCTCGTGCGGGTACCGGTCCGCGAGGTGGGGCAGCTGGACGAGGTCGAGGAGGTCGCCGACGCGCTTCCGGCGCTCGCTGCGTGCGAGCCGGTCGAGCCCGAACTCCACGTTCCGGGCGACGGTCAGGTGCGGGAAGAGCGCGTGGTCCTGGAACACGAGCCCCACGCGGCGGTTCTCCGGGTTCACGAAGCGGGTCCTGTCCGCGACGACGTCGCCGGCCACGGTGATCCGCCCGGCGTCGGGCCGCTCCAGGCCCGCCACGAGCCGCAGCGTCGTCGACTTGCCGCACCCCGAGGGGCCGATCAGCGTCACGAGTTCACCCGCGGGGATGGCGAGGTCGAGTGCCTCCACGCCGCGGGCGGACCCGTAGCGCTTGGTCACCCCTTCGAGGGTGAGGGCGGGCGGGGCGCCGGCCGTGGCGGTCTCGGCCGGTGGCGCGCTCTGCATCTGTGCCGTCACTGTCCTTCCCTTCCTGGAGAAGCGGTCCCGTGTGCTTCGCGCCCACGGGTCTGGCGGACGAGCACGAACACGGGGATGATGGCCGCTGCCACGATGACGAGGGCCGGGAGGGAAGCCTTCTCCCAGAAGTTCTCGCGGGCGAGCTCGTAGACCCAGACGGACGCCGTGGTGAAGCCGAAGGGGCGCAGGAGCAGCACGATGGGCAGTTCCTTGATGGCGTCGATCACCACGAGCATCAGGGCGACGGCGACGCCGGGCCGGGCGAGGGGCAGATGCAGCCGCCCGAGGATGCGGCGCGGCCCGGCGCCGAGGCTCAGCGCGGAGGACGTGACGGTCGGGGCGATCTTCTCGAGGCTCGCGCTGACGGACTGGTAGGCCGGGGCGAGGAACCGGATCACGTAGGCGTAGAGGATGCCGACCACGGAGCCGGTGACGATCAGCCCGGTGCCTCCGGGCACGCCGGCACGCTCCAGTGCGGTGTCGAGGGCGGCGAAGGACAGCAGGACACCGATGCCGATGACGGCACCGGGCACCGCGTACCCGAACGTGGTCAGCTGCGCGGCGAAGGAGACGACACGGCCCCCGCCCATCCGGATCGCGTGGCCGACGCCCAGGGAGATGGCGACGCACGCGGCGGCGGTGATCGCCGCCACCAGGAGGCTGTTGGCCAGGTACTCGGCGAAGCGCGGGTCGGCGAGGACGGACGCATCGGAGACGATCTGCCCGGACGCCCAGATCAGCAGTTGCCCCACGGGGATGAGGAACCCGGCGGACAGGGCGGCCACGCAGACCGCCGTCGCGGTCCAGGCGCGTGCGCCCCGCAGCCGTTCCGGCTGGAAGCTCTGCCGGCGTCCGCCCTGCTGGTGGTAGCGCGCCCGCCCCCGCAGGGCCCGCTCGGCGGCCAGCACGGCCACGGCGAACAGGAGGACGAGGACGGCGAGCTGCGTGGCGGCGTGGAAGTTGAAGGTGCCCTTCCAGACGAGGTAGACGCCCACCGAGACGGTCTGCACGTTGAAGTACTGCACCGTGGCGAAGTCGGTGAGCGTCTCCATCATCACCAGGGCCAGCCCTGCGGCCAGGGACGGCCGGGCGAGCGGCAGCACCACGCGTCGCAGGGCCTGCCCGCGCGTGGACCCGAGGGTGCGGGCGGCGTCGTACGTCCCCGAGGACTGCTCGATCAGCGCCGAGCGCGCCATCAGATAGACGTACGGGTACAGGGACAGCGTCATCACGAGGATCGCGGCGGGCAGTGAGCGGACCTCGGGCACCCATACGCCCGTCCCGAAGACGGTCCGCAGCAGCGACTGCACGGGGCCGGCGACGTCGAACACGGAGAGGAAGATGAACCCGAGCACGTAGGCCGGCACGGCCAGCGGCAGGACGAGCAGCCACACCAGCAGGTCACGCAGCGGGAACCGGTAGGCGGTCACGAGCCACGCCAGGCCTCCGCCCACCAGCAGCGCCCCCGCGCCGACGCCCAGCATCAGGGCGATGGTAGTGAGGATCATCGGGACGAGGTCCCGCGGCGGGGCGGTGCTGCCGAGGCTCCCGAGTCCGTCGATGACGACGGCCAGGACGGGGGTGGCGACGACGACGGCGACGGTGACGACCAGCGCCGACCAGGCGGGCCGGCCGACGCCGTAGGTCCGGTAGCGCCGGCGGGGCGGCCGCGGCTCGGCGAGCGCCGCCGTGTCCGTCACTTGTATCCGGCCTCGGCAAGCAGGTCGACGGCGTCGGCGTTGAGCGTCCCGTAGGCCTCGGCGTTGAGCGGCATGCGCGTGAACTCGCCGAAGGCGGCGATGACAGGCTCGGGCTCGACGGTCGGGTTGACGGGGAACTCGTGGTTGGCGTCGACGAAGGCGTTCTGCCCGTCCGTGGCGAGCCACTCGATGAGCTGCTGCGCGTCCTCGGCGCTGTCGGAGCCTTCGACCACGCCCGCGCCGGAGATGTTCACGTGCGTCCCGGCACCCTCCTGGCTCGCCCAGAACAGGTCCACCTTGAGGTCGGGGTTCTCCTCGAGGGTCCGGGCCAGGTAGTAGTGGTTGTTGATGCCGACGTCGCACGTGCCGGCGTCGATGGCCTCGAGCAGCAGGATGTCGTTGCTCATGATCGCGACGTCGTTGGCCACCCAGCCCTCGACGATCTCGAGGGCCCGCTCCCGGCCGTGGAGGTCGATCAGGCTGGCCACGAGGGACTGCGTGTAGGCGGAGGTGGCGTCCCGCATGCACAGGCGGCCCTTCCACTTCGGGTCGGCGAGGCCCGCGTAGGTCTCGGTCGCATCGAACTCGGCGGGGTCCACGGCGTCGGGGTTGTACGTGACGGTCCGTGCGCGCAGGGCGAGCCCGTACCAGCGGCCCTCGGCATCGCGCAGGTCCTCGGGGACGGCCTCGTCGAGCACCGGGGAGTCGGTCGCGGCGAGTTCGCCCTGGCGCGCGCCGTTCCAGAGGTTGCCGGCGTCGACGGTCATGAACACGTCCGCGGGGGTGTCGTCGCCCTCGGCCTTGAGGCGTTCGAGGAGCTCGGCGTCGTCACCGGTGATGAACTCGACGGTGATGCCCGTCTCCTCGGTGAACTGCCCGAACGCGCCCTCGAGGTCGTAGTGCCGCGCCGAGTAGATCTGGAGGTCCGCGGAGTCGCCGCCGATGGCGCTGCAGCCCGTGAGGATGGATGTCAGGGCGGTCAGGCCGACGAGCGTTTTCGTCAGGGGGCGCGGGTGCATCAGGGTCTCATCTCAGGCGGGGGAAGTCGTGGGGAGAGCACGGCCCTCCTAGGCAAGGGTAGCCTAATCTAAGTCGGCGGGGCCATTCGGTGGATCCGTCGTCAGCTCAGGATGTCCTTGGTGCTGAACCGCCCGTAGGCGAGGCTCCCGAACACGGCGATGTAGCCGAACTGCAGCAGGGCGTTGTCGAGGAAGCTGTTCCACACGAGTGGTTGCCGCAGGAAGTCGGCGAAGCCCAGCCAGTAGTTGGTGAACAGCCACGGGTGCAGCCATTCGAGCTGGGGGAGCGCGCCGAGGATCTGCGCGACGGCGGCCAGGGCGGCCGTCGCGGCCATCGCGCCCACCGGGATGGTGGTCAGCGTGGAGATGAACAGCCCGATGGCGCTGAGCCCCATGAGCGATACCGTCACGTACAGCGCGAGCAGCAGCAGCCGGCCGAAGTAGCCGACGATGCCCACGGTGTCCCCCGACAGGAGTGTCACCGGGCCCACGGGGAACAGCAGCGCCCCGATGATCGCGCCGGTGACCACGACCGTCAGGGTGGCCACGAGGCAGAAGAGCGCCGCCCCGGTGTACTTCACGAGCAGCAGCCGGATGCGGCCCGCGGGGGCGACGAGCAGGTACCGGAGGGTACCGAGGTTGGCCTCACCCGCGATCGTGTCTCCGGCGACGACGCCGATGGTCAGCGGCAGGAACAGCGGGATGGCCACGGTCAGCGCCGTGAGCGAGACGAACAGACCGTTCTGGGTGATGCTGTCGAGGAACGCCGGGCCGCGTCCGCTGGCCGAGCCGTCGGAGGAGACCCGGACGACGACGGCGATGAGGATGGGGATCAGCGCCAGTGCGCCGATCATCGCCCACGTGCGGAGTCGCCGGAACAGGACGGTGATCTCCGACAGGACGAGCGAGAGGCCCAGTGACCGTTCAGCCGGCAACGTCGAACCCCTCTCCCGTGAGTGCGACGAAGCGGTCCTCGAGCGAGGCGCCGCTGGCCTCGAAGCCGCGGACCCGCACATCGGCATGGACCAGTGCGGCATTGACGGCCTCGGGCAGGAGCCCGGGGACCGCCAGTTCGGCGGCGACGACGTCGTCGCGCCCGTGGGGTTCGGGGCGGAGGCCGAGGCCGGTGAGGACCCGGCGGGCATCGGACACGTCCGGCGTGGTGACGCGGACCCGGACCGTGCCCCCGTCCCGCAGTTCGTCGAGGGAGCCCTGGGCCACGAGCCTCCCCGCGCTCATGACGGCGATCATCGTGCACATCTGCTCCACCTCGGCGAGCAGGTGGCTGGAGACGAAGATGGTGGTGCCGTCCTCCGACAGGGACCGGATGAGGCTGCGGACCTCGCGGGTGCCCTGCGGGTCGAGGCCGTTGGTGGGTTCGTCGAGGATCAGCAGGTCCCGGGGGGCTAGCAGCGCGTTGGCGATCCCGAGGCGCTGCTTCATGCCGAGCGAGTAGGCGTGCGCCCGCTTGTTCGCCGCATGGCCGAGGCCCACGCGCTCGAGGGCGGCGTCCACGCGTCGGTTGCGAGTGGCGGGGGAGGTGTGGCGGTCGGCGGCGTCGAACCGCTGCAGGTTGGCGCGTCCGGAGAGGAACGGGTAGATGGCGGGACCTTCGACGAGGGCTCCGACGCGGGGCAGGACGGCGCGCGCGTCCTTCGGCATGTCGCCGTCGAGCAGCCGGATCTCGCCGCTGGATGCCGCGGCGAGGCCGAGGAGCACACGGATGGTGGTGGTCTTCCCGGACCCGTTGGGGCCGAGGAAGCCGAACACGGTGCCGCGGGGCACGGCGAGGTCCACGCTGTTCACCGCTTTCTGGCGGCCGAACTCCTTGGTCAGTCCTCGCGTCTCGATCGCGAACCCGTCGGCGCTCACCCGCGGACCCGCACCGGGAGTGCGGGGTCCGCTGGATCCTCGGCGATCACCGCTGGGCTGCGGCGACGAGCTGGTCCACGCCGACGGCGCCCGCGAGGATGCGGCCGTCGTCGGTGACGAGCACCGAGACCAGGGAGGTCTGCAGGGCGCTGCCGCCGTCGACCTCGGTGAGGGCCTGGTCCAGCATCGCCTGCGCTCCGGCGACCTCCTCGGGGTCCATGCCGGGCTTGATGTCCATGATGTCGCCCATCCCGGCTGCCTCGCCGCTGCCCGGGGCGACCCCGAGCTTCGCGGCAGTGCCGGCGGGCAGTTCCACGATGGTGCTCCAGCCTTCGCCGAGGACCACGGGCTCGTCTGTCGCGACGGGCTCGTCCTTCGCCTCCATGCGGGCCCTGGCGTCGTCCACCGTGGGTGCCTCGGTGACGGTGGCGTCGGCGGGCGGGGTGAACTCGAAGATGCCGGCGTCGGGGGTGCTGAAGTCGACGGCGCTGAAGCCGGCCTGGAACGCGGCGTCCTCCTGGCCCTTGGCCTGGACGGTGACGCTGAGCGGGACACCGGTCTCGGAGTCGACGGAGACGGCGATGGAGCCGATCAGGGTCGTGGCGTCCTCGGGGGTGAGCCGCAGTTCGTAGGCGCTGCGACCGGCGGCACGACTCGTGCCGTCGACGGTCACCTCGGTGGCCGGGTCGATCGTCGCGAGGAACACCTCGGCGAGCTCCGCGGGGGTGCGGGGGACGTCCTGCAGTTCGGGGTATTCGGCGGCCTTCGCCTGCAGTTTCGCCTCGAGCTCTGCCTTCGCCGATTCGCGGTCGGGGAGGACGGCGTGCATGGCCTCGTTGGCGCTGGAGTCGTAGAACCAGACGTCGTCCTGGTTGACGACGACGTCGCGCTGGGCCAGCTGGTCGAGCACCTGGACGCGTGCCCGGTCCGGTCCGTCGACGTAGACCTGCGCGGTGTGGTCGGCGGTGAGGAGTTCGAGCGCGGTGGAGGTGGGATCCGAACTGGAGGTGCCGCCCGGAGGGGTGGCCATACTGATGTCGGGCAGGCCGAGGTCCGAGGACTGCTCGACGGTGCCGGAGTAGGCGTCCTCAGCGCTGGTCGCCACGAATTCGAGCAGTTCCTGCGCGGTCTTCGCAGGGAGCTGCGGTTGGGCTTCGGCAACGGCGGACCCGCTGACCGCGGCGGTGACGATGACGACCGGGACGATGCCGGCGGGGAGCCAGCGCCAGTTCTTGTTCATGATTGAGCCTTCCGAACGAATCTGTGCCCCATCTGGCATTAACGCTACACCCGCAAGCTGGACGTTCCGTGGGCACGGGTACTGGGTGAACGAGCGGAAGTGGCGGCACGTGCCGGACACGAAGAAGGGGCGGCCGGGGCCGCCCCTTCGTTCATGCCGGGATGGATCAGCGGGTGACGCGACGGCGACCCGAGAGGCTCTCGGCGACGCCGATCAGGAGTACTGCTGCGATGACCGAGACGATGAAGCCGATCACGTTCAGTTCCATGATCTGTCCGGTGCCGAGGAAGCTCGCGATGGTGCCGCCGATGAGGGATCCGACGATGCCGAGCAGAAGCGTGGCGATCAGGCCGAGGTTCTGCTTGCCGGGCTTGATGAGTCGAGCGAGTGCGCCGATGATGAGGCCGGCGATGATGAATCCGATCATGATGAGTCTCCTTCTGAGGTCCGCGCTGCGCGGGAAGTATGGGGTCCAGCCGGTCGGGACTCCTGCCGGCCATGCTCTGGGCGGTGTGGCAAGCCCGGCATACGCGGCCGTGGTCCTTGCCCCCGGCGTCGATCGGTATCCATCATAGAGGAATGAGAAGCCTGCTGAATAATTCGGATGCATCGACCTAGGCATCGACAAGGCCACCGGAGGAGGTCGAACGGCTCCAGTTCCGCCGGGCGCACCAGGCCCCAGGGTGCCCGTCGCATCCTCGGCCTCGTGGTCGGGTGGCTGCTGGTGCTGATCGGCCTCGCCGCGCTCGTCCTTCCGGGGCCGGGCCTGCTGGCGCTCGTCGCGGGCCTGGCCGTCCTGGCCCAGCAGTACGACTGGGCGCGGCGGTGGCTCCGGCCGGTCAAGGAGAAGGCCTTCGCGGCGGCCGCGCAGGGCGTGAGGACCAGGCGGAACATCGTCCTCAGTTTCTCGGGGGCCCTCGGGCTCGTCCTGCTCGGGGTCCTGTGGGGCATGCAGCCCCCGGCTCCGGGATGGTGGCCCCTGAGCGCGACGTGGTGGATCCCGGGCGGGTGGAGCGTGGGTCCGGGTCTCGCCCTGTCCGGTGTGCTCGCGGCCCTCTTCATCGTGTACAGCATCCGCCGCTTCCGGCCCGGACACCGAAGATCACCGGAGCGTATCGATTCGGATGACCGCTGGAATCTCGCAAACTACTAAGCGTACTGTCGAAAGGGTGTCCGGCCCGGCACGGATCCTGTCGAACAATCCAAGGAGAATCCCATGACGAACGTCGGCGCCATGCTCGACACCTACCCCCGGGGACGCGATGGGTTCGACCGCGACCTGCTGGTCGAATGCATCGAGGCATGCTTCGAATGTGCCCAGACCTGCACGGCATGTGCTGATGCCTGCCTCGCCGAGGACATGGTGGCCGAGCTGCGCAAGTGCATCCGGACGAACCTCGACTGTGCCGACGTCTGCGACAGCACCGGTCGCGTCCTCTCCCGTCACACCGGCTATGACGCGAACCTGAGCCGGACCGTTCTCGAAGCCTGCCGGGCCGCCTGCAAGGCGTGCGGGGACGAATGCGCCAAGCACGCGGAGATGCACGAGCACTGTCGAGTGTGTGCAGAGGCCTGCCGACGGTGCGAGCAGGCGTGTGACGCACTGCTCTCGTCGATGGCGTAGGCGGCGCATATGTGGTTCGACTCCTGGGCGGATGTTCTCCGGGTCCTCATCGTGGGTACCGTCTCCTACGCCACCCTCGTGGGGGTTCTCCGACTCTCGGGCAAGCGGACCCTGGGCCAGCTCAACGCGTTCGACTTCATCATCACCGTGGCCCTCGGATCGACGCTTGCGACGATCCTGCTCAGCTCCGACGTCGCGTACGCCGAGGGCCTGGCTGCCCTGGCGTTGCTCGTGGGCCTCCAATGGGTGGTGGCTTGGGTCTCGGCGCGGTGGCCGAATGCCCGCGGCGTGGTGACGGCGAAGCCCGTCGCGCTGGTCGTGGACGGGGAACTGCAGAGGGACGAGTTGCGCCGGAACCGGCTCACGGAATCGGAAGTGTTCCAGGCGGTGCGCGGCACGGGTTCGGGCGACCTGTCCTCCGTTGCCGCCGTGGTGCTCGAGACGAACGGGAAGCTCAGCGTGATTTCCGGCAGCACGCGGGGTAGCGGTTCGGCCCTGGAGGGGGTCAGCGGCTACCCGGGACGGGCGCGATGAGCGCGACGACGGCGCGCAGTGAACGCGCGGGGCTGGAGCGGGCGGAGGCAGCGGCCGCGAGACTCGACAGGCCGATGGGCGTCCTCGGCGTGATCTTCCTGTTCGTCGTCCTGGGGCAGCTGCTGGCGACGGGCGCCGGCGTGATCACGGCCTTCACCGTGGTGGGATGGATCTTCTGGTCCGTCTTCGTCGCCGAATTCCTCCTGCGCGCCTACATCGCCGGGTTCAGCAGGGCGTTCTGGACGAAGAACTGGTGGCAGGTGGTGTTCCTCCTCGTGCCGTTCCTGCGCTTCTTCCGTGCCCTGCAGGCGCTGCGCTTCGTTCGTCTCGCGCGTTACGCCCGCTTCGGAGGGATCGTCTCCGCGGGCATCCGGGGTTCACGGTCGGCGGGTCGCCTGCTGTCCAGCCGTATCGGCTGGCTCGCGGCCGTAACCGCCGTCGTGGTCCTGGCATCGAGCCAGCTGCTCTACGCGACCGGCACGCACGACTCGTACGCGGACGCCCTGTTCGAGGCCGCGATGGCGACGATCACGGGGACGGGCCTCACCCCGACGACCTCCTTCGCGCGCATCCTGCAGGTCCTGCTCGCGGTGTACTCGGTGGCCGTCTTCGCGACGCTCGCGGGGTCGCTCGGAGCGTACTTCCTGCGCGGGGCCGATCCGGCGCCGAGAGCCGCCGCGTCCGTTCCTGCCCCGGCGGCCGATGGTGCCTTCGTTCGTGCAGGCGAGGTGGGCACCGACCGGGAGGTATGACCCGAGGCGCGCGACGACGCGCCCCGGTGGGACGCGTCGTCGGTGGAGGGACCCGGTGCAGGGGCTACCTCCTGCCGTAGTCCAGGCGGGTCCGCTCGAGGGTGCCCTGCGGCTGGGTCGGGAGAGTTTCGGGTCCGGGGTTGCCCGCTACTGCGTTGGTGGTCGCGTAGAGGTACTTGCCGTCCACCTCGACGTCGGCGGGCCGGGTGACCTCACGGAAGGGCACTGCCTCCTCGGTCCCCGCCGCGATGACCGAGATCCTGTCGGCGAACAGCTCGGCCACGAACAGGTTGCCGCGGCGGTCGAAGGCCAGCCCGGTGGGCGAGGTCAGACCGGAGATGACGAGCTCGACGTCACCCGACCTGGGATCGAAGCTGCGCACCGACCCGAGCGTCGGATCCTCCGGGACCCCGGGCAGCGACGTCAGGTACAGCAGGCTGTCGGGACCGAACTCGATGTCGGTGGGGACGGGTTCGGAGTTGAAGGTCAGGCCGAGGACACAATCGGGAAGCGCGATGCCCTGTCCCTTGAGTGAGGTGAGGAGCTCCTGCGTGACCGGCGTGGCCACCGGTTCGAGGACGGTCGCGTCGACCGTCTCGCGCCGCGTGTCCACGGTCCAGATGACGTTGGCGCCGGCATCGGCGACGTACACGTGACGTCCCGAGTGGGACGCCGCCGTCGCGTAGGGGTGCGAGTAGGCGTCGCCTCCGTGCGGGAGCAGGAAGGGGAGCAGGTCCTGGGGGAGCTGGGCCGCGCACTCCTCGGGGAGGTCCTGGAACCCGTACTCGTTGTCGGCGTCGTAATTGTTCTCGGTCTCGAGCGCGGCGAGGTCCGCGAGCACGCGCGGCTCGCCGTCCTCGAGGACGCTGACCTTGGCGACGACCGGGTCGGGACTGCCCGGGCCGCCGGCGCTCTCGGTGTAGTACACGTCGCCCTTGGTGATGGACACGCTGCCGATCTCGATGCCGGGACGATCGAGCACCGTGGCGACGGTCCTGCTGCGGTCCACGCTGGTGAGTCTGCCCGCGAAGTTCTGCGAGACGTAGGCGGTGTTGTCGCGACCGATGCCCACGCGGAGCGGGCTGACGAGTCCGGTGGCCAGTTCGGTCGTGTCGCCGGCCGTCACCGTCCCGCCGCGGTGCGCGGAGATGGTCACCGTGGGGGACGCCGTGGCGGCGCCGGCAGTGGACAGGAGGGCGACGGCGAGTGCCGCCGCCACGATGGGCGTGTTCTTACCCTGCATGATGGATGTCCTATGGGGTGCGTTTCATCACGAGACGCTGTTACCGGCCCCAGCACCGAGAAGCGGCGGCTGGGCCGCTTTCCGACGGGCGCGGCCCTGGTGCCCAAGGGCATTCGCGCACCTGCCATGGTAGGACCGCACCGGACGGGTGTCGACCGTCCCACGACCCTAAAGAGCGGTGCCGGTCAGTCGGAGAGGGTCCGGATCTGGTCCAGGAGTTCGCGTGCTTTCTCTTCCGCACCGGCCTCGGAGTGCAGGTGCGCCGCAGCGGTCAGGTGGTGGGCGGCCTGCCTGGGGGACCGGCGCGCCGCGTAGTACAGGCCGAGGCTCTCCTCGAGCCCCGTCTCGGACTCGAAGTCGAGCAGATCGCGCTGGTCGATCAGGCGCTTCAGCAGCTCTTCCGCCGTATCGAGGTCCGCCGTCAGGAGAGCGAGCCTGACCTGCGCGAGCTGGAGTTCCAGCCGTTGGGTCTCGGTACCGATGATCCGGAGCCCGAGCTCCGCGTTGGCGAGCGAGGCCCGGACCGAGTCGTCCACGAACCCCAGGACCAGCTTGTAGCCGGCGCTGGCGCAGTGGAACTCGGTCCAGGTCTGCAGGTCCGCCTGCGGCAGCAGCAGCTCGCCCGCGAGCGCGTAGTACTTCTCGCCGACCTCCGGGTCCCCACGGCGGAAGGCGACGTTGCCGATCGCCCAGGCCCCTCGGGCGACGAGGAGTGACGGCACGGTCAGCATTCCGTCGCTGATGTCCAGGCTCGTCGCCACCTCCCATGCCTCGTCCAGTTCCCCTTTGACGGAGAGGGCGGCGATGAGGATGAAGGCCGCCTGCAGGCGGGCCGGTGCATGGTCCGGGAGTCCGGCGGCGAGCTCCATCGAACGGCGCGCGAGCTCGAGGGCTTCGGCGAGCCGTCCCGCGTTCCGCGCGATGGTGGACAGCCGCCCCTGGACGACCGAGCGCAGTTCGGGTGTGGCGACCATCAGCGACGACCGGTCCATGGACAGCAGGACGTTCTCTGCCTCGTCGAGCCGGCGCAGGCCGATCAGCGATTGGGCCTGGAGCATGGACATGTCCCACCAGGCCGGGGCGTTCCGCTGCTCGTGGGCAATGCTCGCGGCGTGTTCCGCCTCGGATGCTGCCAGCGCGTTGTCGTGCATGTCCCGCGCGTAGTTCGCAGCGAACATGGCGCTGGTGAGACCCGGCTGGTCATCGACGGCCGGCTGTTCCACCCACCAGCCCAGGGTCCGGGCGTCCATACCGAGCCGTGCGGCGAGATGCTGCACCATGTCCGGCGTGGGTTGGCGCAGCCCGCGCTCCAGCAGGGAGACGAACTGGGTGGAGTAGACCCCGTCTCCCAGTTCCGCCTGCGTCAGTCCCGCAGCGGTGCGCGCCTGGCGCAGCATGTCTCCGAATCGCATGTTGTTCATCCCCCAAGAACGCGGCCACGGCGGCCCGCCCCATGCAAAGGCCCTGTCCGTGACTCCCCTTGTCTAACAGATGCCGTGGACAATCAGGAAAAGCGCCGACGGGTTCCCTCAGCCGAGCCGACCGAGGTAGGTGGAGAAGCCCGCCGGGACCCGGCCGACGGTGCGCGACGACGTCGAGACGGTCAGTGCCCCGGAGGCGGCCCACCGCGCGCCGGCCGCCTTGGCCCGCTCCACGAGGCGGACGTCCTCGTCTTGCTCCCATGGGCCGAAGCCGCCGAGCTCCAGGTAGGTGCTTCCCCTGATCCCCAGGTTCGCGCCGTGGACGTGGTGATGTCCGTCGATGGGCACGTAGGCGGCGGACCACAGCCGCAGCCGTTCGCCGTTGTCGGGGGTCAGGGTGGGCCGGACCGTTCCGAGGACGAGATCGTGGTCGCTGCCGAGACGGTGGTGCTGGAGGAGCCAGTCCCGCGGCACCGTGGTGTCGGCATCGGTGTTCGCGATCCAGGTGCCGACGGGCAGGCTGCGGGACTTCGCCAGCGCAAACCTGACGCCTGCGTCACGGGCCGCACCGACGGAGCCGAAGCTGCCCGAGATGACGGAGATGCCCGGTACCGTGCGTGCTTCGGCCGCGGACCGGTCCGTGCAGCGGTCGAGGACCACGGTCACGGACACGAGGATCCGCGGGACGGTGCGGAGGAGGTGCAGCCGCGCGGCGTCGAGCGAGGCGAGGCACGCGGCGAGCCGTTCCTCCTCGTTGCGGGCGGGGACGACGACGGCCACCTGGCCCGGGATCACACCAGGCCCTCGCGTCGGGCGACGGAGGCGGCAGGCGCCGGGACGAAGACCTCGAGGAGGAAGTCCTCCTCGGTGTGCAGGGAGAGCGTGGGAAGGCCCGACAGGTCCCGGACGCGCTGGTGGACGGTGTCCCCGTCCAGTTCCCAGCCCTCGATGGGGTGGCGCCAGTGGCAGAGGACCAGCACGCCGTCGTCGTCGAGCGATTCACCGATGAGCCGGATGACGTCGTCGAGCTGGTCCGAGGACAGGAAGTAGCCGGTCTCCGAGAGCACGATCAGGTCGAAGGGCCCGTCCTCGCGCGGCCAGTCCCGCGGGACGGTGGCGAGCCTCGCGCCGGCGGCGGCATGCATGATGACCGCCTCGTTGGTCCGGCGCACCGCCGTCTCGCTGGTGTCGAGCGCCAGCAGGTTGTCCGACACCGCAGCGAGGTCCTTCGTGAGTGCTCCGACGGACGAGCCGATCTCCAGGGTCCGGCAGAACCGGCGCCGCGGCAGGCTGGCGATGGTCAGGGCGCGCTTGCGCTGCTCGTAGAACCGCTCGGCGACCTCCCAGGGATCCGCCCGGTCGCGGTGCAGGCGTTCGAAGGCGGACGGCACGCCGCTGACGAAGAAGGACTCGAAGCTGCGGCTGAAGTGCTCGAGGACGCCGGGCGTCAGCAGGACCTCATCGCCCGGAGCGTCGGACAGGGGCAGGGTCTGGGTGACGTGGGTGGCGAGGGCGGAGCCCTTACGGGTGCGCTCGTCGGCGCCGAGGTGGTGCAGCGACAGGTCGGCGAGCTCCTTCGCGTGCTCTTCGGCCGTTCCCCAGTGCCAGAGCCAGATGGGGTACTCGAGTAGCGCGATGGCGCGGTCGCTGCAGAACTGCGCCGCGCCGGCGCCCGCGGCGTCGTGGTCGGCGTGTCCGTCGTGGCGCCACGGGGCGGCCACCAGGGTGCGGGAGGCCTCGCCGTCGCCGAGCTCGCGGGTCAGGACCGCCGCGACGTCCTCCGGCGTGATCCCGCCGTCGGGCAGGCCCTCGAAGGTCAGCCGGGCGGCCGGCGCCAGGACCTGCAGGGCGTTGGTCACCTCGCCGCGCCGCAGCTCCGCGAGCTGCTGCGGTGAGTGGGTGGGGGAGGACGGGTGGGACGCCTCGCCGTCACTGAGGACGACGACGTCGCACCGCACGCCGTCGCGCGCGAGCCGGGAGAGCAGGCCGCCGGCTCCGAGCGTCTCGTCGTCGGGGTGTGCGGCCAGGAGGATGAACCGGGAGGGCAGCCGCCCGTCGAAGAGCTCCTCGACCTGGAGATCGCCGCCCGGTTCGCGGTCCTGCTCCCAGGTGCGCCAGTGGCTCTCCGGCGTCCCCTCGCCGTCGTGCGTGAAGCTCACCATGCCGCACCGCCCTGCTGCGATCCCTCGAGAACGCGCCGCCCGAGGGAGGCGTCGTCACGCTGTGCATGGTGCTGCCGCAGGTAGAGGTGGAGGTCGGCGACGCGGGTGGCGTGGCGCTCGTCGAAGGCCAGGGGCGCCGGGCCGAGCCCGTGGGCCGCCGCCTCGAGCACCAGTTCCGCGCAGTCGAAGGCCAGGGAGCGCACGCGGGCCGCGAGCAGTGCGCCGTCCTGTCCGCCCGCGCGTCCGTCGTCGACGGCGTCCGCCGCGGCGGCGAGTGCCGTCCGCGTCCCGTGGAGGGCGGCATCCACCCGCCCGAGGTGCATGAGGGCGATCTGGTCGGGGGTGCGGTGCCGGGACGCGGCGAGGAGGGTGCGGGCGATGCCGAGGGCACCCCCGAACCAGCAGGCCGCGACCCCGATCCCGCCCCACGCGAAGCCGTCGCGGTCGAGGTACCAGTCGGCGTTCCCGACCGGCACGGCCGCGGCGGCGTCGAAGCGCACCGAGCAGCTGGTCACCGCGGCCAGGCCATGGCTGACCCAGGCGTCGGCGGGCTCCGGCGTGACGCCGTCGGCGCGAAGATCCACGGCGAAGGCCCGGCGCTTCCCCTCACGCACGTGGGCGGTGACGATCGCGGAGTCGAGGTGGTCGGCGAGGGAGCACCAGGGCTTGACGCCCGTGAGGGTCCAGGTGCCGTCCGGCCCCTCCGACGCCGTGAGTGCGACGCCGGGCCCCTCCGCGGCGAACACGCCCCACGTCCCGGCGCCGTCGGGCAGGCCGGCAGGTCCGGCGGGAGTGCCCATCCCGGCCTGGTCGAGGATCGCCAGGGCGTCGAGGTGGGGTTCGACGACGCGCGCCACCGTGAGATCCGCGGCGGCGAGTGTAGTGAGGAGCTGCCAGGTCAGGGCCGTCCTGCCCGATCCCGGCAGGGGCACCGCGGCGCCCAGTTCTCCGGCGAGCGCCAGCGTGCGCGGGAGGGAGCCCCGTGCAGCATCGACCCGGTCGACGAGGACGTCCAGCGGGTGGTCTCCGGGGTGCTGGCGCTCGGCGCGGTCCGGGGAGGGGAGCGTCGGGGATCGATCGTCGGGGCGCAGCATGTTCGAAGTCTACTGAGATCGCGGCTGCCACTTGCGCACCACCGGGTCGGTGCTCAGGCCTCGGGCGGCAGCGCCTCGTGGTGCTCCTCGCCCTTGGTGCGGCGCTCCTCCTTCATCTCCGCTTCGAAGAGGTGGCGCTTGCCCCCGACGAGGGCGTCACGCGCCTCCTTCTCGAAGGACTTGAACGCGGAGTAGTAGCTGTCGTCGTAGTCCTCCATGATCTGGAAGGTCCACCGGCCCTCGATCACGTTGCGGCCGATGATCTCCGAGGCGAGCGTGTCCGCGAGCCCCGTGTGCCCGGCCTTGCGGAACAGCTCCTCGGCCTCGGACAGGTTGAGGTCCGCCTTGCCGGTGAGCCGGTGGAAGCCGTAGAGGTAGCCGCGGGCGTGTTCCACGACCTCGAGGGCTTCGGAGAGCTTGCCGAGAGCCTCGACGGTGAGGTCGGAGACGCCGTCGGGGCGCTGGTGGTTGGAATCGGGACCGGAAGTGTCAGGGGTAGCCATACCGATCACGGTACCCAGATCGGCGGCTCTCCAGACAGCACTTTCCGGCCGGATGCTGCGGTCAGCCCAGCTCGGGCTTCGCGATCACCGCGATGTCGTCGTCGCCCGCCCCGGCGCGCTGGGCGTCGGTGAGGGACTGCAGGAGTGCCGTCACCGCGGGCAGGGGATCGGTGCTGGAGCGCAGCATGAGCCGGGCGTCCTTGGCGAGGAGATCGGCGGAGAACTGGGTGTCGCCGAACGTGCCCCCGGTGATGACGGGCCCCTTCATCCCGGCGATGACACCCAGACCCGTGCCCTGCAGCAGGTCGAGGACCGCGGCGGCGTCGAGCCCGTTGGTCCTGCCGAGGCGCAGGGCTTCCACGAGTCCCTGGAGCGTGACGCCCAGGGCGAGGTTCGCGAGCAGCTTGCCGGTCGCGGCGTCCGACGGCGTCGCCACGCGGCGCAGGCGCTCGGCATCACCCCACAGCGCGGCGAGGGGCTCGACGACGTCGACATCCCCGGCCGCGCCGCCGAGCAGGACCCCGAGCGTGCCCGCCCGCGCCGGGGCGAGGCTGCCGATCACGGGCCCGTGGACGTAGCGGACACCGGCCGCGGCGGCGTAGTCGGCGAACTCGCGGGCGTCCTCCGGGGAGACGGTGGTGACGTCCAGCCAGACGGCTTCGGCCGGGATCTCGAGCCCGGAGAGCACCACCTCGCGGACCGTGTCCGGTCCGAAGAGCACCGTCATGACGACGTCGGCGTCCTGCGCCGCCTCCTGGGCCGACCCGGCGCGGGCGGCGCCGGCGTCGTGCAGGCGGTCGACGGCGCTCGCCGTGCGGTTCCAGGCCGTGACCTCGTGGCCGGCCCGCAGCAGGTGCACGCCGAGTTCGTGGCCCATGCGTCCTACGCCGAGCAGTGCGATCTTCATGATGGTCCTCCGGTGGCTGTCGGTGTCGTCGGGCGGTCGATGGTCAGTCGGCGCTGATCTGGTGGCGGAAGGTGTCCCGCCGGGCGTGGAGACCCCAGATGACGTCCGCGAGGACGTTCGGGTCCTTCTCCGGGTCGCCCTCGATGATCCGGCCGCCGATGATCAGCTGCGAGACGTGGATGCCTTCCTCGCCGAGCACCTCGTGCAGCAGCTGCGCGTAGGCGGCCTGGCCGGCGAAGGCCACGGACGTGCCGGTCACGGAGCGGCCGGGCTTCACGGCCGAGCCGCCGTTGATGAAGAGGATGGTGCCCCGGTTCCCGCCGAGGAAGCGCATCCCGGGCAGGACCTGGTGCACGGCGGCCACGGGGCCGTAGATGGAGAACTCCACCGGACCCCTGAGGTCCGCCGGGGTGGTCTCGAGGACGGGCCGCATGAAGTCCTTCTGCGGGAGGGGGCTGTACTGCAGGACCTCGATGGGCCCGAGCGTCTCGGTGGCCGCTTCGAGGGCCGCGGCGATCGATTCGGGGTTCCGGACGTCCGCGGCGAAGCCACGGGCCTGGATACCCTCCTTGCCGAGGTCCTCCGCGAGGGCGTCGAGCTTGCCCTGGCTCCGGGAGATGAGGGCCACCGAGAAGCCCTCCGCTCCGAAACGGCGTGCCACTGCGGCTCCGAGGCCGCGTCCTGCTCCGATGATCGCGATAGTAGTCATATCGGGTGCAATTCATCAGCGTGCTGAATAATTCCGGACCGGGCGCGTCCTGCGTCAGCGCAGCGTGCCGAGGATGGTGCGCTGGATGGCGACGGCGGCGGCCCCGCGCGCCCACTGGGCGAAGTCGGTCGGCTGCCGGCTCAGCCGGACGGGGGACGCCTCCGGGTCCCGGTGGGCGTCGATCGCGGCGTGCAGCGACGGCGCCGCGACGTCGGCGAGGGCCATGCCTTCGCCGGAGAGGATGACGAGGTCCACCATCGTGAGGTTCGCGACGGCGGACACCAGCAGGCCGAGGGCGGCGCCGGCGGACTCCACCACGGCGCCCGCCACGGGATGCCCCTGGGCCGCGAGGGCGAGGACCTCCTCGTAGGAGCGCTGGTCACCGGTGGAGGCGGCGAACCGGGAGCGGATGGCCGGGATGGTGAGGACGGCCGACGAGCAGCCGCGGTGGCCGTCCGTGCAGCGCGGTCCGTCGGGTTCGAGCGGAAAGTGCCCCACGAGGCCCAGTCCGGCGTCCGGTGGGGCGATGACGACGTCGTTGATCACGAGCCCGTAGCCCACCCCGGCGCCGACGGTCAGGACGGCGAAGTCCTTCTCGCCGCGTCCGGCGCCGAACCACTGCTCCGCGATGGTGAGGGCGACGACGTCGTTCTCCACGACGACGGGCAGTCCGGTCCGCTGCTGGACGAGGTCGGCGAGGGGGACGTCGCGCCAGCCGAGGAACGGAGCACGCAACACGGAGGAGTCGGCGTTGACCCTGCCGCCGATGCTGATGCCGATGCCGCTGAACCTGTCGATCGCGCCGAGGTCGGCGACGGCGTCCACGATGGCGCCGACCACGTCCTCCACGGCATGGCCCGGCAGCGTGCGTTCGCCGGCCCCGACGACGTCGGCCCTGAAGTTCGTGGCGACCGCCGAGGCGGTGTCGCCGGTGAGCTTGACGCCTGCGAACCGGTGCGCGTCCGGGCTGACCTCGAGGGGGCGGACGGGGCGTCCGATGGAGGCTGCGCCGGCTTCCTCGGATTCGCGGAGCACGCCGGCGTCGAGCAGCGGCCTGCTCAGGCGGGTGAGGCTGGCGACCGACAGACCGAGGCGCGTCGCGAGGTCCCCGCGGGAGATGGGGCCGCGGATCAGGACCTCGCGCGCCAGCGCCCGCGCGGGGCTGGAGGGGGCGAGAGACGAGACCGCGTCCACCACAACACCTCCCCGCATCCGCCGTTCCTTTGACATCCCTTATTTTCTATCGCAAAACTAATCGGGAGTGGAGTACCGACCGACGCATCGCGGTGCCGGCACGTCCGTGCCCACACTTCAGGACCAGAGAGGCACACCCTATGACTTCCACCGTCAATCCCGACGTCGATTCCGCGGTCGACGCCGCCACCGAACCGTCCGCCGCGGCGCTCACGGAGCGCATGCAGGATCCGGACTGGTGGCGCCAGGCCGCCGTCTACCAGATCTATCCCCGGAGCTTCGCCGATTCCAACGGCGACGGCATCGGTGACCTCAGGGGCATCACGTCCCGCATCCCGTACCTGAAGTCGCTCGGCGTGGACGCCGTGTGGCTGAGCCCCTTCTACCCGTCCGCGCTCGCCGACGGCGGGTACGACGTCGACGACTACCGCGACGTCGACCCCAAGCTCGGCACGCTCGAGGACTTCGACGAGATGGTCGCCGCCCTGCACGCGGCGGGCATCAAGCTCGTCGCGGACATCGTCCCCAACCACACCTCCAACCGCCACGCGTGGTTCCAGGAGGCACTGGCGTCACCCAGGGGGTCCGCCGCCCGCGCCCGCTACATCTTCCACGACGGCAAGGGCCCCGACGGCTCGGAGCCGCCGTCGGACTGGGAGTCCGTGTTCGGCGGTCCCGCCTGGGAGCGGACCGAGGACGGCCAGTGGTACATGCACATCTTCGCCCGGGAGCAGCCGGACCTGAACTGGGACAACCGGGAGGTCCGCGACGACTTCCTGACGACCCTTCGCTTCTGGTCCGACCGCGGCGTCGACGGCTTCCGGGTGGACGTGGCCCATGCCCTCACCAAGGACATGACCGAGCCGCTGCCCTCCAAGGCCGAGCTCGGTCCCGAGGGCGGGAACAACCAGGGCAAGCACCCCTTCTGGGACCGCGACGAGGTCCACGAGGTCTTCGCCGAATGGCGCCGGGTGTTCAACGAGTACACGCCGCCGCGCACCGCCGTCGCCGAGGCGTGGGTCCACGCCGACCGCCGCGCCCGCTACGCGAGCCCCGAGGGGCTCGGCCAGGCGTTCAACTTCGACCTCCTCAAGGCCGACTGGAATCCCGGCCAGTTCCGCGACATCATCACCAAGAACCTCGTCGAGGCGACCTCCTCCGGGGCGTCGTCGACCTGGGTCTTCTCCAACCACGACGTCGTCCGGCATGCCACGCGCTACGGCCTGCCGCCCGCCGGCGCCGGCAGCGAGGACGGCCAGGACGGCTCGGCCTGGCTGTTGAGCGGAGGCCAGGAGCCCGCGCTGGACACGGCGCTCGGCGAGCGCCGTGCCCGCGCCGTCTCCCAGCTCATGCTCGCCCTGCCCGGCTCCGCCTACCTGTACCAGGGCGAGGAGCTCGGCCTGCACGAGGTCGCCGACATCCCGGACGAGCACCGGCAGGATCCCACGTTCTTCCGGAACAAGGGCGTCGACGTGGGTCGTGACGGCTGCCGCGTGCCGCTGCCGTGGACGCGGGACGGCGCGTCCTTCGGCTTCGGGTTCGAGGGTGCGCACCTGCCGCAGCCGGCGTGGTTCGGCGAGTACGCCGTCGAGGTGCAGGAGGCGGACCCCGCCTCCCACCTCAGCTTCTACCGCCGTGCGCTCGCGCTGCGCCGCGAGCTGCAGGGCGAGGAGGACTTCGAGTGGGTCGACGAGCCCTCCGCGGACGTCCTCCACTTCACGCGCCCGAACGGCTGGCACTCCGTGACCAACTTCGGGTCGACGCCGGTGGACCTGCCCGCGGGCACGGTGCTGCTGAGCAGCTCGCCGCTCGAGGACGGCAGGCTGCCGGGCGACGCGACGGCCTGGCTCGTCTAGCACGTCCTCCGCGCCGACGGCGGGTCGCCCTCCCGGGGGTGGCCCGCCGTCGTCGTACCCCGCCGCGGCAGGCCGTTCGTCCGCAGGGAAATCGGTTGCGGCAGGATCCGGCGCCTCGGAATACTGGAGGGACGGCATACGGGAGGGCAGCGGCATCGGCAGGTCACAGGAACACGAGGAGAGGCTGCGCAAGGCAGCCCAGTACCGTGCTGCCCAGGGCGACGAGGGCGCCGCCATGGCCGAACTGGAACGCCAGAACGACGACGGCGGGAAGGCGGACGGGGAGATGGCGCCGCTGCGCCGGGGCGAGGACGAGGCCCGGCGGGCGCGCCTCATCGTGGACCGCGCCGTGGCGCGCGGCGACTTCGACAACCTGGCCCTCGCGGGCAAGCCGATCCCCGGGCTGGGGGAGGCCCACGACCCGGACTGGTGGGTCAAGGGCCTGATCCAGCGCGAGAACATCACGGGCCTGGGCCCGCGCGCCATCCTGCTGCGCACCGAGGACGCCGAACTCGACGCCCGGCTCGACCGCCAGTACACGGAGCGCCAGGTCCGCGAGGTCCTGGAGGACTTCAACTACCGGGTGGTCGACGCCCGGCGCCAGCTCCTCGGCGGCCCGCCCGTCGTCACGAAGCTGCGCGACGTCGACGCCGAGGTGCAGCGCTGGCGTGACCGCCGGGCGGCGGCCCGCCGCGCCGCCGACGCGGAGGCCCCGCCGCCCCCGCCGAGGACCTCCTTCTGGCGCCGGCTCTGGCGGGGCAGGAGCTAGCCGGGGATCCCCTTCGCGTCCTGCCGGGCCTTCGCCTTCGCGATGTCCGACTGGTAGTGCTCGTACCCGCGGTAGCGGACGGCCTCGATGATGACGCTGAAGATGACGAGGTCGAAGATCACCCACACGATGTTGACGGACGTCCCGAGGATGTCCGCCTGCCCGAGGACCATGCGGATGATGCCGACGACGGCCGCCCCGGCCAGCAGGCCCATCGCCCAGAGCTGCGGCTTCACGAGGTCCCAGCGCAGCGTGGTGTCCTGTTGAAGGGTCTTCGGCGTCACGGCGAAGTCCAGGTCGCGGCCCAGGTAGACGTTGCCGAACGCCGAGGTGATGGACCGGATCCAGACGGGGAACAGGGCGAGCGAGTACTGCTGCCCGCGCCACGTCTTGACACCCTTGCCGACGACCGCGAACAGGAGCTGGTTGACCACCAGGAACGGGATCAGCCGCACGAAGAACTCGGTGCTGATGGAGTCCACCGGGAGGATGCCGAAGAGGAGGTAGATGATGGGCGCCGCGATGTAGATGATCGCGGCGAACCCGGAGAGGTAGCTCCACATCGTGGCCCCGTACATGAGCTTCTGGGCGAACGTCAGGCCCTTCTGCGCGAACGGGTTCTCGCGGAACATCACCTGGATGGTCCCCTGCGCCCAGCGCAGGCGCTGGGTCAGCATCGAGTTGAGGTCCTCGGGCGCCAGGCCGTCGGCGAGCTTCTCGTGATGGTACGCGGACTCCCAGCCCAGGGAGTGCAGGCGCATGCACGTGGCCATGTCCTCGGTGACGGAGATGGTGGCCATCGGCATGACGGCCTGCGCCTCGCCGGTGCGCTCGGCGTTGACCGACTCGATGAGGACGCGGACGGCGTCGATCGCCGCGAGCGGGGACCAGGAACGCTGGGCCAGCTGGTCGAGGGCGGTGTCGTCGACGACGGCGAGCGCGGGGGTGCGCTCCGACGCGCCCTGCAGGCCGTCCGCCAGGCCCTCGATGCCGAGGTCGCCCAGGGAGGCGAGGTCGTCGTGGAACGCGGCGATGTCCGCGGCGACCAGCTTGCGGGTCACCGCCACGACACGCTGCTGGAACTCGTAGGTCACCTCGGAGATGCCGTGGCCCTTCTGCAGGCGACGGCGGACCCGGCGGAGATCCTTCGCCACGAGGTCCAGCGCCTCGGCCACCCGCTCGTTGTCCGCGCCGAGGTTCTTCTTCGCTCTCGCGATGACCTTGTCCGAGGTCTTGAGGGCCTTGTGCAGGGCGAGCTCGATCTCCGTGACGTAGCGCGTGACCCCGAGCTGCATGAGCGCCTCGCGCCGGATGATCGCGTTCGACCCGCAGAAGAAGGCGGCGTTCCAGCCGTCCTTGCCCTGCTGGATGGGCCCGTAGAAGAGCGGCGCCTGGCTCCCCAGGGGGTCCGAGTCCGGGACGTTGACGAAGACCTGCGGGGTCTGGACCAGGGCCATCTTCTCGTTGGTGAAGTACCCGAGGGTCCTGTCCAGGATGAGGGGGTCGGGGATCTGGTCCGCGTCGAGGATGACGAGGAACTCGCCGTCCGTGGACATGAGCGCGTTGTTCAGGTTGCCGGCCTTGGCGTGGCGCGGCATGTCCTTCCAGTCCGCCGAGCGCGTGATCCACCCGATGCCCTCCGCCTCCGCGGCCGCCCTGACGTCGGCGCGGTTGCCGTCGTCGAGGATCCAGGTCTTGTGGGGGTAGCGGATGGCTTTCGCGGCCCGCGCCGTCGTCAGGACGAGGTCCAGCGGCTCGTTGTACGTGGTGATGAAGACGTCCACGGTGAGGCCCTCGGGAGCCTCCGGAGGCTCGCGTCTCCTGAGCCTCCACACGGTGAAGCCGAACAGCAGGGAGTCGATGAGGGAGTACGTCTCCGCCAGGACCAGCGGTATCGCGATCCACCAGGCGTCCCAGTTGATCGAATAGAGCCACCGCCAGGCGATGTAGTTCACGCCGAGGACCGCCGTCACGAGCACGATGGCCCGGATCAGGAGGGTGCGGCCCCCGAAGGAGTCCTTCGGGCGTGAAGGATCCACGGAGCGATCGGTTGTCACTGTCCCCATGCGGCAGCACGTTCCACTTCTGCTTCCGTGCGCTGACGCACTGACAGTGACTTATGTGCGCCGGGCCGGCCGCACTGAGACGCTCACCGGGTCGCGGGGGACCATGAAGCACTGGGACAAAAATACCCGAGGACCGGCCGGGCCGGGCGTAGGTCCCTCACATGTCGGCGTAGCGCCTGGCCTGGCCCAGTGCCTCCGTCATGCCTGCGGCGTCGAGCACGGCGCCGTAGGCGGGGGTGTCGCGCTGGAAGCGCCAGCCCTCCGCGAGGGGGCCCGCATCCACGGCGTCGAAGCCGAACCCGTCGAGGAGTTCCTCCACCGCCTGCTTGGCGTCGGGGTCGTCCCCGGCGATGGGCAGTGCACGGCGGTCGGGAGTGCCGGTCGGTGTGCCGTCCGTGGTGAGCTGCGCGTAGTAAATGGTGTTGAACACCTTCACCACGGAGGATCCGGGCAGGTGGCGCTGGACGAGCTCGCTCGTCGTCGTGCTCTCGTCCTCGAGGTCGTCGATCCGGCCGTCACGCTGCGGATAGTAGTTGCACGTGTCGATCACCAGCTTGCCGGCGAGGGGCTCCGCGGGGACGGCGTCGAGGCTCCTGAGCGGGACGGTCACGACGACGACGTCGCCGCCCGTCGCCGCGTCCTCGGCGGTGCCGGCGCGCGCCGCGTCACCGAGCTCCTCGACGAGGTCCCGCAGCGTCTCGGGGCCGCGGGAGTTGCTCAGGATCACCCGGTAGCCGCCGGCGACGGCGAGGCGGGCGAGCTGGGAGCCGATGTTGCCACTGCCGATGAAGCCGATCGTGGTGCGGGGGGCGCCTGCCTGGTCTGTCGCGTTGTCGGTCATGCCCTGATCAACCTCCCGGAGTCGGTGTTATTCCTCGGCCGCCGCGCCCCGGCCGCGGGGAGCGCCGTCCGTCCACACGTAGAACTTCTCCGGCCGGCCCGCGGAACCGTACTGCGGGACGATCCGCGCCTGCCCGCGGGAGACGAGGAATTCGAGATAGCGCCGGGCACTCACGCGGGCCATGCCGAGCCGGGCCGCGACCTCGGACGCCGACGTCCCGCGCCCCTGCCCGGCGAGATCCAGGACGACGGCGTCGAGCGTCGGCGCGGAGAGTCCCTTCGGGGGCGCGAGCGCGGTGGTCCCGGTCGTCTCCCTCGGCCCCGACGGCCTGCCGCCCGAGCCCGCCGTCGTGCCGAGGAGCTGGTCGATCCGGTGCTGGTCCAGGGCCGGCGAGCTGTCCCCGGCGTGGGCGTCGAGCTCCCGCCGATACGCCACGTAGTGGTCCAGCCGCTGGTTCAGGACCGCGGCGCCGAAGGGTTTCACGAGGTAGTGCAGCACCCCGCCGGCCACCGCGGCCCGCACGGTGTCGAGTTCGCGGGCGGCCGTGATCGCCATGACGTCGAGGGGCTCGCCCGGCCGGTTCCGCAGCGCCCGGAGCACCTCGATCCCCGACATGTCCGGGAGGTGTATGTCCAGCAGCACGAGCCGGGGCTGCAGCTCCTGCACGAGGTCGAGGGCGCGGGCGCCGGTGTGCGCGGCCCCGACGACGTCGAAGGAGCCATGGGCCAGCAGGAACCCGGTGTGGATGCCGGCGACCTCGCGGTCGTCGTCGACCACGAGGGTGGGGATCGGTGCGGCGGCGCTCATGGCACCTGCAGGGTGGGTCGGGGCACGTCGGCGAGCGACGGCGCGAGCCAGACCGTGAACTCGGCGCCGCCGAGCTCGGCATCGTCGACGACGACGTGCCCGGAGCGCCGACGCGCGATCCTGTCCACGAGTGCGAGGCCGAAGCCGCGCGTGCCGGTCCGGCCGCCGTCCTTCGTCGAGTACCCGGACGAGAAGATGCCCGTCACGTCCTCGGGCGGGACGCCGGGTCCGTCGTCGGAGACCGTGATGCGCACGCCGTCGTCGTTCGTCTCGAGGTGCACGGAGACCCGGCCCGACGCGGCGTCGGCCACGGCCTCCAGCGCGTTGTCGATCAGGATGCCGAGGATGGTGACGACGTCGGTGGTGCCGTCGGACTCCAGCATGGAGGTCTCGTCGATGGACAGCGTGACACCCTTCTCCGCGGCGATGGTGCTCTTGGTCATGAGCAGGCTCGCGGCGTCCGGGTCCCGGATGCCCGGGGCGATTGAACCGGAGACCAGTGACCCGCCGTGCCCGGAACGCTGGATGAAGTCCACGGCCTGTTCCGTGCGGCCGAGCTCCAGCAGGCCGGAGATGGTGTGCATGCGGTTCGCGAACTCGTGTGCCTGCGCGCGGAGGGCCTGCGTGGCGTCGCGCTCGCCGTCGAGGTCGGTGAGCAGCTGGTAGAGCTCGGTGCGGTCACGGAGGATCATGACCCGCCCTACGCGGACGCCGTCCACGAGGGCGTCCGAGGTGCGGGCGAGCAGCACGCGCTCGCCGGAGAGCACCGTCTCGTCGGTGTCCGCGGGGTCGGTGAGGAGCCGGGCGAGGGCGGGTTCCATGACGTCGGCGGCGGTCCGGCCGGTGGCGTCGTCGTCGAGGTCGAGCAGTCGCTTCGCCTCGTCGTTGAGGAGCGCGATCCGGTGGTGGGCGTCGACGGCGACCATGCCCTCGCTGATGCCGTGGATCATGGCGTCGCGTGTCTCGAGGAGGGACGCGATCTGCTCGGGCTCGAGCCGGTAGATGCGCCGCCAGACGAGCCGCGAGATCCAGATGGCGCCGGCCGAGCCGACCAGTGCGGCGACGATCAGCCACGCGAGCAGGCGGGGGAGGTCCTCGTAGAGATCGGCGTCGAGCTCGGATTCGAGGACGCCCACCGACGCCGTGCCGATGATGGCTCCGGTGGTGGTGCCGTCGTCGTACACGGGGACCTTCACGCGCCAGGACTCGCCCAGCGTGCCGGTCTGCGTGCCCACGAAGATCTCACCCGAGAGCGGGACGGAGGGGTCGGTGGAGACCCGTTCGCCGATCAGTTCCGGATTGGGGTGGGAGTACCGGATGCCGTCGGCATCGGTGACGACGACGTAGGTCACCCCCGTGGACTGGCGGATGAGGTCGGCGATCGGCTGGATGGTCGCGCTGGGATCCGCTTCGCCGAACGCCTCGATCACGGAGGGCAGCTGCGCGACGGACTGGGCGACGCCGATCATGCGGTCCTGGTACTGCTCGCGGATCTGCAGCCGCTGCATGGCGACGGCGGTGGACCCGGCGACGGCGACGATGACGAGCACGATGGCCAGCTGCAGCAGGAACAACTGTGATCGAAGCGGCATCGTCCTGATCATCCTCATAGTGTGACACGCGCCGTCGCGTCACAATCGTCCGTTCCGTCGAGCCGCTGTGACCACAAAGACCACTACGAGCACTACGACCGCATGCTTTACCGCCGCTCGGACGGCTTCCTAGCCTGAGATCAGCAGTGGTGACCCGCATCACATCTGGCAGTCCATCCCGCAGTACATCTCAAGGAAGAGAACAACCATGACGATCGATCGCACAACGGCGCGCCGTTCGAGCCTCACCGCCCTCGCCCTCGCCTCCGCGCTCGCCCTCTCGGCCTGCGGCTCCATGACGGAGAGCACCAGCGCCGGGGGGGCGGAAGGAACCATCGAAAAGCTCAACATCGTGGTCCCCGCCGATCCCGGGGGAGGGTGGGACCAGACGGGCCGGGCCATGGAGACCGACCTCAAGGAGAACGATCTCGTGGGCAACGCGTCCGTCGTCAACGTCGGCGGCGCCGGCGGCACCAACGGCCTCGCGAAGCTCGCCACCGAGACGGATCCGAACACCCTCATGGTCATGGGCTACGTGATGGTCGGCGCCGTCGAGACCAACAACGCCGCCAACCGCATCGAGGACACGACGCCGATCGCCCGCCTCACCGAGGAGCCCCTCGTGATCGTGGTGCCCGCCGATTCGCCCTACCAGACCGTGCAGGACCTGCTCGACGACATCGAGGCCAAGGGGCAGGGCGTCTCCATCACGGGCGGCTCGGCCGGCGGCGCGGACCACATCCTCGCCGGTTCCGTCCTGAAGGAAGCAGGCATCGCGCCCGAGAACCTGAACTACATCCCGTACTCGGGTGGCGGCGAGTCACTCGCCGCCCTGCTCGGCAACAAGGTGAACGCCGGCATCTCGGGCGTGGGCGAGTACGCCGAGCAGGTGAACTCGGGCAAGCTGCGCGCCCTCGCGGTGTCCGGCGAGGACGCCGCACCCCAGCTGCCCGACACCCCGACCCTCACGGAGGAGGGCATCGAGCTCGTGCTGACCAACTGGCGCGGCGTCGTCGCCCCCGGCAGCATCGACGACGCCCAGGCGGAAGCCCTCACGCAGCTCGTCACCGACCTGCATGCCACCGACACCTGGAAGGCCACCCTCGAGGAGAACAACTGGGCCGATGCCTTCCTCGCCGGTGAGGAGTTCGAGACCTTCCTCGACGAGGACATCGCGAGCGTCAAGACGACCCTCACCGACATCGGGCTGCTCTAGACCATGAGTACCTCGGTCCAGAACGCGGGGAGCGGTACCGCCGCCGCTCCCGGAAAGCCGGTCGGTGAGCTGATCTTCGCGCTCATCATCGTGAGCATAGGCGTCCTCGGCTTCGTGGCGGGGGCCGGCATCCAGACGCCGCCGTCGGCCAGCGACATCGGGCCTCGGGCCTTCCCGTTCGCCGTCTCCGGACTGCTCCTCGTGGTCGGGGCGGGCCTGGTGTTCCAGGTGCTCCGCGGCCACCGGGGTGCTGCGGACGAGGGCGAGGACGTGGATCTCGACGCGAAGACCGACTGGCTGACCGTCGGGAAGCTCGCAGGGTTCGTGCTGCTGCACGCCTTCCTGATCGTCCCGCTCGGGTGGCCCCTCGCCGCCGCGATCCTGTTCTTCGGCGCCGCCTGGTCCCTCGGCGCCCGCCCGTGGTGGCGCAACCTGGTCACCGCCGTCGTCCTGGCCCTGGTGCTGCAGTTCGTCTTCGCCGGGCTCCTCGGCGTCTCGCTGCCCCCGGGCTTCCTCGAAGGGTTCGGTGTGTTCGGTGGATAACTTCCTGCTGCTGATGGAGGGCTTCGCCACGGCGATGCAGCCCATGTACCTGCTCTTCGCACTCGGCGGTGTGCTCGTCGGCACCGCGGTCGGCGTCCTGCCGGGCATCGGCCCGGCCATGACGGTCGCGCTGCTCATGCCCATCACCTACAGCCTCGAGCCGACGGCGGCGATCATCGTCTTCGCCGGCATCTACTACGGCGGCATGTACGGCGGGTCCACGACCTCGATCCTGCTGAACACCCCCGGGGAGTCGTCCTCGATCGTCACGGCGCTCGAGGGCAACAAGATGGCCAAGGCCGGCAGGGGTGCTGCCGCGCTGGCGACGGCGGCCGTCGGCTCGTTCGTGGCAGGCACCATCGCCACGGTGCTGCTGAGCTTCGTGGCACCGTACGTGGCCGCGTTCGCCGTGCAGATCGGCCCCGTCGAGTACGTGGCCCTCATGATCGTGGCGTTCCTGACGGTCGGCGCGCTCCTCGGATCCTCGGTACTGCGCGGCCTGGCGTCCCTGGGACTCGGCCTGTTCATCGCGCTCGTCGGGTTCGACGCGCTCACCGCCCAGCAGCGCTACACGTTCGGCAGCCCGTTCCTGGCGGACGGGATCGACGTCGTCCTCGTCGCCGTCGCGCTGTTCGCCGTCGGCGAGGCCCTCTACGTGGCGTCCCGACTCCGTCACGGACCCATCAAGGTCATCCCGGTCACCGGGGGCTGGACCAGCTGGCTCCGCAAGGAGGACCTCCGCCGATCCTGGAAGCCATGGCTCCGCGGCACCATGATCGGGTTCCCCGTGGGCACCATCCCCGCAGGCGGCGCGGACGTGGCGACCTTCCTCTCCTACGCCTCCGAGCGCAAGCTCGCGAAGGGCGAGCACAAGAAGCAGTTCGGCAAGGGCGCCATCGAGGGCGTGGCCGGTCCGGAAGCGGCGAACAACGCGGCGGCCGCGGGTGTCCTCGTGCCGCTGCTGACGCTGGGCATCCCGACGACGGCGACGGCCGCCATGATGCTCGTGGCGTTCCAGCGCTACCAGATCCCCGTGGGGCCGCAGCTCTTCGAGTCCAACAGCACGCTCGTGTGGGCGCTCATCGCGAGCCTCTACGTCGGCAACCTGATGCTGCTCGTGCTGAACCTGCCGCTCGTGGGCATCTGGGTCAAGATCCTCCAGATCCCACGGCCCTACCTGTACGCGGGCATCCTGGTGTTCGCGGTGCTGGGTGCGTTCTCGGTGAACTTCACGCCGATCGACGTGATCATCCTGCTCATCGTGGGCATCCTCGGGTTCTTCATGCGCCGCTACGGCTATCCGATCGCGCCGATGGTGGTGGGGCTGATCCTCGGGCCCATCTTCGAGAGTCAGCTGCGGCGCTCGCTCGCGATCTCGCAGGGTGATCCCGTGGCGCTCGTGCAGTCGCCGGTCGCAGCGACGATCTACGTGGTCCTGATCATCATCTTCGCGCTGTCCCTCCTCCTCAAGCGCCGTCAGCGCCAGTTCGAGGCGATGGTGGCCGCCAATGCCGACGCGTCCGACGTCGTGCGGGGAACCGCAACCGTATCCGGGTCCGACGCCGCGGTCGCGACGACCGCGACGCCGGCAGACCCGCCCAACCGAGAGGACACCGGCCGATGAGCACGATCGTGGTGGGCTACGTGCCCAACGCACTGGGGGAGGCCGCCGTCTCCCAAGCCGTCGAGGAGGCCCGGCGCAGGGAGGCCGAGCTCGTGGTCATCAACACCACGCGCGCCGACCGCCTCGTGAACCCGGCCTACGCCGACGCCGACGACGTCTCGAAGCTCGACGCCCTGCTCCGGGCCACCGGCGTGCCGTTCTCGGTCCGCCACAGCATCTCCGAAGCCACGGCGGCCGAGGAGGTCGTGGACACGGCGGAGGAACTGGGTGCCGAGCTGATCGTGATCGGGCTGCGGCACCGAACGCCGGTGGGCAAGCTGATCATGGGCTCGACGGCGCAGACCATCCTGCTGTCGGCCCGCTGCAACGTCCTGGCGGTCAAGCTGCCCTGACGGCTTGATCCGATGACGACGACGGCGGGTCTCCTTGAGGGAGGCCCGCCGTCAGGGTGCTCCGGCCGGGCCTCCGCCCTCCGGCGTGCTACCGTCCGGCGATCCTGTGCGGCGGGCGGTCCCACGGTTGAGCGCGAGATGACCGCCGAGGAATCCGGAGCCCGCCATGACGGCATTGCCGGCAAGGCCGAGCCGTGTGCCCAGGGCGAAGCGGCCGCGACTGCGGGCTATCAGCGACCCGAGGAAGAGGAAGATGGCGATGTCGACGCCGAGTCCGTGCACCGCCGCGATCCGGCGCTCGGCTCCCTCCATGCCTGCCCAGTCGGCGGCACCGGACAGCGCCGTCGGCACGGCGGCCACCACCCCGGTTCCGACCAGCAGCGTGGCACTGCTGCGGGACTGCACTCCGCCGCCCAGGTCGAGGACGGACGCGCTGAGCCAGCACCCGAGCGTCACGTCGGTGAGTGGCGGATGGATCGAATGGCCGAGGACGTCGGTGTGGAAAGGGCTGCGCCGTACCCGGTCGATCAACGGGCCGTACACGATCTCCTGCGCCCTCGCGACCTTCTCCGAGAGGGGGCTCGCCCCCACGGACCGGGCTGCTCGCTGGGGATACGTCAATTCATTCACGATGCAGGACGATAGGCACGTTCGGCGGGGAGGCACAGGGCCAGAGGTCCCTCCGGCGTAGGGAGTAGCCCGTCCACGGCTACGCGGCGGCCGGGTGGAGGACGAGGTCGATCACCGAGTGCACAGGCCGTGGAGTCCTCCGCGGCGGGGACGTTCCGGGGAGGGGCGGTGCGGTGGAGGCATACGTGTGGCCGGTGGGGGTGCGCCGTTCGATCGCGTGCCGTGGTCCGGGCAGCGGTCGTGACGACCAGCCGAGCGCTTCCTTGATGTAGTTGCAGCTCTCGCACAACCCCTGCCCACCATCGGCGCTCGTGGTGCCGGTGAGGCGCCACGGGACGATGTGATCGGCATGCCGGATCGGCGCGTCGCAGTACGGCGTACGGCAGGTCGCGTCCCTTGCGGCGATCAGGTGACGCAGTCCCGGCGGGAAGACCCGGGCCCGGGAGTCCATCGCCACCAGTCGGCCGGTGTCCGGGGCGGTGTAGAGCCGCCGCAACCAGACCCGGGTGGCGGAATCATCGGCGCCGCCACCATCACCGCCACGGACAGGGACCGGGACAGGGACAGGGACGGTGTTGCTGGTGCCACCGTCGATGCTGGACCTCCGGCGGCTCCTGCCGCTGGTCTTGTCATCGGCTTCGGCCACGGTGCCCGGAGTGTCCAACGGGCCCCAGACGCCCCCTGTGTCCCGGGTATCGGCGGTGGTCCCTCGTGAGGTGCCACAGCTGCCGGGGCCACCCCGGAGAAGGTCCCGGGCGTACTGCGCCGGGACGCACCCGTAGCCGGGCAGGTACGCCGGCTCGCTCTCTCCCCGAAGCAGGGTGCGGTCGGTCATGATCAGTTGCACGTCGACTCGTACCGATCCGGCAGGCGTGCCGGTCAGACGCTCGACGAAGGCGTCGGCCATCAGCTGCCCACGTCCGCGCGCGTGGCTCTCCCCAGCGCTGACCTGCGTGTCGGCATGGCGCGAGAGAGCAGAGTAGGCGCTGATGGCCTCGGCGGCGGGAAGCAGGGCGGTCAGATAGGCCATGGTGTCCGGGGCGGGCCGGCAGCTGACATAGCGCTCGCTGACGGCTTTTCGGGCCCTCGCCACAGCGGCCTCGGGCTCGAGCCGCAGGGCGATCTTGCGCGTCCGGTTCTTCAGCCCCTGGGTGCCGACACCTTCGAGTGCGCCGGTATCGGCCGCCAGTTCCCTGTCCACGGCCCGACGGTTCTCGGCGCTCAGGCAGATGGTCTCGCGGACGATCACGGTGGCGCGCCACTCGTTGAGCTGACCGGATTCGAGGGCTGCGAGGGTGTGCGGCATATCGTTGAGCAGTGTCCGGGCCAACCCCAGTAACCGTGAGCCCTGGTGTGGAGATTCGCGCCGTGCCAGGGCGACTTCGGCACCGACGCCCCGGCCGCGCTGGTCGGCCGGCATCCCGGCAGCTGCCTCGGCCCGTCGTCGAGCGGTATCCAGCGCCAGGGCTGCGCGGGCCTGGTCTGCAGCCAGCGCACTCTTCAGGTCTTCAAGCGCTCGCAGGTGGGAGACCAATGACTCCTCGTAGCCCTCGGGGACGGCATCAGGCGTGGCTGCGACGGGCAGCCTGCCGCAGGAGGTACAGGTGACGGCGGAATCACCGTCTGCAGTAGCGGGCGGCGATGAGCCAGCAGGTAGGGAGGAGCCAGTGGGCAGCCACGGGCCAGCGGGCGGCGACGTCCGGGATCTGTTCGAGGATGCAAGGCTCGTGATCCATCCACGGACCACCGAAGTGCCCACGCTCGGCCTGTATGGGTCGAGCGTGAATCCTCCGTCATGAACACTATCGAACATGTGTTCTATTCTACTGCGTTACGAATAGAACACAATAGATAATACTGATCGTCTGGGTTGCGACATGACTCTGTTCGGGGTCCCCGTCGGTGAGGCGCTGATCCACCCTCTGGTGCTTCTGCAGCTTGTAGTGCGTCATCACCACGTCGGGCAGGTCGATGGTTTCCCGGTCCTGGTTGTCCGCCCGACTCACGGGGATGAGCAGCCGTGCCCCGCCGTCGTCCTAGGGGAAAGTTCGCCAAAGATTTCGCTTTGCGCTGCCCTTCCCGGCCGTCGCCTTGAGATTGCTCAGCCACTATGGATATATCCGTTGCCCAGGTGAACGGATGGTCGCCCTACCCCCACCCGAGCGGACTCTTCCTTGCCGATCCTTTCCTCCCTTGTCACACCGGTCCCACCGGACCTCCCGGCGCCGCTCACCGCCCGGGAAGCCGAACGTCAAAGACTGCGTTCCCTTCACCGTTCGAATCTCTTCGACTCGGGCGACGAGGAGCGCTTCGACCGCCTGACGCGTCACGCCCGGAGCCACTTCGCGGTCGCGACCGCGATCATCTCGCTCATCGCCGAGGACCGGCAGTACCTCAAGTCCGTCATGGGGTCCTTCCCCCGCACCCTCCCGAGAGAGGCCGCGTTCTGCAATGTGACCATCGCGGGCGAAGACACCCTGGTGGTGCCCGACCTGTTGGCGGACGAGCGCTTTCGGACCAGCCCCATCGTCGTGGGTCCGCCATTCATCCGTTTCTACGCCGGCGTGCCGTTGCGTGGACCCGGCGGCTGGTTCGTGGGCAGCCTCTGCATCCTCGACACCGAGCCTCGACGTCTGGGCCACCGTGAGCTCCGGCAGCTCCGTCGACTCGCCGACCAGGCCGAGCTCGAGGTGAACGGCTCGAGCTGATCTTCCGCCGGGTCCGGATGGGAGGGAGTGCCGCCCCTACGCCTTCGGTGCGAAGAGCTCGAGCTCGATGCCGTCCGGATCACGGAATTCCAGAATGTAGCCCATGCCGATGTCCTTCACCCCGGCGTGCGGAATCCCGCGGTCGCCAGCTGCCTCCCGGCGTCGTCGGGCACGTTCCTGTCCTGGGCGGTGAAGGAGAGGTGGTCGAGGCCCACGCGGTTCTCGTCGAAGGCGTCATCCGCCACGGATCGCAGCCTCAGGATGTGTCCCCAAACCGGTAGATCACGCCGCCGAACAGGAAGCCGAGCTCCTTACGCGTCGTCTCGTCCGCGCCCTCCGCACCTCGAAGGCGACGGGGAGCCCGAAGAGGGCGTCGTAGAACGCGCGGGAGGCGTCGATGCCGCTGACCGTGAGTCGGACGTGGGCGCAGGCCTTGATGGGGATCGTCATGGTCGCAGTGTTGCAAGCCCGGTCGGCCGACGGGAGCCGGAGTGATCCTTGCGCTCGTGTGGCTCGCTGATTCGACCACGCCCGTGATCCGGGTATGCCTTGGAGTATTCATTGCTTTTGTGCGGTGGTTATTCGGCGTAGAAGAGTGGAGTCAATTTTATCGGGCAAGTAAGTGCTCCAGTATCTCAGGTACTACCTACTCGTGTTCGGACCTGCGTACCGCTCCAAGCTGTGTACACAAGGCAAGTCCAATTACCGATCATCCACTTCCAAGTCGCTAACCAGGTCTCCCGCACTCCGACGTGTAGCTACGCGTAGGAAGCGCCGGCACTGGTACCCACAGCTCGGAGTGGCGGTCGTCAAGAATTCCGTGGTCTTGAATCTCAGTTCGTCGCACCATGCAACCCCGCCGATTCGGTGAATGCGCATACGGGTCTCGGAAAGGGCTTCGAAGTCTTCGGTTTCGAGGAGGTCTCATTGAAGTCCATCATCAGTTCGGCGACTGACCATCCAGCCGCCAGGGCAGGAGCCCACCCTCCGAGCGGGGGCCATCCCCCCACTCCCGTGCTGGCCGGCGTGCAGCCGACGATGCACCCGCCGACCGCCGACGAGATCGAAGCATTGGTCGCCGCGCCCTACCCCGCCGTCCTCGACCTGTCCGGCCTGGACCGGCCCGGTCCTCGCATCGTGTCGCTCATTCCGGCGCACAACGAGGAGGAGGGGATCGTCAAGACGGTCCGCAGCCAGTTCGCCCAGACCATCCAGCCCGCGCTGGTCATCGTCATGGCCGACAACTGCACCGACAACACCGTGAATCTGGCGCGGGAGGCCGGGGCTCAGGTCGTGGAGACCGTGGGCAACAGGGCAAAGAAAGCCGGGGCCCTCAATCAAGGGCTCAGCATGGTCATGCCGCTGCTCAATGACGAAGACTACATCCTGGCCCAGGATGCGGACGGCGAACTCGGCGCCGACTTCATCAAGAACGCTCTGTGGGTTTATGGTGTGAAAGCCGATCTCGGCGGAGTGTCGGGTTGTATCGTCGCTCGGACCCCGACGAATTTCATCGAGCGCGCCCAGGCCATCGAGTACGCCCGGGGCTCCCGCCTCATGGGACGCCAGGGCGGCAAGGTGCACGTTCTGTCCGGCGCGGCATCGTTGTTCCCGGTGCATGTCTTCCGGGCCCTCGCCGATGCACGGGGTAAGACCCTGCCGGGCACCCCCGGCACCGTCTACCTGGAGGACTCTCTCACCGAGGACTACGAGCTGACCCTTGCGATCCGGCATCTGGGCTTCGATTGCTCCAGCACCAAGCGCTGCCCGGTGGTCACCGACGTCATGCCGACCATTCAGGCCCTCGAGGTTCAGCGCCTGCGCTGGTACCGGGGTGCCATGGAGTCGCTATGGCTTTACGGCTGGAACAGGATTACGCGCCGCACCTGGGGCGGGGTGGCATTCACGTTCTTCTCGTCCCTGCTCTTCCCGGCCGCACTGCTCGCGCTGGTCCTGAGCTGGCTGCTCTGGGACATCACCCCCAACCCGTTCTACTGGTTCCTGCTGCCGATTTTCATGGCGGAGAACATCGTCACGGCGTACCGAACGAAGGACCAGGCCTCTATTCGGACGGCCGTCCTCTTCGTTCCGCTCTGGCTCTATGACAACGCCATGTTCATCGTGTACTGGCGTTCCCTGTTCGGAGCCGTGCGCCGCGAGGCGCGCGTCTGGATCACCTGAGAGGAGGAAAGACCAATGTACGGAGCAAACGGAAGTGTCGCTGCGGCCGGTGCGTCGGCTACTACGCTGGCCGCCACCGGCCTGGATGCGTTTTGGATCATCGTCTCCAGTGTGGCGTTCATCATGGCCGGCGTCGTATTGACGCGGTTGCGGCCCAAGGAGGAGTTTTGAGTCGCGTGGCGGTCCCGCAGATCGGGGCCGCCTTCGCGGCGCTCACGCTGGCTCTCGTGGGTTGCGCTGGTCAAGAACCGCTGCCGCCCACCCCGATTCCTCGCGCCGAGACGTCGATCGAGCGCGTGGACATGAATCACCTGCCGGAGCTGACTGCCCCGGCTGCATGCGCGGGCTATGTGGCCCTGACGTTCGATGACGGCCCCACGGGGCTCACCTCGGACTTCCTGGCCCTGCTCGACCACTATGAGGTCCCGGCGACCTTCTTCAACACCGGTACCCAGGAGCGGGCCCGCTCCCGCCTGGTCGAGCATACGGTGGCGGCCGGTCATCAGCTGGGCAATCACACGATGACCCACCCTGACCTGTTGGCTGTGGACCTGAAGGTGGCCCTGGCTGATATCGACGCGGCAACGGTCACGCACCGCGATCTGAGTCACGACGCCCCGACGCTGTTCCGCCCGCCGTTCGGCAGCACAAACGCCGAGCTCAGGAAGGCGGTCGAGAGCCGGGGGATGGTCGAGGTCCTGTGGACCGTCGACTCGAAGGACTATGAGGCCACGACTGCCGAACAGGTGGCCGCGAAGTCCAAGGGGATGACGGACGGTGGGATCCTCCTCCTGCACGACGGCAAACCCCTCACCCTTGAGGCGTTGCCGCTGATCATCGAGCACTACTACGCGCAGGACCTGTGTTTCGGCCGGGTCGTCGCCACAGACACCGAACTACCCACAGACCTCGGCTTAACCCACCGGGCACGAGCAAGCGAGCAGGAGCCATGACCGCTACCACCCTGATGCGTTCCGAGGCGTCACAGATCACCCCGCCCGTTCGCCCGCCCATGAGTCGCGAGAAGAAGCAGTGGCTGCTTCTGGGCCTCGTCCTGGCCTACGGTGTTGCGCTGGCCGTCCGCCTGCGCAACACGGCATTCATCGACGAGGCGCTTTACATCAACGCCGGCAACGCCTACCTCGACCACTGGTTCAACGGTCGTCCGCTCGGCGACGCCGGTGCGTTCTTCTCCGGCATGCCCGCGCTCTACCCCGTGCTCGCAGCTCTGCTGGACGCCGCGGGAGGTCTCTACCTCGTTCGGGCGTTCAGCCTGGTGTGCGTGCTCGGCACTGTCATGGCCCTCTACGGCACGGCGCGCCACCTATGGGGCAGGAGGGCAGGCTTGCTCACTGCGGCCACCTTCGTGCTCTCGGGCCCGGTGCTCTTCACGGGCTGGTTGGGGACGTTCGATGCCCTGGTGAATTTCCTGCTCGCCCTGGGGCTGTGGGTGGGCTTGACGCGCCGGGGCTATCCCTCCGCCGTCCTGCTCGGCGGTCTGTTGGCGCTGGCCGCCCTGACCAAGTACACCGCCGGCATCTTCGTGCCGGTCGTACTCGCAGCGACCCTCGTCATGGGCGTCCTGGGGGTGCGACGGGCACTCGTCGCCGCCGGGGTGGCGTTGGGTCTGCTGACCACTGTCTGGGCGGTCTGGGGAGAGTCGATCGCACGGGACGTCGCGTTCACCACGACCGCCCGCCAGGCATTGTCCCCGACCAGCACGGGGGCGCTACTCGCCTTGGTCGGTGACCACCTGGCCTTCCTGCTGCTGCTCGCAGCGGTGTCGCTGGTGCTGATGTTCCGCGCCGGGGACCGGCGACTGCTGCTCCTGGGTTCGGGCCTGGTGCTCGCCTCGATGGCACTGCCCATCGGCCAGATGATCCTCGGCGAGGCCGTCTCGTTCGAGAAGCACCTGGCCTACTCGGTCATGCTCCTCGCGCTGCCCATCGGGTGGGGTCTGGCGCGCATCTCCCGCTACCCGCTGATGGTCACCCCGGTGGTGATCGCTGTACTGATCATGGCGCTGTTCCCCCTGGTCCGCGCCGACGCCATGTACCGCTGGACCAATGTCCAGAACGTGGTGACGGCGATCGAGTCCGATCCTCAGGGCGGGCTGTACATCAGCTCGGCGACTGACGCGCTCGATTACCACACGCGCGATCTGCCCGGCATCGCCTGGGAGACGACCTTCGAGCTGTACTTCGAGGGCGAGGCCAGCATCCGGGCCGCCGTCGAGGACGAGCGCTACCAGACGGTGATCCTGCGCAGCTCCAGTGTTGGCAACGCGGACCAGGACGCCGCGCAAAGTGTGTTCCTGGACGCGCTGGAGGAGAGCACCGTATATTCCCTGGCCTTCGAGCCATTCCCTGCGTCGCCCACTCCGGGTGACAACTGGCTCATCTACACCCGTGGCTGATCCGTCACGGGGAAAGAAAGGGATCGCATGAAAGCTCTACGGGCGCTACTGGGCCGAAGCCTGGCCGTGCTGACCACTGTGCTGTTGGTCGGTCTGGTCGGGGTCTCCCCCGCCAGCGCTGTGCCGTGTCCCTGGGGGACGCAGTGCATCGCCGTCACCATGTCCGCACCTGCCTCCAGTGCCACACTCAGCGGCACCGTGCCGCTGGAGGCGACCGCTCGGGCCACCCAGCCCTCGCGTGGTGCGATCGTCAAGGTCGAATGGTGGCTCTACCACCCCGACTTCACCCGGCAGGTCCCCGAGAACGGCGAGGGCAAGATCCTGCTCGCCGAGGCGACTGCTCCGGCCGCGGGAACCCGCACGGACGGCACCTGGCGCAGCTCCTGGGCCGTCGCCAACCGGATGACCACCAAGGACGGGGCCTACCAGCTCCCAGGAACTCGCACCTATACCCTGCCGAACACGGCAGGGTATACCGTCGAGGCCCACGTCCTCGACGAGGAGTGGGTGCGCACGTGGGGCGGGCCCCCCGGCCGCAGCCCCGCGGCCAACGTCACCATCAACTTCGGGGGCACCACCCCGCCGCCGCCGACGCCCGCTCCGGCAGCGGACGAAGTGCGGATCGGGACGGCCGTCCGAACACTCAACGGCACGAACATCTACCGCGCGGCCGGGTCGCTCGTGCGCTACACCGGCACCCGCAGCCCTGCCAACCAGTATGGCATCGAGGTCGCCGTCGGCGCCGACAACAAGGTGACGGCGGTGTCGCGCTACCAGCCCGGCATGGCCATCCCGGCCGGGGGCTACGTGTTGTCCGGGCATGAGGCCTCCGCTGTCTGGCTCAGTACAAATGCTCCAGTCGGGGCGACGGTCCAGGTGGGTGGTGGTACGACGTCGCCGACGCCCACCCCGACGCCCACCCCGACGCCCACCCCGACGCCCACCCCGACTCCCACCCCGTCACCGACTACTCCACCGGCCGCCAACGAGATCCAGATCGGGACGGCCAAGCATGTTCTCGATGGCACCAACGTGCCACGCCAGGCCGGCTACCTGGTCCGATACACCGGGACCGCGAGTCCGGCCAACCAGTGGGGGTTCGAGGCCGCCGTCGGCTCGGACGGGCGTGTGTCCGGGCGCAGCGACTTCAAGCCCGGTATGGCCATCCCGGCAGGGGGGTACGTGCTCTCAGGTCATGACGGCGCAGCCACCTGGCTGCGCCAGCACGCCGCGATCGGTGCAACGGTGACCATGCCGGGCAGCACCGCGCCGACGCCGACGCCGACACCGACACCGACACCGACACCGGCCCCCCCGCCGCCGGTGACAGGCTTGGCGGCGACGGGGCGTTGGTCCATCGCGAACTCGCCGCTGCCCGCGCGGGCGATCCATTCGACGCTGCTGCGCGATGGCCGGGTCCTGCTGCTCGCTGGCTCGGGGAATGACACCGGAGACTTCGACGCCGGGACCTTCAAGAGCGCCGTGTGGAACCCCTCCACCGGGGCGTTCAAGGAGATCCGTGTGCCCTACGACATGTTCTGCGCGGGGCACGTCACCCTGCCGGACGGCCGGGTGCTCATCAGCGGTGGCACCGAGGGCTATGCGGGCCACAAGAACGCGGTCGGGTACGTGGGATCGAAGCAGTCCTACATCTTCGACCCGGGCACCGACAGCTACACGAAGGTCAACGACACCATCGAAGGCCACTGGTACCCGACGCTGACCAAGCTCGAGAACGGTAACATCTGGTCCGTCGGCGGTTACGACAACCGCGACGGCGTGGCCAAGGGCTCGACGGCGGTGGAGATGTTCAACGCCACGACCAATCAGTGGCAGTCCCGTGCGGCCACCCCACAGACCAACCGGTACTGGGGTACCTACCCGCACTTCTTCCTCATGGCCAACGGCAACCTGTTCTTCACGGGTGGCTACACGTTCGGCAACTCGCCATCGGCCACGGGGTCGGTCATCCACAACTGGCGCAACGCCACCAGCGGCGACGTCCCCGGCCTGCGCGACCGTCAGTTGCGTGACCAGGCCAGCTCGGTCCTGCTCCCTCCGGCGCAGAACCAGACCTTCATGATCGCGGGCGGCGGCTCGACCGATCGAGGGGGCGCGACCAACAGCGTCGACCTGATCAACCTCAACTCGGCCAACCCTGCCTGGACTCCCGGACCGGCCCTGCCCGGGTCCGAGGGCCGGATGTACGTCAACCTGACGACGCTGCCCGACCGCACCGTCCTGTCCTCCAACGGCAGCACCGGACCCCGCACGGGCAACGTGCTGCGGGCTGCGACCTACAATCCCGCGACCAACGCCTGGACGACGGTCGCGGCGGACCCGGTGGGCCGCAACTACCACTCCTCCTCGCTGGTCCTGATGGACGGCCGAGTCGCTGTCTTCGGTTCCAACCCGGCGGACGGTTCGTTCGAGATGCGCGTCTCGGTCTACGAGCCGAGCTACCTGTTCAAGGGCACGCGCCCGACCATCACGGCAGCTCCCGCGACGACCGGCTACGGTGCGGGCTTCGACCTCGGCATCACCGGGGACGTGGTCAGCGCCTCGCTCACTGCCGTGGGTTCGGCCACACACCAGACGGACACCAACGCCCGCCTGGTGGACCTGCCCATCACCGGCACCGGTGCGACCCGTCGCGCCACCGTGCCGTCCAACCCCGCGCTGCTGCCGCCCGGGCCGTACATGCTCACGGTCCTGGACGCCGGCGGCGTTCCCTCCGTCGCCAGGATGGTGAATGTCCGATGAAAGCACGACTCATGGCCGCCGCCGCAGCAGGACTGCTGCTACTCAGCGGGTGTGCTATCGACTCCGCCGTGGGGGCGCCGGGCGCGGAGGCGCCCGTGGTGTCGCCTCCGGTGGAGGCCCCGGACGCCCGTCCGGACGCGCAGATCCCCGAGGCCGACGTCCCGATCGCCGACGTCGCCCCCGAGGCCGAGGGTGTCAACGAGCCCGCGCCCGAGCAGGCCCAGGGCATCAAGATGACACCCGACGAGTACAAGGGTCTGGATGCCGGTGACGTATCCGATGCGGCACTGGCGGGCGGTTGCGTCCCGGGCTACGGCACCGACGGGGCGTGCCTGCCTCCGGTTCCGCCCCGGCTCGCGGCCGAGCACGCAGGCCACGCAGGGATGGACGGGCCGGAGATGGCCGCCTTCTACCTCTGTGAGGACGTCCGGGCGCTGATTCCCGACGGACTCGGGGTCCAGGACGAGGACTATCTCGGCCTGGACTCAAACGAGGACGGGATCGCGTGCGGCAAGGGCGACGAGGCCAGATAGACAGGACACACGGACGAGCGGCGGGAGGCAGGACATGATCACCCGCCGCTCGTTCATCCTTGGAGCAGCCTGGTTGGCCGTCCCCCCTCCTCCGGCCGTGAGGTCGGGCGATGATGGCAATGGGGTAGTCCGGCGCCAGGCCGATCTCCCACAGGAGCCCGTGCCCGAGGGCTACCCCTACGACAAACCCATCCCGGGGCTGAGGAGCAGAATCATGGCACCACTTCCGAGCGGCGTGGTCGCGGGCTATTGGACATCCTGGGGTTCACCGATCCGGTTGAAGGACATCCCCCCGCAGTACAACACCGTCTTCCTGTTCTCCGCCTCCCCGGTCGGCGGGGCGCCCGGCACCACCGGTGCCGTGCAATGGAACAGCCCCGGCGACGGACGCGGGGCGGCAACCCACTTCACGGCGGATCTGGCCGAATTCCGCAGGACGCGCACTGCGATCCTCACCGTCGGTGGCGCGCGAGCGAATGTCGACCTCTCCACCCGCGCGCGTGCTCAGGTCTTCCTGGACAGCATCAAGCGCATCTACAGTGAGCTGGGCGGCTTCGACGGGCTCGATTGGAACACCTACGAGGGCGAGCAGCAGCCCAGCACCGACCAGATGATCTGGGTCTCCCAGCAACTCAAATCCTTCTACGGCCAGAGCTTCGCGATCACTACTCCGCCCGCCCCCTGGCGTCCGATAGACGTGGCGCACTGCAGGCGGATGGTCGACGCGGGGGTCCTGGACATGGTCAGCCCGCAGTACTACGACGGCCCCGACCTGGCCACCGAGAAGTACATCGTCGAGTCCGTCGACGAGTGGGTGGCGCGCATGGGCGACGCCAGCCGGGTGGGCGTCGGCTTCGGCCTGAGCAACGCTGTCGACTATTCCACCCTCGCCGCCGTCAAGGGTGCGTGGAAGACCGTGAGTGCCACCCACCCCACGCTTCGGGGCGCGTACAACTGGGATATGTCCACCGACGAGGGGATGGGCTGGCCGTTCGCCAATGAGGTCGGCCCCCTCGTGATGATGGGGACTGCCAGGGCCACGTTGCCCACGAACGTGCCACCCATCATCCCGATGCCCGTGCCCGGTCTCGGCCGCACCCACACCGCAGCCGCGGGGGATACGCTGGCGGGCCTCGCCGCGCGCGGCGGCATCGTCGACCGGCAGGAGATCGCCGCCGTCGACGGCACCCGCGCGCCCGAGTCCGGGCGGGAGGGCCAGTTCCTGCGGCAGCCCGACGCTCCGACGTCGCGGCTCGCGACGGACCCCGGGGTGCGGCTGCCGGATCGCCTCATCGGCACCTCCTGGTCCTCCGGCTCGGGGCTTCGGCTGGACTCCGTGCACCCCGCCTGCACCGTGGTCTGGATCACTGTCGCCGAGACGGCGGGTGGGGGCGGCGTGGAGTCCGCTCGGGACGCCCGCTCCGACAGGGCCGCGCTAGAGGCCGACGTGGCGGAGCTGCGCGGGCGGACGGCCCCACCCAGGATCATCCTGTCCAGCTTCGGCCCGATCGACGGTACCGGCGCGACCATGGGCGCGGACGGATTCGCGGCCGACATCATCCGGATCTGCAAGGACTACGGCTTCGACGGGTTCAACTGGGACACGGAGCGGGAGCCGGCGTTCACCGCAGCCGACCTCGAGCGGGCAAGCCGTGCAATCGTCACCGAGATGCGCAGCATCAACCCTGCGTTCCTCCTCACGCTGACGTCCCGTCCGGGGCAGGGTGGGGTCGGCGCGGAAGCCGGGGCCTACGCCGATTTCGCCCGCCGCTGCCAGGACATCCTCGACCTCGTCCAGCCGCAGTGCGACAACCCCGACGACCGCGTCCCGGACGGGACGACGACCAGGGGTTAGATCCGCGGTCGCCGCAGCATCACGCCGTCCGCGGGAATGCGCACGGACCCGGCGGCGCTGCACCCGGCATGACAAAGATCGGGTTCCTGTCCTTCGGCCACCACCAGGATGTGCGGGGCTCGCTCGTTCCCACGGCGCAGGAGGCCCTCGTCCAGGCCGTCGAGCTCACGGTGGCGGCCGAGGAGCTCGGTGTGGACGGCGCCTACGTGCGCGTGCACCACTTCGCCCCGCAGTATTCGGCGCCCTTCCCGCTGCTCGCCGCGATGGCCGCCCGGACGAAGACCATCGAACTGGGGACCGGCGTGATCGACATGCGCTACGAGAACCCGCTGTACATGGCGGAGGAGGCTGCGGTCACGGACCTCGTCAGCAATCGACGCCTGCAGCTCGGCATCAGCCGCGGCTCACCCGAGACCGCCCTCGATGGTTGGCGGACGTTCGGCTACGCCCCCACGGAAGGCTCGGACGACGCCCACATGGCGCGAGACAAGGCGTCGCTCTTCCGTCAGGCGATCGCGGGCTCGGGGATCGCCGCTCCCGACCCGCGGATGTCCGGCAGCACCGGCAGGCTCGCGATCGAGCCGCTCTCGCCGGGACTGTCCGAGCGCATCTGGTGGGGATCGGGCACCAGGGCGACGGCGCGATGGGCGGGGGAGCAGGGGATGAACCTCATGAGCTCGACCCTTCTCACCGAGGACACGGGCGTCCCGTTCGACGAACTGCAGGCGGAGCAGATCGCCATCTTCCGCAAGGCCTGGGCAGAAGCCGGGCACAGCCGGACGCCGAGGGTGTCGGTCAGTCGCAGCATCCTCCCGATCGTCAGCGAGACCGATGAGTACTACTTCGGCATCCGTGCCCAGCGGGAATCGCGGGACCAGGTGGGAGTCCTCGACGGCGCCCGGTCCCGTTTCGGCCGCAGCTACATCGGGGCACCCGACGTCATCGCCGCAGAGCTTGCCGCCGATGCCGCTGTGCAGGCGGCCGACACGCTGCTGGTCACGATCCCGAACCAGCTCGGCGTGGACTTCAATGCGGCGCTCCTCGGAAACATCCTGCAGCTGGTGGCCCCGGACGCCGGATTGCGCTGACCGCGGGTCGGCGCTACCCCTCGGCCCGATCGTCCGCTACCGTAGAACCATAAGCATGCTGATCTTCTTGGGGGACAGCATGATCCAGTACCTCGAGGAGAAGCCGTGCACCAGGTCCAACTGGAGCTGATGCTCACCGCGTTGTCGGCGGGCGGCTTCTCCCTCGAGAAGGTATGGCTGCGCTACTGCGCGATGGGCGGACGGTCGACCGAGGCGCAGCTGGAGCGCTTCCTGCAGGCCGGACCGGGCAGGCCCGAGCCGAGCCCCTCGGACCCGGGCATGAGCGATCTCGACCGGGACATCCTCGCGCATACCCTCAACGAGATGTTCTGGGACCGGCACCTGCCCAGCTGCGTGCCCTACGTCCTGGACTCGATGGGTGGGGCCCGGACCGACGACGGCCCGCGTATGAGCGCCGCAGCGGCATGGTTGCTCACCGACGAGGAAGCCGAGGCCGAGCGCCTGCGATCCCTGACCGCGAGCGGCCTGCTGGCCTCCGGCCCGGCCCCGGCGCTCGATGCCCTCGTCGTCGAGGCCCGCGACGCGTTCGCTGTGAGCTCGGCCAGCGTCTCGCTGATCGGCGCGGACCACCGATTCCTCAAGGCGGCAGCCGGGCCCCTGCGCCAGCTCCTGCCCAGGCGGGAGACCTTCTGCGACGAGGTCATCCGAACGTCCGCCCCCCTCGTGCTTCCCGACACGCTGGGCGACGACCGCTTCCGCCACCACCCGCTGGTGGTCAGGGAGCCCTCCCTGAGGTTCTATGCGGCGTATCCGCTGCGCGGCCCCGGCGGGTGGAGCATCGGGACCTTCTGCATCCTGGATCAGCGCCCCCACCGTTTCTCCGCCGGTGACCGCCGCATCCTCCACCGGTTCGTCAACCGTGCCCAGCGGGAAGTCAGGCAGCACCCGCACGACGGCGCCGCGCCACGCGTCGACGGCCTCTGATCCGACGACCGGCCCGGCCGGCATCGTCAGTCCTCCAGGAGCGTCCGGGCCGCTTCCTCCGCCGCTTCCGCTTCCTCCACCGCGCGTGCAGCCGCCTCCGTCTCGCGCACCAGTGCAGAGCGTTCCCCGTCGAGGTCGGCCAGCTCCCGGCGCAGGGCACCGAGCCGTTCCTCGAGGTCCTCGACCGAGGCTGTCAGTCCGTCCCGCCGCACGCCGATCCGCTCCGATGCCCTGGCTGCCGCCGCCAGCCGGTCCCGTGCGTCGGCGAGGGCCTCACGCGCTGCGGCGAGCCCTGCCTCGGCTTCCTTGCGCTGACGTGCGGAGGCCTTCCGGGGCTGGGCTGCGCCGCCGCCGTCCCCGCCGGCTCCCTCCGTTCCCGCCGCCGGACCGGACGCCGTCGCGGGTGGCGTGAAGGGGCCCGCGACGGCGCCGTCGAGATCCACAGGATCCCAGCCGCTCGCCTCGAGGGGGCGCACGAGCCGCCCGGTCAGGACGGCTGCTGCCGCCGCGGGGTCGGCGAGGGCGGCGCGCAGGGTCTGCTCGACGCCGGGCAGTGCGGCGGGACCGACGTCGTGCCCCACCTCGGCGGCGGCGTCCAGCGCCTGACGTGCGACGGCGGAGAGGAGGCTCTGCCGCTGCTGGCCCAGCGCATGCAGCCGTGCACGATCGGGGCTCGCCTGCGCTTCCCTGAGGGACGCGGCGAGGTCCAGTACCTGCTCCACCTCGCCGCGACGACGGTCGACGAGCACGTTGACGAGCCACGCGGCCGACGACGGCTTGGGGAGTGAGCGGAGCGCAGCGGCGAGGTCCCTGTCGCCGTCCTTCGCGGCCTCCTTCGCGGCGGCGTTGCGCGCGGCCGTGAAGCGGTCGAGCGGCAGGACGTACAGGGCGCCGGCCCGTTCGGTCAGGTCCATGGCAACGGCCTCCTACTCCTGGTCGCTCCGCCGCGCACCCTCCGGTGCGAGCTCCTCCAACCGTCCCACGGGCAGGGCTATCCAGCCCTCCCGGCGCGCCTGCTCCCGGCACTCGGGTGGCACCGGATGCGTCCGGCCGAGGGCGTGCGCCCGGGCGGCGAGGGCTGCGATCACGGCATCGAACGCGTCGTCCGAGGAGATCATGAGGTGCCGGTCGGCGCTCCGGAGGCCCAGCCACGGCGCCTGCGCGAGGAGCCGGGACAGCAGGGCCTCACGCACGCCGCCGTCGTTCTTGTACCCGCGCGTGTCGAAGCCCCAGCCCCGCAGCGTGGCCGCGGGATACACCTCGACGGCGGTCCCGCCGCCCGAGCGGTCCACGGGTGTGCCGAGGGCATCGCCGATCGCGTCCAGCAGCACGGCGCAGTGCATCGCCGTGAGGCCGAGCCGGTCCGTGGCGACACTCAGCGGCCATCGGCCCGTGATCTCCCGGGTCACGCGGTCCGTCGCGCGGTAGGACAGGCGGCGCCGCCAGGCCAGGCCCTCCTCGGTGCCCCCGTCGACGCGTCGACCCGCGGCGTGGCGCGTGATGAAGGTGACGAAGTCGTCGGGCCACCCGAAGGCGCAGTCGATCCCGAGGCGGTCGACGTCGGGGGCCACCCGGGCGATCCCGGCATCCGTGACCCCGAGGTGCACGTCCACCGTGACCGTGGGCCGGGACCAGTCGATCACCGCCAGGGCGGTGCCCTTCGATTCTGCTGCGAGATCCACGCCGGCTGTGAGCACGCCCGATTATAGGCACCCGCGCCGACGCCCTCCAGCGATGATCGCTCCTGTCCCGTGCCGCGGTCTGCGAGTAGAGATGGAGGGACCACGACCGCGACAGGTACCGGAACGCACCTCGAACGGCTCCCAGTGAAGCCCGATGGAAAGGAGAGACCCTGATGGATGCACGATGCCCCAGCTGCGGTTCCGCGCTCGTCGAACTCGGTGAGGACCAGTGGCCCGCAGGCGGGCCGGTCCCGCCCGGTACGGTCGCCGTCTTCCAGTGCGAGCAGGACCACAGGATCACCGTGGGGAGCACCCAGGTGCAGGCCTAGTCCCGCCGCGTCAGGCGCCCGCGGCGTCGTCGATGATCCGGGTGAGTTCGTCCCGCAGGGCCGCGGCCTCGTCCAGGGTGAGCTCGAGCCGCTCGCCCTGCTCCACCCAGCCGACGCCGACCACCGGCCGGCCCTCGCCGTCCGCCGAGGAGGCCAGGCCGACCGCGAGGGCCCGGCCGCCCGTGTGCGTGACGTCTCCGACGATCAGCTCGCCGCCGTCATCCCCTGCAACCGCCATGGCTCCTCCGTCGTCGTCCGTTCATGGTGCTCCCATGCTAGGCACGGCCGGGACAGGGGTGTCCACCACTTCCTGCCGGGCAGGCCCGCTCCCGGGCGCGCGGACTATCCTGCGTCGGCCGGGCGGATCGCGAGGTTGGGGTGCAGCAGTCCGAAGCCGTCGTCCGTGAGGGCGTCGCGGTCGATGTCGTCCGGCAGCAGCACCACCGTGGCCCTGCTGTCGCGCATCACCGGACCGGCTGTCCCGCGCTCGAGCGGTGCGCATTCCAGGCCCACCCCGATGCCCTCCTCCGCGAGCAGGCAGACGGTGTCCTCGCTCGCACTGCCGGCGGTCGGCCGGGCCGCGAAGTACTCGACGCCGTCCTGTTCGGCGAGGAACCGCGTGGTCGCGAGGTCGATGCCGTCGAGATCCGTCTGGATGGTCAGGACGTCCTGCTCCGCCTGATCCTGCTCCAGCACATCGAGCACGGGCCCGCCCGTGCACCCGGACAGGCCGAGGACCGCCCCCGCACCCGCAGCCAAGACGCGGGTCCTCGTGGTCGGACGCATGGATCTCCTCGGCGCGGGACGGTCGGTGGTGCCTCCAGCCTAGCGAAGCGGGCGCACCTAGGCTGGGGCCATGGACTCCACCTCCGCCCTGTCGGGGCGCACGTTCGTGGTCACCGGGGTGAGCCGGCGCAAGGGCATCGGCTACGCCGTCGCCTCCCGCCTCGCCGCGATGGGCGCCAGCCTGTTCCTGCACCACTTCGCACCGCACGACGACGAGCAGCCCTGGGGTGCCGACAGCATCGACGACGTCGTCGCGGGCATCCGTGGTCGGCTGCGGGACGGCGCGGACCTCGCGCATGCGGGGATCGACCTCGCCGAGCCCGACGGCGGTGAACGGCTCATCGCGGCGGCGACGGGTTCCCTCGGCCACCTGGACGGCCTCGTCTGCAACCACGCGAGGAGCGGGGGTGACGGGCGGCTCGGGGAGATCTCGTGGCAGGACCTGGACGCGCACTGGCAGGTCAACACGCGGTCCACCCTCCTGGCGACGAAGCACTTCGCCGACCAGCACGACGGACGGGAGGGCGGCCGCGTCATCTGGATGACCTCCGGCCAGGTGGCCGGCCCCATGCCCGGGGAGATCGCCTACGCGGCGTCGAAGGCCGCGCTCGCCGGGCTGACGGCGTCGGTCGCCGACGACCTCGTGGACCGGCGCATCCTGCTGAACACCGTCAACCCGGGACCGGTGAACACCGGGTACCTGGACGACGACACCGCGGACCGTCCGTCGGAGGTCCTGCAGGACGTCCTCGCCCACTGCCCGTCCGGGCGCTTCGGCGAGCCGGACGACCCGGCGCGGCTCATCGCGTGGCTGCTGAGCGACGACGGCCGCTGGATGGTGGGCCAGGTGCTCAGCACCGAGGGCGGGTTCCGCCGCTGGTGACCGCTACCGCTCGAAGACCACGCGCCCTCCCGCGATCGTCAGGTCGACGGCCACCGCGTGCAGGTCGGCGGCCTCGACGTCGAACGGATCGACGGCCAGGACCGCCAGGTCCGCGGGGAGGCCTGCGCGGACCATGCCCGCCGTCGACCGGGTGACGCGGGCCGAGCCTGCCGTGTAGGCGGACAGGGCGGCCTCGAGGGTCAGGGCCTCCTCCGGCACCAGGGGCGGGATGCCCGGGTGGTCGGGGTGCGTCCGGTTGACCGCCACGTGGATCGCCTGCCACGGATCGGCGTCGGAGACGGACCAGTCGGAGCCCAGGGCGAGGGGCGCCCCGCCGGACACCATCGACGCGAACGGGTACTGCCACTGCGCCCGGTCCTCGCCGATCAGGGGCACCGTGAGGGACCGCATCTGCTCGTCGCTGCAGGCCCAGAGCGCCTGCGCGTTGACGGTCACCCCGAGGGATCCGAAGCGCGGGACGTCGTCGGGGTGCACCAGCTGCACGTGGGCCATGGTGTGCCGCGGCTGCCAGGAGCCGTCGGACGGCACCACCGCCCGGGCGTGCGCCACGGCGTCGAGGCCCGTCCGGACGGCGCGGTCGCCGATGGCGTGCAGGTGGAGGTCGAACCGCGCGGCCTGCAGCGCGGCGACGACGGCGTCGAGCACGTCCGGCGGCAGGTAGGTGGGGCCGCGGTCGGCGTCGGACGCGGAAGGACCGACGCAGTCGCAGCCGGCGGGCTCGTAGGGGTCCAGGAGGGCCGCGGTCCGGTTCTCGGGCACGCCGTCGACCATGATCTTCGCGCTCGACGTCGGGAAGCCCGCCTCCGCGTTCACGCGTCGGCGCTCCCGGAAGTCCTTGACCAGATCCGGGACGTCCTCCACGGTGAGACCCCGGGGGACCCAGAGGGCGCCGGTCGCCCGACCCGTCAGCCGCCCCGCGGCCGCGAGCGAGCGGTAGGCGGGGGCGGCGTCGGGGTAGCCGGCGTAGTCGCCGATGATCGCTTCCTGCCAGCCCGTCACGCCGAGGGCGTGGAGGTGGCGCTGGCCGTACAGGATGCCGGCCTCGACGGTCGCCTGGGTGATCGGCGGCAGCAGCCGGGCGACGAGGGACATGGCGCCCTCGTGCAGGATGCCGCTCGGCGATCCGTCGGCCCTGCGGCCGATCCACCCGTCCGGCGGGTCGGGGGTGCGCCCGTCGATGCCGGCCCGCCCGAGGGCCGCCGTGTTGACCCAGGCGCTGTGGTGGTCCCGGTTGATGAGGTAGACCGGCCGGCGCGGCACGACGGCGTCGAGCACGCGGGCGTCCGGGAACCCCCCGTCGTAGTCGCCCTTGTACCAGCCGGCCCCGGTGATCCAGCCCTGCCCGCCCGTCGCGTCGGCATGGGCGGCCACGGCACGCTGCACCCCGCCGGCCCCCCGGTGTTCCGCGAGGTTGCACGCGAGGGCTTCGATGCCGCCCATGAAGGTGTGCGCGTGGGCGTCCGTGAAGCCGGGCGTGAGGAGGCGTCCGCGCAGGTCGACGACGTCGGTGCGCGGGCCGGCCGCGGCCAGCGCCTCGGCGTCCGTCCCGACGAGGGAGAGGGCCCCGCCCGTGACGGCGACCGCCGTCGCGGTGGGGTGGAGGGACAGGCCGTCGAAGACACGGCCGCTGTGGAGGACGAGGTCGGCGGACATGCGGGTCAGCCGCCGCCGGGGAGGACCGGCATCAGAACCCGACGAGGGGGTGCGGCACGTAGTGCTCCTCCAGTGCGAGGACCTCCGCGTCCGTCAGGTCGAGGTCGAGGGAGGCGAGGGCGTCCTCGAGGTGCCGGGGCTTGCCGACCCCGACGATCGGCGCGGACACCACCGGATTGCGGGACACCCAGGCGAGGGCCACCTGGGCGCGGGGAACGCCGCGGGCCTCCGCCATCGTCCCGACGGCATCGGAGACGCGGCGGTCGGCGTCGAGGGTGCCGTAGAGCGTCCTGCCGAACTGGTCCGATTCCGAGCGCGCCGTCGTCTCGTCCCACGGGCGGGTGAGCTTCCCGCGCGCGAGCGGGCTCCACGGCAGGACGCCGATGCCCTGGTCCGCGCACAGTCCGTACATCTCGCGCTCCTCCTCGCGGTTGATCAGGTTGTAGTGGTCCTGCATGGTGACGAACCGGCTCCAGCCGTTGATGCGCTGCAGGTAGAGGGCCTTCGAGAACTGCCAGGCGTACATCGAGGACGCCCCGAGGTAGCGCACCTTGCCCGCCTTCACGACGTCGTGCAGCACCTCGAGGGTCTCCTCCAGGGGAGTCGCCGGGTCGAACCGGTGGATCTGGTAGAGGTCCACGTAGTCGGTCCCGAGGCGGCGCAGGCTGTTGTCCAGCTCCGCCAGGATCGCCTTGCGCGACAGCCCGGCGCCGTTGGGTCCCTCGTGCATGCGGCCGTGCACCTTCGTGGCGATCACGGTGTCCTCGCGGCGTGTGAAATCGGCCAGCGCGCGGCCCACGATCTCCTCACTGGAGCCGTCCGAGTACACGTTGGCGGTGTCGAAGAAGTTGATGCCCGCCTCCACGGCGGCGCGGATCAGGGGGCGGCTCTCCTCTTCCGGCAGGGTCCAGGCGTGGTTGCCGCGGTCGGGGGAGCCGTAGCTCATGCAGCCGAGGGCGAGCGGGGAGATGTCGAGGCCGGTCGAACCGAGTTTCACGTAGCGCATACGTCACCTTTGCTGGCGTGGGGGATGTCCGGCCAGCCTAGTTCGGGCAGCCCGCGGTTGCGAAGAGCAGCCGCGGGCCGCCCGGGGCACGATCCCTCGGGACCGGGCAGGGTGCTTCCCCCACCGAGACCCTGCAGTGCCAGCAGCAACACTAGCGGCGATCGGCCCCGAAACAAACCGTTCGACCGGTTTATTCCGTCGGTCCGTCACGGACCGTCACGAAAGAGCGCGACGAGCTGCGGGACCCGCTCGTGCCGGTCCGGCCCGACGACGCCCGGCAACAGCATCTGCCACAGGTCGGCGAGCCGCTCGATCACGTCCGCCCGGCCCGTGAGGACGTTGGACACCATCTGCACGCCGGTGTAGGAACCGACGACCACCCGCGCGAAGGCATCGGCGTCCAGGTCCTGGCGCAGGTCGCCGTCCTGCTGGGCCGTCCGGGCCAGCTCACCGAAACGCGACACCCAGTCGAGGTAGGGCCGGCGGACGTCGTGCCCGAAGGCCGACGCCTCGAAGGTCAGGCGGATCCCGGCGCGCATGACGGAATGCTCGATCAGCTGGAGGGCGAATCCTCGGCAGATCAGCACCATCGTCTCCAGCGCCGACCGACACAGGGCGTGGACGCGGGCTCCGTCCGCCGACGCGAGCGCGTGCTGCTCCTCGATCACCGCCACCGCGAGGGCGTCCTTCGACGCGAAGTGGAAATACAGGGCCCCCTTGGTGACCCCTGCCGCGGAGGCGACGGCGGCCAGGGAGGTGTTGCCGTACCCGTACTCCTCGAAGACGCCGGCCGCTGCGAGGATGATCGCCGAGCGGGTGGACCGTGCGCGCGCCTGCTGCCGGGCCGGGGGGAGTGTCGCTTGCCTCATGACGCAATTCTCCAGCACGGCCGGGTGGTAGGGCAGGATGGCTACGTGACACGCGAGAACCCCGAGAGCCAGAGCGGCCAGAGCGACACCCCCACTCCCTCCGCCACCGGACCATCCGGGGTCGCAGGCAGCGGGGGAGCGGAACCGCACGGGTCCACCGTGGCCCGTCGTTTCCGCCCCCGTGCGCTCGCGGACGGGTTGCGGGTCAGCGCGGTCTGGACCGCCCGGGCGCTGATCGTCCTCGCAGGCCTCGTGGTCCTCTGGTACGTCACCGGGGCGCTGTGGTCGATCGTGCTGCCCACGCTCTTCGCGCTGCTCCTCGCCTCGGTCCTCTGGCCCGTCAACCGGTTCCTGCGCAAGGGCCTGCCGAAGGTCCTGGCCGCCCTCCTGACGCTGCTCGGTTTCCTCGGGGTCGTCGTCGGCATCGGGGCGGCGACCATCCCCGCGATCGCGAGCGGCGTCACCGAACTCTCCAGCCTGGCCCGCGACAACGTCACCGATCTCGTGGACTTCGTCGGCAGGCCACCGCTGAACTTCGACGCGGCCAGCCTCGACGACGTCGTCGACACCGCCCTGACCCAGCTCCAGGCGAACGTCGGGAACGTGGTCACCGGGATCACGGCGGGGCTGAGCGAGCTGACGTCCCTGACCGTCGTCGTGCTGCTGGCTCTCGTCTTCACGTTCTTCTGCCTGAAGGACGGCGACCGCTTCATGCCGTGGGCGTCCCGCTGGACGAACTCCGCCGCCTTCGGCCACGCCTCGACGATCGCCAGCGGGACCTGGAAGACGCTGTCCTCCTACATCTTCGCCCAGGCCACCGTCGCGCTCGTCGATGCCCTCTTCATCGGGCTCGGCCTCGTGCTGCTGGACATCCCGCTCGCCATCCCGCTGGCCGTGCTCGTGTTCTTCTCCGCCTTCATCCCCGTGGTCGGGGCGATCGTGTCCGGCCTCGTGGCGACCCTCGTCGCCTTCCTCGCGTACGGCTGGGTGAGCGCCCTGGTGGTGCTCGGACTCGTGGTGCTGGTCCAGCAGCTCGAGAGCAACTTCATCCAGCCGCTGCTGGTGGGCCGCACGCTCGAGATCCACCCCGCCGTCGTCCTCGCCTCCGTGACCGTGGGCGGCACCCTGTTCGGGCTCATCGGTGCGTTCCTCGCGGTCCCGACGACGGCGGTCGCGATCGTGGTGCTCCGCTACCTCCGTGACCTGTCCACCGAGTACAAGCCGGAACGGGGTGCCGGGGCCGGGGACGGACCGCCGCAGGGCCCGGCGGTGACGACGACGGAAGCCGGGCCCCTCGGGCACAGCCCCGAGCAGCCCGGTGCGTAGCCGACCGGTGCCCAGCCGACCGGTGGTGGCCGTGCTCGAGGGGTCGCGGCCCGTGCGGGGGCTCGAGCGCGTCGCCGGGCTCGCCGAGGTGAGGGTGGCGCAGGCCGCCGACCTCGACCGCGCGCTCGACGGCGCCGAGGTGCTCTACCTGTGGGACTACTTCTCCGGGGCGCTGCCCGCTGCCTGGCATGCCGCCGGATCGCTACGCTGGCTGCACGTCGCCGCGGCCGGCGTGGACAAGCTCCTGTTCCCCGGGCTCGTGGCCTCCGACGTCGTCGTCACGAACGCGCACGGCGTCTTCGACCAGCCGATGGCCGAGTACGTGCTCGGCGCCATGCTCCACTCCGCGAAGGGCTTCGGTCCGCTGCGCGATCAGCAGCGGGCCGGGCAGTGGGCGTGGCGCGAGGGCCGGAACATCGCCGGGACCCGTGCGCTCGTCGTGGGCACGGGCAGCATCGGCCGCCACACGGCACGGCTCCTCCGGGCGGTCGGGGTGCGCGTCGAGGGGGCGGGCCGCACCGCCGTCGGGCACGACGACGACTTCGGCCGTATCCATGCCTCCGCCGACCTGGCGGGTGTGGTGGGCGACGTCGACTGGCTCGTCCTCGTGGCGCCCTTGACGCCGGCCACCGAGAACCTCGTGAGCGCGGAGGTCATCGGGGCGCTTCCGGCGTCGGCGGTGGTGATCAACGTGGGCCGGGGCCGGCTCGTGGACGAGGAGGCGCTCGTCCGCTCCCTCGCGGGCGGGATGATCGCGGGCGCCGTGCTGGACACCGTCGCCGTCGAGCCGCTCCCGCCGGACCATCCGCTGTGGTCCCTGCCGACGGTCCTCGTCACGCCGCACATGGCCAGCAACGCCGATTCCTGGCTGGACGACCTCGCCGCGCAGTTCGAGCGGAACTTCCTGCTGTGGCTGGAGGGCCGGCCGCTGCCCGGCGTCGTCGACAAGGCGCTCGGCTACGTGCCCTCGACCGGGTAGTCCCGGTCAGGTTGGCCGGCCTTCCGGGCGCGCCTCCGCAGGCGCCTGGATGACCAGCAGCATGGTGCCCTCCGGGTCGCGGACGTAGGCCACCGTCTCACCCCACGGCATGGGCGTCGGAGGCAGCGGAACCCGCGCCTCCGCCTCGCGCGCGGCGTCGACGACGGCCGCGAGGTCCTCCACGTAGAGGCAGACGTCGACCGCGTGGCCGGTGGCCGGCAGGGGCGTGGCGCCGTACAGGGCCGGCGACGTGCCGACCCCCAGGGCGAGCTGCCCGTCCCCGATGCGCAGCGTGACGTAGACCGGTTCACTCTCCTCGGGGAACCGGTAGATCGGGAGGGCCGCGAACACGCGTTCGTAGAACGCGTACGTGGAGGCCAGGTCGCTGCAGTTGATGATCGGGAACACCTCGCGCCGTGTCATCGCCCAAGGGTATGCCCCCGCGGTCCCGAAGGCGCCGGGTAGATTGGCGCGTGCCACGCGGCGGGTGAGACGATGGCCGCTGCCGCCACCCGCCGATCAGGAGCCATCCGTGCGCATCCGCCCGCCCCGTCCGGAGACCCGCAACAGCGCCCGCTCGGTCTGGCTGTTCTTCGCCCTCGTCCACGCCGGTTTTCTCGCGCGGCTGCTGCCCTTCATCCTCGGCGGGGGAGTGCTCAGCGACGTGCGTTTCTACCGGGAGTGGGCGTACCAGGCGCTGGGCGACGGCGTGTGGCAGGGCATCGACACGGCGTGGGTCTACCCGGCCGGCGCGCTCGCCCCGATGCTCGTGGCCGCGGTGTTCGGACCCCACCTGTACCAGTTCGCCTGGTTCGTGCTCTTCGCGGGCCTCAACGCCGTCGGTGTCGCCGCGCTGATCCGGCGGGGCACGCCGTCGTCGTTCACGGCCGCCTACTGGTGGCTCACCGTCACCGCGCTCCTCGGGCCGGTGGCCGTGGGCAGGATCGACGGGCTGACCGCGCCGCTGGTCATCACGGCGCTGCTGATCGTCGCCACGCGTCCGGTCGCCGCGTCACTCCTGCTCAGCGCCGCCACCTGGATGAAGGTGTGGCCGGCCGCCGTGGTGCTCGCCGCGCTCGTCGTCGTCCGTGAGGGCCGGCTCCGGATCCTCGCGGCGGGCGCCGCGCTCACCGCGGGCATTGCCGTCGTGGTGGCGGTGTTCGGCGACGTCCGCAACCTCACCGGCTTCCTGAGCGCGCAGGGCGCGCGCGGCATGCAGCTCGAGGCCCCGCTCAGCACGCCGGGAGTGTGGCAGGCGATCACGGGGACCTCCGGCGCCTACTTCTTCGAGGACGAGGTCATCAACACCATGGAGGTCCGGGGGGCCCTGAGCGGACTGGTGGGGGACCTGATGTCCCCGCTGCTCGCCCTCACGGTGCTCCTGGTCGCCGTGTTCCTCGCGATCGCCCTGCACCGCGGCGCCGAGCCGGGGGCGCTGCTCGCCACCGGATCGCTGGCCCTCGTCAGCACCCTGGTGGTGTTCAACAAGGTGGGCTCGCCGCAGTTCATGCTCTGGATCACGGCGACGATCGCCGCGGGCCTCGTGCTGGACCGGGCGGCGGAGTGGCGCTACCCGGCGATCGCGATGGTCGCGACGGCTGCACTGACCACGCTCGTCTACCCCGTGTTCTACGACGCCCTGCGCTACGACCTGAACCCCGCCGTCGCCGTCCTCCTGACGCTGCGGAACCTGCTCGTGGTGAGCATCTTCGTGTGGTCGCTCGTGCGGCTGGGGCGCCTCACGGCACGGGCGCGTTCGGCTGCGGTGGCCGCCTCGCCTAGGGGTGCCTGACGCCCTGTCCGGCGAGCACCGCCCGGTAGCCCTCGCGGTAGGTCGGGTATCCGAAGGTGAAGCCGGTCGCGCGGAGCAGGCTGCTGTCCACGCGGCGGGCGCCGCCCCGGCCCGACGTCGGCTCACCCGCCGGGGGTTCCGGCAGGTCCAGCTCGGCGGCGAGGAACCTCAGCACCTCGCCGAGATCCACCGGCAGCTCGTCGCTGCCGAGGTAGATCGGCGCGGGGGACGCGACCCTGGTGACCAGGTGCACGATCGCGGCCGCGGCGTCGTCGCGGTGGATCCGGTTGGTCCACTGCGGCTCGGAGGGCAGCACCGCGCTCCCGTTCCGCACCTTGTCGATCAGGCGGGTGCGGCCGGGGCCGTAGATGCCCGAGAGCCGGAGGACCGTCCCGTTGGCCGAGCCCCCGAGGAGGACCTGCTCGGCCTCCCGGACCAGCCGGGCCGTGGGGGCCGTGCTCTCCGCCGGTGATTCCTCGGTGACGAGAGCGCCGTCGAAGTCCCCGTACACCGCCGTGGAGGAGACGAAGATGATCCGCCGGGGCGTGACGCCGTCGCGCCGGAGTGCGGCCAGGACGTTGCGGGTCGCGTCGACGTAGGCACTGCGGTAGGCGGCCTCGGTGCGGTCCCCGGCGGCGGTGGCGATGACCACCACGTCGGTGTCCGCCGGGACGGGCGGCAGGTCCCCCGTCAGGTCGGCGGCCACGCCCTCGATCGCGGCGGGGAGGCGTCCGGCCGATCGGCGCCAGCCGACCACGCGCTCGCCCCGGGCGGCCAGGCGCAGCCCCACCTCGGTCCCGAGATCCCCGCAGCCTGCAATCAGTACCGTCATCGCGCGCCCCTAGTCCCGGATCCGCACTGCGGTCTCGCGCAGGTACAGGTCCACGCGCGTGTAGGCGTCCCGGGTCAGCGCCTTCCAGAGCTCGACGGCGAGGTTCGGGTCCTCCTTCTCGATGGCCCGGATGGCCTGGGCCGTGAGTACCCTCACGTGCACGTCCTCCAGTGCCTTGACGGTGGTCTCCTGGCGGTCGTCGCTGCCGAGCGCCAGCTCGCCGAACGTCATGCCGGCGCTCAGGGTGGTCAGCTTGAGGCGCTCGCCGGAGGGGCCGGGCACCGAGGTGACGATCTTGCCGGAGAGGATGAAGTAGACGCCGCCGAAGGACTGCCCCACGCGCCGCACCACGTGGCCCTTCTCGTAGGTGCGGTCCTCCATCCGGAGGGTCAGGGCCTCGACGTCCTCGGCGGTGAGCGGACTCAGGGCCGGGCACTGGGACACCTCCACCGTCGAGGGGAGCAGGAGGTCCCCGCCGTACCGCGTGATGAGCTCGTTCTCGCACCACTCGACGGCGGCGGTGCGTGTGTCGAAGGTGGGGACGGGCCGGTCCACGTCCTTGAAGGTCTCCGCGAGGGTGCCCTCGCCGTCGATCAGCACGAGGTCGCACCCCATGGCCGTGAGGTTCTCCCGCACCTCGCCGAGCAGGCGCAGCGAGACGTCGGCGACCTCGTCGACGCGGCGCAGGTCGAGGATCACGAAGTCGACGTCGTCGTCGAGCCCGCTCAGTTCGCGCACCATGGACTCCGTGCCCGCGAAGAGCAGGTCGCCGTTGAGTTCGATCACCTGGGCCCGGTGCCCGTGCTCGCGGAGGACGTCCATCGCCTCGTCGGTCCGCCGGATGCCGGACGGCGCGGCCAGGATGTCGTAGGTGGCACGGATGGCGGACTTCCCGGCCCGCGCGGCACGGACGAAGTGCAGTTCCATGTCACGGGACAGGCGCTGGCTCGTGGCCATGCCGCGGACGCTGCTGCCGTGCTCGTCGAGGGGCGGCGAGTAGATGGCGAGGCCCACCTGGCCGGGCAGGACGGCGATGGTGCCGCCGGCCACGCCGCTCTTGGCGGGCATGCCCACCGTGCTGATCCAGGACCCGGCGTCGTCGTACATGCCGCACGTGGTCATAACGGACAGGACGCGCTCGACGGCGAGCAGGTCCATCACCTCCACGCCCGTGAGCGGATTGCGCCCCGAGTTCGCGAGCGTGGCCGCCATGACCGAGAGGTCCATGCAGTTGACCATCACCGAGCACTGCCGGAAGTAGTCCTCGATCACCGGCGTCGGATCCGACTCGATGATGTCGAAGGACCGCAGCAGGTAGGCGAGCGCGCGGTTGCGGTGGCCGTGCTCGACCTCCGAGCGGAAGATCTCCTCGTCGACGCCCAGCTGTCGGCCCGCGAACTGCGAGTAGGTGCTGAGGATCCGCTTGAAGCGCGTGTTGCCGCCCCGCGACCGGACGAGGGACGTGGCGGTGAGTGCGCCCGCGTTGATCATCGCGTTCGACGGGCGGCCGCTCCCGGGTGCGAGGGAGATCTCGTTGAACGTGTCCCCGGACGGCTCGACGTCGACCTTCGCGTCCACGGCCTCCATGCCGAGGTCGGCCAGCGCCAGCCCGTACGTGAAGGGCTTCGAGATGGACTGGATGGTGAACTCCTCGCGGGTGTCACCGATCTCGTACATGTAGCCGTCCACCGTCGTCAGGCAGATGCCGAAGTTGTCGGGGTCGACGTTCGCCATCGCGGGGATGGTGCTGTAGGGCTTGCCGTCCCTGAGATCGGAGATCTCCCGGTGAATGGTCTTCAGGTAGCTCTCGATCGGGGATTCCATGCTCCCCACACTACGGGGGCGGCGCCCTGACCCTGATCGGCGAACGCTCGGCGGCCCATCACCATTCGATCAGCAGTCGATCAGCACCCGGTCAGCGTGCAGTCAGCGTGTGGCGGATCGAGAGGACGAAGAGCTGGACGACGGCCGTCGCGACGCCGAGCATCAGCAGGATCGGTGCGGCCATGCTCACGTAGCTGAACCAGGGTGCGGTGTAGGGGCCCATCTGCCCGGCGGGGAACGCCTCCGCGTACTGCTGTGCGTGGATGATCGGTGCCGCGAGGAGGTAGGCACCGAGTGCCACGAGGACTCCGGCGACGCCCCAGATCCAGGGGTCGTACGGATTGCGCGGGGACGCCGCACCGGCTGCCGGGCCGTCCGCCTCCGGCGCCACCTCGCGGATCACGGAGGTCACGGGGCCGTGCGGTTCGGCGACCGGCGGCAGGGCGGGAGCGCCGGGGGCCGGTGAGCCTCTCCTCGCTGCCGGAGCGGAGGCACCACCACGCTGGTAGATGCCCTCGTAGCGTGGATCGTGCACGGACCGCGAGCCGTCACCGGTCATCGGTTGCCCTCCCCCTGGATCGACGAATGACCCCAGTAAAGCACGCGTCCTGCCGCCGCCGGCCGTAAGGTCAGCGGGCCTGTCCCGCGCGGTCGGCGAGCCGGTCGAGGAGCCGTTCCTCGGCGTCGTGCCCTGGTGCTATGCCACGGGGGATCCGCAGGAGGAAGACGGCGCCCAGGACCCACCACAGCCCGAAGAGGATCCACGGCGGCGGCGTCAGGGCCGCGGGCATGCCGGGCAGGTACAGGCTGAGCAGGGCGACGCAGAGGACGACGGCGATCCAGCCGATCACGGTGCCGCCGTTGCCCGCACCGCCGATGCGCAGCGGCCGCTCCATCCCCGGTTCGCGGCGGCGCAGGATCACGAAGACGAGCGACACCAGGATGTACGCGAGGACGATGCTGGGGGCACCGGAGTCGACGAGCCAGCCGAGCATCTGCGTGCCGAAGAACGGTGCAGCGAAGGACAGCGCCCCGATGAAGAGCAGGGCGTTCACCGGAGTCCGGTAGCGCGGGTGCAGCACCCCGAACCAGCGGGGCAGCATGCCGGAGCGGGCCATGGAGTACATGAGGCGGGACGCCCCCAGGAGCAGCGAGTTCCAGGAGGTGAGGATGCCCGCGATGCCGCCGGCGATGAGCACGTTGGCCATGAGGTCCGAGCCGAACATCGCGCCCATCGCGTCGGCCGTCGCGATGTCCGTGGTGGCGAGCTCGCTCGCGGGCATGGCGGACGACGTGGTCAGGATGGTCATCACGTACCAGATGGTCGCGAGGATCACGGCGACGACGACGAGGCGGCCGATCTGCCGGGCGGGGATGTCCACCTCCTCCGCGGACTGCGGGATGACGTCGAAGCCGACGAACAGGAACGGCACCACGACGAGGACGGCGAAGAACCCGGCCGAGCCTCCCGTGAAGAAGGGCTCCATGTTGGCCACCGATCCGCCGGTGACGCTGCCGAAGACCAGGATCAGTCCGATGACGAGGAGGAAGACCACCACGAAGGTCTGCGCGGCCCCCGCGATCTTCACGCCGCGGATGTTGATGAGGGTGACGACGACGGCGGCGATCGCGCCGACGAGAGCCCACGTCAGGTGCACCTGGTCACCGGCGACCGTCCAGAGGGGGATGCGGCTGAGGCCGGGGAAGATGTACTCGGCGGTCCGTGGAAGGGCCACCGCCTCGAAGGCGACGATCGTGACGTAGCCGCCGGTGATGGCCCAGGACCCCACGAAGGACCAGCGGGGGCCCATGCCGCGCAGGAGGAAGTTGTGCTCGCCGCCCGCCTTGGGCATGGCGGCGGTCAGCTCGGCGTAGGTGAGGCCGACGACGCCCATGATGACGCCGCCCGTCACCATCGCGAGGACCGCTCCGCCCGTGCCGGCCGACGCGATCCAGCCGCCGGTCAGCACCACCCAGCCGAAGCCGATCATCGCCCCGAACCCCAGGGCGAGGGCGTCCCAGTTGCCGAGGACCTTCAGGAGGGAGGCGTCCTCGGTCCCTGTCCCGGACGTGCTGTCCGGTGCTCTGTCAGGCGTGCTGTCGGGTGTCGGCATGTCGGCTCCATCCTCGGTCGGGTGACCCACTGTATGAGATGGCTGGTTTCGGGAGAAGTGTTGCGTCGGTGGTTGGATGGAGGCCCGGCCCGGCCGGGCCGAAGCGACGAGACGACGAACGGATCCAGCGATGCCACCGCGCCCCACGCGCAGCACCACGAATGCGCCCCGCCTGACCCTGCAGCCGCCGAGGGGCCTCGTCCGCGTCGACGCGCCGGACCTGCTCGACGGCGATCACCGGGAGGGTGAGCACTACGAGAGGCTGGTGCTCGACGGCGAGGACCTGGCCGGGATCACCCTGCAGGAGTGCATGCTCGAGGCGGTGTCCCTGAACGAAGCGGAACTGCGCGGCGCCCGCGTCATCGGGTGCTCCTTCGAGGACCTCTTCGCCCCGGTCCTCCGGGCGCCGCGCAGCACCTGGCGCGAGACCTCGCTGCGCGGCACCCGGTGGGGATCGGCGGAGCTGTACGACAGCAGGCTCGACGGCGTCCACCTCGACGGCGGGAAGCTCGACTACGTGAACCTGCGCAGCGCCCGGCTGACGGACGTCCTCCTGAGCGGGTGCATCATCGGCGAGCTGGACCTCACCGGCGCCCTGGCCACGCGCCTGGCCCTGCGGGACTGCACCGTCGGTACCCTCACGCTCGACGGCGCCCGGCTGACGGACGTGGACCTCCGTACCAGCAGCTTCCGCGGCATCGACGGCCTCGACGGTCTGCGGGGCGCCACGATCGACGAGCACCAGCTGCTGGTACTGGCCCCCTTCCTCGCCGAGGGCATGGGGTTGCGGGTCGAGGCCTGAGGCGGGGTGCTGCGCCGGGGGAGCGCTAGGCGCCGGGCCGATCCCAGGCTGCCCGCTCGCGGTCGACGAAGGACCGGAAGGACAGCGGTTCCCGGCCCGTGACACGCCGCACGTCGTCCGTCAGGTGCTTCGCGACGCCGAGCCGGGCCGATGCGTGGATGACCGTGGTGGTGGCGGCCATGGCCGTCTCCATCCCGAGATCCGTGCGGGCGTGCCGCAAGTATCCGAGGACGCCCGGGTCGCGGTAGGTCACGGATCGGCCGAGCACCTCGGAGATGGTCCGGGCCACCTCCGACCAGGTGAGGGCCTCCCTGCCCGTCGGGGACCAGGAGCGCCCGCGGTGGAGGCCGGGTTCCCGGAGTACCGCGGCGGCGACGGACGCGACGTCGACGGCATCCACGAACGCCGTCCGGCCTGCTCCTGCGGGGACGAGGATGCGGTCGTGGTCGCGGATGTCGGCCGCGAACACGGTGCTGAGGTTCTGGTCGAAGTACGACGGGCGCAGGAAGGTCCAGGCCATGCCCGAGGCCCGGAGCCACCGCTCCAGCCGGGCGTGGGGGAGGACCGGCACGCGGTCGGCGCCCTGGACGGAGAGCAGGACGACGTGCCGGACGCCGCGGCGGCGTGCCTCCACGAGGGACGGCACCATGTCCCGTGCGACGTTCGCCAGGTGCGGCGGCCGGACGAGGAACAGGGTGGTCACGCCGTCGAAGGCCGCCGGCCAGGTCTCCGGAACGCCGAAGTCGAAGGCGGCCCCGTCGGGGTCCGTCCCGCGCCGGCTCGCGGGGCGTACGGGGACTCCCATGGCACGCAGGGACGCCACGAGGGGGCGGCCCACGTTGCCGGTGGCCCCGGTGACGAGGACGGGGGACGACACATCGGCGAGCATGGGTCCTCGAGCGGTCAGGCGTCGGCGGTCGGTGACCGGCGGTCGGCCGCCGGGGGGAGGGGCCGGCCCGGGACCGGGGTCCTCGGCTCCAGCGCCGGCCACCGGGTGACGGTCCGCGTCCGGGCGACGCCGCGGCGGTCCGCCAGGCGGACGATGATGACGGCCGTGATGGCCATGGTCGCGGCGGACAGGACGAGTCCGCTCAGCGACCCCTCGGTGGAGTTCACATCCACGAGGCCGAAGGCCCCGAGGACGAAGATGGTCATGTTGTTGACCGCGTGCACCGCGATCGCCGCCTCCAGCCCGCCCGTCCGCCAGGTGATCCAGCCCGCGAAGATCGCGAAGATCGCCACGTCGGCCTGTCCGAGCGGATCGTAGCCGTGGCCGAGGACGAAGAGCGGCACGGGGAGCAGGATCGCGAAGGCGGGGTGGCGGAGCCAGCTGCCGATGGTCTGCATCAGGAACCCGCGGAACACGTACTCCTCCGCGGCGGCCTGGAACGGGACGGCGAGGACGGACAGGGTCAGGAGGATCAGCAGGGTGGACGTCTCGGGCGGGAGGGGCGCCGGTTCCGCCTCCGCGGGGAAGAGCGCGCCGACCCCGAAGGAGACCGCGAGGTTGACGAGGAACACACCGACGGAGACGCCCGCGCAGACCGCGAGCCAGCGCCACCGGATCCGGCCTGCCACGGACGAGAGCAGGCCGATCGGCCGGGGGCCCATGATCAGGGCGGCCAGGGCGAGCGCGGGGATCATCAGGATCAGGGAGACGAGGGTGAACGCGAACATCACCGGGTTGCTGAGGTCCAGCACCGACAGCGCGTCGAAGTAGGGCCCGACGCCGGTGGGTGTGAGGCTGGCGAGCGCGAGCCCCGTGACCAGGACCAGGAGGATGAGGACGACGTAGAACACGCCGCCGAGCAGGGCGGTGAGGAGCGGCCTCCACCAGCGGTGCTGCGGCCACGACCGTGCGAGCCGGTGGAATGCGAACTGCTCCTCGACCTGTTCCATGCTCCTACCGTAGTGCGGCTTCCCCGGCATTCTCCGTGTGCCCGGCCTTCACGTCCTGCCGGTGGCGGAGATGCCCGAGGAGGGTGACCACGGCGGAGAGGAGCGCCGACACCGCGATGCCGAGCCAGAGGTCGACCCTCAGGGTCAGGGCGCCGGCGACCGCGCCGGCCATGATCAGGGCGATCGCGGAGGCGCGGCGGGCCCAGAAGGGGCTCTTCCCCCCGGCGAGGCGGGAGTCCGAGGCGAGGCCCGTGATGGTGGAGGTCACGACGACGGTGGTGATCTCGGCGACCTTGAGGCGCTTGGCCGTGGCGGCCTGGACGCCCATCACGGTGGCGAGCACCGACGTCGTGATGCTGCCCAGGACCTCCTCGGCGGTGACGTCGACCAGCGCGACGAACACCGCGAGCGCGGTCAGGCCCACGGTCACCGTGAGGAATGTGCTCGACGTGCGGCCGGACCACCCTTCGGGCCCTTTCCGCAGGACCCGGCCGGCGAGTGCGGCGCCCACCATGAAGAAGACGAGGGCGAGAGCCGGCCGCAGGATCGGCAGATCGGCGCCCCCCGCGAAGGCCATGCCGAGGAGCACCACGTTGCCGGTCATGTTGCCCGTGAAGACGCGATCGAGGCCCAGGTAGCCGACGGCGTCGATCACCCCGGTGGAGAACGTCAGGATGAGCATGAGCCACAGGTGGAGGCGGTCCGTGACCACCCGGTTCTTCGTCACGATGATGTCCTTCAGTAACAACTTGGGGCGAATGTATACGAAGCTTATCCTTGGAGCGTCGATTGTATTCAATGCGGACGAGCCCGCGCCTACTGTCGCGCACCGTCGATTCCCCTGCCGAAAGTGATCCGATGACGTACACGCCCCCTCCCACCTTCACCACCCGTCCCACCCTGCAGGGCACGTTCGGGATGAGCGCGTCGACGCACTGGCTGGCCACCGCCTCCGCGCAGGCAGTCCTCGAGCGCGGCGGCAACGCCTTCGACGCCGCCGTGGCCGGGGCGTTCGTCCTGCACGTCGTCGAGCCCCACCTCAACGGGCCCGGCGGTGACATGACGGGCGTCTTCGCCACGGCGGAGGAGCCCGGACGGCCGGTCGTCCTCATGGGCCAGGGGCCGGCACCGGCTGCGGCCACCCGCGAGCACTACCTCGCCGAGGGCCTGGAACTCGTCCCCGGCGCGGGCGCCCTCGCCGCCGCGGTGCCCGCCGCCGTCGACGCCTGGCTGATCCTGCTCCGCGACCACGGCACGTGGGAACTCGAGGACGTCCTGGCCTTCGCCCTCGGGTACGCCCGCGACGGCCACCCGGTCCTCGGCCGCGTCGGGGCGACGATCGCCGCCGTGGCGGAGCTCTTCACCGAGCACTGGCCCACGTCCGCCGCACTGTGGATGCCCGAGGGCAGGCCGCCGCGGGAGGGCGAGGTGATCCGCAATGAGGCGTACGCCCGCGTGCTCGGATCCCTCATCGACGCCGGGACCGACGCCGCGACGAGGACCGGGCGTATCGACGCCGCGCGCCTCGAGTGGCGTACCGGGCTCGTGGCGCAGGCCGCCGTCGAGTTCGGCCGGACACCGCACCGGCACTCCTCGGGCCTCGACCACGCCGGCGTCCTGACCCTCGAGGACTTCGCGGGCTTCGAGGCGGGCTACGAGGAGGCCACCACCCTCGAGTTCCGCGGCTACACCATCGCGAAGACCGGGCCGTGGGGCCAGGGCCCGGCCCTGCTGCAGACCCTCGCCATCCTCGACGGGTTCGACGACGATCGGCTCGACCCGTCCACGGGAGCAGGCGCGCACACCATCCTCGAGGCGCAGAAGCTCGCCATCGCCGACCGCGAGGCCTACTACGGGGACGCCGAGGTCCCGATGGAGTACCTGCTGTCGGAGGAGTACGCCGCCGAACGGCGCGCGCTCATCGGCGACGAGGCGTCCCGCGAGTTCCGGCCCGGCACCGTTCCCGGCCGCACCCCCTTCACCCCGCCGCTGCGCACCGACTACACGCCTCCCGCCCTCGCCGGGGGCAGCGGATTCGCAGGGGTCGGTGAACCCACGGTGTCCCGCAGCGGGGAGACGCGCGGCGACACGTGCCACATCGACGTCGTCGACGCCGCCGGGAACATGGTCTCCGCCACACCCAGCGGGGGATGGCTGCAGTCCTCGCCGACGATCCCCGAGCTCGGGTTCTGCCTCGGGTCGCGGCTACAGATGACGTGGCTCGAGGAGGGCGGACCGTCCACGCTGGAGCCGGGCAGGCGGCCGCGCACCACGCTCACCCCGACGCTCATCCTCAAGGACGGCACGCCGGTCGTGGCCCTCGGATCGCCCGGCGGCGACCAGCAGGACCAGTGGCAGCTGCTCTACATCCTGCGCACCATCGTGGGCGGCTACACGCCGCAGCAGGCCATCGACGCACCGTCCCTCCACACCACGTCGATCCCGGGATCGTTCTGGCCGCGCACCTGGGAGCCGGGTGGGGCCGTGGTCGAGGACCGGCTGGGCGAGGAGCTCATCGCGGACCTCGAACGCCGCGGCCACGTCATCACGCGGGCAGGGGACTGGGCCCTCGGCCGGCTCTCCGCCGTCACCCGGGACCCGGGGACGGGCGTGCTGTCCGCCGCCGCCAACCCGCGAGGGGCGCAGGGCTATGCGGCCGGGCGCTGAGCTCCTGCCCGACCGCACGCGGCCGGGCGGGTCCGTTGCGGTCTGACCAGGATGCCGGGGCGCCGCAGCGCGTCCTCGACGCCGTCCGCCACGACATCATCCTCGGGGTCCTGGCGCCCGGCACCCGGGTGACCGAGGCGGCGCTCGCGGCGAAGTACGGTGTGTCGCGCGTGCCCGTGCGGGAGGCGCTGCGGTCACTCGAGGCGGAGGGGTTCGTCGAGTCCCGCCCCTACGCCGGCTCCACCGTGGCCGCGATCCCGCTCGACGACGCGGAGGACCTGTTCGCCGTGCGCGGGGTCATCGAGGCCACGATCGCGCGGCGCGCGGCCCGCCGGGCCTCCGCCCAGTTCGGCGCCGACGCGCCGGACACCGCGTGGTGGACGGCGCGGCGGGCGCTCACGGACATCCTCGACGACGGCGACCGCGCCGTGGCGGCCGACGCCCTCGCGGAACTGCCGGAGCTGAACATCCGCTTCCACCTCGGGGTCGCGGAGCTCAGCGGCAGCGCCTCGCTGGCCGCCCTGCTCCGGCAGATCTCCGGCAAGATCGAGTGGCTGTACGCGGCCGACGTCGACCGGCGCGGGAGGCAGTCCTGGGGCGAGCACCGCCTCGTCATCGCGGCGATCGATGCCGGCAACGACGCCGAGGCCGGGCGCCTGATGGCCGGGCACGTGGGCTCCTCGCAGCGCGGCTACATGGAGCGCTTCGCCGGGCCCGGGCAGGCACCCGGAGCGCCGTCCGCGGTCACAGGAACGGACGCAGCGGAGCGAGGATGATCTCGCTGGCGCGGGCCACCAGGTGGCGGCTGTCCCATTCCTCCCGGGTCAGCTCGCGGCTGTTGGAGGAGTCCACGGCGAAGATCCTCTCCATCGTCGCCGCGAGGTCGCGGTCGAAGATCTCGAGGTTGATCTCGTAGTTGCCGGTGAGGCTGAGGCGGTCGATGTTGGCCGTGCCGACCGTGCTCCACTCGCCGTCCACCGTGGCCGTCTTCGCGTGGATCATGGAGTTCTGGTAGAGCAGGATCCGCACGCCGGCGCTGATGAGGGAGGAGTAGAATCCCCGGGACAGCCAGTCGGAGACCACGTGGTTGGAATCCTCGGGGAGGATCACGCGGACGTCCACGCCGCGGCGGCTCGCGCGCAGCAGGGCGTCGAGGATCTGCCGGTCGGGGATGAAGTACGCGGTGGTGATGAAGATGTGCTTGTGGGCGCGGTTGATCGCGTCCAGGTAGACGCCGCGGATGGGGAACACCAGCAGGGCCGGGATGTTGTTGACCGCACGGATCCGCGGCTCCCAGTAGGTGGCACTGAGGTCCGGCAGTTCGGGGCGCCTGGGGATGGCCCGGATGTTCCAGACGCTGACGAACGCCTCGCGGAGCTCCCAGACGGACGGTCCGCGGATCTCCAGGTGCGTGTCACGCCATTTCGTCGCGTACAGCGTCCCGATGTTGTAGCCGCCCACGAACCCCACCTCGTCGTCGACCACGAGGACCTTGCGGTGGTCGAGGCCCGTGCCCCGGATGTTCGTGAAGATGATCGCGGGACGGATGACCGGGAAGCGGTAGGTGTTGACGGCAGGGTGGAAGTCGTAGAAGAACGGGTTGACCACGAGATTGGCGAAGCCGTCGTAGATGACGAAGACGTCCACGCCGCGATCCGCCGCCCGGTTCACGGCGTCCCGGAAGCGCCTCCCGACCTCGTCGCCCTTCCAGATGTAGGTCTCGAGCAGGACCTGGTCCTTGGCGTTGTCGATCGCGGCGATCATCGCGTCGAAGAGATCCTCGCCGTAGGTGAACACGGTGGTTTCGGTGTCGGCGATCGTGGTGTGGAACGTGCCCGGCTGCGGGAAGCCCGGTCGCTTGGTGCGCCGGCTCCTCTGGTACACGTCCACGGCGACGACCCCCGCGATGACCACCGCCTGCGCCGTGACCATGGTGAGCACCCCGCGCTTCACCGTGCCGCGGGCGATGCCCACCATCGTCTGACGCCTCAACCAGCCCATGCGGCCAGCGTATCGCGTTGCCCGGGCGGTCGACGGCGACCCGGCAGGGACTCAGTGCCCGCCGACCTCGATCGCCTGCGCGACCGCCGACTCCACGCCCGCACTCCACGGGAACCCGTGGCCCGGCAGTACGGTCCGCGCAGCCGTGGCGCGCAGCGCCTGGAGGGAGCGCAGGGCCATGTCCATGTCCGCGGTGGCGGCGCGGGCGACGACCTGCGGGCCGGGGTGTCCCGTGTAAGGGTCGAGCGTGACGAGGGCATCGCCGCTGATGACCGCGTCGCGGTCCGGGAAGTGCAGCGCGCAATGGCCCTTCGTGTGACCCGGTGTCGGGACCAGGAGGGCTGAGCCGGGCAGCGCCGCGGCCGCCTCGGGGGTGAGCGGCAGGGTGTCCTGCACGCCCCTGACCGCGACGGCGCCCGCGACGGTCATGCGCAGCAGCCCGGGCACGGCGCGGGGATAGCGCAGCGGGTACAGGAAAGGACTCCGTTCCCGGTCGTAGCTGTAGGGGTGCGCGGCGATCCGGGCGTCGTCGGGGTGGCAGTAGACCGGGATGCCGTACCTGGAGCGCAGGTGCTCGGCGGTCCCCACATGGTCGAAGTGCCCGTGGGTGAGCACGATGCCCCGGATGTCCTGCACCGAGCGGCCGATCCGGGTCAGTGCCGCCAGGAGGAGCCCCTTCGAGCGGGGCAGCCCCGTGTCGACCAGGAGGAGGCCGTCGTCGTCCTCCACGAGGTAGACGTTGGTCCTGGCATGCTCGAGGTAGTGGATCCCCGGGGCGATGTCCGTCCTGATCATGCGTCTGTTCCGCTGGTCGTCATCCTCCGACCCTAGGCTTCCGACGCCGGCTCGGGAAGGGGCTCGATGAGGTCGGGGCCGTCGTTGCGCACCGACCCCACACGCTTCCCGACCAGGCGTGGCACCAGGTGGGGGTCCGGGATGGCGTCCAGCAGTTCCTGCACCGCCGGCCGCGAGTCGTTGCGTGGATCCAGCCAGTCGCCACGCAGGTCCGGGGGCAGGATCACCGGCGTGCGGTCGTGGATCTCGCCGAGGGCGTCGCTCGCCGGCCGGGTGATGATGGTGCAGCTGACCACCCATTCCCCCTGCGGGTGCTCCGGGGACGTGGTCGCGGGGTCCCGCCAGAACTCGTAGAGCCCGGCGAAGCCCAGGAGGGACCCGTCCGGGCCGTGCAGGTAGATCGGGGTCTTGGAGCCGTCGTCGTTCTTCCGCCACTCGTAGTACCCGTCCGCCGGGACGATCGCCCGCCGTTTGAGCGCGGCGGCCCGGAAGGAGGGCTTCTCCAGCAGGGTCTCGCTGCGGGCGTTGATCATCCGTGATCCCACGGACGCCGATTTCGCCCAGGAGGGGATGAGGCCCCAGCGCGCCGGTTCCAGCCGGCGCGTCAGCTCGCCCGTGTGCGGGTCCAACCGCTCGACGACGAGCCGCACGGTGTCGGTCGGCGCGACGTTCCAGGAGGGCCGCAGCTCGTCCTCGACGGCCTCGTCCACCTCGAAGGCGTCGATGAGGTCGGCCCTGTTGCCCGCGATGACGAAGCGTCCGCACATGCCGGGGTCTCCTGTCCTCGTGCCCCGCCGGCCTACTTCTTCCGGCGGTCCAGGATGAGGGCCAGGGCGATGCCCGTCAGCCAGCTGTCCTTCGCGAGGGCCACGCCCTCCGGGCTCGGGCGGACGCCGTCCTCCATCGTCATCTCGGGGGTCGTGAAGTACATGGTCAGCATCCCGGCCGAGAAGGCCAGCAGCGCGAGCCCGGCCAGCCTGCTGGGGATGAACGGCGCGAGGAGCGCCGAGCCGATCGTGATCTCCGATGCGGCCAGGAACGTCGCGAACTGCTGCGCCTCGAACTGGCTGACCTGGGGGAACGCCCTGGACGCCGCGGACTGCAGGTAGGCGGCGGTGCCGTCGTCCAGCGCGGTCTTCCCGAGTCCCGAGTTGAGGATGTAGGCGCCCGTCGCGAGGCGGAGGGGGATGTGGGTGATGCGGAATCCCATGGTGGTGCCCTTCTGCGCGGATGATCGGTCGCCTGTGAGCCTACGGCCCGCGGTGCCGCCCCGCCAGTCTCCTCGGGCGGCACCGGAGTCCACGCGGCAGGTCCGGGGAGGCGACGCATGTTTCCTGGATGTTTCGCGCCGTGCCGTCGGGAGTTCACTGACAGGGACAGGGCCTTCTGGTTGGATGGCAGACAAGCCAGCAGGCCCACCAGCTATCGGAGAAGGTCCCATGGTCCCCCGGACAGCAGAACATCCCCGGCCCCAGCACTTCGTCCTCCACATGAGCGACACCCACCTGCTCGGCGGGGACGCCCCGCTGTACGGTGCCGTGGACAGTGAGCAGAGGCTGCAGGAGGTGTTCGACGACCTCGAGGCGTCCGGCGCACGGCCGGACGCGATCGTCTTCACCGGTGATCTCGCGGACAAGGGGGAACCGGGCGCGTACGCGAAGCTCCGTGCCATCGTGGATCCCGCGGCGGAACGGCTCGGGGCCCGGGTCATCTGGGCGATGGGCAACCACGACGACCGCGCGGCCTTCCGGGCGGGACTCCTCGACGGGACACCGGCCGGACGGCAGGACGCCCCGGTGGACGCCGTGCACTTCGTCGACGGCCTGCGCATCATCACCCTGGACTCCACGGTGCCGGGGCGCCACCACGGCGAGCTCGACGACGAGCAGCTGCGCTGGCTGGCCGCGCAACTGGAGGTACCCGCGCCGCACGGGACGATCCTCGCCCTGCACCACCCGCCCGTCCCCAGCGTCCAGGACCTCGCGGTCCTCGTGGAACTGCGCGACCAGCGCTCGCTCGCCGGCGTCGTCCGCGGCTCGGACGTCCGCACGATCCTCGCCGGGCACCTGCACTACTCGACGACGGCGATGTTCGCCGGCGTCCCGGTCTCGGTGGCGAGTGCCACCTGCTACACCCAGGACCTGATGTTCGACGGCGGGGGCACGCGCGGCCGGGACGGCGCGCAGTCCTACAACCTCGTCCACGTCTACGAGGAGACGATCGTCCACTCGGTGGTACCCGCGGGACGGCACACCACGGTGGGGGAGGTGGTCCCCCGCGAGGAGACACGGCGCCGGCTCGAGGCGCACGGCGTGACCATCCCCGAGGTCGGCCGCGCCCGGCACCTCACCTCGGCCTGAACCGTCACCCGACCCCGGCCCGTCGGGATCAGGCGCGCAGCGCGTCGGGCACGCCGACGGCGAAGAGCGTCCGCGGGTCCTGCAGCAGGGCCGGCGGATCGAAGTCCGAACGCTGCAGCCAGCCGTCCAGCCGCGCAGGACGCACCAGCCCGTCCTCGTGCATGAAGACCCGGCCCACGTGCCCCGTCCGGAAACGCCGGCCCTCCGGGTCGGGGATCGCGACGGCGTCGCCCTCCTCCACGGACTCCTCGAACGCGTGCAGCTGCCGCTCCCACTTCGGGGCGGCGTGCCCTCCCGGCGGGACGGGCGGCATGAGCAGCATCGCGTCGTCGTCGTCGGCGTCCCGGGCGGCGGGCAGCCCATCGGCGCGCCAGACCCACAGGCGCCGTCCGGCGGGTTCGACGGGCAGGCGCTCGCGTTCCGGTGCGGGCCACACGTAGGGGAGGTCCTCGGGGACGCCGGGGAACCGGTCCCGGTAGATTTCCGGTGCCTTCTGGATCAGATTGGACTGGTGGCTCACGTGCAGCGCCGGGTCCCCGAACCACGGCGGCATCGGCACATCCGGCTGCTCCAGCACGTCCGGGGCGAACTCGAGGATCTGCCGGTGCGTCGAATCGGCATGGCCGCGCGAGACCCACTCGGCCACCATGGCCAGGCCGTAGACGGTCAGCGCCGGGACGTAGCCCATCCACATGCGGATGGCCGGGTGCTGCCGCCACCCGTAGTCGGGGATCACGAGGGCACGCAGCGCCTGCAGGGTCTCGACGCGCTGCTTGCCCAGCCTTGCCTGGTCGAGCACCCGGGCGCTGGCCGCGACATCGGGATACGGCAGGAAGGTCTGCATCGCGCCAGTCTTGCACGCATCCCCGTCACCCCGGCGCGGGCCCTAGATCTCCCAGGGGGCCTTGACCGGGAAGTACTTCTCGAGGAAGTCCGTCACGAGGTGGGCCCGCTCGTCGGCCGCGACCTCCGGGAAGCTGCCGTCGTTGAGGCAGAAGAAGTCCTGGTTGCGTTTGTCCAGCATCTTGTTCAGGCTCTTCAGCCCGGACCGCAGCGTGGTGTCCACGTACTTCACCTTCGCCATCTCCTGCGTGACGGCCCGGCCGGTCAGCAGTGCGTAGTAGTGGTACAGCGAGTTGGTGACGGAGATGTTGTCCTTGGCGCGGAAGCGCGAGGCTGCCGTCGCGGCGAACTCCGCGGCGAACTCCGCCTCCATCTCCAGCAGCACGCTCTTCCGCAGGGGAGCGGCGGTGTGTTCGAGGTGCCGCGTGGTGATGCGCCCGAACCGCTCGTGCAAGAGGCGCCGGTTCACACGGGCGGCGTTCTCGAAGCCGCTGCGCTCGGCGTCGTTGTCGCCCAGGCCGATGCGCGTGTCCGCCTCGATGAACTTCGTGACGCCCCCGGGGGAGAAGAACATGTCCGGGGCGACGGGACGGCCGAAGAACATGTCGTCGTTGGAGTAGAGGAAGTACTCGGAGAGGCCCGGGATGTGCTGGAGCTGCGCCTCGACGGCCTGCGAGTTGTGCGTGGGGAGGACGGACGGGTCCCTGAAGTGCTCTTCGGAGCGGACGAGCGTGACCGACGGGTGGTCGGCGAGCCAGGCGGGGCGCTCCGAGTCGGTCGCGATGAAGATCCGGCGGACCCACGGCGCGAACATGTAGACGGAGCGCAGCGCGTACTTCAGCTCGTCGATCTGCCGGAAGCGCGCCTCGTGGTCGTCGCCCTCACCGACCACCACGCCCTCCATGCGGGCCGCGCGCGCCGCCCGGTACTCGGGGCTGCTGCCGTCCACCCAGGAGAAGACGAGGTCGATGTCGAAGTCGATGTCCGTGGCGTGATCGGCGAACATGTTGTCGATCGTCGGCCAGGAGAGGCCGTGGCGTTCCACTTCGCCGCGCACCACTTCGGCGGCGGGGAGGGTGCGGCGGGTGAGGGAGTTCTCCACCGGTAGTTCGATGGCGCTGCCGCCGAGCGCCCACAGTTCGATCTGCACGCCGGCGGACGGCCCGTAGGCGAGCCCGCCGAGGGGTTCGATGCGTGGCCGGAACAGGCGGAAGATGCGGGCCTTGCCGCTGCTCGAGAGCTGGCCGTCACTCACCAGCAGGGTGGTGCGGCGCTTCGTGTCCACGGTGCGGGAGTAGAACGGCTCGTCCCGGCACGCCTCGACGAGCGCGGCGCGCAGCTTCTCACGGTGGTCGAGGTCCACGGCGATCACGGGCCGCTCGTCGTTGCCGCGCACCAGCAGGAACCCGATGCCGGCGTCGTCGAGTGCCCGGCGGATGAACAGCAGGTCCTCGACCATCGCCTGGTGCGGAGTGCGGTCCTGGTTGACCAGGGTGAAGCGCCGCTTGACGGTCGTGATGTCCGTGCGGCCCTCGAGTCGGGCCACCGCCGCACTGGACGCCGACTCGAGGATCTCGGCTTCGTTCTCCGGTTCGGGCGCGCCGAAGTAGATGTCGTGTTGGGCGGCCGTGTCTGTAATCGGAACCTCCGGAGAGTGGGTGGGTTGCTCCCATGATAGAGCCTGCGCGGGCATCGCCACTGCGACCGCGCACCTTACCCCCTCGGGCGGGCGGCGTCCAGCCCTCCGGGGCACGGATCAGTCGGACCGGGACGCCCTCCGCCCCCTGTCGGCCAGGGTGTGGGCGAGATGGACCCGGCGTCGCTGGACCGTGACGGCCTTGTCGTAGTAGGTCACGAGCTGCTCACAGAGCACGGGCCACGTGCGCCCCTGGACCGAGGCGTGCGCTGCCCGGCCGAACGCGCGCCGCTTGGCGTCGTCGCCGATGAGGTCGACGACGGCGGTCCGCAGCCCCTGCAGGTCACCCGGGGTGTACGTCCAGCCCGTGCGGGACGGATCCACGAGGTCCAGCGGGCCGCCCCGGCCCACCGCGACGACCGGGACGCCGCACGCCATGGCCTCCTGGATGGTCTGGCAGAACGTCTCGGACTCGCCGGGGTGGACGAAGAGATCGAAGGACGCGACCATGCGGGCCAGGTCCGTCCCCGTCCGGAACCCGGCGAAGTGCGCCCGCGGCAGCCGGGCCCGGAGGCTCTCCTGCTGCGGGCCGGCACCGACGATCACGAGCCGCGTCCCCGGCAGCGGGTCCAGCACGGCGAGATCCTCGACCTGCTTCTCCGCCGCGAGCCGGCCCACGTAGCCGATGATGCGCTCGTGCGGCTGCGCGACCGTCGCCCGCCACGCGGCGTCGTACCGGGTGGGGGAGAACCGCTCGGTGTCGACGCCGCGCCGCCACAGGTTGAGCCGCTGCACACCGCGGGATCGCAGCTGGTCCAGTGCGAACGTGGACGGCACGAGGGTGAGGGTGGAGGCGTCGTGGATGTTCTCGACGCGCTGCCACAGCAGCGGCTCGAGCCAGGGTACGCCGTACCGGGCGGCGTAGGCGGGCACCTCGGTCTGGTAGACGGACACCGTGGGGATGCCGAGCTGCTCGCACGCCTGCACGGCACGCCAGCCGAGGACGAACGGCGAGGCGACGTGGACGACGTCGGGCCCGAACGCGGCGAGGATGCGGCGTACGCGGGCGACCGTCCCGGCGGCCAGCCGGACGTCCGCGTACCCCGACAGGGCGAGGGACGGGAGGAGGTGGACGGGGAAGCCCTCCACCCGGGACGGCGCGGGCTCGTCGAGCCAGGACGAGGCCGGCGCGATCACCAGCACGTCGTCGCCGCGGCCCCGCAGGTGGGCGAGCACCTTGAGCAGCGAGTGGGTGACCCCGTTCATGTGGGGCAGGAACGATTCTGCGACGATGGCTATCCTCACACCTCAACGTTCGCCCGCGCACGCGGAGGGCGGGCCGCCGCAGGGTGGCGCCGGGGTGAACGTCGGAGGAAATGAACCCGCCGCCGGGCTACTCCGGTCCGGTGCGCTCCCGGTGGGCGCCGTGGGCGAGCTGCCGGGTCAGGGTGTCGATCTGGAGGCTGACGCTCGCGAGCTGGTCCTGGACCTGGGTGTCCACCGCCGCGGGCTGCGCGCCGCGGGTGGTCGCCTCGCGGGCCGTTGCCACGTTCTCCACGAGCCAGGAGGCGAACGCCGCCGTGACCGCGCTGAGCACCCCGATGCCGCCGATCATCAGGCCCGCCGCTACCACCCGCCCGGCCCCCGTGACGGGGTAGTAATCGCCGTAGCCCACCGACGTGACGGTGGTCAGTGCCCACCAGAGCGCATCGGGAAGGGTCACGATCGTCGCGCCCGGGACGTCCTGCTCGACGTCGAGCACCGCGAGCGCCCCCGCATAGCCGAGCACCGTCATGGCGGTGATGACGTAGAGGACGATATGCCCGCGCAGGGCGTCCCCGCCGGACCGGTTGAGGATGCGCAGCAGGGGGATGAGCCGGAGCAGGCGCAGCGGACGCAGCATGGGCAGGAGCAGCACCACGAGTTCATGCAGGTGGCGGACGAACCATCGGCCCCGTGAGGGCGCCAGAAGGAGGGTCACGAGGTAGTCGGCAAGGAAGAGGCCCCACACGCCCCAGATGACGGTCTCGAGAAGCAGGGTCTCGGCCGGGTCCGGGTCTCCCACGACCTGGAACGAGTACGCCACGAGGTAGAGGGTCGCGGCGAGGATCATGGGGATCTCGGATCGACGGCGCCATTGCGCCTGCCTCGTCGGCTGGTTCCCGCTCATCGTTCCGTGCTCCTCCGTAGGCTGCCGTGTCCCGGCCCGGCCGGAATCCCTAAGCCTACGTACTGTCGTGGGTCCGTGGGGGCGGGTGCAGGGCGTCAGTACTCCCGGTAGAGCTCGCCCACCGGGACGTCGTCCGCGAGCCGGTTGTCCGGACCGGGCAGGGGGCAGGCCCATGCCTCGTCGTAGGCGCAGGACGGGTTGTAGGCGAAGTTGAGGTCCACCACGATGCGCCCGGGGTCGCGCCCCTCGCCGAGGTGGGCACCCTTGACGGTGTCCAGGACGTAGCGCCCGCCGCCGTACGCGCCGCCGGCCCTGCCCGAGGTGCCGTCGCGCAGGGGCAGGAACAGCCCGCCGCCGTAGGAGCCGAGCTTCCACAGGGCGAGCTTCCCCAGCCCGGGCAGCAGCACGCTGCCGAGGCGGCGGAACGGGACGACGCCGTCCGTGCCGGTCGCGACGTCCATCACCTGACCCGCGCCGTCGTCGTCCACTTCCGCCTCGAACCGGAAGGTCGGGTCGTAGGGCGCTACCGCGAGCCCGGCGAAGGACTCCCTCGCGCCGCGCCCGAGGGCCGACGCCGGGTGGGTGCGGAACAGCTCGTCACGGCCCTCCCGCCACACGGCGTGGGCGGCCTCGGGCGATGCGGAGGCGGCGCGCTCGCGGACGTCGTCGTAGAGGCGGAAGACGCGCCGGCGCCAGTCCGCGGTGGCCAGTGCGGTGGTGAGGGCCGTCATGGGCCCAGCGTACCGCCGTGGTGCTCGGTAACGGAGGAGGGCCTGATGGTTGCCTGGGCGTACTGTGGCTGGGTGACCCTCGGCATCTTCTGCATCGTGCTGGCCTCCATCCTCGTGGGGGCCATCGCGCAGCGTATCGCCGGCCTGGGCTTCGCGCTGCTGATCGCCCCGTTCCTCGTGATCATCCTCGGACCGCACGAGGGCGTCCTCCTCGTGAACCTCTGCGGCGTGGTGTCCTCGGCCATCATCGTGGGCCGGGTCTGGAAGGACATCGACTGGAGCATGTTCCGCTGGCTCGTCGTCCCGTCCCTGCTCGGCTCCATCCCGGGCTCGTTCCTCGCGGTCTCCCTCCCGTCCGCACCGCTGTCGGTCACGGTCGGCGCCGTGGTCCTCGTGGCGCTGACCGTCTCCCTGGTGCTCCAGCGGTCCGACGTCGTCGTGCGCGGCAATACGCCGAAGGCGGTCGCGGGCTTCGCCGCCGGCGTCACCAACTCGATGGCAGGGGTCGGCGGCCCGGCCGTCAGTGCGTACGCCCTCCTCGCACGCTGGCCGCAGCGCCCCTTCGCGGCGACGCTTCAGCCCTTCTTCGTCTGCATCGGCTCGGTGACGCTCGTCACCAAACTGCTCCTCGACCCGGCCCAGGCACCCGTCCTCGCGCCGTGGATGTGGATCGCGATCGGGCTGGCCATCGTGACCGGCATCTTCGTTGGGGAGAAGCTCGGGCGCTTCGTCCGTGATTCCCAGGCCCGCGCGTTCGTCATCGTCATCGCGTTCATCGGCGCAGGCCTCGCCGTCGTCAAGGGCCTCCTCGACATCTTCGGGTGACAGCGGCACGCCGTCCCCGTGCCCTGTCCATCCCGCGTCGATGGGTGGCGCGGGCCCCTGCCGGTGGCACCATGGGAGGGATGAAAATCCCCACCAAGCCCCGCGCCCTTCCCATGCCCCTGTGGCTCCAGGGGGTGCTCGAACTCGGACAGGCCGCCGTGATCTCGGCCCTGCTCGTGGTGCTCCCGGTCGCCGCCGTATGGTTCACCGGGGGATTCGCGGACCGGACGGCGGAGTCCGCCGCCCGCCTGGCGGGCCAGGGCTGGCTGGTCATGCACGGGGTGCCCCTCGTGCTGCACTTCCCTCCGAGCCTGGCCGGGGGCGAGGCGGTGTCGGGGCTGCTGCACGTCGTCCCGCTCGGGCTCGTCCTCGTGCCGCTGTTCCTCGCCTGGCGTGCGGGGCGCCGACTCGCCCGGGCGTCGTACACCGACCAGCTCTGGCAGGCGCTGCTCGGTGCCCTCCTCACCTACGCGGCGATCGGCGCGGGCATCGCGTATGTGTCGGGCACCCCCGACGCGTCCGTGTCACTCGTGGCGGGCGCCCTGATCCCTCCCGTGTCCGCCGGGATCGGACTCATCACCGGCGCCTACCGTGAGGCCGGCGCCTGGAGCCGCCTGGTGGGCGTGGACTTCGCGGCCTGGGTGGGCCGTGCGAGCCAGCACTCCCGCTGGGCCGGGTCCTACGCCTGGTCGATCGTCCGGTCGGGATTCATCGCCGTCCTCGTCGCCGCGTCCCTCTCGGCCGCCCTGCTCGCCGTAGCGATCGGGCTGAACTGGGCGGGCATCGCCGCGATCTACGAGCGCATCGACGGCGGGATCGCCGGGGCGTCCGTCATCACCCTGCTCCAGCTGGGGCTCCTGCCCAACCTCGCCCTCTGGACGATGTCCTGGTCCACGGGTGCCGGGTTCGCCCTCGGCACGGGCAGCTCCCTCACGCCGCTGGCCAGCACCGTGGGCCCCCTGCCCGCCCTGCCCATCCTCGGCGCGCTCCCCGCGGGCACGCTCGACTACGGGTACGCGGCGCTGGCCATCCCGGTCCTCGCCGGGCTCCTCGCCGGCTGGTGGTTCTTCCGGGAGGGCGAGAACCACTTCGACGAGTGGCTCGTGCTGCACAGCAGCAGGCGGTGGCTCACCTCGACGGCGTCCACCCTCGCGCTCGCCGGACTCATCGGCATCACGGCCGGACTGTGCGGGGCCGCCGTCGCCCTGCTCTCGCGCGCCTCGCTCGGCCTGGGCCGCTTCACCGACCTGGGCCCCGACCCGCTGGCGGTCGGTCTGTGGCTCGCGCTGGAGGTGGCCGTCGGCGCCCTGCTCGGGCATGCCCTCGGGCCCCTGCTGGAGCGGGAGCCGCGGCGGCGCTGAGCCGCGTGCCCACGCGGGACCCTAGGAGCCGCCGAACCCGTCGAGGCTCCTCAGGCCGTCCTCGCAGTCGCCCTGCGCCTGCAGGGTCAGGGCGCGGGACATGCAGTCCTCGTACGTCTGCGTGATGGGCCAGAGGAGTATCGACGCAGCGGTGCCCGCCGTGAGGAACAGCGCGGCGGCCAGGCCCAGGGACGTCGCGAGGACCACGAACCGGGGGAATTTCGCGCCGATGGCCTTGACGAGCCCGACGACGCCGGCGGCGAGGGCGAACAGCGCCAGGACGAGCGCGAGCACCTTCCACGGCAGCACCAGGCCGCTGGTCAGCGACGCGCCGAGGAGTGCCCCGAAGAACAGGCGCAGCCAGAACCTGGCGGACGAGGCGCGCGCGGTGGCGGGGTCGTCCGGTGCCTTGGGCGCCGTCCCGGGACCCTGCGGTCCGGCCTGGTCGGTGTCCTGCTGCCTGGTGGTTCCTCGCCTCGCCATGGTTCAACCCTAGGCGAGGGGAGACCCTAAGGTTGGTTCATGCGCATCGTAGTCCTCGTCTCCGGCTCCGGGTCCAACCTCCAGGCCGTGATCGACGCCGTCGCCGAGGGCCGTCTCCCCGTGACCATCGCCGCCGTGGGGGCCGACCGGCCGGGCACGGGCGGCGTCCGACGGGCGGCCGCGGCAGGGATCCCGACGTTCGAGGTGGACTTCCGGCAGTACGCGGAGCGGGCGGACTGGAACCGCGCCCTCACCGGGGCCGTGGCCGCGCACGAGCCGGACTACGTGGTGTCCTCGGGCTTCATGCGGATCGTCGACCAGCACTTCCTCGACACCTTCCCCGACCGCTATCTCAACACCCACCCGGCGCTCCTGCCGAGCTTCCCGGGCGCCCACGGCGTCCGCGACGCCCTGGCGTACGGCGTGAAGGTGACGGGCTGCACCGTCATGGTCGCCGACGCGGGCGTGGACACGGGCCCCATCCTCGCCCAGGCCGCCGTCGCCGTCCTGCCCGGCGACACCGAGGAGACGCTCCACGAGCGGATCAAGGTCGAGGAGCGCAGGCTCCTCATCGAGACCCTCGCCGGGCTGGCCGGCGCTGCCGCGGTCTCCGGTCGGGCCGGGGCCTGAGGTGCCGCTGGTCGCGAACGCCGTCTACGTCGGCGGGAAGAAGCGCATCCACCCCGAGACCCTGGACCAGACGTTCGAGCTCATGCGGGACAGCGGCGGCATGGGCTGGATCGGCCTCTACCGCCCCGAGCGGGAGGAGATCCAGGCGGTCGAGGCCGAATTCGGGCTGCACAACCTCGCCGTCGAGGACGCCACCAACGGGCACCAGCGCGCCAAGCTCGAGCGCTACGGCGACACCCTGTTCGTGGTGCTGCGGCCCGCCCGCTACCTCGATGTGGAGGAGAAGGTGGAGTTCGGCGAGCTGCACATCTTCATCGGTCACGACTTCGTGGTGACCGTCCGGCACGCCGAATCGCCGGACCTCGGGATCGTGCGGCGGAGGCTCGAGGAGGACCCGGAGCTGCTCGGTACGGGACCGCAGGCGGTCCTGTACGCGATGCTCGACCAGGTGGTGGACGAGTACGGGCCCGTGGTGCAGGGACTCGAGAACGACATCGACGAGATCGAGAACGAGCTGTTCGGGGGAGCACCGGACGTCTCACGGAGGATCTACGAGCTGCACCGCGAGGTCATCGAGTTCCAGCGTGCCGCCCAGCCACTGGAGGCCATGATGGACGACCTGCTCAGGGGCTCGGAGAAGTACCGGATGGACGACGAGCTCGCGCGGAACCTCCGGGACGTGCAGGACCACGTGATCCGCATCGTCGAGCGCATCAACACGTTCCGCACGCTGTTGCAGAACGCCCTGACGGTCCATTCCACCCTCGTGGCCCAGCGGCAGAACGAGGAGATGACGCGCATGACGGAGACGTCGCTGCGGCAGGGCGAGGAGGTCAAGCGCATCTCGTCCTGGGCGGCGATCCTCTTCGCGCCGACGCTGATCGCCTCGATCTACGGCATGAACTTCGATGTCATCCCCGAGTTGCACTGGGGCCTCGGCTACCCGTTCGCGCTCCTGCTCATGGTCGCGATGGGCGGCGGCCTGTACTGGGCCTTCAAGCGCAACGACTGGCTCTGACCCGGACGTGACGGCGGCCGGGACCAGGAGGTCCCGGCCGCCGTCACGCGTGGCACGCCGGCTAGCGCGTGCCGATCACGTGCGTGCGGTGGTCGTACACGAAGGTCACCGGACCGCCCGCGTGCTGGAGTGCGATGTTGCTGCCGTCGCGGCCGCCGCCGGCGCCGTAGTTCTCGGTCCAGCTGCGGTTGAGCGCCGCCTTGTACTCGTAGCTGCCGGCGGGCAGGTCGGCGACCTCGAGGATCCAGGTCTGCGAGGCGGCATCGAAGGTCATCTGCGCCTGGTCGCACGCCGGATCCCAGTCCCCGCCGCAGCCCAGCTCGGAATCGAGGCTGCCGGCCACGGCCACGGAACCGGGCTGGTCGACGACCGAGCCGACCCTCACGGTCCTGATGTCGCTCACCGAGGTCCCGAGCACGGCACGGTACCGGACCTGGGTGCCTTCGGCGAGGTCGAGGGCCGCGAGATCGTCGACGGCGGTGTAGGTCGGCGACGAGTCGTCCGAACCGATCGCCGTCCACGCCCCTCCGGCGATGCTGCGCTCGAGGGTCACGGCGTACTCGGAGTTCTCCGGGCTCGCGGTGGCGGTCACCTCGACCTCGCCCTGGACCTGCGTGCCCTCGGCCGGAAGGCCCATGGTCAGCTGCGGCTGCGGGACGGTGGCCGACGCCACCGCGGAGGTCCGTGTGTGGCGCGCGTTGTCGAGGACCACGGCGCGGTACTCCACCGCCGTCCCGGCGGGGAGTGCGCCGGTGTCGTGGTAGACGCTGTACGGCGCGTTGTCGTCCGTGCCGATGCTCGTCCACGGGGAGCCCGGGGTGCGGGCCTCGAAGGTGACCTCGTAGAACGACGAGCCGGCGACGTCGGCAGCGACCCTCATGCGGCCGTTGTCCTCGGCGGCGGGTGCCGGCTGCTGGAGGCTGATCGCCGGTGCGGCCTTGGAGTGCGGGATCTTCCCCGACAGCTCGTAGACCACCGTGGACAGTGCGGGGACGGTGACGGTGAGGGTGCCGTCGGCCGCGGACTTCGCGTGCTGGGGCGCGTCGCCGTGGACGAGGCCGAAGGTTCGCTTGCCGGCGTAGGTGGGGATGGCGGCGGTCCTCGGCCCGGTGCTGTTGTTCAGTGCCACCACGTACTCGCGCTGGTCCTTTGCGTCGGTCCGGGAGAACGCGTAGATGCCCGGGCCGTCCGAGGCGTACCGGTGCTGGTGGGCGCCGTTGCGCAGGGCCGGGTGCTCCGCGGTGACGTCGGCGAGGGTCGCGATGCCCTGGTACAGGGGGTGGGTCGCGTCGAAGTTGTCGGTGGCGTGGGTCGCGTCGGTGCCCAGCAGGTCGTCGTCGAGGTACTCGGGGACCTGGCTGGCGAACAGCGTCTGCCGCGAGTCCTGGTCGCCGCCGGGGCCCGTGAATCCCTGCTCGTCGCCGTAGTAGATCACCGGGTTGCCGCGTGAGAAGTACATGAGTTCGTGTGCGAGGGTGTCCCTCGCCAGCAGCTCGTCGTCGGCCGCGCCGGGGTTGTCGCTCGCGATGAAGCTGCCGATCCGGCCCATGTCGTGGTTCCCGAGGAAGGTCGGCAGGCTGTAGGCGTTGGAGTCCGCGTCCGTGTACCAGTCGTCGCCGGCGAAGAAGCGCTCGAGATCCGTTGCGGGCGCGCCCTGCGAGGCGTAGCCGCGGGCGGCGGCCTGGAACGGGAAGTCGAGGACCGACTGCATGCGGTTGCGCGTGGTGAACTGCGAGGTGAAGGACTTCGTGGTGTCGAAGACCTCGCCGAACATGAAGAACTCGTCCTTGCCCTGCTGCTGCGCGTAGGAGAGGACCTCGGGGCCGAACTCCTGCCAGAACTCGTCGTTCACGTGCTTCATGGTGTCGATCCGGAAGCCGTCCACGCCGAAGTCGGCGATCCACGTCTTGTAGATGTCGATCATGCCGTCCACCACCACGGGGTGCTCGGTGGACAGATCGTCGAGGCCGAAGAAGTCACCGTAGTAGGCGTCCTCGCCCGCGAAGGTCGTGTCGCCGCGGTTGTGGTAGAGCGTGGGATCGTTCAGCCACTCGGGGACCTTCAGGTCCTTGTCGGCCTCCGGTACCACGGGGATGTACGGGAAGGAGGTCGCGGCGTCGAGCTCGGGGAAGGTGCCCGTGCCCGCGTAGTCGCGGTCGTCGAACGCGGTGCCGTCGGCGTCGCGGTACGGCTCCTCGTCCTTGGAGACGTAGGGGGCGCGCTCGCCGGCGTCGTAGCCGATCACATCCGCGGTGTGGTTGGTGATGATGTCGAAGTAGACCTTCATGCCTCGCGCGTGTGCGGCATCGATGAGGGTCCTGAGGTCCTCGTTGGTACCGAGGTGTGGATCGATCTGCGTGAAGTCGGTGATCCAGTAGCCGTGGTAGCCGGCCGAGTTGTCCTCCGGCTGCACGGCGCGGTTCTTGAAGCTCGGGGTGAGCCAGATGGAGGTGGTGCCCAGGCCCTGGATGTAGTCGAGCTCCTCGAGCAGGCCCTGGAGGTCGCCGCCGCTGTAGTAGCCCTTCCGGGTGGGGTCGAAGCCGGACACCGACGGATCGGGGCCGAGCCCGCCGTCGTCGTTGGCCGTGCTGCCGTTCTGGAAGCGGTCGGCCATGACGAAGTACAAGTTCTCGTCCGTGACCGCGGTGCGCAGCGAGTGCCGGGCCGACGCGGCGGAGGAGTCTGCGGGGTTCTTCGGGGCGGCGAAAGCGGGGGGTGCGGCGACGGAACCGGCAACAAGGGCGGTCAGCACGACGACGGTGGCGTGGCGCGGTTTCACGGGGTCTCCTTCGGGGGTCAGGCACCAGCGTGTCCGACGTCACACGACGAGTCAATCCTCCGCGCGCAATTTACGCGAAAACTATTTCGGACTCCTGGTCCCCGTCGATCCGGACGTGTCCACCGGGCTCCGCCCGGGGCCGGTCAGCGCAGCCGGGCGGCCTTCGTCTCGGGCGCGTTGAACGCCATGAACAGGACGGCGAGGACCACGAGACCGCCGATGAGCGCGAAGGTGAGCGGCAGGCCGAGCAAGGGCCACAGGAGCGTGCCGAAGATCAGCGGAACGAGGCCCGCCCCGATGCGGGAGATGGTCGACGCCCAGCCGAACCCGCTGCCCCGCAGCTCGGTGGGGTAGAGCTCGGAGACGTAGGTGTACAGCACGGGGATCGCCACCTGCACCACGAAGCCGAAGGCCAGCAGCCACGCCGTGGCGACTGCCGGCAGGTCCAGGGTCAGCGCGAAGGCCACGAGGAGCGCTGCCGAGCCCGGGCCGGTGATCGCCAGCAGCCACTTGCGGCCCACGCGCTCCACCAGCAGGGCCGCGGCGATCACGCCGAGGAAGCCGACGCCGGTCATGAACGTGGTGGTGATGAACGCGACGGACTGCGCGTAGCCGGAGGCGATGAGGATGCGCGGCATCCACGTGAGGGCCCCGTAGTAGACGAGCAGGATGGTCAGGAACAGGCTCCACGCCGTCAGGGTGATGCGCCAGTCGAAGCGCCAGAGGCCCGTGAGCTGTCCGGAGATGCTGCCGAGCGAGAGCCGGGGCGTGTCCTCGGGCTCCGGCAGGCGCCACGGGCGCTCCTCGGCGCCGGTCCTCGCCACGAGGTCGTCGATGACGGCCCGGGCCTCGTCGCGCCGGCCGCGCTGCACGAGGTACAGCGGGGACTCGGGCACGCTGCGGCGCACCCAGAACACGAGGAGGGCCGGCAGCACCATGACGAGCATGGTGTACCGCCAGTCACCGGTCTGCGCGACGATCGCCGTCGTCACCACGCCGCAGAGGAAGGCGCCGATCGGCCACCACGCGTCCATGGCCGTCAGGACCCGGCCGCGCTGGCGCCGCGGCGTGAACTCGCCGACGAGCGCGTAGTCCACGGGGATGCAGCCGCCGAGGCCGAAGCCGGCCAGGAACCGGAACACGCAGAACCAGACGATGTCCGGTGAGAACGCCCCGAGGACCGTGAAGAGGGCGAAGACGAGCAGGGTGAGGGTGAACGCCTTCTTGCGGCCGATGATGTCCGCGACGGATCCCCACGCGAACGCGCCGACGGCCATGCCGATCAGGTTCGACGTCGCGATCCACGCCGCCTGGCCCGAGGTGATCCCCCAGTCGCCGATCAGCAGCGGGATCAGGTAGGCGTTCAGGGTCACGTCCCAGGCGTCGAACATGAAGCCGAGGCCGCCGATGAGGAAGATCTTCCCCTGGACCTTCCAGCGCCAGGGGAGGTCCTGCACCACCTGATCGCCGGTGGGGAGTTGCGTATTGATGCTCATGGTGCCTTCGGGGAGGGGAGCGGGTACTGGAAAACTGTACGCCAGGCGCCTTCCCTGCCCCCTCGGGCACCATGCGTCATCCGGGGGTGCCGGCCGGGGCACCCCTATAGACTGGACGGCGACCCAGCGAAGCGACCTACGGAGATCTGCGTGAGCCTGCCCCACCTCGACCGTGTCCCCATCCGCCGAGCACTCATCTCGGTGTTCGACAAGACCGGGCTGGAGGAGCTGGCGCAGGGCCTGCACCGCGCGGGCGTCGTCATCGTCTCCACCGGCTCGACGGCGCAGCGCATCGCCGCCGCGGGTGTCCCCGTCACCGAGGTCTCCGAGGTGACAGGCTTCCAGGAGACCCTCGACGGCCGCGTGAAGACCCTCCACCCCAAGGTCCATGCCGGTATCCTCGCCGACCGCCGCCGCCAGGAGCACATCGACCAGCTCGCCGAGCTCGATATCGAGGCGTTCGACCTCGTGGTCGTGAACCTCTACCCCTTCGTGGAGACCGTGCGCTCGGGGGCGGAGCCCGACGACGTCGTCGAGCAGATCGACATCGGCGGGCCGGCGATGGTGCGGTCCGCGGCGAAGAACCACCCGTCGGTCGCCGTCGTCGTCGATCCTGCGCGCTACGGCGATGTGGTCACCGCCGCCGCGGAAGGTGGCTTCGACCTCCGGGCACGACGCGGGCTGGCCGCGCTCGCCTTCGCGCACACCGCCGCGTACGACACCGCCGTCGCCTCCTGGACCGCTGAGCAGTTCGAGATCGACGACGACGCCGGCTGGCCCGGCTACGCGGGCCTCGCCCTCGAGCGGTCCGAGGTGCTCCGCTACGGCGAGAACCCGCACCAGCAGGCCGCGCTGTACGTCGAGAAGGGTGCCACGCCGGGCATCGCGCAGGCGGACCAGCTGCACGGCAAAGCCATGAGCTACAACAACTTCGTCGACGCGGACGCCGCCCTGCGCGCGGCCTTCGACTTCGACGAGCCCGCCGTCGCGATCATCAAGCACGCCAATCCGTGCGGCGTCGCCGTTGGATCCGCCGCGGCGGAGGACCCCATCGCCGACGCGCACGCGAAGGCCCACGCCTGCGACCCGGTCTCCGCGTTCGGCGGCGTCATCGCCGCGAACCGCGAGGTCACCGCGGGTATGGCGCGGACCGTGAAGGAGATCTTCACGGAGGTCGTGATCGCGCCGTCGTTCTCGGCCGAGGCCGTCGACATCCTCTCCCGGAAGAAGAACATCCGGCTCCTGACCCTGCCGGACGGCTACGGGCGGAACCCGGTGGAGTTCCGCCAGGTCTCCGGCGGAGTGCTGATGCAGGTGGCCGACGCCCTCGACGCGGACGGCGACGACCCCGCGGGGTGGACCCTCGCCGCCGGTGAGGCCGCCGACGAGGCGACGCTCGCCGACCTCGCCTTCGCCTGGAAGGCGTGCCGCGCCGCCAAGTCGAACGCGATCCTGCTCGCGAACGACGGCGCCTCCGTCGGCGTCGGCATGGGCCAGGTCAACCGCGTCGATTCGTGCCGGCTCGCCGTCGAACGCGCCAACACCCTGGGCGGTACCGAACGCGCCCGCGGTTCGGTGGCGGCGTCGGATGCCTTCTTCCCCTTCGCCGACGGCCTCCAGATCCTGCTCGACGCCGGGGTCCGCGCGGTCGTGCAGCCGGGCGGATCGGTGCGCGACCAGGAAGTGATCGACGCCGCGAACGCCGCCGGCGTCACGCTCTACCTGACAGGTGCGCGCCACTTCTTCCACTGACACCGCCTCACATCCGCCGTGAGGCGAAGCCCGAAAAAGCTCGGTAGGTTAGAGCCGATGGGCAACCCCCAACCACCCGTACACCGCATGAGCACCAGGGAGACGCCAACCCATGGCCAGAATCATCTACACCCATACCGACGAAGCGCCGATGCTCGCCACCTACTCGTTCCTGCCGATCGTCGAGGCGTTCGCCTCCACGGCCGGCGTCGAGGTGGAGACCCGGGACATCTCGCTGTCGGGGCGCATCATCGCCCTCTTCGGTGACCACCTCACCGAGGACCAGCGACAAGCGGATGCCCTCGCCGAGCTCGGCGCGCTGGCGAAGACGCCGGAAGCGAACATCATCAAGCTGCCGAACATCAGCGCGTCCGTCCCCCAGCTCAAGACGGTCATCGCCGAACTCCAGGGCCAGGGCTACGCCCTGCCGGACTACCCGGACCACCCGTCGACGGACGAGGAGAAGGACGTCCGCGCGCGGTACGACAAGGTCAAGGGCAGCGCCGTGAACCCCGTCCTGCGCGAGGGCAACTCGGACCGCCGCGCCCCGGCGTCCGTCAAGAACTACGCCCGGCAGAACCCGCACAGCATGGGGGCCTGGACGCCGGAGTCCAGGACCAACGTGGCACACATGACGAGCGACGACTTCCGCTCCAACGAGAAGTCCGTGGTGATCCCCGCCGACGGCACCGTCTCGATCCAGCACGTCGCGGCCGACGGCACCGTCAGCGTGCTCAAGGCCCCGTTCCCCGTGCTCGCCGGCGAGGTCGTGGACGGCACCGTCATGCGCGCCGCCGCACTCAACGAGTTCCTGAAGGCGCAGGTCGCCCGGGCGAAGCAGGAGGGCGTGCTCTTCTCGGCGCACCTCAAGGCCACCATGATGAAGGTCTCCGACCCCATCATCTTCGGCCACGTGGTCCGCGCCTTCCTGCCCGAGCTCTTCGAGAAGTACGGCGCCCAGCTCACCGCCGCCGGCCTCAGCCCGAACAACGGCCTCGCCTCCATCCTCAGCGGTCTCGACAAGCTCCCGGAGGACGTCCGCGAGGGCGTCCGGCAGGCCATCGCCCGCGGCATGGAGGACGGGCCGGCGATCGCCATGGTGGACTCGGACAAGGGCATTACCAACCTGCACGTGCCGAGCGACGTGATCGTGGACGCGTCCATGCCGGCCATGATCAGGAGCTCCGGCCACATGTGGGGACCGGACGGCAAGGAAGCCGACACGCTCGCCGTCCTCCCGGACAGCAGCTACGCCGGCATCTACCAGGTCGTCCTCGACGACTGCCGCGCCCACGGCGCGTTCGACCCGACCACCATGGGTACCGTCCCGAACGTCGGCCTCATGGCGCAGGCCGCCGAGGAGTACGGCAGCCACGACAAGACCTTCGAGATCCAGGCCGCGGGCACGGTGCAGCTGGTCGACGGCGAGGGCACGGTGCTGATCGAGCACGACGTCGAGCCCGGCGACATCTGGCGCGCCTGCCAGACCAAGGACGCCGCGATCCTCGACTGGGTGAAGCTCGCCGTGACCCGCGCGCGGGCCTCGGCGACGCCGGCCGTGTTCTGGCTCGACGAGAGCCGCGCCCACGACGCCCATCTCATCGCGAAGGTCAGGGAGTACCTGGCCGAGCACGGGACGGACGACGTCACCCTCGAGATCATGACGCCGGTCGACGCCACGGCGTTCACGCTCAAGCGCATCCGCCAGGGCCAGGACACCATCTCCGTCACGGGCAACGTGCTCCGCGACTACCTGACGGACCTGTTCCCGATCCTCGAACTCGGCACCAGCGCCAAGATGCTCTCCGTGGTCCCCCTCATGAACGGCGGCGGGCTCTTCGAGACCGGCGCCGGCGGATCGGCTCCCAAGCACGTGCAGCAGCTCGTGAAGGAGAACCACCTCCGCTGGGACAGCCTCGGCGAATTCCTGGCCCTGGCCGTCAGCTTCGAACACCTGGCGACGACGACGGGGAACGCCCGCGCGCAGATCCTCGCCGACACGCTCGACCGGGCGACGGGCACCTTCCTGCTCGAGAACAAGTCGCCCAGCCGCCGCGTCGGCGAGATCGACAACCGCGGGAGCCACTACTTCCTCGCCCGTTACTGGGCCGAGGAACTGGCCGAGCAGGAGCAGGATGCCGAGCTCGCGGAGAGCTTCGCCCGGGTGGCCGAGGCGCTGACGGGCAACGAGGACACGATCGTGTCCGAGCTGCTCGCCGTCCAGGGGTCACCCGCGGACATCGGCGGGTACTACCACCCCGACGTCGCGAAGGTGACAGAGGTGATGCGTCCTTCGGCGAAGCTGTCGGAGGTCCTGGCGATCCTCGCGAAGTAGGCCCCCACCCCCGCACACCGGCCGGTGTACCGCCTCCGCGGTACACCGGCCTCTGCGTATCCGGACTGTTTACAGGAGAACCTCAGTAGGTTTAGGGTTTCTCCTAGGTCTCAGCCTGGGGGGTGGAAGTGCGATGAACGCCTATGAGCGTCGGTCTCTTTCCTCCAGCGCGCGCACCTTTCTCCTTGCGGCAGCCGGGGCCCTCGGCCTGATGGCCCTCGGCGCCTCCGCCGCCTCCGCTGCCGAAGCGTCTGCCGGTCCTGGTCTGCTCACCGGGGCCCTCGATGCGACGGGAACGGCTGCTGCCGGGGCGCTGTCCCCGGTCACCGATCCGCTGCAGTCCGTCGCGGCTCGCGCTGTGCCGGCGTCGAACTCGCCATCATTGCTCCAGGATGTCCCGGTTCTGCCCGATCTCGTAGCACGCGTCCCCGAACTCGCGGCCGCGCCGTCGACCAGTGTCCTCACACCCGTGACGACACTGGTCGACGGCGTCGTGGCCGAGGTGCCGATCGTCCAGGCGCTGGTGCCCGCCGGTACGGTCACCGGAGTGACGGCTCCCGTCGTCGGGACCGTCGACGGAGCCGTCGGCGGGGTCACCGGACCGGTGCTCGAGGTGGCCGCGCCTGTCGCGCAGATCATCGACCCGGTTGTGGACGTCATTGTGCCCCTGCCCGGACTGGCGACCCCGCCTCCGGTGGTACCGGTTCCGGTAGCGCCCATTCCCGTTGGGCCTGCTCCGGTGCTGATCCCGGCCGGGCCGACGGCTCCGGCCGAGGAGGTCCTTCCCGAGGTCGTTCAGGAGCCGGATGTGCCGGGGACGGTGACACCCGGCGGGAGCGCCGGAGCGGCCGCGGAGACTCGCCCGGTCGCGGGTGCGGAGTCGGGTTCCTCGAGCGAGACGGTCGCGACGCTCGGGTTGTCCTCGTCGGCAGGAGTTGCTGCCGCCTATCTTCCCGTGGCTGCCTCGCAGAGGGATCTTCTTGCGACTGTCGCCCTGCCTGCCATCGTCCAGATGGCACAGGCCGTCCAGGAAATCCCGGCCCTGCCCGCGACTCCTCCCTCATTGTCCGCAGGTGTCACAGCATCCATGACGGGTAGCGGCGTCACGGCGCCGCTTGCCGTCCTCGGCGGTTCCGCCTTCCTGATCCTTCTGGTCCTGAGCCGGACCGGACGACGCGCGGCGTCGTCAAGCCTACCCGAGGGCCCCACTTTCGATCCCGGTTCATCTCCTGATTAGTGGTGGCCTCGCCGCGCTTCATTGCACGGCCGACGGCCCACGGCGCCAAGGGCGCTTCAACACCACTTCGATCTACAGGAGAACATCATGCGTACATGCGTTCAGCGAGGGCTTTACGGGGTCCTTCTAGCCGGGGGCGTCGTCGTCCTCGGAGCAGGAGCCGCGACAGCTGCGGAGCTGTCGGCACCAGCAAGCCAGGCTAACGGGGCAACCCTTGGCGCCGTCGTCATGACACCGCTTCCACACGGGACGACGAACCTCCCGGTCATCGAGGGGACCGCCGCACTGGTCGAGGGCTCGCTCGAACTCGGCGTGGACCTCGGCTCTGCAGGTGGCGGACTGCTCGGCGGTGGGATCGCCAACGGAAACCGGATCGCGCCGGAGGTCGCGGTTCCCGTGAACGTGTCCGGCAACTCGGTATCAGTGATCGGTGATTCGTCGACAGTCGGGACGTCGGGTTCGACCGGTTCCACCGGGGAAACCTCGGGCGGCTCGACGGGCGGCTCTACCGGCGGTCTGCTGGCCGGCGGGATCCTCAACGGGAATGTCGTTTCCCCGGAGGTCGCGGTCCCGGTGAACGCGTCGGGCAACTCGGTATCGGTGATCGGTGATTCGTCGACAGTCGGGACGCCGGGTTCGACCGGTTCCACCGGGGAAATCTCCGGTGGCTCGACGGGCGGCACGGGTATGACGGACAGCTCGACCGGCGGGATTCTGGTTGGGAATGTGGTGGCGCCCGAGGTCGTCGTGCCGGTGAATGTCGGCTGCAATGGTGTGTCCGTGATCGGTGACAGTGCCTCGGACTGCACCACGGGTTCGACCGGTTCCACCGGGGAAATCTCCGGTGACTCGACCGGCACCACGGGTGGCACCACGGGTATGACGGACGGCTCGACCGGCGGTCTGCTGCCCGGCGGGATTCTGGTTGGGAATGTGGTCGCGCCCGAGGTCGTCGTGCCGGTGAATGTCGGCTGCAATGGTGTGTCCGTGATCGGTGACCGTGCCTCGGACTGCACCACGGGTTGGACCGGTTCCACCGGGGAGACCTCCGGTGACTCGACCGGCACCACGGGTGGCACCACCGGTATGACGGACGGCTCGACCGGCGGTCTGCTGCCCGGCGGGATTCTGGTTGGGAATGTGGTCGCGCCTGAGGTCGTCGTGCCGGTGAATGTCGGCTGCAATGGTGTGTCCGTGATCGGTGACCGTGCCTCGGACTGCACCACGGGTTCGACCGGTTCCACCGGGGAGACCTCCGGCGGCACCACGGACGGGATCCTCAACGGAAACGTGGTCGCGCCTGAGGTCGTCGTGCCGGTGAATGTCGGCTGCAACGGTGTGTCCGTGATCGGTGACCGTGCCTCGGACTGCACCACGGGTGCAACCGGTTCCACCGGGGAGACCTCCGGTGACTCGACCGGCGCTACGGGTGAGACCACCGGTGGCACCACGGGTACGACGGACGGCTCGACCGGCGGTCTGCTGCCCGGCGGGATCCTCAACGGGAATGTGATCGCGCCCGAGGTCATCGTGCCGGTGAACGTCGGCTGCAACGGTGTGTCGGTGATCGGTGACAGCAGCACCGAGTGCGGTACCGCGGTCGAAACCCCGGGCACGCCCGGGACCCCTGTGAACCCGGTGACGCCGGCAACTCCAGACACGCCGACCACGCCGGGTACCCCGGGCACACCGGCTACCCCGGGCACCCCGGTGGCGACCACGCCAGGCACCCCGGTGACGCCAGTGATGCCCGGCATGCCAGACGTGCCCACCGCTACGGTTCCCGGAGCCCAGGACGCGGTGCGTGATGGCGCTGGCGGCTCGGACACGATGCCCGCTACCCTCACCGGAGTCGTCACGGGCGGGAACGCAACTACGTCCCGCACGCTGACAACCGCGTCCACAGGGATTGCACCCGCTGCGATGCCGTCGGACGCGACCAACAGTCCGGAGGTTCTCGCCTCCACGGGCTTCGGGGACGGGCAGGCCCTGCTGCTCGGCGCGTTACTCCTGCTCAGCGGCGCCGGCGGCGTCCTGGCAGCGCGGCGACTGGGGACGATCGCCTAGGCCTCATCGCTCCAGCAAAGGGACGGGGCCCGCAGCGTACGCTGCGGGCCCCGTCCCCATTGCGTGTCCGGTCAGGCCGCGTCGTTCGCGTAGCGTAGGCCGATCTGGGCGCGCACGCCGTCGAGCAGACGCATCGTCTTCACCGTGTCGCCGATCGGCATCGTCGGGCTCTCCGTCAGGCCCTCCTGGATGCAGCGGGTCACCTCGCGCAGCTCATAGGTGTAGCCGGCGCCGGCCTGCTCGAAGTGCTCCACGCGGGCCTCCTCCTGACCGGCCTTGATCGTCAGTTCCGTCGGGTTGTGCAGGTTCCCGCCGCCGGTCTTCAGCCAGCCCTTCGACCCGCACACCGTCGCCTGGCCGGGGCAGGAGGCGATGAACGACGACGACAGCTGGGCATACGCGCCGCTCCCGTACCCGAGGGTCACAGCGTTCTGGAGGTCGACGCCGTCACTGTTGAGCGTCCCGACGGCGGACACGGAATCCGGGAAGCCGAGGGACCCCAGCGCCCACGTGAGCGGATAGACCGTCAGGTCCAGCAGCGCGCCACCGCCGGCCGCCGGGTCCCAGAGCCTGCTGGTCGGGTCCTCCGGAGCGGTGAACCCGAGGTCCGCCTGCACCCACCGGATGTCGCCCAGCTCGCCGGAGTGGATGATCTCCCAGGCGCGGTTCACGCTGGGCAGGAAGCGCGTCCAGACCGCTTCCATGAGGAAGAGCCCACCGTCGGCGGCGATCGCGGCGAGTTCCTCCGCCTCGGCCGCGTTGATGGTGAAGGGCTTCTCGCACAGGACGTGCTTGCCCGCCGTGAGGGCGGCCTTCGCGACGTCGTAGTGCTGGCCGTGCGGTGTGGTGATGTAGACGACGTCGACCTCCGGGTCGTCCACGAGGCGCTGGTAGCCGGCCATGCCGCCGTCGTTGCCGTAGCTGGTGGCGAACCCGAAGCGGTCGGCGAACGCGGCGGCACTGTCCGCGCTGCGGGAGCTGACCGCATGGAGCACGGCGTCCTCGAGCAGGGCGATGTCCTGCGTCACCTTGGACGCGATACCGCCGGTGGCGATCACGCCCCACTTCAGCGGCCTGCCGGTGGCGACGACCGGGCTGGGGGCTCCTGCTTCCGCGCAGGGGGGAACGATCATGCGGTGCTGTGGGTTCATGGACCCATCCTCGCCGCTGGTCGGAGCTGCGTCCATCCCCGGCGCCGACACGACGAAGCGCCCCGGCCGGAGCCGGGGCGCTTCAGGTCCTGCTGCCGGAGGATTCCGGACGGGTGCTACTGGGTGAGCGGGGCCAGCTCCTCGTTGTCGGCGTACGCCTCCGCTGCGTTCTCCTGGGTGACGATCTGCGGCTCGAGGAGGTACGCGGGGACCGTCTTGACGCCGTTCTCGTAGGAATCGGGGTCGTTGATCTCGAGTTCGTTCCCGGCCTGCAGGTCGTTGACCATCACGATCGCATGTTCCACGAGGGCACGGGTGTCCTTGTTGATCGTGGAGTACTGCTCGCCCGCCATGATCGACTTCACGGATTCGACCTCGGAGTCCTGGCCGGTGACGACGGGGATGGGCTTGCCGGCACCCTTGACCGAGGTCAGGATCGCACGGGCGAGCGTGTCATTGGGGGAGAGGACGCCGTCGAGGTCCTCGGAGCTGTAGCTGCCGGAGAGCAGGGTGTCCATGCGCCTCTGGGCGTTCTCCGCCTCCCAGCCCTGGGTCACGACCTGGTCGAAGGTCTCCTGGCCGGACACGACGACGAGGTTGCCGTTGTCGATCTCGGGCTGGAGGATGCTCATGGCGCCGTCGAAGAAGACCTTCGCGTTGGCGTCGTCCGGCGAACCGGCGAACAGCTCGATGTTGTAGGGCCCTTCGGGCTTCGCGGCCTTCATGCCGTCGAGCAGGGCCTGGCCCTGGAGTTCGCCGACCTGGAAGTTGTCGTAGGCCACGTAGTAGTCCACGTTCTCCGTGTTGGTCAGGAGGCGGTCGTAGGCGATGACGGAGATGCCGGCATCCTTGGCCTGCTGGAGCTGGGTGCCGAGCTGGGCGCCGTCGATGGCACCGACGACCAGGACCTCCACACCGTTGGTGATCATGGAGCTGATCTGGTTCTGCTGCTCGGAGACGCCGCCGTTGGCGAACTGCACGTCGGGGTCGTAGCCGGCCTCGGTCAGTCCCTCATTGAAGAGCTCCTCGGCGAGGACCCAGTTCTCCGAGGTCTTCTGCGGGAGTGCGACGCCGATGGCCGATCCTTCTTCGAAGCCTGCAGCGGCGGTCTCGCCGTCGGCAGAGGGCGCCGCTTCTTCGCGGCCGCACCCGGTCAGCGTCAGCGCTGATACTGCAGCGATCGCTGCGAGGGATTTTGCGAAAGTACGCATTCTCATTCTCTTTCTCTTGCTCGTGTGGACGGGGAAAGCTGTGGTTCCGGGAACCGGGGATGCCGGGCCCTAGACGTCGTGCGAGATGACCTGCTTCGTTCCGACGGCCTGCTCGGTCGGGGAGGGAGTGGGGACCTCGGTGTCGACCTTCTTGCCGCCGTCGCCTCCGCCGAACCGCCTGGTGATCAGCCCGATGATGGACGGCTTGCCCTGGCTCTTGCTGTAGACGTCGAAGGCGACGGCGATGAGCAGGACGAGGCCCTTGATGATCTGGGTGTCGTCGGCGCCGGCTCCGAGGAGCTGCAGTCCGTTGTTCAGGACGGCCATGACGAGGCCTCCGATGATGGATCCCACCACGGTCCCGACGCCACCGGTGACGGCTGCGCCGCCGATGAACACGGCCGCGATCGCATCGAGCTCCCAGCCGACGCCGTCCGACGGGCCGGAGGCGGTCGAGCGGCCGACGAAGATCATGCCCGCGAGGGCCGCGAGGATCGACATGTTCATCATGACCATGAAGTTCACGCGCTTGCCCTGCACACCGGACAGCTCGGCTGCGTGGCGGTTGCCACCGACGGCGTACACATGGCGGCCGGCGATGGTCTTGTTGGAGATGAACGCGTAGATGATGACGAGGACGCCGAGGATCAGGCCGGGGACCGGGAAGGACGTCCCGGGACGCCCGGTCGCGAAGAGGTAGGTCGCGTAGAGGATGACCGCGGAGAGCAGGACCACCTTGGTGACGGGGACCCACATGGGGGGCACCTCGGCGTTGATCTTCTCCAGCTTGCGGCGTCCCCGGATCTCGTTGTAGATCACGAAGGCCACGAGGGCGAAGCCCATCAGCAGGGTCAGGTTGTTGTAGCCGATGTTGGGACCGACCTCGGGCAGGTAGCCCGCGCCGAGCTCACGGAAGCCCTCGGGGACCGGGACGGTGAGGGAGTTGCCGACGGACTGGTTGGCGCCGCGGAAGATGAGCATCCCGGCGAGGGTGACGATGAACGCGGGTATGCCGACATAGGCCACCCAGAAGCCCTGCCACACCCCGATGAGCGCACCGAGCGCCAGACCGAGCACCACCCCGAGGTACCAGGGGATGCCCCAGTCGCGCATCGCGATCGCGACGACGATGCCGACGAACGCGGCGACGGAGCCGACGGAGAGGTCGATGTGCCCGGCGATGATGACCAGCACCATCCCGATCGCGAGGATGAGGATGTACGAGTTGCCGTTGAACAGGTTCATCATGTTGACGGACGTGAGCATCTTGCCGCCCGTGCGCCACTGGAAGAACAGGACGAGCGCGACCAGGGCGAAGATCATCCCGAACTGGCGGGTGTTCCCGCCGAAGATTTGCTTGAGGGAATTCATGGTGTCTTTCCTTGGGTCAACGGGTCAGGCGGATTTCCTGCTGGCGGTCATGAGTTTCATCAGGGATTCCTGGTTCGCGTTCTCGCGTTCCACTTCACCGGTGATGGCGCCCTCGAAGATCGTGTAGATCCGGTCCGAGAGGCCGAGCAGTTCGGGCAGTTCGGAGGAGATGACGATGACGCCCTTCCCCTGGTCGGCGAGTTTCTGGATGATGCCGTAGATCTCGTACTTGGCTCCCACATCGATGCCGCGGGTGGGCTCGTCGAGGATCAGCAGTTCGGGATCGGTGAACATCCACTTCGCGAGGACGACCTTCTGCTGGTTGCCGCCCGAGAGCTTCGCGACGCCCTCGTTGACGCTCGGCGTCTTGGTGCGCAGCGACTTCCGGTACTCCTCGGAGATCCTGAACTCCTCGTCCCTGTCGACGACGAGACCGCGCGTGATCTTCTGCAGGTTCGCGGACACCGTGGTGGTCTTGATGTCGTCCAGCAGGTTGAGGCCGAGCGACTTGCGGTCCTCGGTGACGTAGGCGAGGCCGGCGTCGATCGCCTGGGGCACCGAGCGGAGCGTGATCTCCTTGCCGTCCATGACGATCTGGCCGGACTTGAAGGTGCCGTAGGAGCGGCCGAAGACCGAACGCGCGAGCTCCGTACGCCCGGCGCCCATCAGCCCCGCGAACCCGACGATCTCGCCGCGCCGCACCTTGAAGCTCGAGTTCTTGCACACCAGGCGGTCCGGCACGGTGGGGTGTCCGACGGTCCAGTTCCGTACCTCGAAGAAGGTCTCACCGATCGTCGGGGTGTGGTCCGGGAAGCGGGACTCGAGCGAACGGCCCACCATCCCGCGGATGATGCGGTCCTCGTCGACGCCGTCCTCCTTGACGTGCAGGGTCTCGATGGACCTGCCGTCGCGGATGATGGTGATCGAGTCGGCGATCTGCTCGATCTCGTTGAGCTTGTGGGAGATCATGATGCAGCTGATGCCCTTGGACCGCAGGCCGGCCATCAGGTCCAGGAGGTGCTGCGAGTCGGACTCGTTCAGCGCCGCGGTGGGCTCGTCGAGGATGAGCAGCTTCACCGACTTGCTGAGTGCCTTGGCGATCTCGACGAGCTGCTGCTTGCCGACGCCGATGTCCTTGATCTTGGTGGTCGGGTCCTCGCTCAGGCCCACGCGGGCCATGAGCTCCAGGGTGGTCCGGTTGACATGGTCCCAGTCGATGACGCCGAAGCGGGCGGGCTCGTTGCCCAGGAAGATGTTCTCCGCGATCGAGAGCTCCGGGATCAGCGCGAGTTCCTGGTGGATGATGACGATCCCCGCGGCCTCGCTGGAGCGGATGTCCTTGAACCGGACCTCTTCGCCCTGGAAGATGATGTCGCCCGAGTAGTCGCCGTACGGGTAGAGGCCCGAGAGGACCTTCATGAGTGTCGACTTCCCGGCGCCGTTCTCACCGCAGATCGCGTGGATCTCGCCTGCACGCACCTCGATCGAGACGTCCGCGAGGGCCTTGACGCCCGGGAACTCCTTCGTGATGGAGCGCATCTCGAGGATGATGTGGTTCTTCATGGATTCTCCCGCAGTGACGGCGTTGTCTTGATGCAGGCCGAATCACGACCTGAGAAGAATTGAACATCCCCGAGCCCTTTGCAGTCAACTGTTGAACGCATGGCTCCGCGAAAACAGAGGAAATCTTTAGGTGGAGCCCACGAGAGCGGGCGAGAGTCCTGCCTGGGCGAGGACGACGGCGGCGCCACCGAGGGCCTCGGCGCGGTCGCCGAGCGAGGACATGCAGACGGCCGTCGTCTCGCCGATGATCGGCACGGCATGGCGGGACAGGCCACGCCGGATCGGCCCGAGGAGGATCTCGCCGAGATCGGTGAGCGGACCGCCGACGACGATCGTCTCGGGGTTGATCAGGTTGGCCATGTGGGCGAGCGCCCGCCCGATGGCGACGCCGGCGTCGTCGATGACGCGCAGGGTCGCGGTGTCGCCGGTGAGGGCCCGGTCCACGATGCGCCGGGTGTCCACGGGCTCGCTGCCGCCACGGCTGAGCAGCTCGATCATGGTGGAGGTCGAGGCGACGGTCTCGAGGCAGCCGCGGTTGCCGCACCGGCAGATGAGGCCGTGCTCATTGATGGTGGTGTGCCCCAGCTCCCCGGTGATCCCGACATTGCCGTAGAACAGCGCACCGTTGAGGACGAGCCCGGAGCCGATGCCGGACCCCACCTTGACGAACATGAGGTTGTCCACGGCACTGTGCGGGCCCCAGGTCACCTGCGCCAGGGCACCGAGATTGGCGTCGTTGTCGATGAAGACGGGCACGCCGAGCCGTTCACTGAATGTCTCGTGGATGTTGATGCCCACCCACTCGGGCAGGATGGCGCCCTGCACCACCGTCCCGCTCCGACGGTCGATGGGACCGGGGATCCCGATGCCCGCGCCGAGGAGCGCGCCCCGGGAGATGGCGCCGTTCTCGAGCAGGGTGTCCAGGAGGTCCGACGCGGCAGCCAGCCCGTCGTGGGCGCTGTGGCCGAGGGGGAGGGGGACGGAGGCTTCCTGCAGGACCCGGTAGTTGGGGCTCGCGAGGACCACGCGGAGGTGTCGGCGTCCGATGTCGATGCCCGCCGCGACCTGCCCGTTGTCGTTGAGGACGACGGACAGGGCCCGGCGCCCCGAGCTGGTGGTCGGCACGGTGCTCACGATCCCGGTCGTGGCCATGAACTTCACGATGTTGGACACCGTCGCCGTGGAGAGGCCCGTCTGCCGGGCGAGTTCCGCCTGGGTCCGGGGCCCGCCGCTCATGAGGGCCGCGATGACGCGCTGCTGGTTCCGCTCGCGCAGGGCGGACTGCGAACCCGGTCTCGGAGGCGGGCCGCTCGAGCTCGTCCTCGCCGTCGAGGGGGATTCTGCGGGCATGGCATAAGGCTGCCGCACCTGATGCCTGTCGTCAAGAAGTGAACGCTTGGCGGTGCTCCTGGGCGAGAGTCTTGTAGCGGTCGGCGTTCGCCCGCACGGCCCCGACCTCGTCGTCGTCCAGTTCCCGGCGCACCTTGGCCGGGACGCCGGCGACGAGCGACCGCGGCGGGACGACCGTGCCCTCCAGCACGACGGCGCCGGCGGCGACGAGCGACCCGGCGCCGATGACAGCGCCGTTCATGACCGTGGCGCTCATCCCGATGAGGCAGTCGTCCTCGATCGTGCACCCGTGCACCACGGCACTGTGCCCCACGCTGACGCGAGCCCCGATCGTGGCCGGGTAGCCCGGATCCGCGTGGACCACCACGTTGTCCTGCAGGTTGGACCCCTCGCCGATCGAGATCGCGGCCGTGTCCGCCCGGACACTGGCACCGTAGAAGACGCTGGCGGATTCGCCGAGCGTCACCTCTCCGATGAGGGACGCGGTCGGTGCCGTGAAGGCCGAATCGCTGATGACGGGGGTCCTGCCGCGGAAGGGGATGAGGTGTGCCATGGCGTCAGCCTAGGCGACGCCCTGCCGTCGCGGGAGGGGTGTCAGTTGAAGACGATCGTGCGGCGACCGTCGAGGAGCACGCGCCGCTCGGCGTGCCACTGCACCGCCTGCACCAGCGCGCGTCCCTCGAGCTCCCGGCCGATCGAGGTCAGCTGCTCGGCCGTGCGCGCATGATCCACGCGGATGACCTCCTGCTCGATGATCGGCCCCTCGTCGAGGGCCCCGGTGACGTAGTGGGCGGTGGCGCCGATCAGCTTCACGCCGCGCGCATGGGCCTGGTGGTACGGGCGGGCGCCCTTGAAGGACGGCAGGAACGAGTGGTGGATGTTGATGGCCCGGCCCAGCAGGTCCTCGCAGAGCCGGTCGCTGAGGATCTGCATGTACCGCGCGAGGACCACGAGTTCGATCCCGTGCTCGTCCATCAGCGCGCGCAGCCTGTCCTCGGCGTCGTCCTTGGTCTCGGGCGTCACCGGGATGTGGTGGAACTCGACGCCGTAGAACGCGGCGAGTCCCTCGAGGTCGCGATGGTTGGACACGATCACGGGGATGTCGATGGCGAGCGTGCCCGAGCGGTGCTGGAAGAGGAGGTCGTTGAGGCAGTGCGCGGCCTTGGACACCATGATGAGCGTCCGCGTACGGCGTGCGGACGGGGCCACCGACCAGTCCATGCCGAACTCCCCGGCCACGGGCCCGAGGGCCGAGCGGAGGTCCTCCTCGGACGCATCGGTGTCGAGTGCCACGCGCATGAAGAAGGTCCCCGTGTCCGGGCTGCCGTACTGCTGCGACTCGGTGATATTGGCCCCCACGCCGACCAGGGCACCCGAGACACCGTGGACGATCCCGGGCCGGTCGGGGCAGGACAGCGTCAGGGAGAAGGAGCGCGGGGCGTCGGGGGAGGTCACCTACGCCAGATTACCGGGGGGCCCCGATTGTGACGCGATCCCGCGCAGCCGGGCCGCGGCTGCCGTCGCCGCCGCCCGCCCCGCGCGTGACGCGCCGAGCGTCGACGCCGATGCGCCGTAGCCGACGAGCAGGAGGCGCGGCTCCTTCAGCACGTGCACCCCGTCCATGGCGATGCCGCCGCCGGGCTCCCGGAGGCGCAGCGGTGCGAGGTGGTCCAGGGCGGCCCGGAAGCCGGTGGCCCAGAGCACGACGTCGACGGGCTCCTCGGTCCCGTCCGTGAACACCGCCGACCGCTCGCGCAGCCCGGCCAGGGGGCCGCGCGAGACGAGGATCCCGGCGTCGACGCCCGCCCGGTACTCGGCCGTGAGCGGAAGGCCCGTCACCGACACCACACTGGCCGGCGGGAGGCCCTCCCTCGTCCGCGCATCGACCGCGGCCTCGACCTCCCGGCCCCACTCGGCGTCGAACGGCCGGCGGGTGAATGACGGCGGCCGGCGGGTCGACCAGAGGGGCGTCGCCCCGGCCGCGTGGAGCTGGAGGACGAACTGCACGGCCGAGGTCCCGCCGCCCACCACGAGGACGCGCCGGCCCGCGAACTCGCCGGCCGAGCGGTAGTCGTGCGTGTGCAGCTGACGCCCGGCGAACACGTCGCGGCCACGGTAGTGGGGCCAGTAGGGGCGGTCCCAGGTGCCGGTCGCACTGACGACGACGTCGGCCAGCCAGGTGCCGTCCGGCGTGGACACCCGGAGCGGGCCGTCGTCGTCGGACTCCACCCCGGTCACCCGGACCGGCCGGAGCACGGGCAGGGCGAAGGCCCGCTCGTAGTCCCCGTAGTACCGGCCGACCACCCGGGAGGCGGGTTCCTCCGGGTCCGGCGTGCCGAGGCGCAGGCCCGGGAGGTCGTGCAGGGCGTGGGCGGCGTCGAAGGTGAGGGCGGGCCAGCGGTGCAGCCAGGCACCGCCCGGGGCGGGGTTGGCGTCGAGGACCACGAAGTCCCGGTGCGGGCGGAGGCCCCGGCGCGCCAGATGGTACGCGCTGCTGAGCCCCGCCTGGCCGGCGCCGATCACGATGACGCGGACACGCCGTTCCGTTCCGCCCTCTTCCCGTGCCGGACCGTGCATGGCGACGCCCTTCCCGGTGCAGCGCCGCCCGTCGGCCGCCGCTCCACTGATGCGGAACCTGTCCCGCCGTCGTCGTATTCCGGCTAGCATGGGAGCGTCGCGACTGGCGTAGGGTGGGCAACCACCAGGAAGCGGCGGGAGGCCGGGATCCCCTGCGGGGCGCCCGCGCTTCCAGTGCAGACCACGGATCGCACGCCTGGGCCGCGGGTCACGTTAGAGCGGCCGGGGCGCGGACTGCGGTTCCGACCCCCGCCCGCGATTCACGCTGACCCCCTTGCGAGACCCAGAGAAGGATCGACCGATGACCACTTCGCCCATGGCTCCCTCCCACGCCGACTCCGTCACCAACGCCCCCCTGTCCGAGGTGGATCCGGAGATCGCCGCCGTCCTCCGGGACGAGCTCGCACGGCAGCGGGACACCCTCGAGATGATCGCCTCGGAGAACTTCGCGCCGCGCGCCGTCCTCGAGGCCCAGGGCAGCGTGCTCACCAACAAGTACGCGGAGGGCTACCCGGGGCGCCGCTACTACGGCGGCTGCGAGCACGTCGACGTCGCCGAGAACCTCGCGATCGAGCGGGTCAAGGCACTGTTCGGTGCCGAGTTCGCGAACGTCCAGCCGCACTCCGGCGCGCAGGCCAACGCAGCGGCGCTCTCGGCCATGATCAAGCCCGGCGAGAAGATCATGGGGCTCTCCCTCGCGCACGGCGGCCACCTCACGCACGGCATGAAGCTCAACTTCTCGGGCAAGCTCTACGAGGTCGCGGCCTACGGCGTCGAGGAGGACACCCACCGCCTGGACATGGAGCGCGTCCGTGAGCAGGCGCTCGCCGCGAAGCCCCAGGTCATCATCGCCGGCTGGTCGGCCTACCCCCGCCAGCTCGACTTCGCGGCGTTCCGCTCGATCGCCGACGAGGTCGGCGCCCTGCTGTGGACCGACATGGCCCACTTCGCAGGCCTCGTCGCCGCCGGCGTCCACCCCAGCCCCGTCCCGCACTCCGACGTCGTCACCTCCACGGTCCACAAGACCCTCGCGGGTCCCCGCTCGGGCGTGATCCTCGCCAAGCAGGAATGGGCCAAGAAGCTCAACTCGGCCGTCTTCCCGGGCCAGCAGGGCGGCCCGCTCATGCACGTCATCGCGGGCAAGGCCACGGCCTTCAAAATCGCCGGCTCGGCCGAGTTCAGGGAGCGCCAGGAGCGCGTCCTCGAGGGTGCGCGCATCATCGCCGAACGACTCACGGCCTCCGATGTCACCGAGCACGGCGTCTCGGTGCTCACGGGTGGCACGGACGTCCACCTCGTCCTCGTGGACCTGCGGAACTCGTCGCTCGACGGCCAGCAGGCCGAGGACGTGCTGCACTCGGTGGGGATCACCGTCAACCGCAACGCCGTACCGTTCGATCCCCGTCCGCCCATGGTCACCTCGGGCCTCCGGATCGGCACCCCCGCGCTCGCGACCCGCGGTTTCGGCGCCACCGAGTTCACGGAGGTGGGCGAGATCATCGCTGCGGCGCTCAAGCCCTCACCCGACGTCGAGGCCCTCCGCGCCCGCGTGTCCGCGCTCGCCGCCGACTTCCCGCTGTACCCGGGCCAGGAGGAGTGGTAGACGCGGTCCCGCCCGGGGCCCTCGCCTCCGAGGCCGCCGCATCGACCCGCTACGACATCCCCGCCGAGGAATGCTGCTTCACCGGCTGCTGCGACCGCGGCAAGGCATTCCTGCTCGAACAACTGGACAAGCCCTCCCGGAAGGACGATCCGCATGACGACGACAGCACGCATCCTTGACGGCAAGGCGACCGCCGCCCGGATCAAGGAGGAACTCGCCGAGCGTGTGGCCGTCCTCCGCGAGCGCGGGGTGACACCGGGCCTCGGCACGGTACTCGTGGGCGACGACCCCGGCAGCCACTCCTACGTGGCGGGCAAGCACCGCGACTGCGCCCAGGTGGGCATCACCTCCGTGCGCCGGGACCTCCCGGCCACCATCACCCAGGAGGAACTCGAGGCGGTCCTCGACGAGCTGAACGACGACGACGCCACGACCGGCTACATCGTGCAGCTCCCGCTGCCCCCGCACATCGACACCAACGCGATCCTCGCACGCATCGACCCGGCGAAGGACGCCGACGGCCTGCACCCGATGAACCTCGGCAGGCTCGTCCTCAACGTCAATGCCGAGATGGACTCGCCCCTGCCGTGCACCCCGCACGGGATCGTCGAGCTCCTCCTCCGGCACGACGTCGCCCTCCAGGGCCTGAACGTGCTGGTCGTCGGGCGCGGCGTCACCGTGGGCCGGCCGCTCGGACTGCTCCTGACGCGCAAGCAGATCAATGCGACCGTCACCCTGGCCCACACCGGGACCGTCGACCTCGCCGACCACCTCGGCCGCGCCGACGTGGTCGTGGCGGCCGCCGGTATCCCGCACATGATCACGGCGGACCGGCTCAAGCCCGGCGCGATCGTCCTCGACGTCGGCGTGAGCCGCGTCGAGGACCCGGAGACCGGGAAGGCGAAGCTCACCGGCGACGTCGACCCCGCAGCGGCGTCCGTCGCCGGCTGGCTGTCGCCGAACCCCGGTGGCGTGGGGCCCATGACCCGGGCGATGCTCCTCACGAATGTCGTCGAGGCCGCGGAGCGCCGGGCCGCGCAGGCGTAGACACGCGAGCGCCCTCCTCGGCTCCTGCCCCGGGGGGTCATCGCCTAGGCTGGGCGGGTGCTCACCCACCCCGCCGGACCACCGGTCATCTCCGCGCAGCAGCTCAGCAAGCACTACGGCGACGTCAAGGCGGTCGACGGCATCTCCTTCGAGGTGCCGGCGGGGGAGTCCTTCGGCCTGCTCGGTCCGAACGGCGCGGGGAAGTCGACCACCATGCGCATGATCGGCGGGGTCTCGCAGCGGACCTCCGGCCGGCTCACCATCATGGGCCTCGACCCGGAGGACCACGGGCCGGAGGTGCGCGCCCACCTCGGGGTCGTCCCCCAGCAGGACAACCTCGACGAGGAACTGAAGGTGCGCGACAACCTCATCGTCTACGGCCGCTACTTCGGGCTCCCGATGAGCTACCTCAGGCCGAAGGCCGACGAACTGCTGGAATTCGCCCAGCTCACGGACAAGGCCGGGGCGAAGGTCGATGCGCTGTCGGGTGGCATGAAGCGGCGCCTGACCATCGCGCGCTCGCTCATCAACGAACCGAAGATCCTCCTGCTGGACGAACCCACCACGGGCCTGGACCCGCAGGCGCGGCACATCCTCTGGGACCGGCTGTTCCGGCTCAAGGAGTCCGGGGTGACCCTCATCCTCACCACGCACTACATGGACGAGGCGGAACAGCTCTGTGACCGGCTCGTCGTCGTGGACGAGGGCCGGATCATGGCCGAGGGGTCGCCCGCGCAGCTCATCCGGGAGCACTCCACCCGCGAGGTGCTCGAACTGCGGTTCGGCTCGGCACGCAACACCACGGTGGCGGACGAACTGCAGGGCATCGGCGAGCGGCTCGAGCCGCTGCCGGACCGCGTGCTCATCTACGCCCGGGACGGCGAGGCGGCCCTCGAGCAGGTCACCTCGCGGGGGCTGAAGCCCATCACGTCCCTCGTGCGGCGGTCCTCCCTCGAGGACGTGTTCCTGCGCCTGACCGGGAGGAGTCTCGTTGAGTGAGAACGGGCACTCCGTCCGGGAGGCCACCACCGGCCCGCCGTACCGCCTCCACGCCCACGCGCCGGAGGTCTCCGCGCGCCGCGCCCGGTCGTTCGGATCCTGGTACTACGCCGAGCACGTGCTCCGCTCCATGCAGGGCTACCGCTGGACGCTGCTCGCCTCCAGCGTCGGCACCCCGGTCATGTACCTCTTCGCGATGGGCGTGGGCCTGGCCACGCTCGTGGACCGGAACGCCGGGTCGGCCTTCGGAGGCGTCAGCTACCTGGCCTTCATCGCCCCGGCCCTGCTGGCGTCCGCGACCATCATGACGGCGGCCACCGAGTTCACCTACCCCGTCATGGACGGGTTCAAGTGGCGGCGGGTGTACTACGGTCCGCATGCCTCGCCGCTCGGCACCGGCCAGATCGTCAACGGGCACGTGCTCGCGATCACCGCCCGGCTGACCGCGACCACGATCATCTACTTCCTCATCGTCGCCGCATTCGGTGCGTCGCCGTCCGCCACGGGGGCGGCCGTCATCCCGGTCGCCGTGCTCAGCGGACTGGCGTTCGGCCTTCCGCTGATGGCCTACTCGGCGAGTGTCGAGGAGGACAAGGGCCAGTTCGCGCTCGTCATGCGCTTCATCGTGACCCCGATGTTCCTGTTCTCCGGCACGTTCTTCCCGCTCGACACCCTGCCGGTCTTCCTGCAGTGGATCGGGTGGATCTCGCCGCTGTGGCACGGCACGGAACTCGGTCGCCTCCTCACCTACGGGCAGGCCATCCCGCCCTGGCTCACCGTGGTGCACGTGCTGTACCTCGTGGTCCTCGCCGTCGTCGGCCTGCGCCTGGCACGCACCGTCTACGCGAGGAGGCTCGGCCGATGAGCGCCCAGCTGACCCGGCAGGACTACGCGCTGGACGGCTCGGAACGGCCCCTGGCCGCGCTGTACTCGCGCAACGCGAAGGCCGTCGTCGCGCGCGGGCTCCTGGCGACCCGCAGCAGCAACTGGCTCATCATGGTGTCCGGTTTCTTCGAACCGGTGCTCTACCTGGTCTCCATGGGCGTGGGCCTCGGCGCCCTCGTCGGGACGGTCGAGGGGCCCGACGGCCGGCCGATCAGTTACGCCGCCTACATCGCGCCGGCCCTGCTGGCGGTCTCGGCCATGAACGGCGCCGTCTACGACAGCACCTGGAACGTCTTCTTCAAGATGAACTTCGCGAAGCTGTACCAGGGGATGCTGTACACCTCGCTGGGGCCGCTGGACGTCGCGATCGGGGAGATCTTCCTGGCCCTCCTGCGCGGGGCCGTGTACGCGACCGGCTTCACCGCGGTGATGGCGCTCATGGGGCTCATCACGACGCCCGTGGCGCTGCTCATGGTCCCCGCGTCCGTGGTGATCGCGTTCGGGTTCGCGTCCTTCGGCATGGGGATCACCAGCTTCATGAAGACCTTCCAGCAGATGGAATGGATCAACTTCGTGATGCTGCCGATGTTCCTGTTCTCGGCGACCTTCTACCCGCTCAGCGTGTACCCGCAGGGCATCCAGTGGTTGATCCAGGCCCTGCCGCTCTGGCACGGGGTGGAACTGCTGCGCCAGATCAGCGTCGCCTCGTTCACGCCGGCGACGGTCCTCCACGTCGGCTACTTCCTCGTGATGATCGCCGTGGGCATGCTGCTGACGACCCTGCGGCTGCGGAAGCTCTTCCTGCGGTAGCTGCTAGAGGACGAGCGTCGCGTAGACGACGTAGTTGTCGTCGAACTCGCCCGTGTCGGGGTTGTAGCCGTCGCACGTGATGAGGCGCAGTTCCGATCCGGCGGTGTTCCCGTACACCTCGAGGGTGGGGAACTCGTCCTTCCCGTAGGCCTCGCCGCGCTGGAACTCGAAGACCGCCGTCGTGCCGTCCTCACGGGTGACGCTCATGCGGTCGCCGGCCTCGAGTGCGCGGAGGTCCGCGAAGACGCCCTTGCCGCCGTCGGTGGCGTTCACGTGGCCGAGCAGGACGGCCGGGCCGCGATCGCCGGGCGTCGGGGACTGGTCGTACCAGCTCGCGGGGGCCCCCGGGCCGTCGGGCGGGACCTCCAGGCTCCGGTTCTCGCGCAGGCCGAGCTTCAGCAGGTCGGTCCGGACGCCGATCGATGCGATCTCCAGCGTGACGGGCGCGGAGGCCGGGAGCACGGCGGGCAGGGGAGGGGCCGTCGCGGGGGCGGTCGACGACGGCGCGGTCGACGACGGGGAAGGGGAGGCGGAGGGAGCCGACGCGTCGGCGCTCGCATCTGCGCTCGGGGAGGCAGTGGGGGAGACGGTGGGGGCCGGCGTGGTCGCGGGGTCCGCAGCACCACAGCCGGCGAGGAGGAAAAGTGCGGCCACCGCCGGGGCGGTGAAGCCCCAGCGGCGGCCGGTCACTCTATCGATCATCGACGATCAGGACTATGCGTTGTCGGCCGAACGGCGACGGACCACGTAGGTGCCGCCGGCTGCTGCGGCGAGGACCAGGCCACCACCGAGGGCGACCATGCCCGCGGTGTTGGAGGACTCGGTGGCAACGCCCGTGTCGGCTCCGCCGTAAGGCATCTCGCCCATCTGGGTCTTCACGAGGGTGCCGCAGAGTGCGGGCGACGTGGCGCCGAGGGGGAGATCGGGGTTGAGCTCGGAGGGGCTGCCGAAGACCTCTGCGGGGACGCCGGCGGTCGCGGGATCGAGACCGTGCACGACGACGACGGCGGTGCCGGCGGCGAGTGCCTTCTGGGTGGCATCATCGATGGTGATGGTGCGCTGGACGGAGTAGGTTCCGCCCTGTCCGCCGAGCGCCAGGTTCAGGCCCTCGGCCGGGGTGGTGGCACCCGAGGTGGTGAGGGTGGTGACGATGTCGCCGTATCCGGGGGCGCCCTCCGCCACGTTGACGATGCCGTTACCGTCAGCGTCGTCCGCGGGGGTGGGGCAGACGCCCTTGGCTCCACCGTGGATGTGCTGGACGTGGGGGTACGGCGCGTCCATGAAGGTCTCGGCGAGGCCGGACACCTGGAGGTTGACCGTGGCCTGGTCACCGGCGACGTCGAGGGTGATGGAGCCGGTGCCCGTGGTGCCGTTGAGCTGGCCGAGGGTGGACGAGTAGGCGCCGTCATGGGCGGCCATCGCGGGGGAGGCAGCGAGAGCAACAGCGCTGATCGCCAGTGCCGGTACTGCCAGGAGACGCATCTTCTTGTTCATGGGTGTTCCTCCATAGTACGAGTGAAGCGCACCGAGGGGGCGCGCACGAGGGTACTTCGGGGTGACTGCCGTCACGGATGGGGAAACTTGCAGGAAACTTATCAAAGTCTGACAGTTCGCCAGCGGTGGAAGCACCGGGGGGCGGGCTGCCGATGCTGGAGAATGGTGGGATGCAGTCACTAGGGAGTAATGGGAGGCCTGCGGGCCGGGGTCCGAGCATGCGGATGGGCAGTGCCGGGATGGCCGTCATGCTGATCGTGTTCCTGGTCGCCGTGGTCTTCGCGGCGAACCAGAACGACGTCGTCGGCTGGCTGGTGGTGATCGTCTCCCTCGGCTGGCTCCTCGTCTTCAGCTATGTGGTCTTCAGCCTCCGGGGAGCGGCTCGGAAGGCGACGGCGCGCCTGGAGGCCCAGGGCGTGTTCGGGGCAGGTCCCTCGGGACAGGTCCAGCCTGCCGCCGCGGACAGGGCCCGTGACCTGAAGCTCGATCACAGCTTCAAGATCGTCCAGGTGCAGGTCGGTATGGTCAGGGAGTACCTCGGCAAGGACGAGGGCATGGTGGAGCGAGCCCTCGAGACGATCGAGATCACGTCGCACAATGCCCGCTCCATGATGAAGGGCTCCACCGACGGGCCCGTCGAGGGCACCATTGTCGACTGAGGGGCCCACCCGCCGGACGAAGCGGGATACCCTGCCGGGTACAGTGGATCGAGTGAGTCCGGCCTCGAATCCCCCCCAGGAATCCCTGCGTATCGCCTCGGTCAACGTCAACGGAATCCGCGCCGCCTACAAGCGCGGGATGCAGGAATGGCTGGACGGCCGGGACGTCGACATCCTCTGCCTGCAGGAGGTCCGGGCCCCCGACGCCGTCGTCCGGGACCTGCTGAACGAGGACTGGCACATCCTCCACACCGAGGCCGAGGCCAAGGGGCGCGCCGGGGTCGCCGTCGCCTCGCGGCGGGAGCCGACGGCGACACGCACCACGATCGGCGACTCCTACTTCGACACCTCCGGCCGCTGGGTGGAGGCCGACTTCGACGTGGACGGCGCCCACCTCACCGTGGTGAGCGCGTACGTCCACTCCGGTGAGGTCGGCACACAGAAGCAGGACGACAAGTACCGGTTCCTCGATGCGATGGCCGCCCGTCTGCCGCAGCTGCGCGACGGCGCCGACCACGCCGTGGTCATGGGGGACCTCAACGTGGGCCACACCCGGCTGGACATCAGGAACTGGAAGGGCAACGTCAAGAAGGCGGGCTTCCTGCCCGAGGAACGGGCGTACTTCGACCGTTTCCTCTCGGACGAGTCCGGCTTCGTGGACGTGGCACGTCTCCTCGCGGGCGATGTCGACGGCCCCTACACGTGGTGGTCCTGGCGCGGCCAGGCGTTCGACAACGACACGGGCTGGCGGATCGACTACCAGCTGGCCACCCAGGCCCTCGCCAAGAGCGCTGTGAGCGCCGACGTCGACAGGGCGCCGAGCTGGGACACGAGGTTCTCGGACCACGCGCCGCTCGTCGTCGACTACCAGATCTAGATACAGGACAGCCCCCATGACACAGCCCACGCCCGTCGCGCACCCGGAACGGCGGCAGCGCATCCTCTCGGGGATGCAGCCCTCGGCGGGTTCGCTGCACCTCGGCAACTACCTCGGCGCGCTCGTGCAGTGGGTCCGCCTGCAGGAGACCTACGACGCCGTCTTCTTCATCCCCGACCTGCATGCGATCACCGTGCCGCAGGACCCGAAGGAACTGGCGCACCGCACCCGGATCACCGCCGCGCAGTACATCGCCGGCGGCGTCGACCCGGACCGGGCGACGCTCTTCGTGCAGTCGCAGGTCCCGGAACACACCCAGCTCGCCTGGGTGCTGAACTGCATCACCGGGTTCGGTGAGGCCTCGCGCATGACGCAGTTCAAGGACAAGGCGTCGAAGCAGGGGACCGATGCCGCGAGCGTGGGCCTGTTCACCTACCCGGTCCTCCAGGCCGCGGACATCCTCCTCTACCAGCCCGACGGCGTCCCGGTGGGGGAGGACCAGCGCCAGCACGTGGAGCTCAGCCGTGACCTCGCGCAGCGCTTCAACACGCGGTTCGGCGAGACCTTCGTGGTGCCGGAACCGTTCATCCGGAAGGACTCCGCGAAGATCTACGACCTGCAGAACCCGACGGCGAAGATGTCCAAATCCGCGTCGTCCCCCGCCGGCCTGATCAACCTCCTCGACGACCCGAAGGTCACCGCCAAGCGCATCCGGTCCGCCGTCACCGACGCCGGGACGGAGATCCGCTTCGACAGGACCGACAAGCCCGGGATCTCCAACCTCCTGACGATCTATGCCGGTCTGTCCGGGCGGACCGTCGCGGAGCTCGAGGCCGAGTACGAGGGGCGCATGTACGGCCACCTGAAGGTGGATCTCGCGGAGGTGGTGGTGGAGGCCCTCACGCCCGTCCGCAGCCGGGCGGAGGAACTGCTCTCCGACCCCGCGGAACTCGATCGACTCCTCGCCAAGGGCGCCGCGAAGGCACGTGCCCTGGCCGCCCCCACGCTCGCCGAGGTCTATGCGCGCGTCGGTTTCCTCCCGGCCGCGGGGTCACTCTGACCGATGTGCGCCTCGATCATCCAACCTCGCGGAGCGGCGGCAGCCACGTCCCCCTCGAGCGTGGCCGGTAGCTCCGTAGGCGTCACCATCCCGATCCCCGAGCCGCTCGCCGGCACCCTCGAGCTGTGGCGGGCGTCCTTCGGCGACCCGATGGCGGCAGTCGTACCGCCGCACATCACCCTGATCACGACGACGCCGGCCACGGACTGGGACGAGACCATCGACCACGTCCGCGCGGTGGCCCGCGACCAGGCCCCGTTCACCGTGCGGCTCCGCGGCACCGGCTCCTTCCGGCCGATCTCACCCGTGGTCTTCCTCAGGCTCGTGGAGGGCTTCGACGAGTGCGTGGACCTTCATGCCAGGCTGCAGGCCGGGCCGCTCGAGCGTGAGCTCGCTTTCCCCTTCCACCCGCACGTCACCGTGGCGCACGACGTGTCGGACGCAGCGATGGACGCCGCCGTCGGGGAGCTGCAGACCTTCGAGGCATCGTTCGAGGTGCGTTCCATGGGACTCTATGAGCACGTGCCGTCGGGGCTCTGGAAGCTGAGGGAGGAGCTGCACTTTGGTCAAGGCACTGACGGCTCCCAAGCCGTCGCAGGGTGATCAGCCCTCGCCGGCCGACCTGCCCGGGCTGCACCGCAAGGTCGCCGAGGCGCGGATCCGGCTCGGCCGACTGACCCGCTCCGGCAACGGCGGCGTGGAACTCCTGGTCGCGCGGGTGGATCTCGCCCTGTCCCGCATCAATACCGTCCGCGCGGTGCGGGTCTTCCAGCTGTATCTCCGCAGGCGCGGCCCCCTCATGGCCGCAGGTCTCGCCTACCGCCTCTTCTTCGCCATCGCGGCGCTGCTCGTGATCGTGTTCGCCGCCCTGGGCATCGTCATCGCCGGGAACGAGGACCTGCAGGACATCGCCGTGGACCTGCTCGACCAGGCCGTCCCGGGCCTGATCGACCAGGGAGAGGGGCAGCCCGGACTCGTGACCCCCGATGCCCTGTTCGAGGCCACGAGTGGTCTCGGCTGGACCATCGTCATCTCCGCGGGCGTCATGGTGGTGACCTCCCTGGGGTGGATCGGGGGGATGCGCCAGGCGATGCGGGGGATCTTCGGCCTGCCCCCCGTGGTCACGATCCCGCTCGTGCTCTGGGCCAAGGACCTCGTCACCCTCGCCCTGCTCGGCGTCGTGATGGTCGTGACCACGGCGCTCGGCGTGGTGGCCACCAACACCCTGGGAGCGCTGCTCTCCTTCCTCGACCTCGGCGCGGCCACCCAGGGGCTGACCCAGGCCGCGGGGTTCGCGATCATGATCCTCCTGGACACCTTCGTCGTCGTGGTCCTGCTCCGATCCTCCTCCGCGATCACGATGCCGAAGCCGATCCTCCTGCAGGGAGCGCTCATCGCGGGCCTCGGGACCTCGGTGCTCAGGTTCTTCTCGACGCAGATCGTCGGACTCTTCGGCAACAGTGTGATCCTGCTGTCGGTCGCGGTGGTCGTCGCCCTGTTCGTCTGGTTCTACCTGCTGAGCCAGGTGTACCTGCTCGCGACGGCCTGGTGCGCCGTGGGCACGGCGGATGCGGCCGCCGAGTCCGCCCGCCTGCACCACGCCAAGGCCGGATCGCTGCGGCAACGGAGTCGGCGGAAGACCCGTACCTAGTCCGACGCCGTCGATGCGGAGTCGAGGGTGCCCGGACGAGGGAAAGGGCGGTCCGTCGAGACGGACCGCCCTTTCCCCGGGTACTGCTGCCTGCCCGGCGGTGCCGGATCAGATCTTGCGGGTGAGGATCGCCTGCTTGACCTCGGAGATGGCCTTCGTCACCTGGATGCCGCGGGGGCACGCCTCGGAGCAGTTGAAGGTGGTCCGGCAGCGCCAGACGCCCTCCTTGTCGTTGAGGATCTCCAGGCGCATGTCCCCGGCGTCGTCCCGCGAGTCGAAGATGAACCGGTGGGCGTTGACGATCGCGGCCGGCCCGAAGTACTGGCCGTCGGTCCAGAACACGGGGCACGACGACGTGCACGCGGCGCACAGGATGCACTTGGTGGTGTCGTCGTAGCGCTCGCGCTCCTCGGCGGACTGCAGGCGTTCCTTGCTGGGCTCGTGGCCCTTGCTCACCAGGAACGGCATGATCTCCCGGTAGGACTGGAAGAACGGTTCCATGTCCACGATCAGGTCCTTCTCCACGGGGAGCCCCTTGATGGGTTCCACGAGGATGGGCTTGGACGTGTCGAGGTCCTTCAGCAGCGTCTTGCAGGCGAGCCGGTTGCGGCCGTTGATTCGCATCGCGTCCGAGCCGCACACGCCGTGGGCGCACGAGCGGCGGAAGGACACGGAGCCGTCGTGCTCCCACTTGACCTTGTGCAGGGCGTCCAGCACGCGGTCGGTGCCGTACATGGTGAGCTGCCACTCGTCCCAGTGCGCCTCGTCGGACACCTCGGGATTGTAGCGGCGCACCTTCAGGGTGATGTCGAACGTGGGGATCTCTCCTCCGCCGCCGACACCGGGTGCGAGCTCGACCTTGGAGGCCGGCTCCTTCTCGATCGTTTCGGTACTCATCAGTACTTACGCTCCATGGGCTGGTATCGGGTGAAGATCACCGGTTTGGTCTCAAGGCGGACACCACTGGTCTCGATGGCGCTGGGATCCTTGTAGGCCATGGAATGGGTCATGAAGTTCTCGTCGTCGCGCTCCGGGTAGTCCTCCCGGAAGTGGCCGCCGCGGGACTCCTTGCGGTGCAGGGCCGCGGCGGTCATGACCTTCGCCATGTCCAGGAGGAACCCGAGCTCCACGGCTTCCAGCAGGTCCAGGTTGAAACGCTTCCCCTTGTCCTGCACGGTGATGCGCGTGTACCGCTCCTCCAGTGTATCGATCACGCGCAAGGCCTCGAGGAGGGTCTGTTCGGTGCGGAACACCTGGACGTTGGCGTCCATGATGTCCTGCAGCTCCTTGCGGATCAGCGCGACGCGCTCCCCGCCCTCGGAGCTGCGCGCCCGGTTCAGGAGTTCCTCGGTCTCGGCCGTGGGGTTCTCCGGGATGTCGACGAAGTCGGCGGTGAGGGCGTACTCGGCGGCGGCCAGGCCTGCCCGCTTCCCGAACACGTTGATGTCGAGCAGCGAGTTGGTGCCGAGGCGGTTCGAGCCGTGGACGGAGACGCAGGCGACCTCGCCGGCGGCGTACAGGCCGGGCACCACGGTGTCGTTGTCCGCGAGGACCTCGGCCTTGACGTTCGTCGGGATGCCGCCCATGGCGTAGTGCGCCGTCGGGAAGACCGGCACCGGCTCCGTGTAGGGCTCCACGCCGAGGTAGGTGCGGGCGAACTCGGTGATGTCGGGCAGCTTCGCGTCGATGTGCGCGGGCTCCAGGTGCGTCAGGTCGAGGAGGACGTAGTCCTTGTTCGGGCCGGCGCCGCGACCCTCGCGGACCTCGTTCGCCATCGACCGCGCGACGATGTCGCGCGGTGCGAGGTCCTTGATGGTCGGCGCGTAGCGCTCCATGAAGCGCTCGCCCTCCGAGTTGCGGAGGATGGCACCCTCACCGCGGGCGGCCTCCGAGAGGAGGATGCCCAAGCCTGCGAGGCCGGTCGGGTGGAACTGGAAGAACTCCATGTCCTCGAGGGGGATGCCGCGGCGGAACGCGATGCCCATGCCGTCACCGGTCAGGGTGTGGGCGTTCGAGGTGGTCTTGTAGACCTTGCCCACGCCCCCAGAGGCGAAGACGACGGACTTCGCCTGGAAGATGTGCAGCTCTCCCGAGGCGAGATCGTAGGACACGACGCCCGCGACGCGCTTCTCGATGCGCGTCACGCCGTCCACCGTGACTTCCTGGTCCACCATCAGGAGGTCCAGGACGTAGTACTCGTTGTAGAACTCGACGTTGTGCTTGACGCAGTTCTGGTAGAGCGTCTGGAGGATCATGTGCCCGGTGCGGTCGGCGGCGTAGCAGGAGCGCCGGACGGGCGCCTTGCCGTGGTCGCGCGTGTGGCCGCCGAAGCGCCTCTGGTCGATGCGTCCTTCGGGCGTCCGGTTGAACGGCAGGCCCATCTTCTCGAGGTCCAGGACGGCCTCGATGGCTTCCTTCGCCATGACCTCGGCGGCGTCCTGGTCGACGAGGTAGTCGCCGCCCTTGACGGTGTCGAAGGTGTGCCACTCCCAGTTGTCCTCTTCGACGTTGGCGAGTGCAGCACACATGCCGCCCTGCGCGGCTCCGGTGTGCGAGCGGGTGGGGTAGAGCTTCGTCAGGACGGCGGTGCGGGCGCGCTGGCCCGATTCGATGGCCGCGCGCATTCCTGCGCCGCCCGCGCCGACGATGACGACGTCGTACTTGTGGACCTGCATGCTGGTCGCTCTTTCTGTTGAAACCGTTGAGGCTGCATGAGTGCGGCCCGGAGGGCCCGTCATGCGGGAGTTGCCGGCCTGCGGCAGGTGTTACGGGGCGGGGCAGTAGTCCGCGACGTGGGCCACCCCGTCGATGACGGGGCAGGGATCGAAGGTGAAGATCACGAGCGTGCCGAGGACCACGATCACGACGGTCGACGTGTACAGGACGCCCTTCAGCCACATGCGCGTGCTGTTCTTCTCCGCGTAGTCGTTGATGATCACCCGGATGCCGTTGGTGCCGTGCAGCATGGCCAGCCACAGCATGGTCAGGTCCCAGATCTGCCAGATGGGGCTCGCCCACTTCCCGGCGACGAACCCGAAGTCGATGCCGGTGATGCCGTCACCCGCGACGAGGTTCACGTAGAGGTGCACGAAGATCAGCACCACCAGGATGGCCCCCGAGATGCGCATGAACAGCCAGGCGATCATCTCGAAGTTGCCGCGCGAGCCCGGGGTACGGGAGTAGCCAGGGGACACCCGGCCGGAGCGGGGGGTTTCAATGGTTGGCGTAGCCATGGGGTCCTAACCTCCGAAGACGTGCGAGAGATGGCGGATCGAGAAGGCGATCATGACGACCGCCCAGAGGCCGACGACGCTCCAGAGCATCTGGCGGTGGTACTTGGGGCCCTTCTTCCAGAAGTCCACGAGGATGACGCGGATGCCGTTGAAGGCGTGGAAGACGATCGCGGCCACGAGGCCGAGTTCTCCGAGACCCATGATCGGGTTCTTGTAGGAGGCGATGACGGCGTCGTACGCCTCCGGGGAGACGCGCACGAGCGAGGTGTCCAGGACATGGACGAGGAGGAAGAAGAAAATCACGACCCCGGTGATGCGGTGGGCCACCCAGGACCATTGGCCTTCCCGGCCACGGTAGAGGGTGCCCGTTGGTGACAGTGTCTTCGGCATTGAATTGACCTCCCTGCATCGCGAGGGCGTTAGCGCGATATACGCAGGGATTACGCCGGTGCGACAGCACTCTTCAGATAAGAATAATCTAGGCCGGTGACACTCCCCGTTCAATTTAGGGGCGCCTCACCTGTGACCTTGTTAACACCGGGGTCGACACCGAGCCCGGCACCGTGCCCGGCACCCACCGGGGGGGGGGGGGGGGGGGTGGCCCCGGCGGGAGGGAGCCCGCCCCGGCATGCGTCGGTTACCGTGGAACGGATGAGTACCGAGAGGGCGGCTGCCCACACCCCAGACACCGAGCTCGTAGACGATGCGCTCGCGCGCTTCCACGGCGTGATCCCCGCGGGAGGCACCGGCACGCGGCTGTGGCCGCTCTCACGGGCGGCCGCGCCCAAGTTCCTGCACGACCTCACCGGTTCCGGCAGCACCCTGATCCGTGCCACCTACGACCGCCTCCGCCCCCTCTGCGACGGGCGGATCATGGTCGTCACCGGCATCGTCCACCGACGCGCGGTGCTCGCGCAGCTCCCGGAGATCGAGGACCTGAATCTCGTCCTCGAGTCGGAGCCGAAGGATTCCGGGGCCGCGATCGGGCTCGCCGCCGCGATCCTGCACCGGAGGGACCCGCGCATCATCATGGGGTCGTTCGCAGCCGACCAGGTGATCGCGCCGGTCGACGTCTTCCAGGACGCGGTCCGTGAGGCCATCCAGACGGCCGCCCGCGGCTTCATCGTCACCATCGGCATCAAGCCGACCCACGCGTCGACCGGCTTCGGGTACATCAGGGCCGGCGAGCCCCTCGCCGTGGACGGGGCGCCGAGCGCGCACGCCGTCATCGAATTCGTGGAGAAGCCCTCGCAGGAGGTCGCCGACGGCTACATCGAGAGCGGCAACTACTCCTGGAACGCCGGCATGTTCGTGGCCCCGGTGGACCTCATGCTCAAGCACCTGTCCGCCAACGAGCCCGAGCTCTACGCCGGCCTCGCCGAGATCGCGGAGGCCTGGGACACCCCCCGCCGGGTCGAGGTGGCCCGCCGCGTCTGGCCGACGCTGCCGAAGATCGCCATCGACTACGCCGTGGCGGAGCCCGCCGCGGCCGCGGGCGACGTCGCCATGATCCCCGGCGAGTTCAGCTGGGACGACGTCGGCGACTTCGCGGCCATCGGACGGCTGAACCCGGCCGAGGAGAACAGCGAGCTCACGGTGATGGGGGAGGGTGCGCGCGTCTTCTCCGAGAACGCCTCGGGCATCGTCGTCTCGGACACCAAGCGGGTGATCGCGCTCATCGGGATCGACGACGTCGTCATCGTGGACACCCCCGACGCCCTGCTCGTCACTACCAAGGAACACGCCCAGGAGGTCAAGAAGGCCGTCGAGAGGCTCCGCGCCAGCGGCGACACCGACGTGCTCTAGGAGGGCAAGGAATCGGACGGCGGAGGCGCGGGAGCAATGAAGTGCCGCCCGCGGGCCGCCGGTCGGTAGGCTGAGGGCGTGGAAACGTTCAGCGCCCAGAGCCCCCCTGCCTCACGGGTCGGTGCATCCCTCGACACGCTGCTCGACGAGCTGACCGGCATCCGGCGTGACATCCATCGGCATCCCGAGCTGTCCTTCAAGGAGCACCGCACCTCGGACCTGCTCGTCGCACGGCTCCGGCAGGCGGGTCTCGTCCCGCAGCGGCTGCTGGGCACCGGCGTCTTCGTGGACGTGGGCCAGGGTCCGCTTCGCCTCGGTCTGAGGGCGGACATCGACGCCCTGCCGATCGTCGAGGAGACGGGCCTCGCCTACGCGTCGGCCTCGACCGGCGTGACGCACGCCTGCGGCCACGACATCCACACGACGGTGATGCTCGGCGTCGCCCTCGTCCTCGCCGACCTGGACCGCGAGCAGCCCCTGCCCGGCACGGTGCGGATCATCTTCCAGCCCGCCGAGGAGATGATGCCCGGCGGCGCCCTGGACGTCATCGACCAGGGCGTGCTCACCGGCCTGCCGCGGATCCTCGCCCTGCACTGCGACCCGCGGATCGACGTCGGCCTGGTCGGCACGCGCATCGGCGCCATCACATCGGCGTCGGACACCATCCGCGTCGAGCTCAGCGGTCGCGGCGGCCACACCTCGCGCCCGCACCTGACCGAGGACCTCGTGTTCGCGCTGGCGTCCATCGCCGTGAACGTCCCGGCCGTGCTCTCCCGCCGGATCGACGTGCGCAGCGCCGTCTCCCTCGTGTGGGGACAGATCCACGCCGGGTCGGCCCCCAACGCGATCCCGGCGCACGGCTACATGTCGGGCACGCTGCGCTGCCTCGACGCCGATGCGTGGAAGTCCGCCGGCGAGCTGCTCGACCGCGCCGTCCGCGAGGTCGCGGCGCCGTTCGGCGTGACCGTGAAGCTGGAGCACACCCGCGGTGTGCCCCCCGTGGTGAACCAGGAGGCGGAGACCGGCCTGCTCGAGGCCGCCGCCCGCGCCGAACTCGGCCCGGGCGCCGTCGTCCTGACGCCGCAGTCCATGGGAGGCGAGGACTTCGCCTGGATGACCCAGGAGGTGCCCGGCGCCATGATGCGGCTGGGGACCCGCACGCCCGGCGGGGAGACCTACGACCTGCACCGCGGCGACTACCGGCCGGACGAGAGGGCCATCGGCTACGGCATCCGCGTCATGACCGCCGCCGCCCTCCGGGCCGTCCTCGGCGCCGACGCGTAGCCGGGCGTCCGGCACCGCCGGACAGGTGCTCAGCAACCTGTGCATAACGAAACTCGAACGATCGGCGCCCTCGGTGTGCCCGTGTAGTGTTCCCCGTCACTTGGCCCTTAGGATGTTCGCATACGTGCTGCACCGACGGTGTCGCGGCGCCACGGTCTTCCAGTGACAACAGAGCCTCGGACCAATCGTGTCCGGGATGGACACTCGCTGGCATTCCTTCCCGTGGCGCATATCTCTCCTGGAGGCATTTTGAAGAACTCACTGCGCAAAATTTCGCGCGGCACCGGCCTGTCCGCGGCCGTTCTCGGCGTATCGGCCCTCGTCCTCTCCGGCTGCGGGGCACCGCCGGCCGAAGAGGCGTCAGGCGGCTCGAGCGCCGAAGCGAATTCCGACTACCTCGGCTGCATCGTCTCCGACTCGGGTGGATTCGACGACCGCTCGTTCAACCAGTCCAGCTACGAGGGCCTGAAGAAGGCCGAAGCGGACCTCGGCATCGAGATCAACCAGGCCGAGTCGCAGGCCGAGACCGACTTCGGGCCCAACGTGGACAGCATGGTCCAGGGCGGCTGCAACCTCACCGTCACCGTGGGCTTCCTGCTCGCCGACACCACGAAGGCCGCCGCCGAGCAGAACACCGAGGCGAAATTCGCGATCGTGGACGACAACTCGATCGACCTGCCGAACGTCAAGCCGATCATCTACGACACGGCGCAGGCGGCGTTCCTGGCCGGTTACGCGGCGGCCGCCACGAGCGAGACCGGCAAGGTGGCCACCTTCGGCGGCATCAACATCCCGACCGTGACCATCTTCATGGACGGCTTCGCCGACGGCGTCACCTACTTCAACGAGGAGACCGGCGGCGACGTCCAGCTCCTCGGCTGGGACAAGGAGAGCCAGAACGGCACCTTCGTGGGCAACTTCGAGGACCAGGCAGCAGGCAAGACCAACACCCAGAACTTCATCAACGAGGGCGCCGACATCATCATGCCCGTCGCCGGTCCGGTCGGTTCGGGTACGCTCGACGCCGTCATCGAGGCCAATGCGGGCGGCAAGGACGTCAAGGCCATCTGGGTCGACTCCGACGGCTACGAGACCGCGGGCAAGGGCGAGGAGTTCATCCTGACCTCGGTCATGAAGCTCATGGGCGATGCCGTCGAGGACGTCATCAGCACCGACGTCGAGGGCAACTTCGACAACACCCCGTACGTGGGCACCCTCGAGAACGGCGGCGTGGCACTGGCGCCGTTCCACGACCAGGAGGCCAACGTCCCCGCCGATCTGCAGGCGACGCTCGACGGCCTGAAGGACCAGATCGTCTCGGGCGAGATCACGGTCGAATCGGCGGCCAGCCCGAAGTAGCACGGCAGCGCACCAGGACCGCCCTCCTCCCGCGGGGTCACCCCGGGAGGAGGGCGGTTTGCATTCGAGGCCGGTCGGTGCACCGATGCGCCGCCCGGTATCCTTCACGTGGCTTCCGCTCGATCCAGCGACGAGTCAGGACACGACAAGAACAGAACAGGTTGGATGAGTTGTGAAACTCGAACTGATCGGCATCACGAAGCGATTCGGATCGCTCGTCGCCAACGACTCCATCGATCTCGTCGTCGAACCGGGACAGGTACACAGCCTGCTCGGTGAGAACGGGGCCGGGAAGTCGACGCTCATGAACGTGCTGTACGGGCTGTACGACCCGACGGAGGGCGAGATCCTCGTCGACGACAAGCCGGTGACCTTCAAGGGACCCGGGGACGCCATGGCCGCCGGGATCGGCATGGTGCACCAGCACTTCATGCTCGTGCCGGTGTTCACCGTGGCGGAGAACGTGGCCCTCGGCAACGAGGCGACGAAGGCGGGCGGCATGCTCGACCTGCAGAAGACGCGCACGCGTATCCGGCAGATCTCCGACCAGTACGGGTTCGACGTCGATCCCGACGCCGTGGTCGAGGACCTGCCCGTCGGCGTGCAGCAGCGCGTCGAGATCATCAAGGCCCTCGTGCGCGACGCCGAGGTGCTGATCCTGGACGAGCCCACCGCCGTGCTGACACCCAAGGAGACCGACGAGCTGCTCGGCATCATGGGCCAGCTCAAGGCCGACGGGAAGTCGATCGTCTTCATCTCGCACAAGCTCCGCGAGGTCAAGGCCGTCTCCGACGTCATCACCGTCATCCGCCGCGGCAAGGTGGTCGGCACCGCGGACCCGGACGCGTCGACCACCGAGCTCGCGTCCCTCATGGTGGGGCGCTCGGTCAGCCTCACGCTCGACAAGAAGCCCGCGACCCCCGGCGAGGTGACCTTCAGGGTCCGCGACCTCACGGTCCAGGCCGCCAACGGCCAGCGCGTCGTGGACGGCCTCAGCTTCGAGGTGGCGCAGGGGGAGATCCTCGCCATCGCCGGCGTCCAGGGCAACGGGCAGACCGAACTCACGGAAGCCATCATGGGGCTCCAGGACCACGTCACGGGCTCGATCACGCTCGGCGGCGAGGAGCTCCTGGGCCGCAGCGTCAAGGACGTCATCCGCGCCGGCGTCGGGTTCGTCCCCGAGGACCGCAGCGTGGACGGGCTCGTCGGCACGTTCTCGGTCGCCGAGAACCTCGTCCTCAACCGCTACGACGACGACCCCTTCGCCCGGGGCCTGTCCATGTCACCCGCGGTCATCGAGCAGAACGCCGAGGAGAAGATCGCGGAGTACGACATCCGGACGCAGTCCGCGTCCGCGGCGGCGGGGACGCTGTCCGGCGGGAACCAGCAGAAGGTCGTCATGGCCCGCGAGTTCTCCCGGCCGCTCGAACTGTTCATCGCCTCGCAGCCCACCCGCGGCGTCGACGTCGGATCCATCGAGTTCCTGCACCGGCGCATCGTCGCGGAGCGCGACGGCGGCACACCCGTCATCATCGTCTCCACCGAGCTCGACGAGGTCCTGGAACTCGCCGACCGGATCGCCGTGCTGTACCGCGGGCGCCTCATGGGCATCGTGCCCGGCACGGCGTCGCGCGATGTCCTCGGCCTGATGATGGCCGGCATGGCCGGCGACGAAGCACTGGCCCAGGTACACGACGTTCAAGGAGGAAACCTGTGAGCCCGCAGGACGACAGACCGGCCAGCCCGGCGACCGACGGCGACGCTCCGCTGAGCCGTCGGGAAGCGAAGGAGGCCGCGCGCCAGGACGAGGTGCGGCGCGAGAACGCGGCGGAGACGGCGGGAGGGGAACTGCCCCCTCCCGCGGTGCCACCCACCGCGGCCGGTCTCGGCGGCGGAACCTCGCCCGAGTCGACGCTCCTGCAGCGCATCATGACCGGGAACGCGCTCGTCGCCTTCCTCTCCGTGATCCTCTCGCTGGTCCTCGGCGGCCTGCTCATCGCCGTCACCGACGAGGACGTGGCACGGGCGTCGTCGTACTTCTTCAGCCGGCCGCAGGACACCCTGGCGGCGGCCTGGGCCGCGGCGTCGAGCGCGTACATCGCCCTCTTCCAGGGCTCGGTGTTCAACTTCCAGGGGGAGACCTTCGCCCGGATGATCTACCCGCTGACGCAGACGCTGACGGTCGCCACGCCGCTCATCTGCGCCGGCCTGGGTGTGGCGCTCGCGTTCCGCGCGGGCCTGTTCAACATCGGCGCGCAGGGCCAGATCCTCATCGGTGCGACCTTCGCGGGCTGGGTCGGCTTCACGCTCCACCTCCCGGCCGGCATCCACCTGCTCCTGGTGATCCTCGCCGGCATGGTCGGCGGTGCGATCTGGGCCGGGATCGTCGGGCTCCTCAAGGCACGCACGGGCGCCCACGAGGTCATCCTGACCATCATGTTCAACTACATCGCCGTCAACCTGGTCCTCTACTTCCTGAGCACACCGGCCTTCCAGCGGCCGGGGTCCACGAACCCCATCAGCCCCCAGCTCGACGCGACGGCGCTCTACCCGCCGCTGCTCGGCGCGGGGTTCCGCCTGCACTGGGGCTTCGTCGTCGCCGTGCTGGCGACGTTCTTCGTGGCATGGCTGCTCAACCGCTCGACGGTCGGCTTCGAGCTGCGCGCCATCGGCGCCAACTCGAGCGCGGCCCGCACCGCCGGCATCAACGTCAGCAAGGGCTACATCCTGGCGATGGCCATCGCCGGTGCCCTCGCGGGACTCGCGGGCGTGGCACAGGTGTCCGGCACCGAGAAGGTGCTGACCTCGGGGGTCGCTGCGAGCTTCGGCTTCGACGCGATCACCGTCGCCCTGCTCGGGCGTTCCACCCCGTGGGGCACCTTCGCGGCGGGCATCCTGTTCGGCGCGTTCCGCGCCGGCGGGGTGACCATGCAGGCGTCGACCGGCACCAGCATCGACATCGTCCTCGTGGTGCAGTCGCTCATCGTCCTCTTCATCGCAGCGCCGCCGCTCGTCCGCGCGCTGTTCCGCCTCCCCGCACCCGGCGCCTCCCGTGCCGGCAAGGGCGGCTCCACGACCCGTACGCCAGCCTCGACCGGAGCAGCAGCATGAGCACAGCAACCACCGAAGCGCCCGCGCACGGCGCCCGCGACGGCGGCGACGCCCGCGTGCGCAGCTGGAAGACCCCGATCATCCTCGCCGTCGTCGCGCTCTTCTCCCTCCTGGTCTTCGCGATCGGGGCCCCGGCCAACGACGTCACGTTCCGCCTCTCGGAGGACGGCGACGCGATCGTCCTGCCCCCGCTCGTGGTGTCGGCGCCCGTCGTCGGCTGGATCGCCGCCCTCGGGATGATCGCCCTCGCGGTCATCGCGTTCCTGCGGACGCGCTCCGGCCGGAAGGTGCCCACCTGGGTGCCGGCCGTGTTCGCCGTCCTGTTCCTCATCGCCTTCCTGACCTGGGTGGTGGGCAGTGCCCGCACCCCGAACGTGGCCCTCTACGGGCTCCTTGCCGGGTCGGTGACCCTCGCGGTCCCGCTGATCTTCGGTTCGCTCTCGGGCATCCTGTGCGAGCGCTCCGGCGTCGTCAACATCGCCATCGAGGGGCAGCTGCTGTTCGGCGCCTTCGCCGCGGCCGTCGCCGGGTCGCTGTCCGGCAACGCGTTCGTCGGCCTCCTCGCCGCGGCCGTCGCCGGCGTCCTCGTGTCGCTGGTCCTCGCCGTCTTCAGCATCCGCTACGTCGTCAACCAGGTGATCGTCGGCGTCGTGCTCAACGTGCTGGTCTCGGGGCTCACCGGCTTCCTGTTCTCCGCCGTCCTCACCGAGGACCCGGAGCGGTGGAACTCGCCGCCGCGCCTGCCCATCATCGAGATCCCGCTGCTCTCGGACCTCCCCGTGATCGGGCCGATCCTCTTCGAGCAGACCATCGTCGGCTACCTGATGTACGTGGCGGTCGCCGTCATCTACGTGGAGCTCTTCCATTCCCGCTGGGGCCTGCGGACCCGCGCGGTCGGGGAGCACCCGAAGGCCGCCGACACTCTGGGCGTCAACGTCAACCGGGTGCGCTTCACGAACGTGCTCCTGGCCGGTGTCGTCGCGGGCATCGGCGGGTCCTTCTTCACGCTCGTCGCCGTCTCGGGCTTCGGGCGCGACATGACGGCGGGCGCGGGCTACATCGCGTTGGCGGCCATGATCTTCGGCCGGTGGAATCCGATCGGCGCGTTCTTCGCTGCCCTGCTGTTCGGCTTCGCCACGAACCTGTCCAACGTGCTCAGCCTGCTCGGCACCCCGGTGCCGGACCAGTTCCTGCGCATGCTGCCCTACGTGGTGACGGTCTTCGCCGTCGCGGGCCTCGTGGGCCGCTCGAGGGCGCCGGGAGCCAGCGGCATCCCGTACATCAAGGGCTAGGAGCACCCCTCATGAACGAGACCACCACCCCGGCCGGGATCCCCTGGGACACCCTCACCGCCGCCGCGACGGAGGCGATGAGGAACGCCTACGTCCCTTATTCGAAGTTCCCCGTCGGAGCGGCGGCACTCCTCGACGACGGCCGGATCGTCTCCGGCTGCAACGTGGAGAACGCGTCCTACGGGCTGACGCTGTGTGCCGAGTGCGCGCTCGTCAGTGCGCTGGCCATGAGCGGCGGCGGGCGCATCAGGGCCTTCAGCTGCGTGGACGGCGAGGGCAACACCCTCATGCCGTGCGGGCGCTGCCGCCAGCTGCTGTACGAGTTCCGGGCCCCGGACATGGTCCTCCTGACCGTCAGCGGCATCCGCACCATGGACGAGGTCCTGCCGGACGCCTTCGGACCCCAGCACCTCGCCTGAGCACCCGGCCCACGGGGCGCGGCCCGACCGGCCGCGCCCCGCGCCGCCCTTCCCGTCGTCCACACCCACCCCGCCGAACAGATCCGAGGATCCCCCATGACCGAAGCCTTCGACGCCGTCGACATCATCCGCATCAAGCGCGACCACGGCATCCTCTCGCCCGAGCAGATCGACTGGACCATCGACGCCTACACGCGCGGCGCCATCGCCGACGAGCAGATGGCCGCCCTCAACATGGCCATCCTCCTCAACGGCATGGACCGCGCCGAGATCTCCCGCTGGACGGCCGCGATGATCGCCTCGGGCGAGCGGATGGACTTCTCCTCGCTCGGCCGCCCCACGAGCGACAAGCACTCCACCGGCGGGGTGGGGGACAAGATCACCCTGCCGCTGGCCCCCCTGGTCGCCGTGTTCGGCGTCGCGGTGCCGCAGCTCTCCGGCCGGGGCCTCGGCCACACCGGCGGGACCCTGGACAAGCTCGAATCCATCCCCGGCTGGCAGGCGCACCTCAGCAACGAGGACATGCTCCGCCAGCTCGCCGAGGTGGGCGCGGTCATCTGCGCGGCCGGCACGGGCCTGGCGCCCGCCGACAAGAAGCTGTACGCGCTCCGCGACGTCACCGGCACCGTCGAGGCCATCCCCCTCATCGCGTCCTCGATCATGAGCAAGAAGATCGCGGAGGGCACCGGCTCGCTCGTCCTCGACGTCAAGGTGGGCAGCGGCGCGTTCATGAAGGACGAGGCCCGTGCCCGTGAGCTGGCCGAGACCATGGTGGCGCTCGGCAAGGACGCCGGCGTGAACACCGTCGCGCTCCTCACGGACATGAGCACCCCGCTCGGGCTCACCGCCGGCAACGCGATCGAGGTCGAGGAGTCCGTCGAGGTCCTCGCGGGCGGGGGCCCGTCCGACGTCGTCGAACTCACCGTCCGCCTCGCCGAGGAGATGCTCGCCTGTGCCGGCGTGCACGACGCCGATCCCGCGGCCGCCCTGAAGGACGGTCGCGCCATGGACGTGTGGAACAGGATGATCGAGGCGCAGGGCGGCGACCCGCGCGCGGCCCTGCCGGTCGCGAAGGAGTCCGAGATCGTCCTCGCCCCGGCGGACGGCGTCCTCGTGGGCCTGGACGCGCTCGCGGTGGGTGTCGCCGCGTGGCGCCTCGGTGCCGGCCGTGCCCGCAAGGAGGACCGGGTGCAGGCGGGCGCCGGCGTGCGGATGCACGCGAAGCCCGGGGCCACGGTGCGCGCGGGGGAGCCGCTGATGACGCTGCTCACCGACACCCCCGAGAGGTTCGAGCGTGCACGCGAGGCGCTGGCGGACGCCGTCGTGATCGCGCCCGAGGGATCGCGCCCGGCGCAGCGGCTCATCATCGACCGCATCGCCTAGTCCTCCCACGCGGGCGCCCGGCAGGGTGAACCCCTAGGGGCTTGCGCGGCCGGTCTCATCCCTCGGGGTGAGACCGGCCCCTGCGCAGGTCGCCCGGAAGGCCGACGACCCGGCCCCGGGTGCGCCGGTAGCGTCGGAGCCGGACGCCCGTCACGGAGGTACGGGGCGACGACGGCAGGAGCCCACGATGGATGCGATCACCACTGCCCTGGACGGCATCGGCGCCGGCGTCCTCGCAGCGGCGGGAGAGCCCTGGGTGTACCTCCTGGTCCTCGCCTGCTGCGTCGTCGACGGCTTCTTCCCGCCCGTGCCCAGCGAATCCGTCGTCGTCGGGCTGGCGTCCCTCATCCTCACGCAGGGGGTGCCCGACCCGTGGCTGCTGGTCCTGGTCGCGGCGCTCGGAGCCTTCCTCGGCGACAACATCGCCTTCCTCCTCGGCCGATGGATCGGCACCGAACGGTTCCGGTGGATGCGGCGGCCCCGGATGCAGCGCTCCTTCACCTGGGCGGGCAGGGAGCTCACCAGGCGCGCGGCCTCGCTCATCCTGGTGGCGCGCTTCATCCCGATCGGCCGGGTCGCGGTGAACCTCACCGCGGGCGCGACCGGCTACTCCCGGCGCCGCTTCGTGGCCCTCACGGCCCTGTCCGGGGTGGTGTGGGCCGGCTACTCCGTCGGGATCGGCGCCGTCGCGGGCACGTGGTTCCAGCACAACCACCTGCTCGGGGTCGCCGTGGCCGTCGGGATCGCCGTCGTGATCGGTCTCGTGACGGACCGCGTGATCGCCCTCGTCCGCGGCTCGACCCCGCTGCAGGCCACGCGCGATGAGTCCGACGGGGAGCCCACCGGGGGGTCCGCCGGCGAGGCCCGGGGCCGGCCCGAACCGGCCCACGGGGCGGGCCCGCGCTGACGCGCATCGCGTAGGCTGGCAGCGTGACCCAGACCCAGAACGACGCCGTCCCCGACGCTGCCATCGACATCCGGACCCTCCCGAAGGTCTCTCTCCACGACCACCTCGACGGCGGGCTGCGGCCGGCCACCATCCTCGAGCTCGCCGCCGCGATCGGCCACGAGCTGCCGGCCTCCGACGCCGAGTCCCTCGGTGCCTGGTTCCGCGAATCCGCGGACTCGGGCTCCCTCGAGCGGTACCTCGAGACGTTCGACCACACGATCGCCGTCATGCAGACACGGGACGGGCTCATCCGCGTGGCGCGGGAGTTCGTCGAGGACCTCGCGCTCGACGGCGTGGTCTACGGCGAGGTCCGCTGGGCCCCCGAACAGCACACCCGGCAGGGCCTGAGCCTCGACGAGGCCGTCGAAGCCGTGCAGGAGGGGCTCGAGGCGGGCGCCGCCGCGGCGATCGCCGCCGGCCGCGTCATCCAGGTGGGCCAGCTCGTCACCGCGATGCGGCACGCCGACCGCGGCCAGGAGATCGCCGAACTCGCCCTCCGCCACCGCGACCGCGGGGCCGTCGGCTTCGACATCGCCGGTGCGGAGAACGGCTTCCCGGCGTCCCGCTTCGCCGACGCCTTCACCTTCCTCGCCTCCGAGCAGTTCCCCGTGACCGTCCACGCGGGAGAGGCCGCCGGCCTGGACAGCATCCGGGACGCGCTCGTCGCCGGGCGTGCGCTGCGCCTCGGCCACGGCGTCCGCATCGCCGAGGACATCGAGATCGAGGAAGCCGCGGACGAGCAGGCCGCCGACGGCGAAGAGGTGGGCATCGCGAACCTCGGCCTGGTCGCGTCGTGGGTGCGGGACCGGGGGATCGCGCTCGAGCTGTGCCCGTCCTCGAACCTGCAGACCGGGGCCATCGAGGCCTTCGGCACCACGATCGACGCCCACCCGTTCGACCTGCTCTACCAGCTGGGCTTCAAGGTCACCGTCAACACCGACAACCGCCTCATGAGCGGGGTCACGCTGACCGGTGAGTTCGAGCTGCTCGTCGAGACCTTCGGCTACGACCTCGGCGACCTCCTGGCCCTCACCCTGAACGCCGTCGACGCCGCGTTCCTGCCGCTCGAGGACCGCGAGGCCCTGGCCGAGTACGTCGCCCAGCGGTTCGACGCCGCCGCCGGGCTGGCCTCCGCCTGAGCTCCGTGGAGGACGCGGCAGGGGCGCGCGACGCCACGCCCGGGAACCCTCCGGGCGCGGCGGTGGAGCGCCTCGTCGAGGTGGTCGCCCTGCTGCGCCGCCACTGCCCGTGGACGGCCGCCCTGGACCACGCGGCGCTGCTCGGGTACCTCGTGGAGGAGACGTACGAGCTCTACGAGGCGGTCGACGACGTCTCGCGCGCCGGGACGCCGGAGCGGTCCCTCCTCGACGAGCTCCGGGGCGAGCTCGGCGACGTCCTGTTCCAGGTGGTCCTGCACGCACACCTCCGGGCCGAGGCCGGGTCCTTCGGGCTCGCCGAGGTGGCGGAGGGGCTCACCGACAAGCTGGTGCGCCGGAACCCGCACGTGTTCGCGACGGACGGGAGCCTGCGGGCCGCGACGCCCGGGCGTGACACGCCGTCGGTCGACGGCATCGTCGCCGCGTGGCAGGCCGTGAAGGCGCAGGAGCGGCCCGCCCGCACCTCACCGTTCGACGGCATCCCGCACCACCTCCCCGCGCTGGCCTTCGCCGCGAAGACCCTCGGGCGGGCGGGGGAGAGCAGCGCGGGGGAGGACCGGCCGGAGCAGCCGCAGGGCGTCGTGGCCGGGAGCGAGGCCGACCTCGGCCTGGAACTGCTGGCCCTGGTCCGCCGGGCGCTCGGCGCGGGCATCGACCCGGAGCGTGCCCTGCGCCGTGCCGTGCTGGACTACCAGCGGGATGTCCGCGACGGGGCCTGAGCCCGGGGACGGCCGGCCCGCCCGCGTCACAACCGCGTGACCCACGGCACCGCCGGGACGCAGGTGAACTAGGCTGGGAGCAACACCTCCGTTGCCCTGACAAAGACGTCCCAACAAGATGTTGACCCTACACTCCAACGAAGAGGAGCTATTCCATGGCCATTATCGATGCCATCCACGCGAGGGAGATCCTCGACTCCCGCGGAAACCCCACGGTCGAGGTCGAGGTACTGCTCGACGACGACACCTTCGGCCGCGCCGCCGTCCCCTCCGGTGCGTCCACCGGTGCGTTCGAAGCGAACGAACGCCGTGACGGCGAGAAGGACCGCTACCTCGGGAAGGGCGTCCTGCAGGCCGTCGAAGCCGTGATCGAGCAGATCCAGCCGGCCCTCCTCGGATTCGACGCCGCCGACCAGCGCGCGATCGACCAGGCGATGATCGACCTGGACGGCACCGAGAACAAGTCCAACCTGGGCGCCAACGCGATGCTCGGCGTCTCGCTCGCCATCGCCCGCGCCGCCGCGGAGTCCTCGACCCTCCCGCTGTACCGCTACCTCGGCGGACCGAACGCGCACGTGCTGCCCGTCCCCCTCATGAACATCCTCAACGGCGGATCCCACGCGGACTCCGACGTCGACATCCAGGAGTTCATGATCGTGCCGCTCGGCGCACAGACCTACTCCGAGGGCCTCCGCTGGGGCGTCGAGGTGTACCACGAGCTCAAGTCCGTGCTGAAGGAGAAGGGCCTGGCCACCGGCCTCGGCGACGAGGGCGGCTTCGCCCCCAACCTGCCGTCCAACCGCGACGCCCTGGACCTCATCACCACCGCGATCGAGCGCGCCGGGTACACGCCGGGCACCGACATCGCGTTCGCGCTCGACGTCGCCGCCTCCGAGTTCTACAAGGACGGCGCGTACCAGTTCGAGGGCAAGTCCCTCAGCACCCAGGAGATGAGCGCCTACTACGAGGAGCTCGTCCGCGACTACCCGCTCGTCTCCATCGAGGATCCGCTCGACGAGGACGACTGGGAAGGCTGGAAGCTCCTCACCGACTCGCTGGGCGACAGGGTGCAGATCGTCGGCGACGATCTCTTCGTCACGAACCCCACGCGCCTCGCCAAGGGCATCTCCACCCGGACGGCGAACTCGCTGCTGGTCAAGGTCAACCAGATCGGCACCCTGACCGAGACGCTCGACGCCATCTCGATGGCGCAGCGCGCCGGCTACACGACGATCACCTCGCACCGCTCCGGCGAGACCGAGGACACCACGATCGCGGACATCTGCGTGGCCACCAATGCGGGCCAGATCAAGACCGGCGCACCCGCCCGGAGCGAGCGCGTCGCCAAGTACAACCAGCTGCTGCGCATCGAGGAGGAGCTCGACGACGCCGCACGCTACGCCGGCCGCAGCGCCTTCCCGCGTTTCACGGCCTAGGTGATCCGCAGTTGATCGACAGGGCGGTTACCCTCGTTAGACGGGTTCCGTGAGGCACCCACGCGACCACACGCGACAGCATCGACGAGGAGCTCCATGACCGTCCGCCGCCCTAACGTGCCGCGAGCCGGCCGCCCGACGCCTGCGGCGGAGGAGCGGCCGGTCCCGGGGACGTCCAAGGGCCAGCCCCCTGCCCACGGCTCCCGGGCCGTCGGGCCTTCCACGCAGCCCGGACCCGGTACGGGCCCCCGGGGTACCGGCCACGCGCCGGCGACCTCCAGGGCCGCCGGGTCCCCGCGGAAACCGGCCACCCCGCGCGCCCCGGGCCCTTCGGCGACGAAGGATCCACGGCCCGCACCGGGCTCCGGCGGCACCTCTGCGTCGCGCGCCGGCGCGGGACCGGCCGGGACGACCCCGGCCCGTCCGCGGCCGGACGCCGCCGGGACCCCCGCGGCGTCGGCCTCCGCGGCCAGGGCGGCGGAACGGTCCCAGCTGGCCGGCAGCATCCGGCGCGGGCGGCTCGGGTCCAGGCGGGCGGAGTCGGTCATCGAGCCGGCCGAGGAAGCCACACCCATCCCGGCGAAGGCCTTCTCGGGACGCCTGCTGGCCCTCGCCGTCGTGCTCGTCGCGGTGATCGTGCTGCTGGCGCCGTCGGTGAGCCGTTACCTGCAGCAGCAGACCGAACTCGACGCCCTCCGGGCGGACATCGCCCGGCAGCAGCAGCAACAGGCCGACTACACCTCGGAGCTCGCGCGCTGGGACGATCCCGCCTTCGTGAAGCAGCAGGCCCGCGAGCGGATCTTCCTCGTGATGCCGGGCGAGACCCGCTACCTCGTCAAGGGCGGCGACGGCATCGAGGAGAGCACGGGGGAGGGCTCGGCCGCCGAGCCCGCCGACCTGCCCTGGGTGGACTCCCTGTGGACCTCGGTCGCCCGCGCGGCGACGGACTGAGCGACGGCACGCCGCCCCCGGGGCGGGCCCCGTCGGATCGGGTGCTGCGCCGGAGCGCATGCCCGCCGCGTACCAAGGAAGGAACAGCGTGACCCAGCACCGCCAGCACGACGCCCTCGAGGATCGACCGGCGACCGACAGCAGGACCCCGAGCGGGCGCGACCTCGACGTCCTCAGCCGGCAGTTGGGGCGTCCCGTCCGCGACGTCGTCGAGATCGGTGCCCGGTGCGTCTGCGGGAACCCGCTCGTCGCCACCACGGCCCCGCGCCTGTCCAACGGCATCCCGTTCCCCACCACGTACTACCTGGCGCACCCCGTCATCACCGCGGCGGTCTCCCGTCTCGAGGCCGACGGCGTGATGACCGGGATGAGCGACCGCCTCACCGAGGACTCCGGTCTCGCCGATCACTACCGGGCGGCGCACCTCGCGTACCTGGCGGCGCGCGACGCCGTCGGGGAACGCGCCGGCACGGGCCCGGTCCCGGAGATCGACGGCGTTTCCGCCGGCGGCATGCCGACACGGGTCAAATGCCTGCACGTGCTGGTGGGCCATGCCCTCGCGGCGGGTCCCGGCGTGAACCCGCTCGGCGACGAGGCGATCAGCCGCGTCGCCCCCTGGTGGACGCCGGAGCGCTGCTACTGCGACGGGGCATGGGACACCACGGGCCAGGCGCCCCACGCCGACCTCAGCAGACACACCAGGACCCAGGGGCTGAGCCCCGAGGAGCTCGAGGCGAAACGGGCGGCACGCCGCCGCGGCGCCGCCGACGCGGCCACGACCGCACCCCCGCGAGGAGAAGCCATGCGCACCGCTGCCATCGACTGCGGCACCAACTCGATCCGCCTGCTGATCGCCGACGTCCAGGACGGCGTGCTGACCGACGTCGTGCGCCTCATGCGCGTGGTGCGCCTCGGCGAGGGGGTCGACGCGACCGGGCGCCTGTCCGAGGCCGCCCTGGAGCGCACCTTCGCCGCGGCCGAGGAGTACGCGGCGCTGATCGCGCAGCACGGGAACCCGCCCGTGCGGTTCGTGGCGACGTCGGCATCGCGGGACGCCGAGAACCGGCAGGACTTCGTGGACGGCATCCGGGCACGCCTCGGCGTCGAGCCCGAGGTCGTCTCCGGGGACGAGGAGGCGCGACTCTCCTTCGACGGCGCCGTCAGCGTCCTGGCGACGGCCGCGGACGAGACCGTCCTCGTCATCGACCTGGGCGGTGGCAGCACGGAATTCGTGGCGGGCACGGCCGGGGGGCTGATCGGAGCCCTGAGCACCGACATGGGCTGCGTGCGCTTCACGGAGCGTTTCCTCCGGGACGACCCGCCCTCCGAGGAACAGATCGCGGCGATGGAAGCCGAGGTCCGGCACCTCGTCGACCAGGCCGCCGACGAGGTGCCGCTGCATGAGGTCACCAAGATCGTCGGCGTGGCGGGCAGCGTCACCACGGTGACCGCGCACGCCCTCGACCTGCCCGCTTACCAGCCCGACCGCATCCATGGGGCAGAGCTGCCCATCGCGGCGATCTCCGCGGCGGCCTCCGACCTCCTCCACCGGCCGCGTGCATCGCGCGCGTCGCTGCCCTACATGCATCCGGGCCGGGTGGATGTCATCGGTGCCGGCGCCCTCATCTGGCGGACGATCCTCGATCGCGTGGCGGTCCTGACCGGTGGGCGCGTCACCACCGCCGTCGCGAGCGAGCACGACATCCTCGACGGCATCGCGCTGAGCGTCGCCCGGCAGGGCACGTGAGCTGATGCCCACGCCAGCCCGCGCGGCCGTCCGGACGGGGACGGCCGTCGTCGTCGCCCTCACCGTCCTCCTGCAGGCAGCCCTGCCCGCCGCCGCCGACGAGGTGCGCGCCAAGGAGTACTGGCTCGAGGACTACGGCATCGCCGAGGCATGGACGACCACGGAGGGCGAGGGCGTCACGGTCGCCGTGATCGACAGCGGCGTGGATGCGACCCACCCGGACCTCGCCGGAGCCGTGGTCGGCGGGACGGACGCCTCCGGCGCCGGGGACCCGGGCGGACTGCGCGGCATCGGCGAGGTGCCGAGCCATGGAACCCTGGTCAGCACCCTCGTGGCGGGCCGCGGACACACCGACGCGGAGGCGCCGCCCGCCCCCGAGCCCTCCGACAGGGGCACCGCCCCGGCGGAACCCACGGTGGAGGCGGAGCCGTACTCCCAGTACGGGGAGGGTCCGGACGGCATCGTCGGCGTAGCACCGAAGGCCGACCTCCTCGCGGTGTCCGTCTGGATCGAGGGGCCCAACGGCGGCCCCAACCCGGCCGGCATCTCCGTCGACGAGCAGGTGCCCGACGCCGTCCGCTGGGCCGTGGACAACGGCGCGGACGTCATCAACATGTCGCTCGGCAGCACCAGCACGGCATGGCCCGAGAGCTGGGACGACGCCTTCCTCCACGCCGAGCAGAACGACGTCGTGATCGTTGCTGCGGCCGGCAACCGGGCCGGTGGACTGACCCAGGTCGGTGCCCCCGCGACGATCCCCGGTGTCCTCGCCGTGGCCGGCCTCGACCGGTCCGGCATGGCCAGCGACGAGGCCTCGAGTGAAGGCATCAGCATCGCGGTGGCGGCACCCTCCGAGAACCTCGTGGGAGGGCTCCCCGGCGGGTTCTACGCCGACTGGTCCGGGACCTCCGGCGCGGCGCCCCTCGTCTCCGGCGTGGCGGCCCTGATCCGGTCGCGGTACCCGGAGCTCACGGCCGCGGAGGTCGTCAACCGCATCATCGGTACGGCGAAGGACGCCGGGGCCCCGGGCTTCGACACCCTCTACGGCTACGGTGTCCTGGACGTGGCCGCGGCTGTGGGCAGCGACATCTCCGTGCCCGACCAGAACCGACTGGGCAGCATGGCCGAGTGGATCGAGCTGTACCGGCGGGGCGGCCAGAGCCCGGCGCCGGCTCCCGTGCCACCCAGCCGACCGGCCCCGGAGATCATCCCCGCCCCACCCGCCCCGCAGGCGGAGGATCCACTCGAGTCGGTCCACACCATCCCGGGCGTCGTGGTGGTCGGCTTCGCGGGCCTGATGTTCGCCGTGCTCGCGGGGGGAGCCCTGCACGTGGCTCACGTCCGGCGGCGCGAGGCGGCGGCCGGAGAACACAGGAGCGACGGCGGGCGGAGCGCCGAGGACGACGATCGGGGCCCGAGAGTGCTGCCGGGCCACCCACCGAGCTAGTGAAGATTTTCACAAAGTCCGGTAGCATCGAGGGATGGCATCGAACCCACACTTCTCTGATCGCCCGCGCATCCTCGTCGTCGGCGGCGGCTACGTCGGCCTGTACGTCGCGCACCGGCTCCAGAAAAAGGTCAAGGACCACGGCGGCATCGTGACGCTGGTGGATCCCCTGCCCTACATGACCTACCAGCCGTTCCTCCCCGAGGTCGCCGCCGGGAACATCGAACCGCGCCACGCCATCGTGTCCCACCGCAAGCACCTGAGGAAGACGGAGCTCATCTCCGGCAAGGTCACGTCGATCGACCACGCGGGCCGCACCGCGACGATCGCACCCTCGGGCGGCGGGGAGTCCTTCGAGCTCGGCTACACGGACGTCGTCGTCGCCGCAGGCTCCATCACGCGTACCTTCCCGATCGACGGCCTGAAGGACCAGGGCATCGGCCTGAAGACGATCGAGGAGGCCGTCGCCCTGCGCGACCGCATGCTCGAGCGCATCGAGACCGGCTCGGTCCTCCCCGAAGGCCCCGAGCGGGACCGCGCCCTCACCTTCGTGGTCGTCGGCGGCGGCTTCGCCGGCATCGAGACCATCACGGAGATGGAGGACGCAGCCCGTGACGCCGTGAAGGCCAACCCGCGCCTCAGCCGCAGCGACCTGCGCTTCGTCCTGGTCGAGGCCATGGGGCGCATTATGCCCGAGGTCACGGCCGAGCAGGCCGAGTGGGTCGTCGAGCACCTCCGGTCACGCCAGATCGAGGTCCTGCTGAACACCTCGCTCTCCAGCGCGGTGGAGGGCACGCTCAAGCTCATCAACATGCCGGACAAGACCCCGGCCGACGAGTTCGGCACCGACACCCTCATCTGGACGGCCGGTGTGCAGGCGAACCCCGTGGTCCGCTCCACGGACTTCCCCGTGGACGAGCGCGGCCGCGTCCGTGCCTCCCCGGAACTCCGCATCACCGGCGACGACGGACCCATCGAGCACGCCTGGACCGCCGGCGACGTCGCGGCCGTCCCCGACCTCACGGGCGGGGGAGTGGGAGGCTTCTGCGTCCCGAACGCCCAGCACGCCGTCCGCCAGGCCAAGCTGCTGGCCGCCAACATCCTCGCTGCGAACTACGGTGTGGACGAGGTCAAGGAATACCGCCACACCAACCTCGGTGCCGTCGCCGGCTTCGGCCAGTTCAAGGGTGTCGCGAACATCATGGGCTTCGGCATGAAGGGTTTCCCGGCGTGGCTGGCGCACCGCGGCTACCACGGCTTCGCGATGCCCATGTACGAGCGCAAGGCACGCGTCATCGTCAACTGGAGCCTGAGCTTCCTGTTCGGTCGGGACCTCGCTCCGCTCTCCGACCTGCAGACCCCCCAGCGCCAGTTCCGCGAAGCGGCCACCCCGGCGCCGAAGAAGGACACCGCGCTGCAGAGCCAGCCGCCCACCCCGGCGGGCAAGGCGGCCTCCGCGAAGGCGACGGCCTGAGCACCGCGCACCACCCGTGAGGAGAACGACGGCGGCCCGCCCCGGGCCGCCGTCGTTCTGCTTCGCCCCGCCGGATCTGCCGCCGCCGAGGGACCGAGCCTGCCCTCCGCGGTAGGCTGGAGCGTCCGGCCGGCCCCAGTAGCCCAATGGCAGAGGCAGCAGACTTAAAATCTGTTCAGTCAGGGTTCGAGTCCCTGCTGGGGCACTTCTCCCGCGCGAGTGGCCACCGGATCGGTCCGCTGAATGGCCGCGGAAGTGTCCGGCCGCCATCGATCGACGGGATACTGATCAGTGCCCGCTGTCAAGAGTGGGATCTGTCGGCTGTGACGAGCGTTACAAGGATGTAACCGGATTCCCTTATCTCGGACACGAAATTGGATTAGCTTTTCCATAAGCCAGGAACACCTGGCAACACGCATCAAAGGCAGCAAGAGCCTTTCGGTCGAGGAGACTAATTCATGACTGCAACACGCAACTCCGCGCGTTTCGGCATTGGGGAGAACGCCCCGCGCGCGGCGAAGATCGCTGCCCTGAGCCTGGGCGTCGCGCTCTTCGCCTCCGGCTGCGGTGGCGGCGGGACCACGGGTTCCGAGGGCGACGGCGGCGACAGCGGCAGCACGGAGACCACGGCGGCCGCGGGCGCATCCGCGCTGGCGTGTCCCGAGAGCGAGGGTGGGACCGGCGAGGAGCAGGGCGAGAAGGGTGATCCTGCGGCCGTACCCGCCAGCGAGACCACGAGCCCCCAGCCGCTGAAGCTCGGATCCATCCTGCCGACCACCGGGACGCTCGCGTTCCTCGGCCCGCCGGAGATCGCGGGCGTCAACCTCGCCGTCGAGGAGGTCAACGCGGCCGGCGGTGTGCTGGGCCAGGACATCTCGATCACGCATCGCGATTCCGGCGACACCACGACCGACATCGCCACGCAGTCCGTGACCGACCTGCTGTCCCAGGACGTCAGCGCCATCATCGGCGCCGCGTCCTCGGGTGTGTCGAAGACCGTCATCAACCAGATCACGGGTGCCGGCGTCGTGCAGTTCTCGCCCGCCAACACCTCGCCGGAGTTCACCACCTGGGACGACAAGGGCCTGTACTTCCGTACCGCTCCCTCGGACGTGCTCCAGGGACGCACGCTCGGCAACTACATCATGGAGTGCGGCGCGCAGACCGTCGGCATGATCACGCTCAACGACTCCTACGGCACCGGCCTGCAGAGCAACATCCAGGAGGTCATCGAAGGGGCAGGCGGGCAGGTCGTCGGCAACGAGATGTTCAACACCGGCGACTCCCAGTTCTCCAGCCAGGTGGACGCCATCGCTGCGGCGAATCCCGACGCGATCGTCCTCATCAGCTTCGACGAGGCCAAGAGCATCGTGCCGCTGCTGGTCGCCAAGGGTATCGACGCCAGCTCGATCTTCATGGTCGACGGCAACACCTCCGACTACAGTGCCGACCTCGATCCCGGCACCCTCGAAGGAGCCCAGGGCACCATCCCCGGCCCCTTCACCGGGACCGGATTCCAGGAAGCACTGGCCACGGTCGATCCGAACCTGAACAGCTATGCCTATGCGGGCGAGAGCTACGACGCCGTGAACCTCATCGCGCTCGCCTCCGAGGCGGCGGGGAGCGTCGAGGGCACGGCCATCTCCGAGCAGCTCGCAGCTGTATCGAAGGACGGCACCAAGTGCTTCGACTTCGCGGGCTGCGTCACGCTGCTCCGTGAGGGCGAGGACATCGACTACGACGGCATCTCCGGTCCTGTCTCCTTCGACGAGAACGGTGATCCCACCGAGGCCGCCATCGGTATCTACAAGTACGACGCCGACAACAAGCCCCAGCCGAGCCGTTCCGAGGTCGGCAAGCTCTAGGGACTGTCCGGTGTGTCACCCCGACCGGTGACAGAGGCGACACGGCCCCGGCCGCCCTTCCCCGGAAGGCGCGACCGGGGCCTTGTGCTGCCCGGACACACGCCGTCGGGCCCTGCCGTCCCCGCGATCAGTCGACGCCCGGCGGACGCCTGGAGAGGGCGTAGGAGGGCTCGCGGACGCGGCGTGCCCACTCGTACGTCGCGGCGCCGGAGAGGGGATGGAGGATGGCGTCGAAGCGGAGATCCCTCTCCTCCGCCTCCGGGGCCAGGACGAGGGTGAGGGTGCCGAAGTGCTGCCACGCACCGAGCGGCGTCGCGAAGAACAGACCGAGCCGCCAGGTCGAGGGTCCGAGGGCGCGTTCGAGCGCACGGAGTGACGCGGGCAGCCCGGCGGGGTCGAGCGTGCGCGCGCCGAGCAGCACCGGGCCGTGGTCGCCGCGGTAGGGCATCATCGTGCCGAACGGCGTGCGCGAGAGCCGGAGCCTCGGCACGAGGACGAAGCGGCCGGGGACGGACCAGCCGGTCGAGGACAGCAGGATGTCCGAGAAGGTCGAGGGCCCCGCCCCGTTGTCCGGGTGATGAACCCGCACCGCGAGTCCCATGATGTCCGGCAGGCCGTCCGGAGTGCCGACCGAGCGCGAGACACGGGCCGTCGCGGGGGCCCGCCCCGGCTGATCGATCCACGCGATCCCGCTGTGCAGGCCGTGCTCGTGGACCACGACCGTGCCGTCGAGCCGCAGCCCGCGGGTGTGGATCGGGCGGTGCCGGCGGACGCGCTTGATGCCCCGGAACACGCCTTCGAAGCCCTTCCCGATCGCGCTGCTGGCCAGTCCTGCCATGAGTCGTCCTTCCCGGGTGCACGCCGTCCGGCGTCCTCCTGCCAAGGTAGCGGGCCGGACACGGCAATGGGCGGAACCGTTCCCGGTTCCGCCCATCCCTTGCGCTTCACGCCTCCTTGCGGTGCGGACCTCAGGCGGTGTCGGCCAGGGTGCCGAGGTACAGCTGGATGACCTTCGGGTCCTTCATCAGCTCGCGGCCGGTGCCCGTGTAGGCATCCTTGCCCTGGTCCAGCACGTAGGCGCGGTCGCAGATCTGCAGGCAGCGGCGTGCGTTCTGCTCCACCATGATCACCGAGACCCCGGCCCTGTTGATCTCATGCACGCGCAGGAACGTCTCGTCCTGCTTCACGGGCGAGAGGCCGGCGGAGGGCTCGTCCAGCAGCAGTACCGCGGGATCCATCATGAGGGCCCGGCCCATCGCGACCATCTGGCGCTCCCCGCCGGAGAGCGACCCCGCCCGCTGCGCCCGCCGCTTGGCGAGTTCCGGGAAGAGGCTCGCGACGAAGTCGAAGCGCTCCTTGAAGTCCTTGGGCCTCTGGTACATGCCCATCTGGAGGTTCTCCTCGATGGTCAGGGTGGAGAAGACGTTGTTGTTCTGCGGCACGAAGCCGACGCCCAGGCTGACCAGCTTGTTCGCCTTCAGGCCCGTGAGGTCCTGCCCACGGACGATGACGGTGCCGGAATGCACCTTCACGAGTCCGAACATCGCCTTCAGGAGCGTCGACTTGCCGGCCCCGTTCGGGCCGATGATCCCGATGAGCTCACCGCGGCGTGCCTCGATGCTGCACCCGTTGAGGATGTTCACGCCGGGCAGGTAGCCCGCCACGAGATCGGTGACCTTGACGACGGAGTCGCCCTCGAATTCAGCCATTACTTCGTCTCCTCGTCCTTGTGGGCGGAGCCTGCGGTGCGCGGCTCGCCTCCGAGCTCGATGACCCCGCGGCCGAGGAGGCCTTCGTCCTCGGTGCCGATGACCGATTCCTCGTCGTGGGCGAGTTCCGCCTCGAGGCGCTCGATGCCCTCGGCGTCGCCGAGGTCCACGTCGTGGTGGGCCCCCAGGTAGGCGTCGATCACGGCCTGGTCCTTCATGACGATGGCGGGCGGACCCTCCGCGACCACCTTGCCCTCGGCCATGACCACCACCCAGTCGGCGATGTGGCGGACCATCTGCATGTCGTGCTCGACGAACAGGACGGTCATGCCCTCCGCCTTCAGGTTCTTGATGTGTTCCAGCAGGGACTGCGTGAGCGCCGGGTTGACGCCCGCCATCGGCTCGTCGAGCATCACGAGCCGCGGCCGGACCATGAGCGCCCGCGCCATCTCGAGGAGCTTGCGCTGCCCGCCGGAGAGGGACGCCGCGTAGTCGTCGCGTTTGGCGTCGAGCTTGAACTTCTCCAGCAACACCTCCGCCTGCTGCGTGATCTCGCGTTCCCGGCCTCCCCAGATGCCCTTGAACAGGGCCCGGCCGAGGCTCTCGCCGGGCTGGTCCGCGGCACCGAGACGCATGTTCTCCATGACGGTGAGCTTGCCCATGACCTTGGTGAGCTGGAACGTGCGCACCATGCCCATCCGTGCCACCTTGTGCGAGGCGACCTTCGCGAGCGGCTTGCCGTCGAACTCCCAGTCGCCGCTGTTCGGGGTGTCGAACCCGGTGAGCAGGTTGAACAGCGTCGTCTTGCCGGCGCCGTTGGGGCCGATCAGGGCGGTGATCTTGTGCCGCGGGATCTCGAGGTGCTCGACGTCGACGGCGTTGATGCCGCCGAAGCTGCGGGTCACCTTCCGGGCGACCACGATGGGATCGCGCTTGCTGCACCCCGGCCTCGCCTCCCCGGTGGCGATGGGCTCGGAGTCCGTCATGTAGTCCTGGCCCGGCGGGGCCGCACCCGCCGCCGAGCCGCCCAGGACGCCGCCGGCCGGGGCTGCCGCGGCGTGGGCGCCGGACGCCGCCGGAGCGGCATCGCCGGGGGTGATCCCCGGGTCGTTGTCGTGATGGTTGTCGTGGGTGTTCTCACCGTGGTTGCCGGTCATGCGAACGCCAGCTCCTTCTTGTTGCCCAGGACGCCTTGCGGCCTGAAGATCATGAGCAGCATCAGGGCCACACCCACGAGGATGTAGCGCAGCTGACCCGCCTGAGAGTTGGTGAGGAACGTGATGGCGCCGACCTCGATGAGGCCGTACAGGATTCCCTGCGTCAACGAGAGCACCACCCAGAAGATCATCGCCCCGACGACCGGTCCGAGGACAGTGGCCATGCCGCCGAGGAGGAGGCACGTGTAGAGGAAGAACGTCAGCTCGGTCGCGTAGTTCGCGGGCTGGACGGCGCCGCGCGGCAGCGTGAAGATGATGCCCGCGATCGACCCGAGGACACCGCCGATGATCAGGGCCTGCATCTTGTAGGCGTACACGTTCTTGCCGAGCGAGCGCACGGCGTTCTCGTCCTCGCGGATGCCCTTCAGCACGCGGCCCCAGGGGCTGCGCATGAGGAGCCAGACGAGGAGGCACGCGATGGTGACGACGCTCCAGGCGACGACGCGGATCCACAGGTCGCGCTCGTTCATCCCGAGGGGGCCGATGTTGTAGGTCCCCTGGGGGAAGGGATTGAGGCCGAAGAACCCGCCCTCGAAGGCCGCCAGCCCGTTGGCCGAACCGGTGACATCCGTGAGCCCGTTGGTGGTCACGATGTAGCGGACGATCTCCGCTGCCGCGATGGTCACGATCGCCAGGTAGTCCGCCCGCAGGCGGAGGGTCGGTATACCGAGGATGATCGCGAAGATCACGGAGGCGACGACGGCCACCAGCACCGCCACCGGGAGCGGTGCGTCGAAGCTGAGGGTCGCGATGGCGTACCCGTAGGCCCCGACGGCCATGAAACCGGCCTGTCCGAAGTTCAGGAGGCCCGAATAGCCGAAGTGCACCGCGAGACCGAGGGCCGCGAGGGCGTACGCCGCCGTGGTGGGGCTGATCATCTCGCCGAAGGCGTTGATGAGGATGTTTCCGAAGTCCATGAAGAGCCCCTAACCTATGCGCTCGCGGCGGCCGAGGATGCCCTGTGGCCGGAAGAGGAGCACGAGAATCAGAATGAGCAGTGCGCCGACGTACTTGAGGTCCGCCTCGAGCCAGATCGTGGAGATCTCCACGAACAGGCCGACGATGATGGAACCGACGAGGGCGCCGAAGACCGTGCCCAGGCCACCGAGCGTGACGCCCGCGAAGATGAGCAGCAGGATCTGCTGGCCCATGTTGTAGGAGACCCCGGGGCGGTAGTAGGCCCACAGGATGCCGCCGAGGGCCGCGAGCATGCCGCCGATGACCCAGACGATCCTGATGACGCGGTCCACGTCGATGCCCGACGCCGCGGCGAGGGCGGGGTTGTCGGCGACGGCGCGGGTGGCCTTGCCGATGCGCGTGCGCAGGAGCAGGAAGGCGACCAGCAGGATGATCACGAGGCTCACGATCAGCGAGGTCAGGTTGTTGCGGGAGATGGACACCGACCCGAGATCGATGATCTCGCTCTGCGATCCGGGAAGCTGCTGGGTGGCCCCGCCGAAGAAGAACTGGATGGTGTAGCGCAGCGCGAGCGCGAGGCCGATGCTCACGATCATCATGGGGACGAGGCCGGTCCCGCGACGCCGGAGGGGCTTCCAGAGACCGGCGTCCTGCACGTAGCCGAGGAGGCCGCCGCCGATGACCGCCAGGACGATCGCGACGGTGATCGGCAGCCCGGCGGCCGAGAAGGCGAACGCGAGGACCGCGCCGATGGTCACCATCTCGCCGTGGGCGAAGTTCGTGAGGCCCGTGGTGCCGAAGATCAGGGAGAGCCCGACGGCGCTCAGTGCCAGGAGGAGGCCGAAGCTGAACCCGGCGAGGGCCCGTTCGGCGAGGGTGTCCAGGAAGGACGCCTGCTGCGAGACGATTCCCTCACCGAACAGGAAGAGGGTGGTGGCACTCGAGGTGTTGGCGAAGGTCACCTGGCGGGGGTTCTCCTGGCCCTCCGCGAGGGCCACCCCCTCGGGGAGCGTCTCCTCGTCGATCTCCACCTCGTAGGTGCCCTGCTCGGGAACCCCGATGCTCCAGGCGCCGTTGGGGCCGGATGTGGCTTCACCCTCGAAACCGTTGCCCTTGGCGGTGACCGTCACATCGGCGATGGGTCCGTCGGCGCCGCGGAGGACGCCGCCGATCCGGTTGTCGAACTCGGAGGCCTGGATGGTGGCGGCGGTCTGCGCCTGATGCACCGCCGGGATCGACGACGGCTGGGACGCCTGCGCGGCAGGGGCGCCGAGCAGCACGAGCGTCAGGAGGCCGAGCACCAGGAGCAGCGACCTCCTGATCCGTGCAGGCGTGGACATGGTGATCAAGATGGGAACCTCCACGGTGGGGGCAAGCCCGGCGGCGAACCGCTGGGATCAGTAGTTGTGACGAGTGTCACGGGCGTGGGGATCACTTTACTAGCGGCGTGTTTCCCCTCTTCGCAAAAGCATCCGGCCAAGGTAGCAATTCGATAACGAATGTTTTACCAAGGCTCCTTGGTATTGAAATTCCGTCCGGCCGGGAGCACGGTCGCCGCCGGGAACAAACCCCGGGCAGGACCGTTGCACTTGATAGGGTTCGTTAGACACTCGGCCCCCTATTGGAGGACTACAGAAATGGCACTTGGCGGTAATCCGGTATTCAACGGGAAGACCTTCCGTTCCGCTACCCGGGGCGGCAACCAGGCGGCGGGAGTCGGCACCACGATGTACGCGGGCCAGACCATGGCCAACCAGCAGCAGCTGGAGCACATGTACAACCAGCCGTCCGCCGGACCCGCCCAGACGGGGCGCATGACCTTCGACGACGTGATCGTGAAGACGCTGCTCTGCATCGGCGTCGTCCTGGTGGGCGCTGCGATCCCCGCCTTCGTGCTGCCCGGGCTCGCCCTGCCCCTCATGGTCATCGGCGCGCTCGGCGGCTTCGTGCTCGGCCTCGTCAACGCGTTCAAGCGTGAGCCGTCGCCGGCGCTGATCCTCGCCTACGCGGGTCTGGAGGGACTGTTCGTCGGTGGACTCACCATGCTTTTCGAGTCCATGTGGCCGGGCATCGCGGTCCAGGCCGTGGTCGGCACCTTCATCGTGTTCGGCGTCACTCTGGCGCTGTTCAAGAGCGGCAAGGTGCGCGCGACGCCGAAGGCGATGAAGTTCTTCATGATCGCGATCATCAGCTACGCGGTGTTCTCGCTGGTCAACCTCGGCATGATGGTCTTCGGTGTGACGGACGGCATGTTCGGAATGCGGAGCGAGATGATCCCGGGCACGAACATCCCGTTCGGCGTGGTCATCGGCCTCTTCGCGATCGGCCTCGCGGCCTTCTCCCTGATCATCGACTTCACCTCGATCAGCGAGGGCGTCCGCAACGGCGCCCCCCAGAAGTACTCGTGGACCGCGGCCTTCGGCCTGACCGTCACGCTGATCTGGCTGTACGTCGAGATCCTGCGCCTGCTCGCGATCCTTCGCGGCAGCGACTAGCACCCACCGATCGGTGACGACCAAGGGTCGTCACAGCGAAGGACCCGCACCCTCCAGGGTGCGGGTCCTTCGCCGTTCAGGGCCGTTCGCAGGGGGCCCGTGGTCTCAGGCGACGCGCGCTGCGCCCGCCCCGGGCAGGACGCCGAAGACGACCGGGGCGCGGAAGCCCGCCGCGGAGAACGCCGCCTCGACGGCGGAGCGGATGGCGGGGACGTCGCCGACGCGCGCGAGGGCGATCGCGGCGCCGCCGAACCCGCCGCCGGTCATCCGGGCGCCGAGCGCTCCGGCGTCCAGGGCGGCGTCCACCGCAGTGTCGAGTTCGGGGCAGGAGATCTCGAAGTCGTCGCGCATCGAGGCGTGGCTGGCCACGAGGAGGGACCCGAGGTCGGCGGGGCCCTTCCGGGAGAGGACGTCCACGGCGTCCTCGACGCGCGCGTTCTCGGTGACGACGTGGCGCACCCGCCGGAACGTCTCCTCGTCCAGGACGCCCGCCGCCTCGGCGAGGTCCGTCACCGAGAGATCGCGCAGCGCGGGGACCCCCATGAGCTCGGCGCCGAGTTCACAGGACCGGCGGCGGGCCGCGTAGCCCCCGGTGGAATGCGAATGGCTGACGCGGGTGTCGATGACCATGAGTTCGAGCCCCGCACCCTCGAGGTCGAGGGGGACCAGCCGGGATTCCCCGGACCGGCAGTCGAGGAAGACGGCATGCCCCGCCTCGCCGAACAGCGACGCGGACTGGTCCATGATGCCGGTCGGCGCTCCGACCATGCGGTTCTCGGCGAACTGCCCGATCGTGGCGAGCTCCCGGCGGGACACGCCGGCCTCCGAGAGATCGTTCGCCGCGACGGCGACGGCGCACTCGAGCGCGGCGGAGGAGGAGAGTCCGGCACCGACCGGGACCGACGAGTCCACCAGGATGTCCATGCCGGGACAGCGGTAGCCGGACTGCTCCATGGCCCACAGCACGCCGAGGGGATACGCCGCCCAGCCCTCCACGCTGCCCTCCTCGAGGGAGTCGAGGTCCGCGGTCACCGGGGTGTCGTCCGTGGAGAAGGTCGAGGCGACCCGCACGATGCGGTCCGGGCGCACCGCCACGGCGACCGTCGTCGAGTGCTTGATGGCGAAGGGGAGGACGAAGCCGTCGTTGTAGTCGGTGTGCTCGCCGATGACGTTGACGCGGCCGGGGGCGGACCACAGGCCGTCCGGTTCGCTGCCGAAGCGGTCGGTGAAGGCGGCCGCGAGATCGTGGGGGGTGGTGTTCATGCCTGGTCCTTCCGGGCTGTGGCGGGAGAGGCGCTGCGGAGGGCGTCCGCCACCTTCTCCGGGGTGGTGTCGTTGATGAAGGCGCCCATGGCCGCTTCGGAACCCGCCAGGAACTTCAGCTTGTCGGCGGCGCGGCGGGGAGAGGTGAGCTGGAGGTGGAGGTAGCTCGCCGGCCGCAGCGCGGCGTCGACGGGCGCCTGCTGCCAGGCCGCGATGTACGGCGTGGGCGTGGGGTAGAGGGCGTCGAGCCGGCCGAGGAGTTCGAGGTAGACCGTCGTGAGTTCGTCGCGCTCCTCGCCCGTGAGGCCCGCGATGTCCGCGACCTGCCGGTGGGGGACCAGATGGACCTCGAGGGGCCAGCGGGCAGCGAACGGTACGAAGGCGCTGAAGTGCTCGCCCTCGATGACCATGCGCTCGCCGGACTGCCGTTCGGCGGCGAGCGCGTGCCCCATGAGCGTCTGCCGTCCGTCGGATGCCTCGAAGAACTCCGCGGCCTTCCCGGCGAGGGTCGCGGCGCGGGGCGGGATGAACGGGTAGGCGTAGATCTGGCCGTGCGGGTGCAGCAGCGTCACGCCGATGTCCGCTCCACGGTTCTCGAAGCAGAAGACCTGCCTGATGCCCGGCATCGCGGACAGCGCCTCGGTGCGCTGGGCCCATGCGTCGATCACGGTCCGCGCGCGCTCCGGCTGCAGGGACCCGAAGGATCCCTCGTGCGCGGAATCGAACGCGACGACCTCGCACCGGCCGTACGCCGTCGTCGTCGTACCCCAGGCGGGGGCGGCCGGCAGGTCGCCGAGGTCGGGGCCGAAGGAGGAGAAGCGGTTCTCGAACACCACGACCTCGTAGTCGGAGGCCGGGATCTCCGAGAGGTTCGACGGCGTCGTCGGGCACAGCGGGCACTGGTCCGCCGGAGGGAGGTGGGTGCGCGACTGCCGGTGGGCCGCCACCGCGATCCACTCGCCGGTCAGGGCGTCGTACCGGGCGGTCCCGGCCGGTCCGCGCGCGGGCAGTTCGCGGGCGTCACGTGTCGCGGCAGCGTTGCGATGCCGTGTGGCGCTGGACTCGTGCGCGTCGAAGTAGATCAGCTCGCGCCCGTCGGACAGGCGGGTGGGGGTGATGAGGGTCATGGGCGCTCTTCCGGGTGGGGGTCGGTGATGGGGTCGCAGAGGATGCGCGTGCGTGCGGCGTAGTCGGCGCCGGGGTGCCGGTCGGTGACGAGGATGGCCGCGGCGTCGAGCGCCGCGACACGGGCGAGGCTCACGACGCCGATCTTGGTCGCGTCCGCGAGCACCACGAGCCTCCCGCAGGTGCGGGCGAAGGCCTGGTTGGTGTCCGCCTCGGCGAGGTTGGGCGTGGTGATGCCCGCAGTGGCGTCCACGCCGTGGGCGCCCATGAAGCACAGGTCCGCCCGGAGGGTGGAGATGGTGCCGGTCGCGAGCGGGCCGACGAGGGCCTTCGACGGGGTGAGCTCCCCGCCCGAGAGCAGCACCCGGGGGGTGCTCTCGGGGGTCGCAGCGGCGCTCAGCCGGAACAGTTCGTCCGCGAGGGGGAGCGAGTTGGTGATCACCGTCAGTCCCCGGACCCGGCAGAGGAGGGGGGCGAGGGCGAAGGTGGTGGTGCCGCCCGTCACGGAGACGGTCATGCCGGGGGCCAGGAGCGACACCGCCGCGGCCGCGATCTGCCGCTTCGCTGCACCGGCCCGCGTCCGGTTGACGTCGAAGCCCGCCTCGACCGAGCTGAGGCTGCCCGGGCGCACCGCTCCTCCATGGACGCGGACCAGCGCCCCGCGGGCCTCGAGGGTGTCGATGTCCCGCCGGACCGTCATCTCCGAGACGCCGAGCGCGATCGCCAGCCCGCTCACCCGGACGGCCGGCTGCCCGGAGAGGCGCTCGAGGATCGCCGCCTGGCGTTCTGCTGCGAGCATGGCCCTCCTGCCGTGGAACGGATGAGAAACGAACGAGTCCGCACTGAAACGAACAAAATCCATCATAGGGCCCCACGCCACCCCGGCGCAGGGAAAGTTCGCGTACGGGTAGCATCGCTGCATGGCGACTCCACGGCCGGCAAGCGGCATCAACCACACCCTGCGGGCGGGCGCGTCGACGGTGGTCGTCGCCAGCCTCGCGGCGGCCCTGCGCTCCTACGAGTGCGGCGGCGTCGCACTCACCGAGACCTGGGGCGACGGCGACATCCCCGCCGGGGGCGGGGGGATCCTCCTCGCGCCATGGGCGAACCGCATCGCCGGCGGCCGGTGGTCGCTGCACGGCACGGAGCAGCGCCTCGACATCACGGAGCCGTCCAAGGGCAACGCCACCCACGGGCTCCTCCGCAACACCGGCTACCGGGCGGTCGACGTCGGTCCCGCCCACGCCATCCTCGAGGCCGAGATCTTCCCCCAGCACGGCTACCCCTTCCACCTGCTCCACCGCGCCACCTACGAGCTCACCGAGGAGCAGCTCACGGTCACCCAGGAGCTGACGAACCTCTCACCGGACGCCGCGCCCTTCGGCCTGGGCGCCCATCCGTACCTCAAGATCTCCGACGTGCCCACCGAGGACCTGACACTGACGCTGCTGGCGGACGGGATGTTCGAGACCGACGACCGGTCGATCCCGACCGGCACCGTGGGTGTCACCGGGCAGCACGACCTGCGGAACGGCCAAAGGATCGGCGACCTGCAGTTCGACACGGCCTTCACGGGCCTGCACACCGTCGGGGGGCGCTACGAGCACGTCCTCGCCGCTCCGGACGGACGCAGCGTCACCCTCTGGGCCGACGCGTCCTTCGCCTATGCCCATGTGTACGTGAGCACCATCTACCCCGGCGTGGACAGGGCCGTGGCCATCGAGCCCATGACCGCCCCCGCCGATGCGTTCAATTCGGGGGAGGGCCTGCGGTGGCTCGACGCGGGGGCGTCGTTCTCGGCCCGTTGGGGGATCCTGCCGGCTCTCGGGTAGCGGGCGCGCGCGGGTTCTATGGAAGGATTGGGCCATGCATCGTCTCCGCGGAGCGAACCCCCAGCGCGCCTTGCAGCGCGCCGTGAGCCGCGGTGCTGTGACCCTCCCCGGACCGTCGCAGGACCGGGCCGCACTCGTGTCCCGTCCCGTCCGGACCGACGGGCGGTCGGACGTCCCCTACGCCCTGCGCATCGCCGCCTCCTGGGCCTGGCGGCTGGGACTCGTCATCGTCGTCGGGGGCGTGCTGATCTACCTCCTCAGCTGGATCTCGGTGCTCGTCATCCCCCTCATGATCGCGGGCCTGCTCGCCGCGCTGCTCATGCCGCTGAAGATCGCGCTGCATCGCCGGCGCGTCCCGAACGGCCTCGCCGTCGCGATGACGCTCGTCGGGTTCCTCGGTGTCATCGTGGCCGCCCTCCTGCTCGTCGGCCAGCAGCTCACGGTCGGGATGGCGAGCCTGTGGGGGGAAGCCGCCGCGGGGGTGCAGCAGCTGCTGGACTGGCTGTCCCAGGGCCCCCTCCAGCTCACCGCCACGCAGATCGACCAGTACCTGCAGGACCTCGGCGGCGCGATCCAGGACAACAGCGCCTCCATCCTCAGCGGCGCCCTCTCCTTCGGGTCCACCGCGGGGCACATCGCCGCGGGGATCTTCCTCACCGTGTTCTCGCTGATCTTCTTCATGCTCGACGGCCCCGGGATCTGGCGGTTCGTCGTCGGACTCGCGCCGGTCCGCGCACGGGCAGCTGTCGACGGCGCCGGCCGCACGGGGTGGCTGTCCATGGCGCGCTACGTTCGCGTCCAGATCCTCGTCGCGGGCGTGGACGCGATCGGCATCGGCGTGGGGGCCGCCATCATCGGGGTGCCCCTGGCGTTGCCGCTCGGCGTCCTCGTGTTCCTCGGGTCCTTCATCCCCGTCGTGGGCGCACTGGCCACCGGCTCCGTCGCCGTCCTGCTCGCGCTCGTCGCCAACGGGTGGGTGAACGCACTGATCATGCTCGCGATCGTGCTCTTCGTCCAGCAGGTCGAGGGACACGTGCTCCAGCCGCTCGTCATGGGACCGGCCGTCTCCCTCCACCCGCTCGCGGTGGTCCTCGCCGTCGCCGGCGGAACGATCGTCGCCGGGATCCCGGGCGCCCTGTTCTCCGTCCCCATCCTGGCGGTCCTCAACTCATCCGTCCGCTACATCTCGCGCAGGGCCTGGGAGGACGACGAGGTCGTGCTCCGGCAGGGCTGGCCCCAGGGGGGAGGGGCCGGCATTAGCGGGCCGGTCCCGGCGGAGCACCAGTCTTCGTCGTCACCGGCCAGCACCCCGGACCCGACCGCCGCGCCAGCCCCCCAGGAAGAGACCTCCCCGTGACCGAGCAGACCGCAACCACCGATTTCGCGACCGACCCCGCCGTCGACCTCGCCGTGACCCTCGCCGACGTCGAAGCGGCACACCGGACCCTCGAGGGGGTCATCGCCCGCACCCCGATCGAGCAGTCGCGGGCCCTCGGCCGGATCACCGGGTCCACCGTGTCCTTGAAGTGCGAGAACCTGCAGCGCGCCGGTTCCTTCAAGGTGCGCGGCGCCTACAACCGGATGGCGAAGCTGACCGACGCCGAACGCGTCCGCGGCGTCGTCGCGGCGTCCGCCGGCAACCACGCGCAGGGCGTGGCGGTGGCGGCCGCGCGGCTGGGCATCTCGGCCCGCATCTACATGCCCCTCGGCGTTGCACTCCCGAAGCTCGCCGCGACGCGCGGACACGGTGCCGAGGTGGTGCTGCACGGCCACAACGTCGACGAGGCGCTCGCCGAGGCCCGGAAGTACGCCGACGAGACCGGTGCGGTGTTCGTGCATCCCTTCGACGACGTGGACGTCGTGGCCGGCCAGGGGACCCTCGGGCTCGAGATCCTCGAGCAGGTGCCGGACGTCGACACGATCCTCATCGGCGTGGGTGGCGGCGGACTCCTCGCCGGGGTGGCGGTCGCCGTCAAGGCACGCGCGAAGGAGCTCGGGCGGGAGATCCGCATCATCGGCGTGCAGGCGGAGAACGCGGCCGCCTATCCGCCGTCCCTCGCCGCGGACGCCCTCGTGCCCCTCACCAAGGTCTCGACCATGGCGGACGGCATCGCCGTCGGCCGGCCGGGCCAGCTGCCGTTCTCCATCATCAGGGAGCTCGTGGACGACGTCGTGACGGTGAGCGAGGATTCCCTCGCCCGGGCGCTCATCTTCCTGCTGGAACGCGCCAAGATGGTCGTCGAGCCGGCCGGCGCCGTCGGTGTGGCGGCCCTCCTCGACGGCAAGCTGACGGAGGACGGCGCCGACCCGGGCAACACGGTGGTGGTGCTCTCCGGCGGCAACATCGACCCGATGCTCATGCTGAAGGTCATCCAGCGCGGTCTCGCGGCCGCGGGACGCTACCTCGTGGTGCGCATGCTCCTCGACGACCGCCCCGGCTCGCTCGCGACCATCTCCCGGATCATCGCGGAGTCGGACGCGAACGTGACCGGGGTCGACCACACGCGCGTGGGCGGATCGATCAGCATGGGTGACGTGGCGATCACGATCAACATGGAGACCAAGGGCGACGAGCACTGCGAGCAGGTTCTCAGCAACCTGCGCGCGGAGGGTTTCCAGCCCGTGGTCGTCCAGGGGTGAGGGCCGGGGACGTGCAACCCCTCGCCCGGAGGGCGCAGGCCGGACTGGTCACCGTCGTCGGCCTCGTGGCGGCGATGTGGGCGGTGTTCCTGGTGAACGCCCTGCTCGGGGACACGCTCGTGAGGACCCTCGGGATCGCACCCCGCAGCGTGGACGGCCTCGACGGCGTGGTCTTCGCGCCGCTCCTGCACAGCGGTGTCCAGCACCTGGCGAGCAACACGCTGCCCCTGCTGGTCCTCGGGTTCGTGGCCTTCCTGGAGGGCGCGCGGCGTTTCGCCGCGGCGATCGGCATCAGCTGGCTCGCCTCCGGCATCGGCACCTGGCTCTTCGGCGGCGGGCTCACCATCGGCGCCTCGGGCGTGGTGTTCGGCCTCTTCACCTACCTGATCACGCGCGGCTTCTACAACCGGGACTGGAAGCAGATCCTGCTCGCCGTCGTCCTGTTCCTCGCGTACGGCTCCATCCTGTGGGGCGTCCTGCCCACGATCGGCTCGAACATCTCCTGGCAGGCGCACCTCTTCGGGGCCCTCGGCGGGGTCCTCGCCGCGTTCCTGCTCAAACGGAAGCGGCCCGCCCCCAGGAGGGCGGACCGCTTCGGCATCGGCTCGTAGCCGGCGGGTGAAGCCGGACCGTCAGCCCACGTACGGGGTGGCCGAGATGATCTCGACGGTGATCTGCTTGCCGTTGGGCGCCGTGTAGGTGACGGTGTCGCCGGCCTTGGTCCCCTGGATGGCGGCGCCCAGGGGGGACTTCTCGCTGTAGACGTCGATGTCCGTGTCACCGGCCACCTCGCGGCTGCCCAGGAGGAAGTTCTCGACGTCGCCCGCGATCTTCGCGGACACCATCATGCCCGGCTCGACGACGCCGTCGTCCGCCGGGGACTCGCCGACGTGTGCGTTCTCCAGCAGGTGCGTGAGCTGCCGGATGCGGGCCTCGGCCTTGCCCTGCTCCTCCTTGGCGGCGTGATAGCCGCCGTTCTCCTTGAGGTCGCCCTCGGAGCGGGCCTGCTCGATGCGGGCGACGATCTCGGTGCGACCGGGACCGGACAGGTGGTCCAGTTCGGTCTTGAGCCGGTTGTAGGACTCCTGCGTGAGCCAGGCGGCGATGGGAACGCTGTTCGTGGACACGGGATAACTCCTTCAGTACGGCCGCCACCAGGACGGCGGGGCTCATGGTCACTCGACGGGCCGGCAGTGCAGCCGAGGTCACCGGCAAGCAAACACCCCGCCTCGTGGGACCGGGTGGCCGGTACGCCGGTGAAGCGGGGCGAAACGTATCCCCCCATTCTAGAGGGGGGAGGGCCAGAACCCAAGCAGTCCGGCCGCCGAGGTCAGTCCTCCACGATCCAGCAGGCGTTGACACCGCCGGAGACGCCGGGCGAATCGAGCCGGACATCGGTCCGGTGCGCCGTGGTCCCGCCGTCGTTGGCGCCCTCCTCGGCGCTGTTCGGGCCGATGGTCACGGTCTTCCAGCCGACCACCGCATAGTTCTCGCTGAGCACCTGCACGGCGCACTGCGCGGTCGCCGAGCGATCCTTCGTCACCTCGAAATCGACGCTCGCCAGTTCGTCCGAGGCGAGGGAGAAACCGACGTCCTTCGAGGACACCGGCGGGCTGCCCGTGGTGAGGGCGACGGCGGCGATCGCTGCCACGGCTGCGAGGACCACGGCGATGACCAGCATCCGCAGACGGCCCATCGGCCTCTTCGGCTTGGGGGTGCCGTAGCGATTGGCTACTCTTGGTGTTGGCGTTCCGGCGGAGCTCACGCTCCCATTTTACCGTCCGTCGACGGCGGCCCCCTCCGGGCGCCTCCTCCGTTCTTCCCCCGACAAGCCAGGAGCGCGTGTTGCCACCCCAGGATCAGCCCGGCGAGTCCCGCGAGGGTCTCCGCCTCCTCGCAGTCCACGCCCACCCGGACGACGAGTCGAGCAAGGGTGCGGCCACGATGGCCGGCTACGTGGCGGCCGGGGCAGAGGTGATGGTCGCGACCTGCACCGGTGGCGAGCGCGGCGACATCCTCAATGCGGCGATGAACGACGACGCGCACGGCAAGCGCGACCTCCCGGGCCTCCGCAGGCTGGAGATGGCCCGCGCCGCCGCCGAGCTCGGCGTCCGGCACCGGTGGCTCGGCTTCGAGGACTCGGGACTGCCCGAGGGCGATCCGCTGCCCGACCTGCCGGCCGGGTGCTTCGCCCTGCAGCCGCTCGAGCGGGCGGCCGCACCCCTCGTGAAGCTCGTCCGCGAGTTCCGCCCCCACGTGATCGTCAGCTACGACGAGAACGGGGGCTACCCGCACCCCGACCACATCATGGCCCACCGCGTGGCCGTGGAGGCCTTCGAGGCCGCGGCCGATCCGGGGCGCTACCCCGGGACGGGCGCGGCGTGGAGTGCGTCCAAGCTCTACTACGACCGCGCGTTCAATCCCGAACGGTTCCGTGCCCTGCACTTCGCCCTCGAGGAGGCCGGCCTGCAGTCCCCCTACGCCGAGCGCATCGCCCAGTGGCTCGAGTCCGACGCCGAGGGGCACCAGCCGCCCGCGCCCACCCACGCGACCACCACGCAGATCCACTGCGCCGACTTCTTCGGGCACCGCGAGCGGGCGCTCCTCGCGCACCGCACCCAGGTGGACCCCGAGGGCTTCTTCTTCGCCGTCTCGATCGAGATGCAGCAGAAGGTGTGGCCGTGGGAGGACTACTCGCTCATCGCCTCGAGGGTGGAGTCGCAGCTGCCCGAGCACGACTTCTTCGCGGGCATCACCGCCGACGCGTAGGACCCTCCCGGTCCACGGGCCAGTTCTATCCCGCGTAGAATTGCCTGCGGCGGTCATCGTGATCCGCTGCGAGTTTCGAAAGTGGTGCCTGCGTGTTCCTTGACCTCAGCCTGGCTGCAACGACGATGACGCCGTCGGGCGATCCGACGCTGAAACCAGGGCTGGACCCGGCGTCCGTGACGCCCGGGACCCTCGGGTTCCTGGCCACCCTCTTCGTCGTCGTGCTGGTCATCCTCCTGATCCGCGACATGACCAAGCGCATCCGCCGCGTCCGCTACACCGCGGAGGTGGACCAGGCACGAGCCCGGCGCGAGGCCGGCGCCGCTGATCCGGGCGGCGCAGCCGACAGCGGGGCCGCCGGCGACGACCGCCGGGGTGGCGCGCAGGGCCCCGACGATGCCGGGCGGCCCATGCCCGGCGGGAAGCACGGCCCGGACAACCGCTAGGTCGCTGCAGTCAGGCCTGGACCGGGTTCAGGACGGCCAGCATGATCGCGATGAAATGCGCCGCGAAGGCCGCCACGGTGAAGGCGTGGAAGAGTTCGTGGAAACCGAACACGCGCAGCGAGAAGTTGGGACGCTTGATCCCGTAGAACACGGCACCCACGATGTAGAGCACGCCTCCCACGCAGATGAGGACGGCAGCGGCGACGTCGGCCCTGAAGAAATCGGGCATGTAGAACACCGAGCCGAGGCCCAGCGCCACGTAGATCGGGACGTACAGCCAGCGCGGGGCATCGACCCAGAGGTTGCGGAACAGCACCCCGGCGATCGCGCCGCCCCAGATGATCCACAGCAGCGTCTCGGCCTTCCCCGGCTCCAGCAGCGCCCAGGCGAGCGGCGTGTAGGAGCCGGCGATGACCAGCATGATGTTGGTGTGGTCGAGGCGTTTCAGCACCACCTTCACCCGGGGGCTCCAGTTCCCGCGGTGGTAGACGGCGCTGACGCCGAAGAGCAGCACGCCGGTGAAGGCGTAGATGGCGGAGGTGATCCTCAGTGCCGGCGTCGGCGCGAGCGCCACGAGGACGATCCCGGCCGCGACCGCCAACGGGGTCGCGACCGCATGGATCCAGCCCCGCCACAGCGGCTTGGCGGCCAGGGCGTCCGCGAGGGGTCCCGCCACCGAACCGACCGTGTCCTCGAGCGCCGCGGTGCGGCCGCCGGCGGTGTCCGACGGGCGGGAGTGGGGGGCCTGGTCGTGCGGGGTCATAGCCCGGATTCTAGCCCACGGCGATGCCTGCAGGCGGCGGCGGACGAGGCATGCGCAACACCTCGACGGCGGCGGTGCAGGTCTTTATAAGGCGACTGCCGGTACGGTAGGAAGAGGTATGCGCAAGGCGCCGGTGTTCCGTCGCGGCGACGCTCCGGACCCGCCGGAGCATGGACTCAGGAGGTGCTGCCGGGCGTGACGTGGAAGTTCCCCGAAGTCGGCTACAGCTTCTACGAGCGCAGGCTGCAGCGTCACCTCGCGCCCGAGCGGATCCCCCACCACATCGGTGTCATGGTGGACGGGAACCGGCGGTGGGCGAAGCTCGCGGGCGCTCCGACGAGCCACGGCCACCAGGCCGGCGCTGACAAGATCCACGAGTTCCTCGGCTGGTGCGAGGAACTCGGCGTCGACGTCGTCACGCTCTACATGCTCTCCACCGACAACATGGGCCGGCCCCAGGAGGAGATCGACCAGCTCCTCGACATCATCGCCAACACCCTGGACCGCCTGGGCGAGAGCAACCGGGTGCGGGTGCAGCCCGTCGGCGCCCTCGACCTGCTGCCGGAGGACCTCAGCGGCAAGCTCGTGGACCTCGCCGCCTCCACGGAGAGGATCGACGGGATCCACGTCAACGTGGCGGTGGGCTACGGGGGGCGGCGCGAGATCGTCGACGCCGTCAAGGAGCTCATGCGGGACGCCGCGGCCCGCGGGATGTCGCTGGAGACGCTCGCCGAGGAGCTGACGGACCAGCACATCTCCTCCCGCCTCTACACGCGCGGCCAGCAGGACCCGGACCTCGTCATCCGCACCTCCGGCGAGCAGCGGCTCTCCGGCTTCCTCATGTGGCAGAGCGCGTACAGCGAGTTCTACTTCTGCGAGGCCCTGTGGCCCGATTTCCGCCGCGTCGACTTCCTGCGTGCCCTGCGCGACTTCGGCCGACGCCAGCGCCGTTTCGGTTCCTGAGAGTTCACCGTTCCTTCACCACCGACACGACGCGTCCGGCGCGCACCGTACGGACGGGAGGCGTAGGGTCGAGCCATCGACGGGGGTTCGGATCCGTGCCCGCGTCAGCCCTACGACGTCGGGGTGGGCTCACCCCGGAGCGGAGTCCACATGGCCACAAGCACCACCGCACCATCGCCCGATGCATCGCACCACCGTCGCAGCTACGTCGTCGACACCTCGGTCCTGCTCTCCGACCCCCGCGCCATCCTGCGGTTCGAGGAACACGAGGTGGTCCTGCCCGTCGTCGTGATCTCCGAACTGGAGGGCAAGCGGAACGACCCCGAACTGGGGTACTTCGCGCGGAAGGCGCTCAGGCTGCTGGACGACCTGAGGGTGGCCCACGGCGGACTCGACCGGGACGTCCCCCTCGGCGACGAGGGCGGTACGCTGCGCGTCGAACTGAACCATGTCTCGCCGGACGTGCTGCCGGTCGGGTTCAGGAGCGGCGACAACGATGCGCGCATCCTCGCGGTCGCGAAGTCCCTCGCCGTCGAGGGACGGGACGTCACGGTGGTCTCGAAGGACCTGCCGCTGCGCCTCAAGGCGTCCGCGATGGGCCTCCGGGCCGAGGAGTACCGCAACGAGTTCGTCCGGGATTCCGGCTGGACCGGCGTGGTGGAACTCGACGCCACCGTCGAGGAAGTCGACACGTTGTACAGCCACGAGGCCGTGTTCACGCCGGCCGCGGCCGAGCAGCCGGTCAATACCGGCGTCATCCTGCTCTCGCCGCGCGGGTCCGCGCTGGGGCGTGTCGGGGCGGACAAGCACGTCCGCCTGGTGCGGGGTGATCGCGACGTGTTCGGGCTGCACGGCCGCTCCGCCGAGCAGCGCCTGGCCATCGACCTCCTGCTGGATCCCGAGGTGGGGATCGTCTCGCTCGGTGGCCGCGCCGGCACCGGGAAGTCCGCCCTCGCCCTGTGCGCGGGACTCGAGGCCGTGCTCGAACGCCGGGAGCACCGCAAGGTGGTGGTCTTCCGCCCGCTCTACGCCGTGGGCGGCCAGGAGCTCGGCTACCTGCCCGGCGGCGAGAACGAGAAGATGAATCCCTGGGGGCAGGCGGTCTTCGACACCCTCGGTGCGCTCGTGTCGCAGGAGGTCGTCGAGGAGGTCCTGGACCGCGGCATGCTGGAGGTGCTGCCGCTCACCCACATCCGCGGCCGGAGCCTGCACGATTCCTTCGTCATCGTGGACGAGGCGCAGTCCCTCGAGAAGAACGTGCTCCTGACCGTCATGAGCCGCATCGGGCAGCATTCCAGGATCGTCCTCACGCACGACGTCGCCCAGCGCGACAACCTGCGGGTGGGACGCCACGACGGCATCGCGGCCGTCGTCGAGATCCTCAAGGGCCACCCGCTGTTCGGGCATGTGACCCTGACGCGGTCGGAGCGCTCGCCCATCGCGGCCCTCGTGACGGACCTGCTGGAGGGCGCGGAGCTCTAGGTCATTCCACGATCCACGGCACGTGCCGGCTCACATCGCTCAGTTCGGGTGGCGCCGCCCGGAAGTAGTCGTCCGTCAGGTACTCGTCCACACCGAGGATCTGCAGGTCGTGGCCGGCGCCGCTCGACGGGCCGTCGAGCGCCGTCGTCGACACGCAGACCGCGGTGCCGACGTCGACGAGCACGCGTGTCCGCCCCTCGCCGATGAGGGGATGGCCGGGCGCGGTCGCGGTGTAGCCGGCGTTGGGCGTGAGCGTCGCGGCCAGCACCGTGCGGCCCGCGAACACCTCCTCGGCGAGATCCCCGATCTCCACCCGGTTGGCCCCCGGGAAGACCATCGCCACGGGTGCGTTCCCGGCGAGCTCCACCGGGTCCAGCATCGAGGACCAGCGCGGATCGCCGAAGACCGCCTCGCCGTAGGCGGCCTCGGGGCGGCGTCGCACCAACCCGGCGTCGTCGTACACGGGGGTCACGAGGCGCGGTGCGAGGAGCCAGGACTTCCGTGTGGCGCTCACGTACATGGCGTCGCGGGAGGTCTCGTTGCCGGTGGCCGAATGGAGGAGCGTGCCGTCCGCGGCCTCCACGCGCAGCGCCGCGGGTCGGCGCAGCCAGGCCATGAGCGGCGGTGCCGTGTCGCTGCCCGACTCCGACGGCGCACGCCAGGTGATGGTGAAGCGCAGGGTCTCCCAGCGCCAGGGTGAGGACCGGCAGAGCGAGCGGAACGTCTCCTCGGGGCTGGAACTGTGCTGGGCCGACATTTCCACAGTGTACCGTCGGTGCGCCGCCGGATCAGGGCCGTCGCATAGGTTGGAGCCGTGACCTCCGTGCTCGCCTACTACCTGGGCCGGGAGCCCGTCGCCTTCGTGCTGCTCGCCGCCGCCCTCGCGGGATTCGCCGTCGTCGGCGTGCGGCTGAGCGTCATCGACTGGCGCACCCACCGGCTCCCGGACCGCATCGTCCTGCCGTCCTACCCCGCGGCGGTCCTGCTCCTGGGGGCGGCCGCCGGGGCCGCGGGGGACTGGCACCGTATCCCGGGGATGCTGGGCGGGGGAGCGATCCTGCTGGTGGCCTTCGCGGCGCTGCACCTGCTCCACCCGCAGGGGCTGGGCTTCGGGGACGTGAAGCTCGCGGGGCTTCTCGGCCTGTATCTGGGGTTCGCCGGCTGGGACGAGCTCTGGTGGGGGACGGTCCTCGCCGTCGTGCTCGGCGGCGGGTGGGCCCTGTTGCTCCTGGCGGCGCGGCGGGCGACGCTGCGCTCGTCGGTGGCCTTCGGGCCGTTCCTCATCGCGGGAGCGGCCCTCGGCCTCGCTGTACTAGGCTGAAAATCATGCCTACCCCGGACTTCGTCCTCGCCCTGCGCCGCTCGATCGGCCATGCCCCTCTCTGGCTGCCGGGCGTGGGCGGCGTGGTGTTCGACGACGACGGGCGGGTGCTCCTCGGCCGGCGGGCCGACAACGGTGCGTGGGCCATCATCACCGGCATGGTGGACCCCGGCGAGGAGCCGGCGGTGGCCCTGCGCCGCGAGGTCGAGGAGGAGACCGGCGTGCTCGTCGAGGTCGAGTGCCTGCTGGGGACGAACGTCGTGGGGCCCATCACCTACCCCAACGGCGATGTGACGACGTTCCTGAACCTCGATTTCCGCTGCCGCTGGGTCAGCGGCACCGCCCGGGTCAACGACGACGAGTCGACCGACGTCCGCTGGTTCACCCCGGACGCCCTGCCCGACCTCAGCCCCCGGCACCTTGCCCTGGTGCAGGGGGCGGCCTCGTTCGACGGCGTGGCCCGTTTCGTGTCCTGACCTGTCCGCCGGCGCGCCCGTCGGGCGCCTCCGCAAGGGTCAGGCGCCGGAACGCTCCGGCGACCCGGCGGCGGCGCGCTCGCGCTCCAGGCGGACGGCCTCCTCCCCGCCGATCGCCTCGCCCCGCGCCACCATGCCCGACGTCGTCGACAGCGGGATCTCGCGCAGCAGGAGGGCGAGGACGAGGGCGATCACCAGGAACGGCACGAGGTAGAGGAACACGGGGGCCAGCGACTCGGCGTAGTCGCCCACGACGGCGTCGCGCACCTGGTCCGGCAGGGCGTTGAGCGTGGCAGGATCGAGGGTGGACGTCGCCTGGCCGGCGGCCTCCGGGTCGGCACCGAACGAGGCGAACGTCCCGTTGAGGCGCTCCGAGAGGCGGCTCGTGAAGATGGCGCCGAAGACGGCGACGCCGAGCGACGCACCGACCTCGCGGAAGTAGTTGTTGGTGCTCGTGGCGACGCCGACCATGGTCGGGGACACCGCGTTCTGCACCACGAGGACGATCACCTGCATGATGAGGCCGAGCCCCGCGCCGAAGAAGAACAGCATGGTGCAGATGACCCAGATCGGCGTGCCGGCCGTGAGCGTCGACATCCAGACCAGGGTCAGGAGGGTGATCGAGACGCCGGCGATCGGGTACCTGCGGTACCGGCCGGAGCGGGAGATCGCGATCCCGGACCAGATCGACGTGCCCATCAGGCCCACGATCATCGGGACGAGGAGCAGCCCGGACACGGCGGCGGACGTCCCGGAGGCCATCTGCAGGAAGGTCGGCATGAAGGCGAGGGCTGCGAACATGCCGAGGCCGAGCGTCAGGCCGATGCCGGTGCTGGTGACGAACGTGCGGTTGCGGAAGAGCTCCAGCGGGATGATCGGGTCCTCCGCGCGGCGTTCCACGAGGATGAACGCGACCGTCGCCAGGACCATGCCGGCCCCGAAAGCCCAGGTGAGCGGCGAGGTCCAGCCCTCCGCGGCGTCCCCGCCGGAATCGGTGAAGAAGATCAGGCACGTCGTGGCGACGGACAGCAGGACGACGCCGGGGATGTCGATGCGCTTCGTGGCCTTCTTGGACGGCAGCCGCAGGGTGAACCAGGCGATGGCGAAGGCGGCGATCCCGATGGGGATGTTGATGTAGAACGCCCAGTTCCACGTGAGGTGGTCCACGAAGTAGCCTCCGAGCAGGGGGCCGGCGACGGCGCTGAGACCGAAGATGCCGCCGAGGGGGCCCATGTACTTGCCGCGCTCGTTGGCCGGGACGATGTCGGCGATGATCGCCTGCGAGAGGATCATCAGCCCGCCGCCGCCGAGGCCCTGGATGGCCCGGAAGATCACGAACGCCCAGAAGTCCGTGGCGAAGGCGCAGCCGATCGAGGCGATCGTGAAGAGCGCGATGGCGAAGAGGAAGAGGTTGCGGCGCCCGAGGACGTCGCCGAACTTGCCGTAGACGGGCATCACGATCGTGGTGGCGAGGAGGTATGCCGTCGTGATCCACACCTGGTGCTCGACGCCGCCGAGCTGGCCGACGATCGTGGGCATGGCGGTGGAGACGATGGTCTGGTCGAGGCTGGAGAGCAGCATCCCGGCGATGAGCGCCGAGAAGATGATCCAGATGCGTCTCTGGGTCAGGAGGAGCGGGCCGTCCTGCGCCGTCGGTGTACTCATGTCGTGTCCTGGTTCTGGTTCTGGAGGGCGGGAGAGGAGGGGAACAGGTAGCGCAGGGCGTCGATGTTCCGGCGGATGACGTCGGGGTAGGACAGCTCGTTGCCCTCGGCGAAGAACTCGTCGAGGGACCGGCGGGCGAGACCGCCCAGCACGAAGGTGGCGACGCGGGGCACGGGATGCTCCGCGGGCAGGCCCTCCCTGACGGCGATGAGGTCGACCAGCAGCTGGGCCTTCGACTCGGCCCGGGCGAACAGTTTCGCGATGAGCTGTGGCTCCCGGTGCAGGACGGCGGACATCAGCCGGTACTCCTCGCGGGAGATGGCCATCCGTGCGCCGAACTCGGCGAGGAGATCGGTGAGGGCGTCGAGCAGCGGCTTCGGCGGGACGGTCCGCCCCGACGCGACGAACCCGTCGAGGATCTCCTGGGGCAGCACCTCGTCGGAGGAGCCGAGGACGGCGTCCTCCTTGGAGGGGAAGTAGTTGAAGAACGTCCTGCGGGAGATGCCGATCTCGTCGCAGAGCTGCTCGACCGTGAAGCCGGCGAGGCCGTGCTCGAGCGTCCGACGGCGGGCCGCGGCCACGAGGGACGCGCGAGTCCGGCGGCGCTTGCGTTCCCGCAGCCCTACGTCCTCATTGTTTGCACTGTCAGGCATGGAGTACATATTTGCACTCTGGCTCAAAGAGTGCAAATTGTTGCTGCACACGAGAGAGGGGCGCACCCGCATCGGGGACGCCCCTCCCGGAGCCGGTCCTGCCCTCGCGTCAGGCCTGCGGGGGCCGTGTCATCGAGAGCACGTCCAGCGCAGAATCCAGCTGCTCCTCGGTCAGCTCGCCGCGCTCCACGAAGCCCAGGGCGACGACGGCCTCGCGCACGGTGAGACCCTCGGCAACCGCCTTCTTCGCGATCTTCGCCGCGTTCTCGTACCCGATGTGCTTGTTGAGCGGCGTCACGATCGAGGGGGACGCCTCGGCGAGGAAACGCGCGCGCTCGACGTTCGCCGTGATGCCGTCGATCATGCGGTCCGCGGACACGCGCGTCGAGTTGCTCAGCAGGCGGATGGATTCCAGCACGTTCCGGGCGATCACGGGGATGCCGACATTGAGCTCGAACGCGCCGTTCGTGCCGGACCACGCCACGGTGGCGTCGTTGCCCACCACCTGCGCGCAGACCATGATGACGGCCTCCGCGATCACGGGGTTCACCTTGCCGGGCATGATCGACGAGCCGGGCTGCAGGTCGGGGAGGGCGATCTCGCCGAGGCCGGTGTTCGGGCCGGACCCGAGCCAGCGCAGGTCGTTGTGGATCTTCGTGAGCGACACCGCGATGGTGCGCAGCATGCCGGAGACCTCGACGAGGGAGTCGCGGTTGGCCTGCGCCTCGAAGTGGTCGCGTGCCTCGGTGAGGGGGAGCCCGGTGTCCTCGGCGAGCAGTTCGATGACGCGCGCCGAGAAGCCCGCCGGGGTGTTGATGCCGGTGCCGACGGCGGTGCCGCCCAGCGGTACCTCGGCCACCCGGGGCAGCGAGGCCTCGATGCGCTCGATGCCGTAGCGCACCTGGGCCGCGTAGCCGCCGAACTCCTGGCCGAGGGTGACCGGGGTGGCGTCCATGAGGTGGGTGCGCCCCGACTTGACGACGGTCGCGAACTCCTCCGCCTTGCGCTCGAGAGCCTCGGCGAGGTGCGCCAGCGCCGGGATGAGGTCCTTGACGAGCGCCGAGGTCGCGGCGACGTGGACGGACGTGGGGAAGACGTCGTTCGAGGACTGCGAGGCGTTGACGTGGTCGTTCGGGTGCACCGAGGTGGAGCTCCCGGCAGCCTCGAGGGCGCGGCTCGCGAGGGTCGCGATGACCTCGTTCGCGTTCATGTTCGACGACGTCCCGGAGCCCGTCTGGTAGATGTCCACCGGGAAGTCGCCGTCGTACCGGCCCGACGCCACGTCCTCCGCCGCCGCCTCGATGGCCCGCGCGCGCTCCTCGTCGAGCACGCCGAGCTCGGCGTTGGCCGTCGCGGCGGCCTTCTTGATGCGGGCGAGCGCCTCGATGTGCGCGCGCTCGAGGGTGGTGCCGGAGATCGGGAAGTTCTCGACGGCCCGCTGTGTCTGCGCCCGGTAGAGGGCGTCGACCGGGACACGCACCTCACCCATGGTGTCGTGTTCGATGCGGTATCCGACGGTCTCCGCGCCGGGCGCGGCGCCCGTCGTCGAGGTGGATTCAGGACCGGCTGCAGGCGTTGGAGTCATGCCGCAATTCTTACCGCTGCTCTACAGTGCGCCAAATCCTGACACCAGCACGGCGTTGCCCTCGTCCAGTCGGTAGGAGACTCCGATGACGGCGACCGTCCCGGTCTCGACGGCGTCGGAGATGACGCGGGAGCTGTCGACCAGCCGCCGGGCGGTCTGCTTCGTGTGCTCGACGACCGTCGTGTTGACGTCGGTGATGCCTGCGCGCCGCGCCGTCAGGACGGACGGCGTGATCCGCTCGACGAGGTCGCGGAGGAAGCCCGTGGGCATGTCCCCGGTCTCGACCGCGTCCATCGTCGCGGTGACGGCGCCGCAGCTGTCATGGCCGAGGATCACGATCAGGGGGACGCCGAGCACGCTCACGCTGTACTCGAGCGAGCCGAGGACGGCGTCGTCGATCACCTGCCCGGCCGTGCGGACGACGAAGACGTCACCGAGGCCGAGGTCGAAGATGATCTCCGCGGCCAGCCGGGAGTCCGAGCAGCCGAAGATGACGGCGAAGGGGTGCTGGTCGTTCACGAGCGCGGTGCGGCGGGAGGCGTCCTGGTTGGGGTGCGAGACGTCGGAGGCCACGAAACGCGCGTTGCCCTCCTGCAGTCGCTGCCAGGCGGCGGCGGGAGTCAGTTGCTGGGTCACGCCGCCCACTGTACTGTCTCCGTCCGTCACGAGCCGTCCGTGTCCGAAGATGACAGGCGCTCGGCCTCCTCGACGGCATTCTGCCGGACGTCCTCGACGACGGCCTCGCCCACGGTGTCGAACTCGGTGAGGGAGGCCTCCCCGTTGAGGATCACCGTGGCGCCGTCGACCTCCGATGTCAGCACCGTGTCCCCGTTCGGTGCGTCGAGGAGCTCCCAGTCGAGCCCGCCGATGGTCCGTGTCCCCGAGACCTGCGCGTCGCCGATGCGCTGCGCCGTCCAGGTGGGGTTCGCGTCGTCGGTCTGGGTGAGCTGGATGAAGCCCGTGTCCGCGGTGAGGAACCCGACCTCCCAGAAATCGACGGCGTCGCTGCGTCCGGTGACCCAGCGCGCGTAGTTGGAGGTCCAGCCCTCCGGCAGGGCGGGCGACGCCGGGAGGTAGCCGGCGTCGCCCGCCGCCTGGCGGGCCACGGTCTCGACGTCGATGTCCCGCTGGTAGGTGTCCGCGGTGTACGTGGGATTCAGGAAGTAGACGGGGAGGACGACGGCGATGGTCGCGCCGGTGGCGATCAGCATGCCGCGGGCCGTGGAGCTGGCGCGCTTGGCCTGGTTCGGGCTGAGCGTGATGGGCGGGGCGTCGTCGTTCAGCTCCGCGGCGAGACGGGCGTCGTCGGCCGGTCGCCGTGCCTGCTGCACGGCGGGCTGCACGGTCGGGCCCTGCCCGTCCCCGGAGCCCGGTCGTGTCCCGGGGGTCGTCCGCTCGTTCCCTTGATCGCTCACCCCTCCATTTTCGCTGATGCCGGCCACCGCACCTAACGGACGCTCGTCCGCGGCGCTGCATGTGCGCGTCATGACCGGGCACGGCGCCGTCGGCGCGCCTATGATGACAGCACCGGACAGGTACGCCCGCGTGCCCACCGATCACCTTCGACGATGAGGATAGACGTGTCCCAGAACGCTACGAATGCCCAGTACTCGACACTGTCACCGGCCCTGGCCGTCGGGGACAAGGAACCGGACCGGAACCTCGCGCTCGAACTGGTCCGCGTCACGGAGGCCGCGGCCATCGCCGGCGGCCACTGGGTCGGGTTCGGTGACAAGAATCTGGCCGACGGCGCCGCGGTGGACGCCATGCGGTCGCTCCTGCAGACCGTGCACTTCAACGGCATCGTGGTGATCGGGGAGGGCGAGAAGGACGAGGCCCCCATGCTGTTCAACGGCGAACGCGTGGGCGACGGCAGCGGACCCGAGTGCGACGTCGCCGTCGACCCGATCGACGGCACCCGCCTGACGGCGCTGGGCATCAACAACGCGCTCGCCGTGCTCGCGGTCGCGGAGCGGGGCTCGATGTTCGACCCCTCGGCCGTCTTCTACATGGAGAAGCTCGTGACCGGGCCCGAGGCCGCCGACATGGTGGACCTGCGCCTGCCGGTCAAGCAGAACCTGCACCTCATCGCGAAGGCCAACAACAAGAAGGTCAGCCAGCTCAACGTCATGATCCTGGACCGCGACCGGCACAAGCCGCTCGTGGAGGAGATCCGCGCGGCCGGCGCGCGCACCAAGTTCATCATGGACGGAGACGTCGCCGGGGCCATCGCCGCGGCCCGCGAGGGCACGGACGTCGATGCCCTGATGGGCATCGGCGGCACCCCCGAGGGGATCGTGGCGGCCTGCGCCATCAAGTCCCTCGGTGGCGTCATCCAGGGCAGGCTCTGGCCCACGAGCGACGAGGAGAAGCAGAAGGCGCTCGACGCCGGCCACGACCTCGACCGCGTCCTGTCCACCAACGACCTCGTCACCAGCGACAACTGCTACTTCGCCGCCACGGGCATCACCGACGGCGACCTCCTGCGCGGCGTGCGGTACAGCAAGGACAAGGTCCTCACCCAGTCCATCGTCATGCGCTCGAAGTCCGGCACCATCCGCGTGGTCGACGGCGAGCACCAGGCCCACAAGTGGGAGACGTACGCCCGCGTCAGGGACTAGCGGGCCGGGCGCTGCCGGGTCAGCGGCGGAGCGCGCCGCGCACCCGGGCAGGCAGGGTCCGGGCCGCGCCGACGCCGCGACGGGCGGCTTGCGCCCCGGTCCGGGCCAGCTGGTAGCCGCGGTAGCGCAGCTTCCTCACCGGCAGGTCCCAGGTCCCGGGGTAGGCGACCTCCCGGCCACCGAAGGATTTCTTGAACGCCGTGAAGCCGGCCCACTTGTGGTCCGGCTGGTCCGCGGGGGCGACGCCCCAGAGGTCCACCTGCTGCAGGCCCTTGTCCCGGGCGTCGGCCATGAGGGTGACCAGCAGGGGGATCCCGGCGCTGAGCTTCCGGTGGGTGTCGTCCAGTGCGGCGTGGGCATAGGTCCGCGTGTCCGCCGAGTCATAGGTGAGGGCGGCGGCGATCGGTTCGCCGTCGAGCTCCGCGATGAAGAGGGTCGCAGCGCCGGCGGGCATGAGGGATCGGGCCACCTGCGTCAGGTAGTCGTCGCTCTGCGGCTTGAAGCCGTTGCGCGCCGCCGTCAGGTGCAGGAACCTCAGCAGGACCGGGATCTCTGCCGGGTCCTGGCTGGACCGGAAGGTCACGCCCTTCTTGTGGATGTTCCGGTACAGATTGCGGTTCACCGGCTTCATCTCCGCGAGGACGTCCTTGAAGTCCCGGTCCAAGTCCACGACCCAGGTGAGCTCCGGCTGCTGGTTGGCCGGGGCCGGCCGGAGGCCGCGCGTGCGCAGGAGGGCGGCGGGATCGGCCTCCGGGAGGCCGGCATCCACCGGCTCGATCCTGACGAACACGGCCCCGCAGCTGCGGGCGAGGTCCGTCAGTGCGGCCAGGGCGGCGTCGAACGCGGCCAGGGAGGTGGCCGTCGGACCGTAGGGGGCGTAGAGCAGGGTCCCTGCGGGATTGCGCTCCTCGATGGCCAGGAAGCGCCAGCCGGGGCCCGAACGCTCGTGGACGGTGCGTCCCAGGTCGCGCTGGAGTGCGCCCCACGGCGGGCTCTGCAGGAAGTGGTCCACGGTCTCAGTCCTCCGGGGCTGTGGTGACGGCGAAGGCGAGGGCGGCGCCGGTGGCGCCGGACACGACGTGCGCGTTGACCGGGGCCTCCGCCGCGGGCAGGAAGGCGCTGTCACCACGGTCCAGCCGCAGCTCGCTCCTCGGTGAGTCGAGCAGGACGGACCCCGACACCACGAGGACGACGGCGGCCCCCTCCTGCACCAGCGGGATGGGCCCGGCGCCGGGTTCGAGCTCGATGCGCTGGAGCTGGAACTCCCGGAACGGCGGCCGGAAGACCTCCTGTCCCAGCAACGTCCTCTCGGGGCCGAGCATCGGCACGCCGACGGGCTCGAAGGAGACCGTACGGAGCAGCTCCGGCACGTCCACGAACTTCGGCGTGAGTCCGCCGCGCAGGACGTTGTCCGAGGAGGCCATGACTTCGATGCCGAGTCCGTGCAGATAGGCGTGGACGTTGCCGGCCGGGAGGTAGACGGCCTCCCCGGGCGCCAGGGAGACGCGGTTGAGGAGCAGGGAGATCAGTACGCCCGGATCGCCCGGGTACTGCGCGTCGAGCGCGACGACGGTGGCGAGCTCCTCCTCGTACGGCGCGGTCGGGGCTCCGGAGGCGAGGGTGGACACGATGGCGGCCGTCGCTTCCGTGACGTCCGTGCCGCCTTCGATCAGCCGTTCGAAGGCCGACCGCAGGGCGGTGCGCTCCTCCTGCCGGGCCAGATCGTCGAGCAGCAGGGGGACCAGAGGGGGGAGCGCGAGGCCGGCGCGATCGACGTGCGCCGCCAGCAGTTCGAAGACGGCACGCGCCTGTGCCGGCGGCCGGAAGCCGCACAGCATCGCGAACGGCGTCAGCGCCAGGAGCATCTCCGGTTTGTGGTTGTCGTCCTTGTAGTTGCGTTCCGCCGCGGCACGGTCCACCCCGGCCGCCTCCTCACGGGCGAAGCCCTCCCGGGCCTGCTCGAGCGTCGGGTGTACCTGGAGCGAGAGCGGGCTGTCGGCGGCGAGGACCTTGAGCAGGAAGGGAAGCCGCCCGAAGTCGGCGGCGACCCCGGCGCCCAGGTGGTGCTCCGGGTCCTCCGCGATCAACCCGTCCAGCGCGCGGCCGTCCGCCGGGCCGGCACCAGGGGCGGGGGCCCCGTCCGGTCCGGCCGGGGCGAGCACCACCGACGGCGAGTCCGGGTGCGCGCCGATCCACAGCTCCGCCTCGGGGCCGCCCGACCGCTCCCTGCCCAGCAGGTCGGCGATCGCGGAATCCGATCCCCAGGCGTAGGGGCGGAGGGTGTTGTCGAGGAGGTACATCGTCAGGTCCTTGGATGGTCGGGATGATCGTCGGGGAGGCCTCTACCGGGTCAGGCGGGGGAGCACTCGCCGTTGTTGGCCAGCAGGTCACCGAGGGTCAGGTCGTCGCCGATCGTGGCCAGTTCCTGCAGGTACTCCTCGGTGATCACGACGTCCGTCACGTCGCCGGTGGTGCCGTCCGTGGTGCCGTCGTCGACGGTCCGCGACGGCACCTGGGCTACGACGCCGGCGCGTTCCAGCGGCAGCGGACCGGCAGCGGCCGGGTCGGCCGCACCGACCGCGAGCATCTCCTGCACGCGGGCGTGGATGCGGTCGAAGTCCGGGTAGGTGACGAAGTTCTCGGCCGGGGTGCCGAAGTCCGGGGGACCGATGGTCAGGCGGCGCGTCTCCTGGCCCTGGGTCTTCAGCCCGAGGTCGACGAACCCGGCCAGCTGATCCTGCGGGATGTCCGTCTCGACGATCTGCGTGCCCGCCGCGGCGATCGACTGGAACCGCGTCAGGAGGGTGGCCGGATCCAGCTGCGCGATCATGGCCTGCTGGACGCACTGCTGCCGGGAGATGCGTTCGTAGTCCGTGACGAACTCGCGGCTCCTGGCGTACCAGAGGGCGTGGTAGCCGTCCAGGGTCTGGACGCCCGGCTTGATCCAGCCGTCCGGCGGGTAGTGGCGGATGGGGTAGGTGCCGGGGATCTCCGCGGCGGTGATGGGCACCCAGCCGCCGGCATCGATCCGGATCCCGCCCATGGCGTCGACCAGCTGCTCGAACCCGTTCATGTCGACGAGGACGTAGGACTGCACCTCGATCCCGAGGACGCCGCTCGCGGCGTCCATCATCGCCTCGGCGCCGGGATCCTGGGCGTCGGGGTACAGGTCCGTGTAGTTCTGCGTCACGTCCGTGTACAGGCTGTTGATGATGCACGGGTCGCCGCAGTTGTAGCCGTCGGGGTAGACCTCCCGGAGGGGGGAGCCCTCGGGGAACGGCGCGTTCTGGAAGTTGCGCGGGATGCTGAACGTGACGGTGGCGCCCGTCTCCGCGTCGACGCTGATCACCGAGATGCTGTCCGGCCGGCGGCCCGTGCGGTCCTCGCCGGCGTCGCCGCCCATGAGGAGGAAGTTGTACCGCCCGTCCACGGGGTCGAAGGCGGGCCCCGACTGGAAGATGGAGCCGACCGTCGACCGGCCCACCCCGAGCACGTAGGCGCCGTAGGCCAGGGATCCGCTGGTGAGCACCATGAGCACCGCGAGGGCCCCGGCCACGAGGGGGCGCGCGCCGCGGTCGAGCAGGGGCATGCGGATGAGGCGGAGGGTGTTCAGGAACAGCAGCACCCACCCGACGGCGATCCCGAGGATCACCGCGATCAGCAGCAGCGACCACCAGCGGTGGGTCACGATGCCGACCACGAGGGTCCGGTTCGTGACGGCGAGGATGATCCCGAGGACCAGGAGGCCCCAGCAGGCGAACGTGGTGCGCAGGGCCCTGCGGCCGAGGCGCCGGTCCCCGGCGACGGTCTGCGCGGAGCCCGGCAGGACGAGCGTCAGGGCGAGGAGGACGAAGGCGCGCTTGGTGCGGACCGCCGGCGGAGCGGACTCCGGGTACCGCACGGGATCGGTGAGGGTGCCGGCCCCGTGCGCTCCATTGCCGTCGTTGCGGGTGGCTGTCATCATGCGCCGTCGGCCGTCGACGCCGCGAGGCGGGAGCGGAGGGCGCTGCCCTTCTCCTCCGCGGTCCGCTGGAGCGCGCCGGCGAACTCGATGAGCTGCCGGCGCAGGGTGGCCGACTGCTCGTCCGTGCCGGCGGCGAGCATCCTGACGGCGAGCAGCCCCGCGTTGCGGGCGCCGCCGATGGACACGGTCGCCACGGGGACACCGGCCGGCATCTGCACGATCGACAGGAGCGAGTCCATGCCGTCGAGATAGCGCAGCGGGACCGGGACGCCGATCACGGGCAGCGGCGTGACGGAGGCGAGCATGCCCGGGAGGTGGGCGGCGCCGCCGGCGCCGGCGATGATGACCCGGAGTCCGCGCTCGTGGGCACTCCTGCCGTACTCGATCATCGCGGCGGGCATGCGGTGCGCGGACACGACGTCGGCCTCGTAGGGGATGGAGAATTCGGCCAGTGCAGCCGCTGCGGCTTCCATGACGGGCCAATCGGAGTCCGAGCCCATCACGAGGCCTACCTGGGCGTTCGTCACTGCATTCCCTTCGGTCATTGCTGAGTGGGGGGCATCCCGGTGCCGTCGCGGAGCGTCGCGGCTACCCTCGTGGCCCTCGCGCGGACGTCGGCCAGCGGTTCCCCGGGGGCCGCCAGCGCGTTCACGTGGCCGATCTTCCGGCCGGGACGTACGCCCTTGCCGTAGAAGTGCACTTTAGCGGACGGTCCTGAGGACAGCGCCGACGGATAGGCCGCGTAGATGTCCGTGTTCACGCCGCCGAGGATGTTCTTCATGACGGCGTGCTGCGCCAGCGGCGCCGTCGATCCCAGGGGGAGGTCGAGCACGGCACGCAGGTGCTGTTCGAACTGGCCGGTCACGGCGCCGTCCATGGTCCAGTGCCCCGAGTTGTGCGGACGCATGGCGAGTTCGTTGATGAGGTAGCCCGCTCCCGACCCGGGGGTCTCGAAGAGTTCGACCGCCATGACGCCGGTGACGTCGAGGCGTTCGGCGAGGTGCAGCGCGGCCGCGGTGACGTCGCGGGCGACGTCGGCCGCCAGGGCCGGGGCGGGGGCGATCACCTCGTCGCAGACGCTGTCCACCTGGATCGACTCGACGACGGGCCACGTGACGGCCTCCCCGGACGGCCGCCGGGCCACGAGGACGGACAGTTCGCGGCTGAACGGGACGAACTGCTCGACCAGCAGCTCGCCGCCGGTGAACCAGTCGCGGGCGGACCCGAGGGCCGCGGCGTCACGCAGCACGAGGACCCCCTTGCCGTCGTAGCCGCCGCGGGGTGTCTTGAGGACCACCGGCCAGCCGGTGGACGCCGCGAACGCCTCGACGTCGGAGGGGTCGGTCACTGCCTGCCACCGCGGGTTGGGCAGCCCGAGTCCGTCCACGGCCCGCCGCATCACGAGCTTGTCCTGGGCGTGCCGGAGCGCCGCCGGCGAGGGGTGCAGGCGCACGCCGTCGGCCGCCAGGTCCGCGAGGAGCTCACCGGGGACGTGCTCGTGGTCGAAGGTGACCACGTCCACGCCCGCGGCGAAGGCACGCAGCGTCTCGCGGTCGCGGTAGTCGCCCACCTGCGAGGAGGCGACGGCGGCCACCGCGGACACGTCGGGGCCCTCCGCCAGGACGCGGAGTTCGAGGCCGAGTTCTACGGCTGGACCGGCCATCATGCGGGCGAGCTGGCCGCCGCCGATGACGCCTATCACGGGAAAAGTCACCACTACAGGGTAACCACGGCGCGGCCGGACCCGGCCATCCGGGGGGCAGGATCGGGAGGCCCGGCGTGCGTTTCACAGGAAGCTGCCAGCCCGCCATCGGGTGTTTCCGGGCCCCTGCGGAGCCCGGGGGTCGGAGGGAGGACGTAAAGTGGAGCGAAACACGCCATGCAAAGGTCAGCCTGGGTTGCTCGCTCTGCTGGCCCCGTCGCGGTTCGTCCTGCAGGTCCGCCGGGAGCATGCCCTGCGGCCCCGGCGTTCGTATCGCACCCCGGAGGTTGACAGTGGCAGGACTCATGGACCGGATCAGGGGCCTCGCCTCCCTTTTCTGGCGTGAAGTGGCGAAATTCGGGGCCGTCGGCGGTGTGGCGTTCGTCATCGACAACGGCCTCTACTGGTACCTGATCCACGGGCCCATGAGCGGCAGCGAGGTCAAGGCGCGCTTCGTCTCGGCCGGCGTGGCCACGATCTTCGCGTGGGTCGCCAACCGCTACTGGACCTTCCGCCGCCGCCGCCAGCCCAACCCGGCCCGGGAACTGGCCATGTTCGTCTTCATCAACGTGATCGGCATGGGCATCGCCGCGGGCTGTGTGTGGGTGGCCAAGTACATGTTCGACGTCGTCGAACCGACCCCGCTGTTCGTCGTCGGGGTCTTCGGCACGGTGCTCGCCACCTTCGTCCGCTTCGTCGCCTACCGGTTCTGGGTGTTCAACGTGGAACTCGACGAGGATCCGGCGTTCAGCCACGACCAGGAACTCGTCCACCCGGAGGGCGGGCACCCGGCCAAGGCCGCCCCGACCGCGGCGACGCCGGCGGACGAGAAGGTCAGGCAGTCCCCAGCCGGTCAGTGACCTTTTCACCGCTCAGCAACCGCTCGGTGACGGGTACACCCTCCTCCACGAGGACCAGCGCGCCGTCCCGCTCCCACACCGCGAACGCGGCGGCGAGGGCCCGCAGCAGATCGACGCCGGGTTCCAGGAGCACCGTGGGGGATCCGGCCGCAGCGGTGTCGGCAGCGGCGGCCCGCCCGGGTCCCGTCGGCAGCACGACGCTCCCCGCGAGGTCCGCGGCCGTCAGTGTCCTCCCGTCGGTGCGGACCAGGGGAGCGGACGGCGCCCCGGGACCGTCCGCCGCGTCGAGGAAGACGTCGCCGTGGGACCGCACCTCGGCCGCGTAGTCCACCGCTCCCCGCGGCAGCGGCCCCTCCCACCGGAGCGCCAGCGAGCCGAGGGCCACGCAGGCCAGCAGGCGGCCCGGGTCCACCTCGACACCGGTTCGCGAGGACAGCACGATGTCGGTGTCAGCGGACCGGGTGCCGTCGTCCGCGAGCACGACGACGGCACCCACCTGCCAGCAGGCGAACACGAGGGCGAGGGTCTTCCAGTGCACCGGCAGGTCGACGGCGACGGTCGTCCCGCCGGCGGCATCGAGTTCGTCGACGAGGAGGTTCGAGCTCTTGGCGACCCAGTTGTCGAAGACACGCCCCGACAGCTCGATCCGGCCTTCCCGGCCATGCCAGACCAGGCGGGGAGAGGTGGGGTTGACGGTCCGCATCCTTGTCAGGAGCTGTCCCGGTGTCTGTGGCATGATGGGCCTCTTCCAGCTCGAGGGTCGGTTTCGCGCCGACGCGGTGGGGATGACTACTTGCCGACTCGCCGACGAAAACAGGTAGTCCTGACGGCGTGCCACTCGTGCGTGTCACGCTCCGACTCTATAAGGTTCCCCCCGCCGCTTGACGAAAATCGTGTTACACCCGTGTAATTAGGGCAACGGATCTGTTCCAGCAGGCGGGCGCGAGGGTCGCCCCATGCTGATGCTGGAACGGCGACACCGGGAAGGCTGATCATGGGGCAGGCAGAACGCACACAGGAACGACCAGATATCGCGGCGCAGGCTTCGGCCCGCTACGGGTCACGGGGCGTTCCGGCCGACTGGTTCCTCGATCCCGCCGACCCGGTGGCAGGCGAGCGGTACCGCGAAGGCACGCGTTCCGTGCTCGAGGATCAGGCCACCGCGTTCCTCAGCGCCCACCAGACCCTCACGCTCCTCCCCGACGTCGACGGCCCCAGCAGCCTCCTCGTTCTTCCGGGCCTGGATCCCGAGGTGCAGGAGGATGCCCGGCCGCAGTCGGCGCCGGCCGACCGGCCCACCTGGATCGGGCAGCCGCTCGCGCCGGGCAACGTCGACGACGACGGCGAGCTGTCCTGGCAGGCGGACGCCCTGTGCGCGCAGACCGACCCCGAGGCCTTCTTCCCCGAGAAGGGCGGGTCCACCCGCGACGCCAAGAAGGTGTGCGGGTCCTGCATCGTGAAGTCCGAGTGCCTCGAGTACGCGCTGGAGAACGATGAGCGCTTCGGCATCTGGGGTGGTCTGTCCGAGCGGGAGCGCCGCAGGTTGCGGAAGCGAGCAGTCTGATTCAGCAGCACCTCCGCGTCACCGCCGTCGTCGTAGCCCACAACGGTGCCGAGTACCTTCCGGCCACGCTGGAAGCCCTGGGACGTCAGAGACGCGCGGCCGATCTCTGCGTCGGGGTCGACACCGGATCGACGGACGGGTCCGCGTCCCTGCTCCAGCTCCACCTGCCGGTCGGCAGCCCCGTGGTCGGCGCTCCCGCGCGGGCGGGGTTCGGCACCGCCGTGAGGACCGCCGTCGCCGAGATCCCGCCGTACGGGGGGTCCGGGGAAGGCGACGCCCACGACTGGCTGTGGCTCCTCCATGACGATTCCGCTCCCGAACCCGGAGCGCTCGCCGAACTGCTCCTCGCCGTCGAGCGTGCCCCGTCGGTCACCGTGGCCGGGGCGAAGCAGGTGGCCTGGGACGACCGCCGCGAACTCGTGGACGTCGGGCTGTCCATCAGCCGGTGGGCGGAACGGCTCACGCTGATCGACGTCGACGAGCACGACCAGGGCCAGTACGACGCGCGGAGCGACGTCTTCGCCGTCAATTCCGCGGGCATGCTGATCCGCCGCGACGTGTGGGACGCCCTCGGGGGCTTCGACCCGGCCCTCCACGGCGTGGGCGACGACGTCGACCTGTGCTGGCGGAACCGCCTCGCCGGCCACCGCGTGGTGGTGGTGCCCCGGGCGGTGCTGCGCCACGCGCGGCCCAGGCCGCACCCGGTGTCCACGCCGCACGGCGCGCGGGCCGCCGAGGTGTATCTCCGGCTCAAGCACGCCACCGCGCCGGCCGTGCCCTTCCTCGCCGTCGGCGCCGTCCTCGGAGGCCTGGGCCGGCTGCTGCTCGGCCTCCTGGCGAAGGACCCCGCCCACGGCGCGGGCCAGCTGCTCGGCAGCCTCGCCGGCGTCTGCCGGCCGATCCACCTCCTGCGGTCCCGCCGCTCCGCCGGACGGAGCCGGCGCCGGCCGCGCTCCACCGTGCGCCCGCTCATCACGTCCCGCCGTGAGGTGTGGTCCCACCGCCGGTCGGTCGTCGACGCGTTCACCTCGCGCGGCGCCTCCGCCGGGCAGGACCCGCGGACCGAGGAGTACATCCCGTCCGGGGACAGCAACGACGACTTCGCCGCGCTGACCACCCCGGCGCGGCTCTGGGTCGGATCCGGGGCCGTGCTGGCCGTCCTGGTGCTGCTCGCCGCCGCGGTCCTGGGCCTCCACCGCCTCATCGGGGCGCCGGCCCTGGCGGGCGGGGCGCTGCTGCCGGTCGCCGCGACCCCGGGCGCCGTCTGGGACAGCGCGACCGCGTGGTGGACCGGCCTGGGGGCCGGGTTCCCCGCCCACGGCTCGCCGTTCGCGTACGTGCTGTGGCTGCTGTCCCTGCTGGGCCTCGGCTCGGCGAACACGGCCGTCGTCGTCGCCGTGGTCTGCGCGCTTCCCCTCGCCGGCCTCACCGCATGGCTCGCGGCCGGTGCCCTGACGCGGTCCCGCGCGCTGCGGCTCTGGGCCGCGGTCTTCTGGGGCGCCGCGCCCGCCCTGCAGGTCGCGCTCGGGCAGGGGCGGCTCGGCGCGCTGCTCGCCCACATCCTGCTTCCCCTCGCCCTGCTGGGGATCGTCCGGGCGGTCGGGGGCGCGGTGAGTGTGCGTACGGTGCCGGAGGGCATCGTCACGCCCGGCAGCGACGGGACGCGCAGCTGGACCGCCGGCGCCGCGGCCGGGCTCGTCCTCGCCGTGGTCGCGGCGTCGGCGCCCTCCCTCGGGGCACTCGCCGTGGCGGGGCTGGTCGTCGCGCTGGTCGTCGGCGGGACGAGGGCACGCACGCTGTGGTGGACCCTGCTGCCCGTCGTCGCGCTGTACCTGCCGTACCTCCTCTCGGCCCTCGCGACCCCCCGCGGTGTCCTCGGCGATCCCGGCGTGCCGCTCGCCTTCGCTCCGGCCGCACCCTGGCAGCAGCTCCTCGGGTTCCCGGTGCGGTTCAACCCGATGCTCGCGCCCGCCGCGGCCGGTCTCCTCGGCCCGGGCCCCTGGTCGCTCGTCGCCGCGATCGTCATCGGCGGGCCCGTGATCGCCCTGGCCGCCGTCGCGCTCTTCCTGCGGGGCGGACGCGGCACCCTCGTGCGCCCGTTCTGGCTCCTGGCGATCCTCGCGCTGGCACTCGGCGCGGTGATCCCGCAGTTCCCCGTCGCGGTGGACGGCCCGGCCCTGGTCGGGGTGTTCCCCGGACCGCTCGTCTCGGCCGTGACCCTGTGCCTGCTCGCGGCCGCCCTCGCGGGGCTGCCGGGCCGCCCGGACGCGGGCGTCCCCGCGGCTCCGGCCGGCGCCGGCCGGCGGCTCCTGCGGGTCGCCGCGGGCACGGCGCTCGCCGTCGGCCCGCTGCTCAGTCTCGGCCTGTGGCTCGCCCCCGGGCTCGCCGGCCCGCCGGCAGCGGTCGCCGAGCCGGTGCTGCTTCCCGGCAGTCCCGCCGCGGAGGCACCCGCCACCAGTGCCCGCTCCTCGGACTTCGGCACCGCGATCGGCCTGGACCCCGTGGCCGAGCGCCCGCTGCCCGCGACGGCGGCGGACCGCGGCGCGGGCCCGGACCGGACCCGGACACTCGTCATCACGGTCGACGACGACGACGACGTCCGTGCCGCCCTGACCCGCGGTGCCGGGACGACCCTCGATGCGCTGAACCCGCTGTACGCGGCCCGCAGCCTGCAGGGGACCGGGGAGGTGGCACTGCAGGAGGACGGAGCATCGGAGCGGCTCCTGCGCACGAGCGTCGCCGTGATCGTCGGCGCCACGGGCGCGGATCCCCGCGGTGGCCTGCGCGACCTCGGCGTCGGCTTCGTCGTGCTCCGGCAGTCCGAGGCCGCCGGGGACTTCCTCAGCGGCCGCATCGACTCCGTGCCCGGCCTCACCGCCGTGGGTGACACGGAGGCGGGCCGGCTCTGGCGCGTCGCTCCGGCCATGTCCGACGGCGGGACCGAGGACATCGGGGACCTTCCGGCCCGGGCGCGGGTCGTCGGTGCCGAGGGCCGGACGGAGGCCATCGTCCCGTCGTCGGGCGTGGACGCGGGCGGCGCGGTCCCCCCGGGCGCGGAGGGGCGGCGACTCGTCCTGGCGGAGGAGGCCGACCGCGGATGGCGCGCGAGCCTCGACGGTGAGCGGCTCGAGCCCGTGTCCGACGGGTGGCAGCAGGCCTTCGCGCTGCCCGCCGCGGGCGGCAGGGTGGACATCTCCTACTCCAGCGTCTTCGAGCCCTGGGTGGAGGCGCTCCAGGCCGTCGTCCTCGGGCTGACGGCGCTCCTCGCCCTGCCCATCCCGTCCCGGCCCGCGGTCGCGAGGCCGAAGGATGGCCACCCGGCGCGGCAGGCCACCCGGCGTCCCTTCTCCGACGCCACCGTCCCCGGGAACCCGCGGGACGACGTGATGGCCGGCGCGTCCCCGCAGCCGGCGACCACTGGAAGCGGTGCGATGTGAGCCGTCGACGGACGACCGGCCGGTCGGCGCACGGTATCCGGGCGGCGGACACCCCGGTCCGTGCGGATACCGCCGTCGCCGCGCGCGCCGTCGCCCGGGACAGGGCGGCCGGCGTCCCACGGCGTACCCGCCTCGGCACCGCGCTGGGCGCCGCGACCGGCGTCGTGCTCCTCGCGGCGACGGCCGCGATCGCCTCCGGAGGCGTGACCGCGGCCCTGCCGACGAGCCCCGGATCCGACGTCGCGGTCCCGGCGGCCGCGGTTCCGGCCGGCGACTACACCGCGGTGTGTCCTGCGCCGCCGCGCCTGCTCGAGTCCGCCGGAGAGGGCGCCGATCCCGAGTTCGGTCCCGCGTCGGCCAGCGCGAAGACCACGGTGTCCGGTGTGGTGCTCAGCGACCTGAGTGCCACCGTGACGGGGAGCGGGCTGCTGCCCGTCGCCGGGGAGGAGCCGCTGGCGCTGATCCGGGAGTTCGCGCCCGCGTCCTCCCTGGCGGCGGACCGCCCCGCCAGCAGTGGTGAGGACGGCCTGACGAACCGCATCGCGGGGGTCGCCCGCGGCATCGCCGTCGACGCCCCGTCCGTCCTCCGCGCGCAGTCGCAGGGCGGGCTCACGCCGGTGGCCGCGGCGACCGCCACCTACACCGCCACCGACGGGGACCTCCGGGGGCTCGCAGCGACCGCCTGCCAGGTGCCCTCCAGTGATCTGTGGCTGCTGGGCGCCGCGACCACCGTCGGGCAGTCCTCCACCCTCACCCTGACCAACCCCACGGGCACGCCCGCCGCCGTGTCGCTCGAGCTCTACGGGCCGGACGGACCCATCGAGGCGGCCGGGACGCGCGGTGGGCTGGTGGCCCCCGGGGAGACCCGGCGGATCGTGCTGGCCGCCCTCGCCGGCAACCACGAGCAGGTGGCCGTGCGCGTGCGCAGCGACGGCGGACGCGTGAGCGGGGTCATCCAGCAGAGCGTGCTGCGCGGACTGACGCCCGGCGGGGTGGACCTCCTGTCGCCGAGTGCTCCGGCCGGCCTGACCCAGGTGGTGCCCGGCGTCGCCGTCCAGGACGCCGCGACGGCGCGCCGCATCCGCGAGCAGGAAGGGTACGGCAGCGCGTCCCCCGCGCTGCAGGTGCTCGTCCCCGGGTCCAGCGACGCCGTGCTCGACATCCGGGTCTTCGGGCCGGACGGGGACGTGGCCCTGCCGGGCGGGGGAGTCGTGACCGCGGCGGCCGGTTCCGTCACGAGCGTCCCCCTCGACGCGCTCCCGGAGGGGAACTACACGGTCGCCGTCACCTCCGACGTCTCGGTGGTCGCGGCCGCACGCGTGACCCGCGGGACCGACGACGGCGAACCCGTGGACCTCGCGGGTGCCCCGGCGGCGGTCCGCCTCGGCAGCGATCACGCGATGGCCCTGGCCGAGGGCGTGGACACCTCTCTGGTCCTGGGTGCGCCGAGCGGCAGGGGCGAGGTCACGCTGACGCCCGTCCTGGCCGACGGCGCGCTGGGCGAGCCCGTGGTGATCGGGATCGCGGGGGGTACGTCCGTGACGGTGCCGTCGTCGTCCCTCGGCCGGTCACCGGTCGCGGTGGTCGTCGATGCGACCGGGGACCCCGTGTACGGTGCGCAGATGATGACGCTGCCCGGGGACAGGAGCGGGATCTCCGTGGCGGGCGTCCCGGCCGGTGCCACGGGTCCGCAGAGCATCCCGGTGGAACTCGGCTACTGACCGGTGCTCCGCGGGGAGGTCGCCGGACCGCTGAAACCGTCAGGCCTGGGAGCGGCCGTACGCGGGATCGACGGCCTCCGGGGCGAGTCCCATGAGTTCGGCGGTCTGTTCCACGACGACGTCGTGCACGAGTTCGTTGACGGACAGGACGTCCCTCGCGGCCATGAGCACGGGGTGCCGGTAGATGGTGATGACGGCCGGCCGGTTCGGCGAGGCGGGGGAGCAGGATCCCAGGAGTCCCCGCAGGGACTCGGGCGTCATGTCCTCGAGGCCGTCCGGGATCTCCTGCACCACGATCTGCACGTCCTGGATGCGCTCGCCCCACAGGCGCTCGAGCCGCTGGGCCGATTCCATCACCCAGTCGTCGAACTGCTCCGACCGCGTCCGCGACCCCGGCAGGTACTGCGGGAGCAGGTTGCCGCGCATGCCGCGCCCCCGGCGATTGCGACGGCGCTCGTAGAACGACCGCGCCGGACCCTCTTCCGCGGCCGCCGGATCAGTCAGGTTCACCGAAAGTGTGGGAGCATCCTGCATGCATCGACTCTAAGCCTTCGACCGCCCCGCACGCACTCCTGCGCTGGTGCGGGGTGCGGGCGCGCCCCCGATGCGCGGCGGCCACCGGGGCGCGTCATGGCGGCCGCCCCGGCCGATCCCCGGTAGGGTTGAGGATCGTGGGATCACTCCGTCAATGCTCCAGATCAGCCTGCCCCCGGCGGGCGATGGCCACGCTGACCTATGTCTACGCGGATTCGACGGCGGTTCTCGGACCCCTCGCAACCTACGCCGAGCCCCACACCTACGACCTCTGCGCGGTCCATGCCGAACGCCTCACCGTGCCCCGCGGCTGGGAGGTGGTCCGCCTGACGCTCCCCGACGCCGCTCCCGAGCACAACTCCGACGACCTGCTGGCCCTGGCCGACGCCGTGCGGGAAGCCGCCGCGGAGCCCACCGTCGAGGCCCCGCCGGTCGGACCCCGCGGGACCAAGGCCCCCATGGAGCCCCCGGTCGGCGTCAGCGGCCCCCGGCGCGGCCACCTGAGGATCCTGCGGGAACCCTGACCGGGCGGCTCCGGCCGGTCCCGCACCTCTCCGGCCCCGCCCGACCGGACCTTCCGATGGAGGCAGGAGAAGGCGCCCGCGGTAGACTGGAGGGCAGAATCCCTCTTCCTTCCGAGCGAAAGTGCTCCCCGTGGCGAATCTTCCCTCCCGATTGCTCGACGTCCTCCGCTGCCCCGTCACCGGGTCGAAGCTCGTCCAGGAGGGCCGCGTCCTCAGGACCTCCTCGCCGGGACCCGACGGCACCCGGCTGACCTACACCCTCGACGAGGGCATCCCCGTGCTCCTCCGCCGCGAACCACTCGACGGCGGCGCGCGCGCCTGACCCGGCCAGCCGCACCGCCGATCCCCAGCCCTTCCGAACCTCCAAGGACCAGGACACCATGACCTTCGACTACAAAGTTGCCGATCTCTCACTCGCCGAGGCCGGCCGCCACCAGATCCGCCTCGCCGAGCACGAGATGCCCGGACTCATGGCGCTGCGCCGCGAATTCGCCGAGTCCCAGCCCCTCGCGGGAGCCCGCATCGCCGGCTCCCTGCACATGACGGTGCAGACGGCCGTCCTCATCGAGACGCTGACCTCCCTCGGCGCCGAGGTGCGCTGGGCGTCCTGCAACATCTTCTCCACCCAGGACGAGGCCGCCGCGGCCGTCGTCGTGGGCACCGGCACGGTCGAGGAGCCCGCCGGGGTGCCCGTGTTCGCGTGGAAGAACGAGTCCCTCGAGGACTACTGGTGGACCGCCACCCAGATCCTCACCTGGCCGGGCCAGGCGGACGGCCTCGGCCCGAACATGATCCTCGACGACGGCGGGGACGCCACGATGCTGGTGCACAAGGGAGTCGAGTTCGAGGCGCTCGGAGCGGTGCCCGCGAACCCGCAGGAGGGCGACGCCGACTACTCGCACGAGTACACCGTGTTCCTCGACACCCTCCGCTCCACGATCGGCTCCGAGCCGCAGAAGTGGACGGCGATCGCCGCGGGCATCAAGGGCGTCACCGAGGAGACGACCACGGGCGTGCACCGCCTCTACCAGCTGGCCGCACAGGGCAAGCTCCTCTTCCCCGCGATCAACGTCAACGACTCCGTCACCAAGTCCAAGTTCGACAACAAGTACGGGATCCGCCACTCGCTGCCCGACGGCCTGAACCGGGCCACGGACGTGTTGATCGGCGGCAAGGTCGCCGTCGTCTGCGGGTACGGCGACGTCGGCAAGGGCGCGGCCGAGGCCATGCGCGGCCAGGGCGCCCGGGTGATCGTCACGGAGATCGATCCGATCTGCGCACTGCAGGCGGCGATGGACGGCTACCAGGTCGCGAAACTGGAGTCGGTGCTCGCGCAGGGCGATATCTTCATCACGACCACCGGCAACAAGGACGTCATCATGGCCCGCCACATGGCGGGCATGAAGCACCAGGCCATCGTGGGCAACATCGGGCATTTCGACAACGAGATCGACATCGCCGGCCTCGGGCGCATCCCGGGGGTCGAGAAGATCGAGATCAAGCCCCAGGTCCACGAGTGGGTCATCCCCGCCGACGAGTCCGCGGGCGTGGAGCAGCACTCCATCATCATGCTGTCCGAGGGCCGCCTGCTGAACCTCGGCAACGCCACGGGCCACCCCTCGTTCGTCATGAGCAACTCCTTCGCCAACCAGACGATCGCCCAGATCGAGCTGTACACGAAGTTCGAGCAGGACGACGCCGAGGGCAACCGCGAGTACGCGAACGAGGTGTACGTGCTCCCGAAGGTCCTCGACGAGAAGGTCGCCCGCCTGCACCTGGACGCCCTCGGCGTCGAGCTCACCGAGCTGACCAAGGGGCAGGCCGAGTACCTGGACATCGACGTCGCCGGTCCGTACAAGTCGGAGCAGTACCGCTACTAGGCAGCACCCCCCGACGCGGCTGCTGCCGGTTCCCTCGGGGGCCGGTGGGAGCCGTCCCCGACGGACGCCGCGCGGCCTCCGCGGTGAGGCACGTCACGTGACGTACAGTCCGCTCAGGAGCAGTGACGGTGAAGGGCTGGACGCATGCGCATGAAGCAGGGATCGGGCAGGGCCGCAGCGAGTCGGAAGATCTGGACGATCGCGGCCATCGGTGCCGCTGCGGTCGTCGCCGTCGGCGGTGGCGTGGGCATCACGACGGCGTCCTTCTGGGACGAGTTCGAGCCGTCGTCGACGTCGTCCCCGGGATCCTCCCCCGCGGCGTCGGCACCCGACGCCCGGTCCGACTACACCGTGGGCGTCACGCCCACGGACGGCGCGTTCTCGGTCAACCCCGCCACCCCGCCCGCGGTGACGGTCACCGGGGCGACGCTCGACGCCGTCGAACTCGTCCCCCGTGCGGGCGGCACGCCCGTGGCCGGGACCCTGTCCGACGACGGCAAGCAGTGGACCGCGACGGACCGTCTCGCGTTCGACACCGAGTACGAGCTCTCCTACACGGCCCGCGACGCCGCCGGACAGCCCCGGCGAGGTACCTCGACCTTCAGGACCGTGGAGCCCGCGAACGAGGCCGACGCCGCGATGTACCCGCTGGACGGCGCCACGGTGGGCACGGGCCAGCCGCTCGAGTTCACCTTCAGTGAGCCCGTGACCAACCGGGACGCCGTCGAGAAGGCCATCACCGTCACCAGTACGAGCGGTCAGCCCGGCGCGTTCTACTGGCTCTCGGACACCAAGGCCCGCTACCGCCCCGAGACGTTCTGGGCCCCGAACAGCACGATCACGGTCGAGTCCAGGCTGTTCGGCGTCGACTTCGGCAACGGCATGATCGGCAACGGCGACACGACCAGGACCGTGAAGACGCACAACACGCGCCTGGCCGTGGTCGACAACGCCACCAAGACCATGGAGGTGTATCTCGACGGGAAGCTCGATGCCACGTTCCCGATCACCCTCGGCACCGAGGACTGGCCCTCCACCGAGGGCTACATGGTGGTGATGGAGCAGTACGAGAGCACCCGGTTCACGGCGGAGTCGATCGGCCTGGAGCCGGGCGATCCCGCCTACTACCCGCCGACGGTCGTGAACCACGCGAGCCGCCTGAGCAACGGCGGAGCGTTCGTGCACGAGGCGCTCCCCGCCGCGCAGGCGGCCCTCGGCAGATTCAACGTCTCCCACGGCTGCATCGGCATGTCGCCCGAGGGCGCCGAGTACTTCTACGACACGTTCGCGACCGGAGACGTGGTGCAGATCCTGAACACGGACTACGGCCCCATGTACGTGTGGGACGGCTTCGGCGACTGGAACGTGCCGTGGGACGAGTGGGTCGACCAGCCCTAGCCGAACGGCAGGTGGTGGAGCCTCTTCGCCGTCGACTCCGTCCGCTCGCGGCGGCGCATCATCGCGGCATAGTCGCGGTCCCGGCGCGCGGCGATGACGGCGTGCAGGAACTCCTCCGGAGGGGTGTCCGCCGGGAGTGCGGGGAAGACGTGCCGGCCCGCTTCGGCGGCAAGATCCCGGGAGAGCGCGGTGCGGGCCGACGGCGTGAGGCGCGGGGCCTGCGCCAGGAACTGGGACATCCTCCGGCCGAGGGCGTCGGGCAGGCGCCCGATGTCCGCCGTGGCCGCCCAGTGCTCCAGGCGTGGAGGCATGACGAGGACGGCCCGGGGCCGGGCGACGACCCGCTCCCGCATCGCGTAGGTCCCGGCCAGCAGGTCGCCGAGGCGCTTGGAGCGCTCGTTGAACAGGGAGACGAGGAACGCGAGCGAACCGACGAGCATGTAGATCTCGAGGATCGCCAGCATGCCGCGGATGAAGGCGTGCCGGAAGCGGATCGCACCGCCGTCGTCCCGCACGATCCGCAGCCCCATGACGAGGCGGCCCAGCGACTTCCCGCGGGTCACGGTCTCCACCGTGACCGGCAGGACGAGGAGGAGCAGCACGACGACGACCAGGACCAGGGCTCGCGTGAGCGCATCGTCGAGGACGCCGCCGAAGACGTTCCCGATCAGCAGCAGCAGGAGGATCGCGAGGATGATCTGGGCGATGATGTCGATCAGGACACTCAGCCCCCGGGCGGCGAATCCGGCGGCCTTCAGTTCGAGGACCACCGCCTCGCCGGTGACGACCGAACTCATGCATGTCCCCCTGACGACCGGTGACGGGTCCTGGTGGTCCCGTGCTCCCTGCAGCGTAGCGCCGTCGTGCCGTTGCCGCTCCACGACGACCCCGGAACTATAGGGTTGGGCCATGGACGTTGACGCATTCATCGCCGTGCACCGCAGCGACTGGCAACGCCTGGATCACCTCGCGGGCCGGCGGCGGCTCGACGGCGCGGAGTCGGACGAACTGCTGGTGCTCTACCAGCGCGTGTCCACGCACCTGTCCATCATCCGGTCCGTGGACCCCGAGAGCGCACTGTCCGGGGCGCTGTCCACCCGGCTCTCCCGCGCGCGGACCCGGTTCACCGGGGCGAAGTCCAACACCATGGAGGACATCGCGCAGTTCTTCGTCTTCTCCCTGCCCGCTGCGTTCTACCGCATCCGGTGGCTCACAGCGGTGGTCGGGGTGCTCTTCATCGCGGTGGCCTGGCTCTACGCCCTCTGGGTCGGCACGCCCGGGGTGATCCAGGCGCTCGGGCCGGACGAGGAACTCCGACGCTACGTGGAGGAGGACTTCGTCGACTACTACTCGGAGAACCCTGCCGCCTCCTTCGCCGGGCTGGTCTGGACGAACAACGCGTGGATCGCGCTGCAGGCCGTCGCGTTCGGCGTCACCGGCATCTGGCCGGTGTTCATCCTCTACCAGAACGCGCAGGGCGTGGGCATGGCCGCCGGCATGATGGCGTCCTACGACCGGCTCGACACCTTCTTCGTCTACATCCTGCCGCACGGTTTCATGGAGCTGACCGCCATCTTCATCGCCGCCGCCGCAGGGCTGCGCATCTTCTGGGCCTGGGTGGCTCCGGGACGCAGGCCACGCGCCGCGGCGCTCGCGGAGGAAGGCCGTGCGCTCATCACCGTCGCACTCGGGCTGGTGCTGGTGCTGCTCGTCTCGGGGCTCGTCGAGGGATTCGTCACACCGAGCGGACTGCCGCCGTGGCTGCGCCTCGGCATCGGGTTCCTGGTCTTCGCCGCGTACTGGGCGTACACCCTGATCCTCGGACGGCGCGCGGTCGCGGCGGGGCACCGCGGCGACCTCGGCGCCGTTGACCGGGGAGACGCCGTCGTCACCGCCTGACCCCGAGCGACGGGCGTGCGGGGAGCCTCCCGTTCGGCGCCCGAATGCCCGGTAGTGTCGAAAGACGCCGGATGCAGGCACCGGCGGCACCCATCAAGGAGAGATCGCAGTGGCAGAGACCGACAGCACCCGTCCGAGCGCATCCGTCGCATCCCGTGCGGAACGGATGGACGACGACGCCGCTTCGGTGGGGGCGGACTCCGGGGCCCCCGACGCCTCCCGGGTCGAGGACGACGCCGCTTCCGGCGCTGCCGCGGCCGGGACGGCCGCCTCCGGCGCTGGTGATCCCGATCGCGGGGAGGAGCCGATCCCTGCCACCACCCAGCGCGACCCTCTCCCGATGCGGGAGGCCGCCGGCCGGCCGGACCTCCCGGGCGTCGACGGGGACGAAGGGACCCCGGGCGGTCACGGGGCCACGGTCTCCACCGCCTCGACCGTTTCCCCTGCATCCACCGCCGCGACTGCCTCCCCGGACGGACAGGACCCTGCAGGAGTCCCGGCGGCCGCCGCGGTGGCAGGGCCGTCGTCGGGAGCCGGTTCGTCGGGGAGTGGGAGTCACGCGCAGGCCGCCGTCGAGCCGTCCACGGACACGGCGGCCCTCTCCGTGCGCCCCCCGGACAGCGAAGCGGCCCGGCGTGCCGCGGCCCGGGACCAGGCGGCCGCGGCGAAGCCCGCGCTCCCGCGATTCCTGCAGGTCGTCGTCGCCCTGTTCTTCCCGGTCATCGTGGTCGCGGCCGCCATCCGGGCCGTGGCGACGTCGTCGTTCCTGTGGCTGGAGTACCACCGGCCCGGGTTCCCCGCCGACCGGTTCGGTTTCTCGCTGGACGACCGCATGACCTACGGCTCGTACGCGCTCGACTACGTGCTGAACTTCGCGCCGCCGCGGTACCTCGGCGACCTGGTGACGCCCGAGGGCGAGCCGCTGTTCCTCGAGTCGGAGGTGGGCCACATGGCCGATGTGAAGGGCGTCCTCGGGCTGTCCTTCTTCATCGCCCTCGTGCTCCTCGTCCTCGCCGTCGCGGCCTGCACCTACCTCGCGCGGCACTACAAGGGCGGGGTCCGCCGGGCGCTGTTCTCCGGTGCCGTGCTGACGCTGGTCGGCATCGTGGTCCTGACCGTGCTGGCGGTCCTCGCGTGGCAGACCTTCTTCACGCAGGTCCACGCCCTGTTCTTCGCCGACGGCACCTGGACCTTCCGTGTGGACGACACCCTCATCCGGCTGTTCCCCGAGCAGTTCTGGACGGACTCCGCCGTGACGGTCGCGGTTCTCGTGCTCACGGCGACGATCCTCACGCTGGTCCTCACCTGGCCCACGAAGGCCCGCCGCGACCGCTCCATGATGGCCCAGGACGCAGCGCGGGCACGGTCCCGGGAGGCGCTGGACGCCCCCTAACAGATCCCCGGACGCCTAGCGGCTCCCCGGGACGCCGCGGTCACCGCCTGGCGTAGAGCTCGTCCACCGCCAGGGCGTGGTCGGCGACGACGGCGGCCCGTTTCAGCTTGAGGGTGGGCGTCAGGTGCCCCGACTCGACGCTGAGGTCGACGTCGAGCACGGTGAACTTCCGGATCTGCTCCGCCTGCGAGACGGTGGCGTTCGCGCCGTCGACGGCGGACTGCAGGTCGGCGAGGACGTCGGTGTCCAGGGCGGCCTGCTTCGCGGTCAGCCCGGGCCGGCCGTGCGCGGCCGCCCAGGGGTCGAGGGCCTCGCGGTCCAGGCTGATGAGCGCCGCGATGAACGGCCGGCCCTCGCCCACGACGACGGCCTGGCCGACGAGCGCGTGCTCACGGAGCTTCTCCTCGAGGGGGCCCGGTGCCACGTTCTTGCCGCCCGCGGTCACCAGCAGGTCCTTCTTCCGGCCGGTGATGGTCAGGAAGCCGTCGTCGTCGAGCGCGCCGAGGTCGCCGGTCCTGAAGTAGCCGTCACCGGTGAAGGCCTCCGCCGTAGCGGCACCGTTCCGGTGGTACCCGGCGAAGACGCCCGCGCCCTTCACCTGCACCTCGCCGTCGTCGTCCAGCCGGACACTGGTGCCGGGCATTGGGATGCCGACGGATCCGACGCGCGTCAGGGACACCGTGTTCACCGTGCACGGCGCGGTGCTCTCGGTGAGGCCGTACCCCTCCTGCACCATGACCCCGGCGCCACGGAAGAAGTGGGTCAGGTGATCGCTGAGCGGGCCGGCCCCGGACACCGTGTAGGTGACCTCGCCGCCGAAGACGTCCCGCAGCCGCGGGTACACGAGCCTGTCGAAGACCGCGTGCGATGCCCGCAGGACGGGCGAGGGGCCGCGGCCACCCCGGCCGCCGGCGTCCACCGCACGCGAGTAGGCGACGGCGGTGCGCTCGGCGGCCGCGAAGAGCCGCCCCTTGCCGGACTCCGCCGCACGCCGGCCTGCCGTGGCGCGGATCTTCTCGAAGATGCGCGGGACGGCGAGCAGGAACGTCGGCTTGAAGGTCCTCAGGTCCTCGAGCAGCTGCTGCGCCGAGCCGGAGTGCGCCAGCGTGATGCCGCCCGTGAAGCACACCACCTGGACGGCACGCGCCAGCACATGGGCCAGGGGCAGGAACATGAGGGTCCGGGCGTGCTCCTGCCTCAGGAACTCCGGCAGGAACTCGAGGGTGTTGACGGCGAACAGCGCGAAGTTGCCGTGCGTGATGACGCAGCCCTTTGGCCGTCCCGTCGTGCCGGAGGTGTAGACGATGGACGCCGCATCCCCGAGGCCGCGGGAGGACCGTGCCGCCTCGAGTGCGTCGTCGGACACCGCGGCGCCGTCCTCGCCGAGCGTCGCGAGGCTCGCCACGCCGTCGGGCGCCTCGCGGGCCAGCCGGACCAGGGCGGTCGCGTCCGCCCGGCCCGCCCGGCGTGCCGCCTCCAGGACCACGCCGGCCCGGGTCCCGTCCTCGACGAACACGACGGCGGGCCGTGCGTCCTCGAGGATCCATGCGACCTGGTGGGCGGAGGAGGTCTCGTAGATGGGGACGGTGACGGCTCCGGCGAACCAGATCGCGACGTCGGCGAGCGTCCACTCGTAGCGCGTCCCCGACATCACGGCCACGGCGTCGCCGGGCCGCACACCGCGCGCCACCAGGCCCTTGGCGACGCGCGTCACCTGCTGCAGGAACTCGGCCGCCGAGACGTCCTGCCATCGCGTCCCTGACCGCACCGCGTACAGCGCCCGCCCCGGATCGGCGTCGTGGGTCCGCAGCAGGAGGTCGGTGGTGTTGCCGGTCGCCGGCAGGTCGACCAGGAGTTCCGTGATGGCTTCGCGCACAGGTGCTCGCTTTCGTTCCGGTAGGGCCCGGAGGACCCGGGGGCCGCGGCCTAGATCCAGCTCGGCAGCCACATGCGGTCGCGCCACTGGTCGTAGGGGATGACCTCGGCGGTCCAGATGGGCAGGAAGTAGGCCGAGAGCGCGACGGCGGCGGCCAGGAAGAGCCCCACCAGCACGATACCCGTCCGCCGCCGGGCGCCGTCCGCCGCGGGCCCGCCGAGCACGAGGCCGAGGCAGTACACCAGGGACAGGACGAGGAACGGCTCGAAGGCCACGGCGTAGAAGTAGAAGGTGGTCCGATCCGGGTACAGGAACCAGGGGAGGTAGCCCGCCGCGACACCGGTGAGGATGGCCGCGGCGCGCCAGTCGCGGCGGCCCAGCCAGAAGAACAGGAGCACGATCAGGGACAGCGCGGCGCTCCACCAGATGAGCGGGTTGCCGAGCACGGTCACGGCCTGCGAGCACGCCTCCGCCCCGCACCCGGCCGGCTTCTCGTAGAAGTACGACGTCGGGCGGCCCACCACGAGCCACGACCAGGCGCTCGCCTCGTACGGGTGGTCGGAGCCGAGGCCCTGGTGGAAGGCGTAGGCGCTGCGGTGGTACTCGGCGAGGGAGCGGAGCCCGTCGGGCAGCCAGCCCCACTGTTCCGACGGGTTCTGCTGGGCCCAGGTGCGGTCGTAGGCGTCCGAGGACCGGAACCACCCCGTCCATGCTGCCAGATAGGTGAGCGCGGCCACGGGGACGAGGCAGGCGAAGGCCGGCGGGCCGTCCTTCAGCGCAGCCCCCAGCACCCAGTGGTGCACCCCGGCGATGCGCCGCGCACTTATGTCCCAGGCGACGGTCATCAGGCCGAACGCGGCGATGAACGGGAGGGCCGACCACTTGGTGCCGAGGGCGAGTCCGAGGCACACGCCGGCTGCGAGGCGCCACGGACGGAATCCCAGGAAGGGGCCGTAGGTCAGCTGCGCGCGGGAGGGCCCGCCCCCGTACGGCGGCGCCGCGAGCCGGTCCGCGAGCCGCCGCCGTCCGTCGTCGCGGTCCGCCAGGAGCGCCGCGAACGCGGCGAGGAGCCAGAAGCTCAGGAAGATGTCCAGCAGCGAGGTGCGCGACTGCACGAGGTGGTGCCCGTCGACCGCGAGGAGCAGCCCGGCCGCGGCCCCCAGTAGCGCCGAGCCGAACATCCGGTGGGCGACGACGGCGAGCAGGAGCACCGAGAGGGTCCCGACGGCGGCGGCGGAGAAGCGCCAGCCGAACGCGTTGTCCGAGCCGAACAGCAGCATGCCGACGGCGATCATCCACTTGCCGACCGGCGGGTGGACCACGTAGTCGGGGGTGCCGAGCAGCACGCCGGGATTGCCGGCGTCGAAGGACTCGTTCGCGTTCTCCGGCCATTCACGCTCGTACCCCGACTGCAGCAGCGAGTAGGCGTCCTTGACGTAGTACGTCTCGTCGAACACGAGGGACCCGGGTTCGCCGAGGCGCACGAAGCGCAGGATGCCGGCGAGCAGGGCCACGGCCAGCGGGACGGCCCAGCGCAGGGCGCCGCCCGGGGACGCAGCGCCGAGGAGGCGGGCCAGCAGCGCGTCGCGCGTGAAGGCGAGGGAAGGAGCGAGGACCCAGGATCCGGCCTGCTGGGGGCTGTCCCGTCGGGGTCGGACGGCGGTGGGGCTCACCCTGCCATGCTACCGGCGGTGGAGGCGCGGGCTCCGCACCCGGCCGGTTGCCTGGCCGGTGCGGAGCGCTAGGCTGGTCCGGTGAACCAGCCACTCGACGACGACGCCCCCGACTCCGTCCGGGAGGACCCCTCGGCGCATGAGGGGGAGGCGCCCGACGAGGCGCAGGAGACGGACCGGTCCGATGACGCCGTCCGGAGCCCCATCACGGCCTACCGCGGCACCGCGGGCGACGACAGCGGCCGGGGGCGGATCGTCCTCGCGGCGACGCCCATCGGCAACATGGGGGACGCGACCGAGCGCCTGATCGGCCTCCTCCACACCGCCGACGTCGTCGCAGCCGAGGACACGCGCCGGCTCCACCGCCTGGTGCAGGCACTCGGCGTCACGGTGACGGGCCGGGTGATCAGCTACCACGAGCACAACGAGGCCGAGCGGACGCCCGAGCTGCTCGACCTCGTCCGGGACGGCGCGACCCTGCTGATGGTGACCGACGCCGGCATGCCCTCGGTCTCGGACCCCGGCTACCGCCTGGTCGAGGCCGCGGTCGCCGAGGGCCTCGACCTGACGGCGGTGCCCGGTGCGTCCGCGGTGCTCGCGGCGCTCGCCCTGTCCGGGCTGCCCACCGACCGGTTCTGTTTCGAGGGGTTCCTGCCCCGCAAGCCGGGCGTGCGGGCGGGGCGCCTCGCCGACCTCGCCGCGGAGCGCCGCACGATGGTGTTCTTCGAGGCCCCGCACCGCCTCGAGGCGATGCTCCGCTCGCTGCAGCAGGCGTTCGGCTCGGACCGGCAGGCCGCCGTGGCCCGCGAACTGACCAAGGTGCACGAGCAGGTCATCCGCGGATCCCTCCTCGAGCTCCTCCAGTGGGCGCAGGAGAACGAGGTGCGCGGGGAGATCGCCGTGGTCCTCGCCGGCGCCCCGGAGGCGCCGCCCTCACGGCCCGAGGACCACGTGGCGGACGTCAACGCGCTCATCGACGGCGGGATGCGCCTCAAGGATGCCGTGGCGGCGGTCGCGGAAGAGGCCCGCGTCAGCAAGCGGGAATTGTATGCCGCGGTGATCGCCGCGCGCTGATCGAACGCGTGCCGGTGCTGTGCACTCGTCCAAAGGGAAGCCGGTTCCGTGGTGCAGCCCCTACTGGACACCCGTTCATCGCCCGGTCTAGCGTGAGCGGGAATGCCCCGACGGGGCGCGCCCCGAATCTTCCCGAAGGAGCTCACAATGGCTGTCACCGCCGACCAGGAGAAGGCAGTACTCGACAAGGTGCCCACCGGGCTCCTCATCGACGGGGAGTGGCGGGCGTCGTCGTCCGGAGCCACGTTCGACGTCGAGGACCCGGCGACCGGCCGCACCCTGCTCACGCTCGCTGACGCCACCCCCGGGGACGGCATGGCCGCGCTCGACGCCGCCGTCGCCGCGCAGGCCGGCTGGGCGCGCACCGCTCCGCGCGAGCGCGGCGAGATCCTGCGGCGTGCCTTCGACCTCGTCACCGCGCGCGCCGACGAGTTCGCCCTGCTGATGACCCTCGAGATGGGCAAGCCGCTGGCCGAGGCGCGCGGCGAGGTCACCTACGGCGCGGAGTTCCTGCGGTGGTTCTCCGAGGAGGCCGTACGCACCTCGGGCCGGTACTCGGTCTCCCCGGACGGGAAGTCGCGCCTGCTCGTGACCAAGAAGCCCGTGGGGCCGTGCCTGCTCATCACGCCGTGGAACTTCCCGCTTGCCATGGCGACCCGGAAGATCGCGCCGGCCATCGCCGCCGGCTGCACGATGGTGCTCAAGCCCGCCAACCTGACCCCACTCACCTCTTCGCTGTTCGCCACCGTCCTGCAGGAGGCAGGCCTTCCCGCCGGTGTGCTGAACATCGTCAACACCACCACGGCCGGGGACGTCACCGGGCCCCTCATCGAGGATGCGCGCCTGCGCAAGCTCTCCTTCACGGGCTCCACCCCGGTGGGCCGCAACCTCCTCGCGGCCGCGTCGAAGAACGTGCTGCGGACCTCCATGGAGCTCGGCGGCAATGCGCCGTTCGTGGTGTTCGAGGACGCCGACCTCGACGCCGCAGTGACCGGCGCGATGCTCGCGAAGCTCCGGAACATGGGTGAGGCCTGCACCGCTGCCAACCGCTTCATCGTCCACGAATCGGTGGCCGACCGCTTCGCCGCGGCTCTGGCCGAGCGCATGGAGGGCATGACCCCGGCGCGCGGCACGGAGGACGCCTCGAAGCTCGGCCCGCTGATCGACCGGAAGAGCCGGGACAAGGTCCACGAGCTCGTCACCGCGGCCGTCGGCGACGGCGCGGTCGCCGTCACCGGTGGCGCCCCCGTGACGGGCGACGGCTACTTCTACCAGGCCACCGTACTGAAGGACGTGCCCCGGTCCTCGCGCATCATGCAGGAGGAGATCTTCGGCCCCGTGGCGCCGATCATCACGTTCGGCACCGAGGACGAAGCGGTGGAACTGGCCAACGACACCGAGTACGGCCTCGTCGCCTACGTCTTCACACGCGACCTGAACCGCGGCCTGCGGATGGGCGAGCGGCTGGACACCGGCATGCTGGGGCTCAACGCCGGGGTCGTGTCCAACGCCGCGGCACCCTTCGGCGGCGTCAAGCAGTCGGGCCTCGGCCGCGAGGGCGGCGCGGAGGGCATCGAGGAGTACCTGTACACGCAGTACGTGGGGATCGCGGACCCCTACGCCTCCTAGACCTCCCGGGACCACGCACGAAGGCCGGCACCTTGGGTGCCGGCCTTCGTGCGTTCCGATGCCGCCTCCCGAACCCGCGGAGTCAGCGGCGTTCGCTGCTCCGGAACCGGTTGAGCAGCGACTGCGGCAACAGCCGCGCCCTGACCCGGGTGGACCACGTGCTGCTCGCCCGGAGTGCCCGCGTGACGGTGTCGACGTCGTCCCAGCGGGGCCCGGCGGCCGGCCGCGTGCGGGTCGACGCCGGGGCGGGCCAGCGCCCGGGCGCCGGGACGTACCCGGGGGAGCCGGGGTTCCCGGTGCCGTGGTCCGCGTACTCCTCGAACTCGTAGGCCGTGCGCAGGCGTGAGAGGGACGTGGCGGGATCGCCCTCGAACCCGGCGTCGCGAGTGAGCCGCCCGGCGAAGGTCCGGGGTGTGTCGGTGGGTTCCAGCCGGTAGCCGTAGTCGCCGGCGATCTCCGTCGTCTCGGCCCAGGCCGCGGTCGCCGCCCTGCCGCCGGCAGTACCGTCCGTGGCACCTGCCGCGTCGCGGACGACGACGGTGCGGCGCCGGGCGCGGGTCCTCGCCGTCCGCAGGAGGAACGGCAGGAGGGCGAGCAGCACCAGGCCGAGCCCGGCCGCCACGTTCGCCACGGGTCGGGCGTCGTCCTGCGCCGCCCCGCCGCGGGCCTCCACGCCGTCCTGCGCGGCGTCCGTCGGGGCCGCCGAGGGGTCCAGCGGATCCGGGTTGCCCCCGGGGTTCAGCGCATCGGAATCGTCCGCGCGCGGCCCGACCGGCGAGAACGCCTGCTGCGCATAGGTGGGCACCACGCCACGGGACGGCGTGGGCTCGAACTGGACCCACCCCACGCCCTCGAAGTACAGCTCGGGCCACGCGTGCGCGTTGCGGGAATCGACGACGAACTCGCGGAGCTCCGTGCCCAGCGGACCCTCCTCGGTGTCGCCCGTGGGACTGCCGGGGGTGTAGCCGATCGCCACGCGGCTGGGGATGCCCGCCGCACGCGCCATGACCGCCATGGTGCCCGCGTAGTGCACGCAGTACCCGGACTTCTCCTCGAGGAAGCGGGCCATGACGTCCATGCCGTTGCCGTCGTACCCGCCGTCCACGGGGGCCTCCACCGAGTAGGAGAAGTCGGGGCTCCGCAGGTAGCTCTGGATGGCGATGGCCTTGTCGTAGGGATTCACGAACTCGTCCGTGACCTCCGCGGTCCGGGTGCGGACGATCTCCGGGGTGTCGTCCGGCAGGTCCATGAAGACCTCCGCGACGGCGTCCGGGTCCGCGGGGCCGATCACGCCGAGCCCCTCGCGCGTCAGGTCCGCGGCGCGGCTCTGCACCAGGTAGTCCTGGCGTGCCGTCGATCCGCCGTCGGTGGCGAGGATGGAGAGGTTCGCCGGATCCCAGGCCCACGCCCCGGCCAGGTTCGCCACGCCCGTCGGCGCGTAGGGGGCCACGAGCCAGGGGCTCGCATAGCTCTGCGTGCTGACGCGCGTGAACACGGTGTCGCTCGCGGGTGGGTTCTCGGGCGTGCCCGCCTCCGCCCCGATCTCGGCCACGCCCGTCTCGCGGTCGTTGATCCGCTGGTCGGGCTCCCAGCGCCTGCCGCTGAAGTCCTCGAGGGTGACCGCGCGGAGGTACAGGGGGGCGTCCGAGTTGGTGGAGTAGGTGATCCGGCCGAAGCCGGTGGGGTTGCGGAGGTCGTTGCCGAGGGTCACCGCGGGGTTCAGCCCGGTGGCGGTGCCCCACACGTTGAGCCGGGAGCCCTGCGGGAAGGCCCCGGAGTTGAACCCCGGGATGGTGAGCGGCAGGGCCATCGTCACGGCGAGGGCTGCCGCGCCGATGATCGCGCTCCGGCCCGCGAAGCCGGCGGAGGCGCGCGCACCGCCGGAGGCGAGGCGGTCCTCCCGCCGCTGCGCGAGCGCCAGGAGCAGCAGGAACGCCAGGACGGTGGCCACGAAGGCGGGCATCCCCACGCCGTCGGGCTTCACGACGGCGGGGGTGATCAGGATCGCGAAGAGCCCGAGTCCGCTGGCCGCCGGCATGCAGATGGTCGTGGAGACGAGGTCGATGACGATGGCGATGAGACCCAGGGCGGCGCACAGGACCAGCACGAGGCCCGCTCCGGGCAGCACGGGCGCCACCTGCGAGACGACGGTCTCCTCCGCCTGGGCGAGGAGGCGCTGCAGTTCGAGCGGGGTTCCCGGCCCCGGGATGACGCCGAGGATGCTCTGCCGCGGGAAGAACCGCGCCGTGAGCGCCCCGACGAGCGCGAGGAGGCCGACCAGCGCGGTGAGTGCGCCGTTCAGGCGCAGGGTCCGGGTGAGCGCCATGGCGAGGAGCACGGGGACGAGCGTCTGGAGCACGGGAAGGAGCCACGTCCACGGCTCGACGACGCCGTTGAGGCTCGTGGAGGCGGCGAGCACGGCGAGCAGCACGCTCCCCGTGACGACCCAGTGCCAGGGATCGCTCGGAGGCGCCGCCGGCGCCGGTCGCGCCGCCGGGGGAGCCGGCGACGACGCCGCACGGGGGAGGGTGGAGGTCATCCCCGCCCCCCGGGCACGGGGGCGCGTGAGGAACGCCCGGACGACGTCGCCGCGGCGGCCGGGGAGGCGTGGGCGGACGTCCGGCCGACGGCGTGTTCGAGGCCGGCCCAGACGACCGGCAGCTTCGCCGCGGGCGAGGCCGCCGTGGCATGCCAGCCGGCATCCCGCAGGATGGCGAGCTGGGGCTGCGACTCGGCGGGACGGTCGGTGGCGAGGATGGCGTAGGCCGGCGACCCGTAGTCGGACGCCGAGGCCAGGGCCCGTGCGTCCTCCGTGGTGATCAGGCCGAGGACGGCGATCAGCGGCCCGCGGTGCCGGTTCGCGGCGAGCCGGTCCAGGAGGTCGTCGCCGAAGGCGGCGTGCGGGGTCCTCGCGTGCGGGGTCTTCGGGGGAGCCTCGGAGGCGGGCCGGCGTCCACGGCGCACCGCGCTGCGCGCCGCCTCACCGGCCCGCACGGCGGTGCTGCCCGAGTGTTCGACGTGGCCCTGCGTGCGGTGCCCGGCCTCGGGCGCGAGTTCGAGCGCCGCGAGCCCCTCGGCGATGCCCTCGACGGCGCCCTGCCCGTGGTGCTCCTCCTCGGCCGGGAACGCCGCCGAGGGCGAGTGCAGGAGGGCGGGCGCCCCCTGCTGGTCCAGGAACCGCAGCGCGTAGTTGCGTTCGAGCAGGTGCGCGCTGATCGACATGGCGGCCGTGACGGCCCACTCGAAGGTCGGCGACGTGGACAGCGCGCTGTCGGCGGCGTCTCCGCCGAAGACCGCGCTGAGACCGGTGCTGAAGCTGTGGTGCCGCTGGTCCAGCAGCAGGGTGGCCTGCGGCGTGGTCACCGATTCCTCCTGCCGCACCATGAGCTCGCTGTGACGTGCCGTCGCGGCCCAGTGCACGCGCCGCAGCGAATCGCCGTACCGGTACTCGCGGGTCATGACGTCGTCGTCGCTCGGGTTGGCCTGGCGCCGGGTCGCGGCCATGCCGTCGTTGCCGCGGGATCCGGCGAGCGCCGAGACGAGCAGCTCGACCGGCGCGGGGGTGACGACCAGCGGGTCCGCCGTGCCGAGGACGTGGCGCGATCTCCCGAGGCCGAACGGATCCGTGAACTCGGCGGTGACGGGCCCGATCTCGTAGACGCCTCGCGAGGTGGAGCGGATCCGGTACTCGTAGAGGGAGACGCCGTCGCGGGTGGGTCTGCGCGAGGGGTAGCTGAACCGGGGTGCCTGGCCGAATCGCGCGGGGAGCTGCTCCTCCATGGCGATGCTCGCCCCGCCCGCGACGCTGGCCGTCAGGGAGAGCGTGACGGTCGTCGTGGAGCCGATCTCCATGGTCTGCGGCTGGAACCGGCGGCCCACCGTGAACCGCGGTTTGACGAGCCGGAGGACGACGACGGAGGCCAGCGGCAGGGCGAGCAGCAGGATCCCCACGTACAGGAGGTCCCGGCGCCCGAGGACCTGCGCGAAGAGCAGGGCGACCACGGCGGTCAGGACGAACCCCCAGCCGCGCACGGTGAGGAGGCCCGAGGGGAGCTTCTCGATGAGGTTCATCAGGGGCCGCCGGACGCTAGGAGGTGGGGGTGTCGGGACGGGGGAGTGTCATCGTCGGGGCGCCTCCCGGGCCACGGGGACGCGGGAGAGCACGTCCGCCACGATGCTCGACGCCGTCTCCCCGGCGCTCGTGGCCTTGCGGTCGAGCAGCAGACGGTGGGCGAGGACGGCGTCGGCGATCGCCGCGATGTCATCGGGGAGCACGAAGTCGCGTCCCTCCAGGGCGGCGCCGGCCTTCGCTGCCCGCAGCAACTGCAGCAGCGACCGCGGGCTCGCGCCGAGCCTCAGCCGGGGGTGCTCCCGGGTGGCGCGGCCGATGGCCACCGTGTAGTCCTTCACCGCCGGCGAGACGTACACCCCGCGGACCTGCCGCATCATCCCGGCGATGTCCTCCACGCTCGCCACCGGGCGGATGGCCGCGAGCGGTGACACGGACTGGTGGGTCTCCAGCATGTCGGCCTCCGCGCGGGCGTCGGGGTAGCCCATGGAGATCCGGGCCATGAAGCGGTCGCGCTGCGCCTCGGGGAGGGGGTAGGTACCCTCCATCTCGATCGGGTTCTGCGTCGCGACCACCATGAACGGGTCGCCGAGCAGGTGCGTGTGCCCGTCCACGGTCACCTGGTGCTCCTCCATGCATTCGAGGAGGGAGGACTGCGTCTTGGCGGAGGCGCGGTTGATCTCGTCGCCGATGACGATGTTCGCGAAGACCGGGCCGGGCCGGAACTCGAACCGACGGGAGTCCTGGTTGTAGATGGACACCCCGGTGACGTCCGAGGGCAGCAGGTCCGGGGTGAACTGGATGCGGTTCACGGTGCAGTCGATCGTCCGGGCGAGGGTCTTCGCGAGCAGGGTCTTCCCGACCCCCGGCACGTCCTCGAGGAGCAGGTGGCCCTGGGCCAGGAGGACCGTGAGGGCGAGGCGCGCGGCCTCGGGCTTGCCGTCGATCACCGTCTGGATGGAGTCGAGGATGCGCGTGGCGATGGCGTAGAAGCCCGCGGCGTCCGGGTCCGGCGTCGTCACGAGCCGTGGGTCCGCAGCCACCTCGGCGATGTTGTGCTGGACGTCCATGGCTATCCTCCATGCGTGCGGCTGCCGCGCCGAGCGGCGCCGGAGGGCCGGGATCGCTCGACACGCAGGGAATGGCAGCGGCCGTTCCGGCGCTGGGCAGGACTGGCCGAGCTGAATGATTCAACAGGTTACTAGCTCAACCTGCTTCCCGGGCAAATAGTTCCGTACCACAACTAGGCTGGGCACCATGTGTACCAGCGTGCTGCCCGTCCCCCACCCCTACGCGGTGGGGCAGACGCCTCCCGCCTACCGCGAACCGGAGGAGGCCGGGACGTCCGACGGCGCCGGGGACGGCGCCGCGGCCCGACGCCGCCGCAGGGGTGAGTACCTGCCGCTGCCGGAGCCGCTGCCGGTGCCCGTGATCGACAACCACACGCACTTCGACTTCCGGGAGGGGGCGGTGGAGGTCACCATCGGCGAGGCCCTCGACGCCGCAGCGGCCGCCGGGGTGCGGGGCGCCGTCCAGGTCGGAACGGACCTGGCGTCCTCGCGCTTCACCGCCGCCGTCGTCGAGCAGGACCGGCGGCTCCTCGGGGCGGTCGCCCTGCACCCCAACGAGGCACCCCTGCTGGCCGCCGCGGGGACGCTCGACGACGCCCTCACGGAGATCGAGCAGCTCGCCGCCGGGCCCCGCATCCGCGCGCTCGGCGAGACGGGCCTCGACTACTTCCGCACCGGTGAGGACGGCCGGGGCAGCCAGCTGGCGTCCTTCCGCAGCCACCTCGACATCGCCCGACGGCTGGGCAGGGCGCTGCAGATCCACGACCGCGAGGCGCACGACGACGTCGTGGCCACGCTGCTCTCCGACACCGCGCCGGACCGCGTGGTGCTGCACTGCTTCTCGGGCGACGCCGAGCTCGCCCGGACCTGCAACGAGCACGGCTGGTACATGTCCTTCGCGGGCACCGTGACGTTCAAGAATGCCGCGAACCTGCGCGAAGCCCTCCTCGTGGCCGATCCCGCGCTCGTCCTGACGGAGACGGACGCGCCCTTCCTCACCCCGCATCCCTACCGCGGCCGGCCCAACGCCTCCTACGCCGTGCCGTACACCGTGCGCGCCATGGCGGGAATCCTCGACACCGACCTCGACGCCCTGTGCGCGCGGCTGACGGCGAACACCGAAGCCGTCTACGGCAGCTGGGACTGACCGGGAGCGGGCCGCCCCGTAGCCGAGCGCAGAAGAACGGGTGGTACCCGGACGGCACCCGAGTGTCCGCCCGGACGGCACCCGAGTGTCCGCCCGGACCACTCGGGTGGTCGGCACGCGTGCCCGGCCCCGGGCGCCTCCGTAGTGTTCAGCGGGAGGCAGAGCTGTCCGCCGTGTCGCACCGGCGCAGGTGATGCCTTCCCGCCGCCCTTCTCTTGAGACCGGAAGCCGGCGGCAAACCGGTGGTCTCCCTCCCCAGCCGGGAGATCGCCCCGCGGGTCGGCGGCGCCCGGAGCCCTTCTTGAGACCAGGGGTTCCACCAAGCGTCGCCGACTCCGGCACACCCGGACCGATACGATGGCAGGGTGACCACGTCCCCCGCCGCCGGCCCGCCGGCACCCCTCCTCGGAGCAGCGGACATCCGCCGCCTGGCAGCAGAGGTGGACATCCGGCCCACCAAGACCCTCGGGCAGAACTTCGTGATCGACGGCAACACCATCCGCAGGATCGTCGCCGCTGCGAACCTCGGCCCCGCCGAGATCGTGCTCGAGGTGGGTCCGGGCCTCGGGTCCCTCACCCTCGGCCTGCTCGACGCCGCGGAGCGCGTCGTCGCCGTCGAGATCGATCCCGTCCTCGCCGGGAAGCTGCCGGACACGATCGCCCAGTGGCGGCCCGACCGGGCGGCGGCCCTCGACGTCGTTCTCGAGGACGCCCTGCGCGTGACCTCCCTGCCGTACGCCCCGACCTCCCTCGTGGCCAATCTGCCCTACAACGTCGCCGTCCCCGTGGTCCTGAACCTGCTCGAGCGCTTCCCGTCCCTCCGCCACGGCCTCGTCATGGTGCAGGACGAGGTGGCGGACCGGCTGGCCGCGCCTCCCGGGTCGAAGACCTACGGCGTCCCGTCCGTGAAGGCCGCCTGGTACTCGAGCATGGCCAAGGCCGGGGTGATCGGCATGAACGTGTTCTGGCCGGCGCCGAAGATCGCCTCGGGCCTCGTCCGCTTCACCCGCCGGGAACCACCCGCGACGACGGCGACACGCGAGCAGGTGTTCGCCGTCATCGATGCCGCCTTCGCTCAGCGCCGCAAGACGCTGCGTGCGGCGCTCGCGGGCTGGGCCGGCAGCCCGGTCCTGGCGGAGCAGGCCCTCCGGGCGGCCGGGGTGGACCCGACCGCCCGCGGCGAGGTCCTCGACATCACGGCGTTCGCGCGCATCGCGGAGGCCCGCGCGGACGCCCCGGGCGCCGCGCCCGCGCACTGACGCCGCAGGCAGGTCACAGGCAGGCCGCGGGACACATCGCGGGACAGGTCGCAGGAGAAGTTCCAGGAGGATCCGCGGAAGACGGGTGGGTTAGGTTGGTGGGTATGGCCTCGGGCAGAACAGTCGACATGCGCTCCGGCGCCCGGTCCGTGCGCGTCAGGGCCCCGGGGAAGATCAACGTCTCCCTCGCGGTGGGCCCGCCCCGGGAGGACGGCTACCACGGGATCGCCAGCGTCTTCCTCGCGGTGTCCCTGTACGAGGAGGTCACGGCCACGGAGACGGCCGGCGACGGCATCAGCGTGAGCGTCAACAACGAGGGCACCCTGAACCTCCCCGCCGCGTCCATCCCGCTGGACCGCACCAACCTCGCGGTGCGCGCCGCGGAACTCCTCGCCGAGGTCAGCCCGGGGCGCACCGGCGTGCACCTCGACATCACCAAGCGCGTGCCCATCGCGGGCGGCATGGGCGGCGGTTCGGCGGACGCCGCCGCGGCCCTGCTCGCCTGCGACGCCCTGTGGGGCAGCGGCTTCTCCCGGGACGAGCTGGCGAAGATCGCCGTCGACCTCGGCGCCGACGTGCCGTTCGCGCTCGTCGGCGGGACCGCCGTCGGGCTCGGGGTCGGGGACCGCCTGACCCCGGCCATCTCGAAGACCCCCCTGCACTGGGTGCTCGTGACCTCCGACTACGGCCTCTCCACGCCCGAGGTGTACCGCACGCTGGACAGGATCCGCCTGCGTGAGGGCCTGGCCCCGGATCCGCAGCCGGCCATCGACCCCGCGATCCTCGGGGCCATGCGGGCCGGCGACGCCCTCCGCCTCGCCCCGCTGCTGCACAACGACCTCCAGCGTGCCTCGATCGAGCTCGCCCCGGGGCTGGGCGATATCCTTGAAACGGGGGAGGCCGCTGGTGCGCTCGCCGGGATCGTGTCCGGATCGGGTCCTACCATCGCCTTCCTCACCCAGAGTTCCGGCCACGCGGCCGAACTGGAGTCGCTCCTCGGGGCCGAGGGGCTGCAGGCGATGACCGTCCACGGTCCGGCCCACGGGGCGCGGATCGCCACAGAATCCGCGGCCTGACCGCGCACCACCGTTCCAACCGAAAGCAGTATCTCCTTGGCACACCTTCTCGGCGCCGAAAGCCTCAGCGTCGCCTTCGTCACCCGCACCATCCTGGACAACGTGTCCCTCGGCCTCGAGGCCGGCGACCGCATCGGGGTGGTGGGCCGCAACGGCGACGGCAAGTCCACCCTCATGCGGCTCCTCGCACAGCGCAGCACCCCGGATTCCGGCCGGGTGACCAAGCGGCGTGACGTCTCCGTGGGCTACCTCGACCAGTCGGACGTGCTCGACGGCGACCTCGAGGTGGGGCGCGCGATCGTCGGCGACCAGGCGGACCACGAGTGGGCGTCCAACCCGAAGATCCGCGACGTCATGGGCGGCCTCGTCTCCGAGGTGGACTGGCACGCGAAGGTGTCCTCCCTCTCCGGCGGGCAGAAGCGCCGTGTGGCCCTCGCGAAGCTGCTGATCGCCGACGACGACGTCATCATGCTCGACGAGCCCACCAACCACCTCGACGTCGAGGGTGTCGCCTGGCTGGCGCGGCATCTCCAGCAGCGCTGGCGCCCCACCGAGGGCGGCATGCTCGTGGTCACCCACGACCGCTGGTTCCTGGACGAGGTCTGCAACCACACGTGGGAGGTCCACGACGCCGTCGTGGACGACTTCGACGGCGGCTACGCGGCCTACATCCTCGCGCGCGCCGAGCGGGACCGCATGGCGTCCGTCGTCGAATCCAAGCGCGTGCAGCTCGTCAAGAAGGAACTCGCCTGGCTGCGCCGCGGCGCCCCCGCCCGCACCGCGAAGCCGAAGTTCCGCATCGAGGCCGCGAACGAGCTCATCGCCGACGTCCCCGAGCCCCGCGACTCCCTGGCCCTCAGCAAGATGGCCATGTCCCGGCTCGGCAAGGACGTCCTGGACCTCGAGGACGTCAGCCTGACGATCGACGACGGCGACGGTGCCGAGCGGACGCTGTTCGACAAGATCACGCTGCGGCTCGCGCCCGGCCAGCGGCTCGGGCTCGTGGGCGTCAACGGGTCCGGCAAGACGACGCTGCTGCGGCTCCTGAACGGCGAGCTGCAGCCCACCGCGGGGAAGCTCAAGCGGGGCAAGACGGTCCAGACCGCCGTGCTCTCGCAGGAGGTCAGGGAGCTCGACGACGTCAGCGACAGCCGCGTCATCGAGGTCATCGAGGCGGAGAAGCGCGTCTTCGCCGTCGGCGGCAAGGAGGTCTCCGCGAGCCAGCTCGTGGAGCAGCTCGGGTTCACCAACGAGAAGCAGTGGACGAGGGTCAGCGAGCTCTCCGGCGGCGAGCGCCGTCGCCTGCAGCTGCTCCGGCTGCTCGTGGGTGAGCCGAACGTACTGATGCTCGACGAGCCCACCAACGACCTCGACACCGACACCCTGTCCGCCATCGAGGACGTGCTCGACGGCTGGCCGGGCACCCTCGTGGTGGTCTCCCACGACCGCTACCTCCTCGAGCGCGTCACCGACACCCAGATGGCGCTGCTCGGTGACGGGAAGCTCCGCGACCTGCCCGGCGGCGTGGACCAGTACCTCGAGCTGCGGAATGCCGCCGGCCCGCTCACGGCCACCGGGAACGCCGCGTCCCCGGCCGTCAGCGGCGGGTCTGCCGGCAGCACGTCCGAGGCCGAGCTGCGGCAGGCCCGCAAGGACCTGACACGCATCGAGCGGCAGATCAGCAAGGTGGACGCGCAGAAGGACAAGACCCAGAAGCAGATGAACGACGCCGGCGCACGGCCCGACGCCGACTTCGAGCACATCGCGGGCCTGAACGCCCGGTTGCAGGAGCTGCAGGCGGAGATCGGGGACCTCGAAGTGCAGTGGATGGAAACCGCAGAGATCATCGGCGAATAGTCCAGTACAGGGGTCGGGTTTCATCGCGGTGATGTGCCCCACGTCGCGGAACCCCCGAGGAGCATCCTGGACGAGGCGCATAGGGGCGGCCCTCCAGAAAACAGGTAGTGGCGCGTAACGGCCACGTAACCGGGGCGACGTCGGCCTGCAACACGACGCCCCTACGGACCACGTAGGGCCGTGCGCCCTCTCCCGCCCGTTGTGGCGCCGGGAAGGGCGCACGGCCCTTTTCGATGCGCCGGAACGGCCTCCCGGAACGGCTGGCGGGTGCACCGAGGACGCCTCCGCGGCGCTCAGGTAGTCCCTCTCAGCCGAGTAGCTGTGCATCCTGTCACAGGTGGTTGCGCGGAAATAGACAGGTATCCGGCTTCCTTGCGGTCTGCCCTAGGGTCGAATCAGAAGGTGGCTGACGATCGTTCCGCTACCACCCGCGCCCGCCGCGCCGCAGCCCGCCTGCAACGCTGCCTGGCGACCCAAGCCCACTGATGTGCATCCCACCCAGTCGCTCCCGCCTGCCCAAGGACTCCTTTGCATCCTCTTCCGCTTGCCGCCACCGCCGGCACATCCCTCGATGTCGGCCTCAGCATCCTCGGCTCCCAGTGGTCGGCCTGGACCTCAGGCCTCGACTGGGCGGGCGCCGGCGCGTTCTGGGCCGAGGTCTCGCCGTACTTCCCCGTGGCCGTCGCAGGCACGATCGTCTGGGCCCTCTGGCTGTACCGGTTCATCCTGTCGCGCCGGGCGAAGCCGATCGTCACAGACCACCGCACCACCACCTCCGTGGTGGTCCCGTCCTTCCACGAGGACCCGGAGATCCTGATGAGCGCGCTCGAGTCCTGGCGAGCCCAGGGCCCGGACGAGATCATCATCGTCCTCGACGTCAAGGACCTCGACGCCTACGCCCGCATCGAGGCCCTCCAGGACCCGACGATCAAACCGATCCTCTTCCACCACGTGGGCAAGCGGTCCGCGCTCGGCGTCGGGATCCGCCTCGCGCAGTACGAGGTCCTGGTCCTCACCGACTCGGACACCTGGTGGCAGCCCGAGCTGCTGCGCAACGTCCAGATGCCCTTCATCGATCCGCTCGTCGGCGCGGTGGGGACGCACCAGACCGTCTACATGCGGGAGACGAGCGTCTGGCGGCGTGTCGCCGACTGGCTCGTCAACCTGCGCTACCTCGACTACGTGCCGGCGATGGGTGCCGCCGGTGCCGTGCCGTGCATCTCCGGCCGCACCGCGGTGTACCGCCGGTCCGCCGTCCTGCCGGTCCTCGAGCACCTCGAGAACGAGTACTTCCTCGGCAAGCGCTGCATCTCCGGCGACGACGGCCGCCTGACCTGGCTCGTCCTGGCCTCCGGGTACAAGACCGTGCACCAGTCCACGGCACGCGCCCTCTCGATGTTCCCGGCGAGCTTCAGCGCCTTCGTCAAGCAGCGCGTGCGGTGGAGCCGCAACTCCTACCGCTGCTACCTCACGGCCATCGGTACCGGCTGGCTCTGGCGTACACCCTTCATCACGAAGGTCACCGTCCTGCAGATCCTGCTCACCCCGGTGACCATGGGCCTGACCATGTTCTACCTCATCTTCAACCGGCTGGACTTCACCGTGCTCGGCATCGCCGCAGCCCTGTGCTGGCTGCTCCTGGGCCGCGGCATCCGCGGGATCTCCCACCTGCGCCGCCATCCGCGGGACATCCTCATCCTCCCGGTGCTCGCCTTCGCGGTGATCCTCGTGGCACTGCCCATCAAGCTGTACGCCTTCGCGACCATGAACAAGCAGGGCTGGCTGACCCGGCACGCGGACCAGATCGGCGGCGACGGCCAGGACGCCGTGAGCCTCGAGACCACGTCCGACACCCGGGAGGCGGTCGCATGACCGGCCGGAAACCGATCCTCCTCGGCCTCCTCGCGCTCCTGGTCGTCGCCCTCGCGGGCGCCGGCTTCCTCGCCGCGGGCAACGTCTGGGACAGATCCGAGGCGGACGCCGTCGGACGCAACGAGATCGCCGCCAACGGCAACGTCCAGGGCGAGCTGTACACGGGGGATCCCCGCAGCGAGGCCCGCATCGTGAAGAGCGAGGAGGAGCGCCTCGTCTACGTGCGCACCATCGCCTCCGCCGCCCGCTGGCGCGTCGACGGGCTCGAGGGCCCGTACCGGCTCAACACCGGGGCCACGAACACGCTCGTCCTCCCGGCACGCACCGAGCCGTACACCACGGCCGACCTCCTCGGGCTCGCCCCGGACACCTTCACCGAGCAGGCGCCGTCCACGTTCCTGCTGACCGAGAACATCGTGGTGCTGCCCGGCGCCACCCTGTCCCTCAGCGGGGACGACGGCGTGACCGTGCGCATGCGCAGCGACGAGGACGCCTTCGTCTCGATCGTCGCCCTCGGCGGCTCGCTCACCATGGCCGGGACCGAGCAGTCCGACGTCACGGTCACGAGCTGGGACGGCACCGGTGCGGACACCGACACCTCCGACGGCCGCGCCTACGTCCGCGCCATCGGCGGGCATGCCTCGTTCTCGTACGCCACGGTGTCCTCGCTGGGCTTCTGGAGCGGAAACACGGGCGGCCTCGCACTGACCGGCACCGACACGCCCGGGACGTTCCAGGAGGCCCCGGCCGCCGAAGAACCCGTGGCCCCGGCCGGCGCCCGCCTGCTGCCCGAAGCGGACCTGCAGTCGCTCGCCGACCAGACGGAGCTCGACTACAGCGTCGTCACCGCCGGCATCGACCACCTGACCGTCACGGACAACGCGTTCGGGCTCTTCATCACCAATGCCCGCGACGTCGCGATCCGCGACACCGCGATCAGCGGCAGCCTCGTGGACGGACTGGTCCTGCACCGCTCCGTCACGGACGCCACCATCACCGGGACGACGTCCTCGGACAACGCGGTGGACGGCATCGCCGTCGGACGCTCCAGCGCCCGCGTGGAACTGCAGGACATCACCGCGAGCGGCAACGGCCGCAACGGGCTCTCGCTCGACGGCCAGCCGCTCGCGGACGGCCCCAACGCCGTCGGGACCGCCGTGGTCACCTACGGCAGCAACCGCGTGGTCCGGAGCACGGTCGCGGACAACGGCCGCTACGGCATCGAACTCAGCGGCGGCCACAACCTCCGAATCACGGGCAACACCATCCGCGGCAACGAGGTCGGCATCGTCGTGAACTACGCAGCAGAAGGAGTCGGCATCATCGACAACGAGATCCGCGACCAGCGGCAGCAGGGCATCGCCGTCCGGGACACGGGCGCCCAGGCCGACATCCGCGGCAACACGATCTCCGGCACCCCCACCGGCGTATACGTCCGCGACGCCTCGGCGGCCGTCACCGGCAACATCCTGAGTTCCATCTCGAGCCACGGCGTGACCCTCGTGGGCAGCCTGCCGGACACCCGGGTCACCGGCAACGACGTCAGCGGGGACGGCACCATCCCGATCTGGGACGAGACCTCCACGGGAGCGCTGGTCGAGGAGAACGACGTCCTCAATTGGCACCCCGCCACCACCGTCCAGAGCGTCGTGAACTCCGTCTTCCAGCCGCTGACCCTCATCTGGCTGCTGCTCGGCGCCCTCCTCGTGGCCACCGCGTTCACCCGCAAGCGGCACCTGCGCGTCCGCACCATCCGCAACCCCTACGAGGAGCGGGTGCCGCTGACGGCGCTCAGCCGCGGAATCGTGCGTATCGACGACCTCCGGGACGCCCGATGACGCGCCGCGGACGAATCGTCGCACTCCTCCTCGCCGTCGTGGCCATCGCGGTGGCCGCCGTCGTCGTGGTCGTCGGCCTGAACCGGGAAGACGGCGACGGCGCGGCGCGGGATCGTGAGGACACCCAGCCCGAGACGCAACCCGAGACGAGCCAGGACGCCGCCCCCGCGCCCGCCCCGGTGGAGACGCCGGCGGAGTGCCCCGAACCGACGGTTCCCGTGGCCAACGCGACCGAGCTCGAGAACGCGCTCGACGCCGCGGAGCCGGGGGACGTCATCGCCCTCGCCCCGGGCGTCTACACGGGCAACTTCACGGCCTCGGCCACCGGGACGGCCGAGCAGCCCATCATGCTCTGCGGTTCCACGGAGAGCATCCTGGACGGCGGTACCACCGAGGACGGCTACATCCTCCACCTGGAGGACTCCGCCCACTGGGTGCTGCAGGGCTTCACGGTCCGCAACGGCCAGAAGGGGGTCATGGTGGACCAGAGCACCGACACCCTGATCACCGGCCTCACCGTCACCACCATCGGCGACGAGGCCATCCACCTGCGGAAGTTCAGCACGGACAACCGCGTCATCGGGAACACCATCAGCGACACCGGCCTGCGCAAGCCCAAGTTCGGCGAGGGCGTCTACATCGGCACGGCCGAGAGCAACTGGTGCGACATCAGCAACTGCGAGCCCGACCGTTCCGACCGCAACGAGGTCGCCGGGAACACCATCTCCGGGACCACCTCGGAGAGCGTCGACATCAAGGAGGGGACCGCCGACGGCGTCCTGCGCGCCAATACCTTCGACGGCTCCGCCCTCGTGGAGGCCGATTCCTGGGTGGACGTGAAGGGCCGCGGCTGGCTGATCGACGGCAACACCGGCGCCAACTCGCCGCAGGACGGCTTCCAGACCCACGAGATCGTGGACGGCTGGGGCACCGAGAATGTCTTCCGCGACAACGAGGCCCAGGTCAACGGACCCGGCCTCGGCTACTCGCTGAAGCCCGTGCGCGACAACGTCGTCGAATGCAGCAACACGGCCTCCGACGCCGGAGAAGGCCTGTCGAATGAACCCTGCACCTCCGGCTGACCCACCGACCGCGTTCCCCACCCCAGCTTCTCCCCACTCCAGAAAAGGACCGACCATGAGCTCTTCCCCCGAGAACCACGAGCCCGCACCGCGGGTGACCGTCATCGGCACCGGCTACCTGGGAGCAACCCACGCCGTGTGCATGGCCATCATGGGCTTCGACGTCCTCGGCGTCGACGTGGACCAGCGCAAGATCGACATGCTGACCGCCGGCAAGGTGCCGTTCTTCGAGCCGGGCCTGCCCGAGAAGCTCGAGGAGGCCCTCGCCTCTGGCCGCCTGCGCTTCAGCACGGACTTCGACGAGGCCGCCGCCTTCGGCGACGTGCACTTCATCTGCGTCGGCACCCCCCAGGCCGCCGACTCCGCCGCCGCCGACCTGCGCTACGTGGAGTCCGCGTTCACCGCCCTGGCCACGCGGATCGACCGCAAGGCCCTGCTGGTGGGGAAGTCGACCGTCCCGATCGGCACGGCCGCCCGCATCACGGAGATGGTGCAGTCCATCTCCCCGCTCGGCGCGGAACTGGAGCTCGCCTGGAACCCCGAGTTCCTCCGCGAGGGGTTCGCCGTGCAGGACACCCTGTACCCCGACCGCCTCGTCTTTGGCGTCGAATCCGCGTGGGCCGAGCAGCAGCTCCGCACCGTCTTCAAGCCGATCCTCGACCTCGACACCCCGGTGATCGTCGCCGACCTCGCGACTTCCGAGCTGGTGAAGGTCGCCGCGAACTCCTTCCTCGCCACGAAGATCTCGTTCATCAACGCCATGGCGGAGATCTGCGAGGCCACCGGGGCCGACGTCAACCACCTCGCCAAGGCGCTCAGCCTCGACGACCGCATCGGCGGCCGGTTCCTCAAGCCCGGCCTCGGCTTCGGCGGAGGCTGCCTTCCCAAGGACATCCGGGCCTTCAAGTACCGCGCCGAGGAGCTCGGCGTCGGGCAGGCGGTCAGCTTCCTCGGTGAGGTGGACTCGATCAACAACCGCCGCCGTGTGCGGACCGTGGATCTCATCCGCGAGCTGGCCGGCGGCAACCTCGACGGCGTGCGGGTCGCCGCACTGGGTGCCGCGTTCAAGCCCAACTCCGACGACGTCCGTGACGCCCCGGCGCTCGACGTCGCCCGCCTGCTCTACCTCGAGGGTGCGATCGTCAGCGTGTACGACCCGGAGGCGAACGAGAACGCCCACCGCCGTTACCCCGACCTCAACTACGTGGGCTCCATGGCAGAGGCCGTGGACCAGGCCGACGTCGTCGCCCTCCTCACGGAGTGGTCCGAGTTCCGGAACGCGGATCCTGACGCGCTCGGCGCCCTCGTGAACCACCGCCGCATCGTGGACGGGCGCCACGCCCTGGACGCCAACGACTACACGTCGAAGGGCTGGCAGTACCGCGCGCTCGGCCGTCCCGCCGAGGCCGGCACGGTCGCGCTGGCCTCGGACGTCCGCGACGAGACGCCCACGCTCGTCGGCTAGCACGCACGACGGAAGGGGCCGGGTGGGAGCGGACTCCCACCCGGCCCCTTCCGTGTCCGGCGGACTAGCGGCAGGCGATGTTGCTCAGCCCGCGGGCCGCCCCGCTCGGCTTGCACGCGATGACCGTCCTGAGGGCTGCCGACTGCACCCAGACCTCGTACCCCGGGACCCCGCCCTGCACCGTGTTGCCCGCGAAGGAGTTGCCCGTGCCCCACCCGGCGAGGACCGAGTGCACCTGGAAGGCGTCCAGTTTCGTCCCGAAGCCCGTGTTGCCCTCGATCCGGTAGCCGTTGCCCTTGACGTCCACCCAGGAGTCCGCGAAGTTGGCGCCGGATCCACCGGCATTGGTGAACGTGTTGCCGATGATCACCCCGCCCGTGGTGCCCTCCTTCACGTCGATACCCTCCGCGGACGTGTTCGTGATGCGGTTGTTCCTCACCTCGATGCGGTCGGAACGGTCGGCCACGCCCCTGGACCAGTTGCTCCTCGCACTGCCCAGGTAGATGCCTTCGCCGTACCCGGGCTGCTTGAGGCCGGTGTCGTGGATGAAGGAGTTGCGGATGGCGCCGTCGGAGCTCCCCGACCGGAAGTGCACCGCCTCGGCGCCGATGGTGCCCACGTCGACGCCGTCGATGATCGTGTTCCTCGACCCGTCCAGCACGATCCCCTTGGCCGAGGAGGCTACGGCCACCCCCGTGATGCGCCAGTGCGAACCCGTGACGTGCAGGCCGTAACCGGAGGACGTGGACCCGCTGGACAGCACGGCGCCGCGGGAGCCGCGCAGGGTGATCGGGGACGCCGCCGTGCCCGACGCCGACGCCTTGAAGGCCCCGATGTAGCGGCCGTCCCGCAGTTCGATGACCTGCCCGGGCCGTGCGTTCGCGAGGGCGGTCTTGAGCCCGGCTGCCGTCGAGACCTGCACGACGTTCGCGGGTGCGGGCGTCGAGGTCGGCTTGGGCGTCGGTTTGGGCGTCGATTTCGAGGTCGGCCTCGGCGCGGGCGCCGGCGCGGGCTTCAGTGCCGGGGTGGCGGCGGGCGCCGGGGCCGCGGGTCGGGGGGTGGCCACGGAGAAGGACACGGTGCTCTCCTGTCGACCGGCGGGCGATTCCCACCGGACCTCGAGCTTATGCGTTCCGGCCCCGACGGCCACGGGCCACGCGTAGGGAGCGGTGGTGTCCTGGCCGAGGTAGGTTCCGTCCACCTTGAACTTCACCTTGGACCCGGCGGGTGCCTCGACGGAGGCGAGGAAGGCGCCGTCGCGCTGGACGGTCCCGGCGAGAGCCTGCCCGTCGGCGCGGACGGTCGGGGGAGCGGCGGACGCGGGGGAGGCGATGAGCGAGACGGCGACGGCGGCGACGGCGGCGGCCGCCATGCGGCGGCACGCAGGCAGGCTGGAGGAGGAGAACATGTGCTGCTTTCTGGAGAGACCTTCCCGCTGATGCGGGCCAGTTCGTCAGAGGCTAGCCACACTCGCGAGCCGGTCCTAGGAGTCCCGCGCCGGCCTTGCAAGAAACAGTGGAACCTGAGGAAATGCTTGCCGATCCTTGCGTCCGATGGATGCCGGCGGCCAAGTAATGGATTCCCCAAGACGAGTAGCGGGTGCGCGAAGTTACTCTCGTCTTGCCGTGTGCCGTCCTGTTAGCTGGGCTCGAGTGGTCAAGGATGAGCACGACATGGGGAGCTATGAGTTACGGTCTCAGCGTCGACGTAGGTACCAGCTACACTGCAGCCGCCACCCTCCGGACGGACGGTGATGGTCCCGGCGTGCCGCAGATCCTCTCCCTCGGCAGCCGCGCGGCGGCCATTCCCACCGTCGTGTTCCTCGGTGCGGACGGCACCCGGCTGGTCGGCGATGCCGCCGAGCGCAGGGGCGCCGCGCAGCCCGACCGCGTCGCCCGGGAGTTCAAACGGCGCATGGGTGACGACATCCCCCTCATGGTCGGCGGCGAACAGGTCCTCCCGCAGCAGCTCGTCGCCGCCGTCGTCAGCTGGGTCGTGGGTGTCGCCACCGAGAGGGAGGGCGGAGCGCCCGACGTCGTCACCCTCACGCACCCCGTGGGCTGGGGCGAGCACCGCACCTCCCTGCTGCGGCAGGCCCTGGCCGAAGCCGGCATCGGCGACGTCGTCCTGCTGACCGAGCCCGAGGCGGCAGCGCTCTCGTACGCCGCGCGGGAGCAGGTCCCCGCAGGCAGTACCCTCGCCGTGTACGACCTGGGTGGTGGGACCTTCGATGCGACGGTGCTCCGGAAGACCGATGCCGACACGTTCGCGGTCCTCGGCACCCCCCAGGGCCTGGAGCGGCTCGGCGGAGCGGACTTCGACCAGGAGATCTTCGATCACGTCCTCGAGAGCTCGGACGTCCCGCTGGCCGGACCGGAGCACGACCCGGCGCTCCTCGCCGCGCTGACCCGCCTCCGGAAGGAGTGCACGGAGGCCAAGGAGGCCCTGTCCTCCGACTCCGAGGCCACCGTGTCCGTGATGATGCCCGGTGCGCATTCGCAGGTCCGCATCGTCCGGTCGGAATTCGAGGCGATGATCGGACCGGCGCTCGGTGACACGCTCACCACCCTCCGCTCCGCTCTCGAGAGTGCGGGGGTGAGGGGGCAGGATCTCGCCGCGATCCTGCTGATCGGCGGATCGTCGCGCATCCCGCTGGTGGCCCAGCTGCTGTCCGAGGAGTTCGACCGGCCCCTGGCCATCGACGTCGACCCCAAGGCCTCCGTCGCCCTCGGCGCGGCCTTCGCCACGTCGGCCCTGGACGATGCGCCGGGGGACGGGCCCGCCGCGGCGCCGGGTCACGTGACCGGCGTGCCCCTGGAGCGTGCGGCGGCCCCGACCGTCAACGCGGCCGGCTTCGCACGGCCCGCCCCGCACAGCGCCCCGCTGCCCACGCACGGGCCGGCAGCCCAGCTACCGACCAGGCGGTTCGGGGTACGGGTCGCGGCCATCGCCGCGGCCGTGGCGCTGCTGGGTATCGCGACGGCGTCCGCGACGAATTCCCCGAACCCGTTCTCTGCGCTCTCGGCCCTGTCCGGCGACCAGCGGGCCGAGGCCGCCGAAGGAGCCGCCCCCACGGCAGAGGCAGGGGGCGTGACCGCCACCCCGGACGGGACGGACGGGGGCATCGGGCCCCTGCTGGAGCCGGGCGACGCCGGGACCTTCCTGGACAGGACGGAGGCGATGGCGGGAACGGCGCCCGACGGTGCCGGGCAGGCAACCCCGTCGGGTACCGCCACGGAGAAGAGTGCCGGCGCCTCCTCCGATCCGACGAAGCAGGCGACCCCGACACCCGGCACCCCGACGAAGGCTGCGTCGAAGGATCCCAAGCCCGCGGGCGACACGAAGCCCACGCCGCCGCGCACCAGCACGCCGTCCCCGTCCGCACCGGAACCCGGCGCCGGCCCGGTCGGTCCGACGCCGCCTGCTCCTTCCCCCTCACCGACGCCCGCGCCTCCCGTCACCGAGGCGCCACCGGTGACCCCGCCCACCACCCCGCCGGTTCCCGATCCCGTGACGCCGCCGCCGGCCCCGGATCCTACGCAGCCACCGGCGGACCCCGCACCCACCGACCCGCCTCCCGCCGATCCGGACCCCCAGCCCACCACGCCCGAAGCGCCGGCGCCCGCGGATCCGCCTCCCACCGATCCGCCCGCCGATCCCGCCACGCCGTCGTCCCTCACGTCGGAGTCGTGACCGTGACCGCCCACGACGTGGAGACAGGGACGCCCCCGCTCCACGGCCGGCCGCTGGACGCGGCGACCTACGAGGTGGTCCTCGCGCTGTGCATCGGCTTCTCGATCCCCGGACTCGTCCCTCCGCTGCTGTACAACGAAGGTGTGCCCGCCGAGCAGCTGGCCGCCGAGGCGAGGGCCGCCGGCCTCGTGCAGCCCGACGGCCGCCCGACGCCCGAGCTCCGGGCGTCCATGCTGCGCGACGCCGACGCCTACCAGGTGCGCCGGCTGCAGCGCGCCCTCGTGGATCTCTACTGCTCCGAATCGCTCCCCCTCGGCCCGCTTGCGCGCCGGCTGGCCGCGGACGGCCTCGTCGACGACCGCGTGGCCGGGGTGCTGGCCGAGGAGGGCACTGCGCTGCTGGGCACCGATCCCGCAGCGGCCCTCGACCTGCTGGAACGCGCGGTCGCCGCCGGAGCTGACGCCACGGGCACCGGTCCGCGCCGGGCGGAGGCAGCGCTCGGTGCCGGCGACCTCGACGCCGCCTCCCGCATCCTCGACACCTACTTCGGGCACGGGGATGCCGACGCCGAACCGGTCCTTGCCGATGCCGCGCGGGCCGTGCGGGTCGCCTCCGCGCTGTGGGCCCACCGGGGCATGATGTCCCGAGCGGCCGACGTGCACCGCTGGGCGGCGGGAGCAGGATCGACCGGGGTGGATCCCCTCGGGGCGCTGGCACTGCTCGCCACGGGGGATGCGACGGGCGCCCGGGCGATGGTCTCGGGCGGGGGCCCGGCGGCGTCGCCGTCGCTGGCGGACGTCGCGCACCTCCTGCTCGCGGAGGGTGCCCTGCAGTCCCTCGGCCCCGACCCCTCCAGTGCCGTGCCCATCCTCATCCGCTCGTCCGACACCCTCAACGCCACGGGGAGGGTGTCCCCGTCGCCGGAACTGCCCGCCTGCCTCGCGGCGACCGTCGCGCTCCTCGCCGGGAACCACCAGACCGCGCTCGCCGTCATTCAGGCGGCGCTCGCGGGCGGGCAGGGCGGCCGGGTGTCGCACCCCCGGCTCTGCTTCCTGGGCGGCTGGGCCGCCATGCTTCTGGATCAGCCCGCCCTGGCACGGGACTTCTGCGACGAGGCCCGCGCACAGGATCAGCGCCTCACGCCGCGGGACCACCTCCTGCTGCAGGCGCTCGAGGTGGGACTGGCCCGGCGTGCCGGGGACAGTGCGGCACTCGTCCAGGCGTGGCAGCGTGCCCGCGAGGCGCTGCTGCACGTCTCCGTGGATCTCTTCACCCTCCTCCCGTTCACCGAACTGGTCATCGCAGCAGCCCGGCTCCGCGACTCCGACGCACTCCGGACCCACCTCGACGAGGCATGGGTGCTGCTCTCGCAGCTCGGGGATCCGCCGCTGTGGTCCGTCCCCCTGCACTGGTCCGCCGCCCAGGCTGCGCTCCTGCTCGAACGCCCCGGCGACCTCGCCCCGCATGCTGCGGCGCTGGTCCATCAGCCCTCCGCCTACCCTCTGGCGGCCACTTTCGCGCTCGCCGGCAAGGCCTGGGTCTCCGTCCTCGCCGGACGCTTCGAGACCGGCGCCGTCGAGGTGGCAGCGCAGGGCCTCGCCGCCGCGGGGTTCGCCTGGGAGGGTGCGCGCCTGGCCGGCCACGCAGCGGCACGGGCGGACGACCGCCGGGACATGACACGACTGCTCTCCTGCGCGCGCGACCTACGGCCCGCGCGTGAGCGGACCCCGCGTCCCGACGTCGGGCCCTCCCCGGCAGCCCCTGTCCCGCCGGGGGACCGGACCCCGAGGCCTGCCCGGACGGCACTCCCGCACGGATCCGCCGGCACCGGTGCCGCGACGCACGGTGCCGCGATGCACGGTGCCGCGATGCACGGTGCCGCGACGCCGGGGGTCGACGCCGGGACGCGGGGTCCCGCAGCACGGAGGGCAGGAGGGCCGGCACTCAGCGGCCGCGAACGGGAGATCGCGCAGCTGGTGCTGGAGGGACGGACCTACCGCGAGATCAGCGAGGAGATCTTCATCTCCCCGCGGACCGTGGAGCACCATGTGGCGCGCATCCGGCGCCGTTTCGGCGCTTCGTCGCGCTCTGACCTGCTGGCACGGCTCCGGGTGACGCTCGGGACCACCTCCGCGGAGACCTCCACCGCCGAGCATCCACTGCCGGGCCGGGTCCCGAACCCGGTGGGTTCCCCTAATCGGGGCCGGCGGAACCCCTAACGCGCCCCGGGGATCAGGGGTGGAACTACCGATGTCCCGCCCGCCCCCCACTCCTACGTTGGACACAAGCCAGCAGAGCCGCCGGCGGATCCGACCTCACCGAAGGAACATCTCATGACTACTCTCGCTTCAGAGCTCCTCGACTTCCTGATGAACCTCTTCAACGACGAGGAAGCGGCCCGCGAATTCATCAGCGATCCCGAAGCCGTCCTGGCCAGCGCCGGCCTCGGCGACGTGTGCAGCGACGACGTCGACGCCGTCCTGCCCGTGGTCCTGGACTACGCCCCGGTCAGCTTCGACCGCACGTACGACACCGGCGGGAACTCCTCCGGCGATGTGAGCCCGGGTGCTCCCGGCCGGGACGGCGACGACGGCAGGGACGGCTGGCCAGGCGACGACGGCAAGGACGGCTGGGACGGTGCTCCCGGACGGGACGGGAAGGACGGCGACGACGGCAAGGACGGCGACGACGGGAAGGACGGCGACGACGGGAAGGACGGCGACGACGGGAAGGACGGTGATCACGGCCACGGCCACGATCATGACCACGACCATGACCACGATCACGACGACAGCGATCACGGCCACGCGATCCAGCAGCTGTTGCACATCGTCAACAACTACTCGTACACCACGTCCGTGGATGACCGCGACACCATCACCGACCAGTCCGTGAACCAGAACATCTGGGCCGACGGCGACGTCACCCAGTGGTTCGAGAACGAGGCCATCGTCGCCTCCGGTGACCGGGCGGTCGCGGCGGACGGCGATGCCAAGGTCGATAACTCGGTCGACAACTCGGTCGACAACTCCGAAGACCACTCCACCAACGTCCACGCCGGCGGCTCCTCGAATGTCGCCATCGGCAACACCAACGACTCCTACAACGACAACTCGGACAACTCGATCGAGGACTCGTACAACGACAACTCGGACAACTCGGACCGCTCCGACAACTCGATCGAGGACTCGTACAACGACAACTCCGACAACTCGGTGGACACCGACACCGACATCGACACGGATATCGACGTCGACATCGAGGACTCCCTCAACACCGACAACTCCGACCGCTCGGACAACTCGATCGAGGACTCGTACAACGACAACTCGGACAACACCGACGTCGAGGTGGAGATCGAGGACTCGTTCACGGCGGAGGAGACGACGACGATCACGGACAACTCCCTGACGGACTCGTACAACGACAACTCGGACACCACCGAGGTCGACGTGGAGATCGAGGACTCCTTCACGACGGACGAGTCGATCAACACCGACGTCGTGATCGAGGACTCGTTCACCGCGACCGACAACTCGACGGATCAGTTCACGTCCATCGACGACTCCGCGTTCTTCGTCGACAACGAGGTGGATGTCGAGATCGAGTCCGAGATCGAGGTCGAGGATTCCTCGCTCTGATCGCAGCACGACCGGGGCAGGCCCAACGGGGAGCTGTTCCCGTTGGGCCTGCCCGTGGTCTCATAGAACAACTCACCGGGGAGTGTCACATGGATGATCTGATTCCGCTCGTGAAGAGCGGCCTGGGGCTGGTCGCCTCCGGCGACCGCGCCGACCTGCGCCGGCGGCTGGAGCAGACACTGGGACGCCTGGCCACCCCGGACATCCGTGTGATCGTGGTGGGAGAGTTCAAGCAGGGCAAGAGCAAGCTCATCAACGCTCTCGTGAACGCCCCGGTGTGCCCCGTCGATGACGACATCGCCACCTCCGTGCCCACGGTGGTGGGCTACGGCGATCCCGCCAGTGCGGCGGTGCTGATGCCCCGCGAGGACGGCGGCCCGGACCGCGGGGCCGTCGAGCGCCGCGAGATCGCCCTCGAGGACATCGCCCGTTTCGTCTCCGAACGGGGCAACCCGTCCAACCGGCAGGGCCTCGCCTCGGCGGAGGTCCGCCTCCCGCGACGGCTGCTGGCCGACGGGCTCTCGATCATCGATTCCCCGGGGGTGGGAGGCCTCGAATCCGCCCACGCCCTGACCACCCTCACCGCCCTGCCCACGGCGGACGCCATGCTCCTCGTCTCGGATGCCTCCCAGGAGTACACCGAGCCGGAGCTGCGCTTCCTCCGGCAGGCCGCCCGGATCGTCCCGAACGTCGGCTGCGTGCTCTCCAAGACGGACCTGTATCCGCAGTGGCGGGCCGTCGCGGACCTCGACCGCGGCCACCTCTCCGAGGCGGGGATCCCGGCCCCGCTGATCCCGGTGTCCTCCGACCTCCGCCTGTTCGCGTCGCAGACCAAGGACGTGGAGCTGAACCGCGAGTCGGGGTTCCCGGAACTCATCGGCTACCTCCGCAACGAGGTGGTGGGCAAGGCGCAGGTCCTGCGCCGGAAGTCGGTGGCCCAGGACCTGCTGTCCACGGCCGATCACCTGCGCCTCTCGGTGACGGCGGAACTGCAGGCACTCCGGAACCCCGAGGGCGTGCCCCTCCTCCTCGCCGACCTGGAAGAGGCCAAGGAGCGGGCGGACCAGCAGCGGAAGCGGTCCTCGCGCTGGCAGACCACCCTCAACGACGGCGCGTCGGATCTCATCAGCGACATGGAGCACGATCTCCGCGATCGGCTCCGGTCCATCCAGCGGGAAGCCGAGGCCGCCATCGACGACGGCGATCCCGGGCTCATCTGGGACCAGTTCGCCGAGTGGCTCGAGCAGCGCGTGGCCTCTGCGGTGTCGGACACCTTCGTGTGGACCAACGAGCGCTCACAGTGGCTCGCCGAGCAGGTGGCCGAGTTGTTCGCGCTCGACGAGGTACCCCTGCCGCTGCTGGAGGTCTCCAGCACGGACGGCGTCCTCGCCCCCGTGGAGGAGGTGCCGTACCTCGACCCCGGGCATGTGAGCGTCGCGGGCAAGGTCCTCATCGGCATGCGGGGGTCCTACGGCGGTGTGCTGATGTTCGGCCTGCTCACCGGCATCATCGGTATGGCCCTCATCAATCCGCTCTCGGTGGGCGCCGGGCTCCTGCTCGGCCGCAAGGCGTACCGCGAGGACAAGGACGCACGGCTCAAGCGCCGCCAGGGTGAGGCGAAGTCCCTGGTGCGGCGCCAGATGGACGACGTCGTGTTCCAGGTGGGGAAGCAGCTCAAGGACCGGCTGCGGCTCGTCCAGCGTGAGATCCGCGACCACTTCGGTGCCATCGCCGAGGAGCACCACCGCTCCCTGGCGGACTCCGTCGCGGCGGCGCAGCGGACGGCGTCGACCTTCCGGCAGGAACGCGAGGCGCGCATCACCGAGCTGGAGGCCCAGCTCGCGGCGATCGACCGCCTGCACGCGCAGGCAGGGCGCCTCCTCCCGGAGCCCGCGCAGACCGCGCGGACCACGGAACCCACGGAGCCCGCGCAGCCCGACACCGGATCCACCGGCGCCGTGGCGGCGGGAGCGCACGCGTGAGGGACAGCGGCGCCGTCGAAGCCCTCCTCGCGGACGCCCTCCAGGTCTACGACGACGATCCCGCGGTACGGGCCGAACTCGAGGGGTATGCGCGTCGGCTGCGCGAACCGCTGCGCGTCGCCGTCGCCGGCATGGTCAAGGCCGGCAAGTCCACGCTCCTCAATGCGATCATCGGCGAGGAGATCGCCCCTACCGGCACCGGGGAGTGCACCCGCATCATCACCTGGTACCGCTACGCGGCGACGCCCCGGATCACCTTGCACCCCGTGGACGGCGAGCCGCGGCTGCTGCCTCTCACCAGGGTGGACGGGCGGCTGGTGTTCGATCTCGGTGGGCAGCGGGCCGAGGACGTGGCGCGCCTCGTGGTCGACTGGCCGGCCGAGAACCTGCGCGCCATGACCCTGATCGACACCCCGGGCATCGCCTCGCTCTCCACGGACGTCTCGGAGCGCAGCACACGGTTCCTCACTCCGGAGGACGCCCCGTCCGAGGCCGACGCCGTCATCTACCTGATGCGGCACCTCCACGCTTCGGACCTGCTGTTCCTCGAGGCGTTCCACGACACCAGCGCTGCCCGGTCGGGCACCATCAACGCGCTCGCCGTCCTCTCCCGCGCGGACGAGGTGGGGGCGGGGCGGCTCGATTCGCTGATCGCCGCCTCCCGCATCGCCGACCGCTACCGGGCCGATCCGTCCCTCAGGTCCCTGGTCCTCGACGTGCTCCCCATGGCGGGACTGCTCGCCCAGAGCGCGCGGACCCTCCGGCAGGCGGAGTACCAGGGGTTCGTGGCGCTGGCGGCGCTCGGGAGGACCGACCGCGAGCGCACCCTGATCTCCGCCGACCGCTTCGTCGCGGGTAGCGCCGCTCTCGGCCTCTCGACGGAGGACGCCGCGCGCCTGCTGGACCGGTTCGGGATGTTCGGGCTCCGGCTGGGCGCCGCCCTGGTGCGCGGCGGCACCGGCAGTGCGACGGCGCTGGCCCACGAGCTGGCACGGCGCAGCGGGCTCGACCAACTGATGACGCTCATGACGCGGCAGTTCCACGCGCGGGCCACGGCCCTGCGGGTCCGGACGGCCCTGACCGGACTCGAGGTGATCCTCGCCACGCACCCCCGGGACGCCACCGCGCGGCTGCACGCGGGAGTTGAGAGGATCACCGCCACCGCCCACGAGATGAACGAGCTGAGACTGCTGTCCGCCCTGCGTGCCGGCCGTGTCCCGCTGCCCGCGCCGGCAGTGGCCGACGCCGAGCGCCTCGTCGGAGGCTCCGGCACGGCCGCCGCGGACCGGCTCGGGCTGGAGCCGGCCGCCGATCACGGGGAGGTGCGGGCCGCCGCGCTCGGACAGTTGCACCGGTGGCGTGTGCTGGCCGAGAACCCGCTGACCAGCCGGGGGGCCCAGGAGGCGTGCCAGATCGTGGTGCGCACCTGCGAGGAACTGGTGGTCCGTGCAGGCCCGGCACCCCGGGAGGGCGAGCGGGAACCGGCGGGCGAGCCGGAACCGGGCGAGGTCGTCAGCGCGGGGGGCGCGCGTCCCTGAACCACCGCGCCGCCGGCGGGAGCAGGCAGAGGAGGAAGGCGAGGGCGGCGAGGGCCAACTGGACACCCGCCAGATGCACGGTGGGCTGGAATCCCGCCGAGTCCTCACCGAGGAAGGCGACCACCAGCAGGACCGCACCCACGTTGAGCGCGAGCATCACGAGGAGTGCCCAGCGCACGCCACCGCGGCCGCGCACCAGAGGGCGCGCGAGGAGGGCTTCGGCCACCAGCACCACCGCGAACAGCGCGAGCGTGCCCCAGAACGCGATCGCCGCGACCTGGTCCAGCCGCGCCGCGTCCGCCCCGGCGTCGATGCCCGCGGCGGTCTCCCGGAGACGGGCCAGATGCGCGTCTCGGTCCAGGTAGGCGAACACGAGAGCCGCCACGCCGACGACGCCGCCCGCGAGCCACAGTGCGCCCATGTACCGGACCAGCGGGGGAGGAGCGGCCACCCTGAGCGAGGGAGGCGGAACGGCGTTGGACATCTCTGGCCGGGGAGGACGCATGGTCGTAATCTAGCCCCGCCGCGCGGGGGCTTCAACGGTCGACGGCCGGCGGGCCTGCCGGCAGGCGGGCAAGTGGTCGGTAGCGGCAGTCGAGTATCCGGCAGGATGTCGGCCCGGTGGCGCCGGCTCCTACCGTTGGTGCATGACCAATACACCGTCCCCGTCGCCGGACCATGGACGCCGTCGCGCCGGGGAGGGCACGCAGCGCAGCTGGACGGTCATCGGGACCCTCGTCGTGGTGTTCGTCGTCGCCGTCGTCCTGTTCCTGCTGCTCTGACCCGGCAGCCTGTCCCGCCCCGGCAGCGTGCCGGGGCGGTCTGCCGTGCACGTCATGGCAAAGTCCCGCGGGCATGGCAAACTAGATAACCGTGCGCACATGCCCCGGCCCACCCGGGGTGCGTCGCGGTCCGCCCTGGTGTAATGGCAGCACCCCAGCCTTTGGAGCTGTGGAGTATAGGTTCGAATCCTATGGGCGGAACGGGGGAGGCGCTGGCCAGGGATCAGCCAGTCCGCCGCACACGCCGGTCACCTACAGGTAGGAGCGCTTCTTCGTGAGCACACAGGACGAAACCACGCACCTGGAGGGCGCCGGCGTACCAGCTGCCGTCATCGTTCTCGCCGCCGGCGCAGGGACCCGCATGAAGTCGCGGACCCCCAAGATCCTGCACCGTATCGGCGGGATCTCCATGATCGGGCACGCACTGCGGGCCGCCCGCGCCATCGGGCCGCGGGAGCTCGCCGTCGTCGTCCGCCATGAGCGGGACCGCGTGGCGGAGCACGTGGGCAGCGTGGACCCGGAAGCCGTCCTGATCGACCAGGACGAGCTGCCGGGCACCGGGCGCGCCGTGCAGGTGGCGCTCGAGGGCCTCGACGCCCGCTCCGGGAGCCCCCTGAGCGGCACCGTCGTGGTGACCTACGGTGACGTCCCGCTGCTCACCACCCAGACCCTGCGGGAGCTCGTGGCCATCCACCACGGCGAGGCCAACGCCGTGTCCGTCCTCACCGCGGTCCTCGAGGACCCCACGGGCTACGGGCGCATCCAGCGCCACGAGGACGGCACCGTGCTCGCGATCGTCGAGCACAAGGACGCCTCGCCCGAGCAGCGGGCCATCCGCGAGGTCAACTCCGGCATCTATGCCTTCGACGCCGACGTCCTGCGGCGCGCCCTCACGCTGGTCGACGCATCCAACGCGCAGGGCGAGATGTACCTGACGGACGTCCTCGCCATCGCCCGCGCCGACGGCGGGCGCGTCGCCGCCGTGGTGCAGGAGGACCGCTGGCAGGTGGAGGGCGCCAATGACCGCGTACAGCTCGCCGCGCTCGGCGCCGAACTCAACCGCCGCGTCGTCGAGCAGTGGATGCTGGCGGGTGTCACGGTCGTGGACCCGTCCACCACCTGGATCGATTCCACCGTGGTCCTCGAGGAGGATGTCACCATCCTGCCCGGTACGCAGCTCCACGGGGAGACCTCCGTGGCGCGCGACGCCGTGGTGGGTCCGGACACCACGCTGACCGACGTCGTGATCGGCGAAGGCTCACACGTGGTCCGCACGCACGGCAGCGGCGCGCGCATCGGCGCCGGCGCGAGCGTGGGCCCCTTCACCTACCTGCGCCCCGGCACGGTCCTCGGTGAGGACGGCAAGATCGGGGCGTTCTACGAGACGAAGAACGTGACGATCGGCCGCGGCTCCAAGCTGTCCCACCTCGGGTACGCCGGCGACGCCGAGATCGGCGAGTACACGAACATCGGCTGCGGCAACATCACCGCCAACTACGACGGCGTGAACAAGCACCGCACGGTCATCGGCTCCCACGTCCGCACCAGTTCCAACACGGTCTTCGTGGCCCCGGTGAGCATGGGCGACGGCGCCTACACCGGCGCCGGCGCCGTGGTCCGCGCGGACGTCCCGGCAGGCTCGCTCGCCGTGACCGTCGCGGCCCAGCGGAACATCCCCGGCTGGGTGGCTGCGAAGCGGCCCGGCACCGCCTCCGCCGCCGCCGCGGGTGCCGCCGCGGACGCGCCCTCCCCCGGAACCCCCACGAGTACCCCCACCGAAGAGAAGAGCACCCAGGCATGAGCGAGATCACCGCACACGGCGAGAAGAAGCTGGTCCTGGCCTCGGGGCGCGCGCACCCGGAGCTGGCGGAGGAGATCGCCTCCTGGCTGGGCACCGAGCTGCTGCCGGTCTCCGCCTACGACTTCGCAAACGGCGAGATCTACGTGCGGTCGGGGGAGAGCGTGCGCGGAACGGACGTCTTCGTGATCCAGGCGCACCCGGCCCCGCTGAACAACTGGCTCATGGAACAGCTCATCATGATCGATTCCCTGAAGCGGGCCTCGGCCAAGCGCATCACCGTGGTCTCGCCGTTCTACCCCTACGCCCGCCAGGACAAGAAGGGCCGCGGCCGTGAGCCCATCTCGGCCCGCCTCGTCGCGGACCTCTACAAGACGGCCGGCGCCAACCGGCTCATGTCCGTGGACCTGCACACCTCGCAGATCCAGGGCTTCTTCGACGGCCCCGTGGACCACCTCATGGCCATTCCGCTGCTGGCGGACTACATCCGCTCGCGCGTCGACGCCGACAACGTCACCGTCGTCTCCCCGGACACCGGCCGCGTCCGGGTGGCCGAGCAGTGGGCCGAGCGCCTGGGCGGCGCGCCCCTCGCCTTCGTGCACAAGAGCCGTGACCTGACCGTCCCCAACCAGGCCGTCTCCAAGCAGGTGGTGGGCCAGGTGGAGGGCCGCACCTGCGTGCTGATCGACGACATGATCGACACCGGCGGCACCATCTCCGGCGCCGTGCAGGTGCTCAAGAACGCCGGCGCAAAGGACGTCATCATCGCGGCCACGCATGCGGTATTCTCGGAGCCGGCGTCACGCCGGCTCGCCGAATCCGGTGCCCGCGAGGTCGTGGTCACCAACACACTGCCCATCCCCTCGGAGAAGCGGTTCCCGCAGCTGACGGTGCTGTCCATCGCCCCGCTGATCGCCCGGGCCATCCGTGAGGTGTTCGACGACGGCTCGGTCACCAGCCTGTTCGACGGCAACTCCTGAGCCACGTCCGGGCCGGTAGGCGACTAGTTGACATTACAAGTAGTTTTTTGACCGATTTGAAGTAGTCTCGCCAGAGTCTGCGGGCGGAGAATCGAGTAGGTGGAGCGCAACTCCCGTAGGTGCTACTCGTGTAGCTCGTCGTGACTCTACTTAGGCTCGGAGGCGATCGACCCCCTCGAACCTAGGATGTGGTCTGATGGCTGCGAACGGCCAGGGCGTGTCACTTGCTCGATCCATCCCACCCGATGGTCCCGCAGCAGGCGCCGGACGGGGGTCTGCTCCGGACGATGCCCCCTCCTTCGTCGGTCGCGCGGATGTCCTCCTGGCCGTCGAGGAAGCCCTGACCGCCCCCGGGTCGGTCGGCGCCGTCCTCGTGGGCGCAGCGGGCGTCGGCAAGACCGCCGTCGTGCAGCAGGTGCTCTCATCCAGTGCGGAGAGCCTGTACGTCCTCCGTATCCGGGGGTCCAGGAGGTTCCGGGACCAGTCCTACCGACCCGTCAACTTCCTCCTCTCGGAGCTCGAGGCGGACGTAGTCGAGCGCCCCGTGATGGTGCTCCGCGCCGTCGCGAACTTCCTGAACCAGCAGGCGCGCGGGCGCCGCGTGGTCCTCGCCGTGGACAACGTCGAGTACCTGGATCCGTCCTCGGCGGCCCTCATCGGGCAGCTCGTACTCGGCGGGACCGCCAGTGTGCTGCTGACGGCCCAGGACTTCGCCGCCGCGGACCCCCAGTTCGCCGGCCTCTGGCGGGACGGCTCCCTGCGCCGCTTCGACCTCGCGCCGTTCGATGCCCTCGAGTCACGGGCCTTCGCGGCTGCCGAGCTGCAGGGAGCGGTGAGCGCCGAGGCCGCGGCGCTGCTGTACCGCATGAGCGGCGGCAACGCGCGGTTCCTGCAGGCCTCCATCCGGGCGGTCCGCGGACGCAGCGTGGTGCGGCATGGGGAGACCTGGGTCCTCCTGCCGGGCAGCACCCCCGTGCCCTCCGAGATCGCCGAAGCGGTCCAGCTCATCCTCGAGGAACTGCCACCCGGGCAGCAGGAGATCGCCCATGTCCTCGCGCTGGCCGGGCGGCTGCCCCTCCCCGTCACGCAGTCCATCACCGGCAGCGCGGACCTGGATGCCCTCCAGACCGCCGGCCTGCTCGCGGTACGCCACGGCGAGCAGGAGCGCGTGGAGTTCCAGGACCCCGTGGTCAGCGCGGGCGCCGCCGCGTCCCTGTCCGCTCAGCGCGCTGGCGAGCTGTACGAGCGGTGGGTCGGGGGCGCCACCCTCGGGGACCAGCTCGATCTGGAGCGACATGCGGAGTGGCTGCTGAAGGCCCAGCGGCCCGTCCCGGCCGAACTCTCCCTCGCCGCCGCGCGCTCGGCGAACCGTGCCGGCCGGCACTCCATCGCCGCCGCGTACACCGAACTCGGCGATGCCTACCGCTCGTCGGTCGCTGCCGCCGTCGAGCGCATCCGTGCCCTCACCTTCACCGGGCGCTTCCAGGACGCAGGCAACGCGATGCTGCTCGCCGCTCCACTGCTCGACGACGCGCCGGCCGCGGAGGCCGTGCCACTGCTGATCACCGGCGTCTTCCTGCGTCACCGCCTCGGGCTGGGCGGCGTGGAGGACGCCTTGAACGAGGCCGGGGAGCGGCTCGAGGCCGACGCCGGCGTCGAGCCGCAGGACCGCGCCCGGCTCCAGGCCGACATCGTCATCGCCCGCGCGGAGGTCGCGTCCCTGCAGGGCCGGTTCGGTGACGCGCGGGACCTGGTGCTGTCCCTGCGTTCCGGCGGCGTCCCGTTGGGCCGGGACCAGGGCATCGCCGCCGACGTCCTGCTGACCGAGGCGTGGGCCATGCTGGAGAACCAGCTGGAGGCGCTCCAGCTCGCCGATGCCCTCGCGGACCGCGTGCAGGAGCCCGAGGTCGCCTCCCGTACCCGGGAACTGGCCTATCTGCGCCTGATCGCCATCTACAGCGCGACCGGCTCCTGGGAGCAGGGCGCACGCAAGCTCCGCCTGACGAACGGTGACAGCGGTGCCGTGCTGCACAGTTCCGCCGTGCAGCTGGCCCTGGGACTCGTCCGCGGCCGGTACGGCACGCCGCAGGACGCGCTGGCGGTCCTGACGCCGGCCTTCGATCAGCTGCGGGTCGGCGACCCGCAGCGCGTGCTCCCCCTCGCGGCCACGGCCATCGCCTACTGCCATTCGGTGGGGGACAACATCAAGGCCGCGATCCCCCTTCTGGTGCACGCGGAACCCTCCGCGGGCGATCCCTGGCTGGTGCGCCGGATCGCCTCCCAGTTGCAGCTGCTCAGTGTGGGGCTGCGGGAGGCGAAGCCGGACGCCGCCCGGCAACTGCAGGCCCTGGGACGCAGCGACAGGGAACGCGGTGCATCGCTCTTCGCACTGTCCGCGTTCACGAGCGCGGTCCGGCTCGGCAGCAGCGGAGTCCTCACGGAGCTTTCCGAGGTCGCCGCCCGCGTGCAGGGCCCCTACGCCCACCTGTGCGAGACCTTCGCGAAAGGGGTGAGCAACCGCGACGCCGAAGTGCTGCTGCAGGCCATGGATCTCGCCGCAGCGGGAGGGGATCAGAATTTCGGACGGGATGCCGCCCGTTCGGCCCTCCATGCGGCGCGGGCACTGGGGGACAAGTCGATGGTGCGAGAGGTCCAGCAGCGGGCGCGCCGCGTCCTGGGCGACCCCGACGCCAACGGCCCCACCTCCCAGCTCGACTGCCTCACTCCGCGGGAGGCGGAGATCGCCCAGCTGGCGGTCGGCGGCCTGATGAACCGGGAGATCGCCGACGCCATGTGCGTGTCCGTACGGACCATCGAGGGGCACCTGTACCAGATCTACTCGAAGCTGCACGTGTCCTCCCGCTCCCAGCTCGCTGAGCTGTTCCCGGCACCCCTCGGATGAGCGTCGACGGCCGGCGAGTACCTCTCGTGGGGGTCGAGGCACCCATCGCTGCCATCGCCCAGACGCTGTCCCACCCCAATCTGCACGGGGCACTCGTGGTGGGTGGGTTCGGGACGGGCAAGAGCGCGATCGCCCGGCGCCTCGTGACCGCCGGGGACCCGCACCAGACGCGGTTCTTCCTCGTCAGGGCCGCGGAGAACCTCGCGGCGGTGCCGTACGGAGCGCTCGGCCCATACCTCTCCCACGCGACACCCGAGGCCCTCGATTCCTCCCTTTCCGCGCTCCGTGCCCTTGTCGCCTACTTCAGGGCGGCATCCGAAGGACGGAACGCGGTGGTGGTCGTCGACGATGCCCAGTACATCGATGACGACAGCAGCCACATCCTCACCCAGCTGGTGATCTCCCGCATCATCAAGGTGGTCCTCTTCGCCGACGGCCTGCCGCCGCGGGCCGGAGACCTGTTCTCCCTCTACACGGACGGTTTCATCAGCAGGGTGGACCTCCCCGGCCTCGCCGAGGCGGACGCCGTCGCGTTGTGCGAGGCGATCCAGGGCGGGCGGCTGTCCCAGGGGGCAGGCCACTACCTTTCCCGGCAGAGCGCGGGGAATCCCCTGATGCTGCGCGCGCTCCTGGACCACGCCGCCACCACCGGCGAGCTCGTGGAGCACGACGGCGTGTGGTGCCTGTCCGGCCGGTTCCATCCTCCCGCTGCACCCCTGATGGACCTCGCGAAGACCCTGCTGCAGGAACTCACGGAGCAGGAGCGGACCGCCTATGAGGTGGTGGCGCTCAGCGGTGGCGTCCCGCAGGCGCGCCTGGCGGCGATCAAGGAGGACGCAGTGGCCCAGCAGCTCGTGCGCCGCGGGCTCCTGCGCACCCTCGGCTCATCCACGAGCATGCTCAGGGTGGCCCACCCCATGATGGCGCGCGTGGTCCGGGCGCTCGTTCCCGCTGGACGTAGCGCGGACCTTCGTCGCCGCGTCTTCGACGACGAGGTGGTGCCGCCCCCCGTGGACGAGGGCATGTTCGACTACCTCGACTGGGCCCTCGACTGCGGTGTTCCCGTGCCGCCTGCCGTCCTCCTGACGGCGGCTCGCACCGCGGCGCACGTCTCCAGTCCGGAGTCCGCCCTGCGGTTCGCGAGCGCTGCGCGTACGGCGGGGGAGGAGTCCGCCGGGGTGGTGGAGGAGGCGCGGGTACGGGTCGGCCTTGGAGAGTACGCGGTGGCCGTGGAACTGCTCGAGCAGGTCCCGGTGGATGCGGCTCGGCCCGTCGTCGCTGCGGACGCCGCCGTCCTCAAGGCACTGGCCTGCGTCCAGCGCGGTGATGACCCGAGCCGCATCCATGCCATTGCCGACGCGTGCGCGGAACGGCTGGCCAGGGTGTCAGAGCAGGGGTCGACAGCGCGGGCAGCGCCGGCAGAGCAGTCGGAGCAGGCAGCGTATGCCCTGCGACTGCTCCACCTGCTCGGGTGGATTCTCGAGGGTGACTTCGCGACCGCCCGCGCGGAGGCGGACGCCCTCCCTGCCCTCGCTCCTGCGGGGGTGGAGTCCGAATCCCCCCTGGCGGTGCTCCTGCTGCTCTTCCGCGGCGAGGTCGATGCAGCGCTCGGCCACTCCGACACGGCGCTGGCAGGGATCCGCGCAGCGCTCGATGCCGTGGACCGTTCCGGTGGAGACCTCGAGCACCTGCGTCCGCGCGTCGTGGCGAGGTACGTCAGCGCACTGATCCACGCCGGTGAGTTCGCCACCGCACGAGAGTCGCTCGAGGAGTACCGGCGGCGGCCCGTGGTGAGTTTCGAGTACGTCGGTGGTCCGTTGGCGGCGCTCGAGGCCGTCCTCGAAGCGCGCCGCGGGAAGTTCCGCACCGCACTGCACCTCCTCGAGCCGGCGCTGGCGTCCCTCCGGCAGGTGGACTCCGAAATGCTGCTGCCCTACGCGCTCGGCGTCGCCGCGTGGGCTGCGCACTCTCTGGGGGAGCATGGAGCCGCGGCGGCCTTCCAGGAGGAGTTCGACGGCGTGGCGTCGCTCGGCAGCCGCCCGCTGCTCCTCCGCGGGCGGGCGTTCCTCGCTGCGGCGGGCATCGGTGGGCCCGACGGCTGGGGAGACCTCAGCGGGCTCCGGGCACTGGCGGAGACTGCGCAGGAGACGGGCTTCCGCTCGTGCGAGAAGGACATGCTGGAACTCCTCGCGGTCCTCGGCGACACCGAGAGGACCTGGCGCCTCGCGGAACTCGCCGACCAGCTCGAGGGCTCGGAGGCGCAGGTCTTCTCCCGGTACGCGCATGCGCTGGCGGACCACGACGCCAACGCCCTGCTTGCGGCGGCAGACCACGCGGAGAGATTGCAGAAGATCCCGCTCGCAGCCGAGGCGTCGGTGCGGGCCATGCACCTCTTCGAGGAGCAGGGGGATGGAAGGGCCCGGCGCATGGCGCTGCGGACCGTACGCCACCGCCAGTCCCTGCTCGAAGGTGTACTGCCCCACGAGGAGGGGGACCTGCGTGCCTCCCATGAGCTGACATCCAGGGAACGCGAGATTGCGAGGCTCGCCGCGGACGGGGCATCCAACCGCTCCATCGCGGAGGAGCTCGTCCTGTCGACCCGGACGGTGGAAGGGCACCTCTACCGCATCTACGGGAAGCTCGGCATCACCACCCGGGAGGAACTCGAGGGTGAGATGCGGGCGTACGACGACGAGCATTGACCTGCGCCACCGTGCGCAGAGGCGGACGGCTGGGTGTGAGTAGTCCGACGATGAATTTCAGGTACTCGAGCCGACAAACTGAAGTAGTGCGTACTGGTGAGCGGTTCGGTTGATCTGCGTAGGGTTGCATTTGTTGAACCGATGAAGCTTCAACGGCAGGGCTTCGGCCCTTACTCGCAGAAAGAGCGGGTCCCGGATCGGGGCCAGCGGCAAAGGAGTCTTCCTGAGACCAAGACTCCGTCCCCAGCTGCCGCTGGCCTCTTCCAAGGAGTGAACCTTAGGCATTTGGGGAACAAAGTCGGCAGTCTCGTCCGTCAGTCTTATCTCATTCTTATCTCTTATGGGGAGCCATCATGCGCAAAATCGCCTCCGTCCTGGCAATTGCCGGAACAATCACTCTCCTGGGAGCAAGTGCGGGGACGGCCGCTCCCCCGACCGACTCCTACGTCTCCGCTGCCACGGGCGCTGTCAGCGACGCCGCCATCGCGCCGGGCGGAATCGTGGTCTTCGCCGGCCCCGCCGGAGTTTTCACCGACAGCGAGCAGATCGACATCACCGTGACGTCCGCCGACGGGTCCTCGTTCCCCGGCGGTAGCACCACGGCTCGTCCGGATGGCACCTTCGCCGTCTCCGTGACCATCGCAGAGGAGGGCTCCTATACGCTGACCGCCACCGGCCGCACCTCGAAGAAGACCGTGACGGCGATGGTGAATGTCGATGACGATAACGCTGCAACCGGCACCACGGCCGGCACCACCACCGCGTCCGCAGCGGGTGGCCTGGCCATCACCGGCGTCGACTCGGCCATGCTCCTTTGGGGCGCCGCGGGCATCGGGGCGCTCGGCCTGGGTGCCGGCAGCATCGTGGTGGCTCGTCGGCGTTCCGCCGAGACGTGACCCGCGTACCGCTGAACACCTCGAGAGCCGGGCCGGAGCATATGCTTCGGCCCGGCTTTTTTGGTGTCCGTCGTTCGAAATAAAAACTGCCGGTCAATTCGAGCAGAAACTGACGCACAAATACTCGCTCACTATGGCTCCCTGCCGAATGAGTCGAACCAGCCGGAGGACTACTTGAAACGAGAGGGACTTTCTCTCGCCAATTCGCAGCGGAGCGTTCAGAGGAGAAGGGGTCCGTCCTTCTGATAGGACGATGTGACGCAGTGTCGATCTCGCGCAGCCGGTCAACTGCCTCGTCGTCCGGATCAGCCGCAGGGCTCCCGGCCCTCGGCCGGCAGGAGGACGTCGGCAGGATTCTGCACGGTGGGGGTCACATCCACCATGGGTTCGGTTTCCTGCACCACTTTGGAGAAGTCCATCTCCAGGGTGGCTGATTCTCCCGGGCCGAGTTCCGAAGTGAGGATGCCGACCGGCCGGTTGCCGTGCGCGAAGGATCCGATCGGCGCATCCTCTCCATTGATCCTCGCCTGCTGCAGGATCGCCTGTGCTGGGCCGTAACTCACAGTATTGGTCCTTACACGTCCAGGGTCGACGCCGAAAAGTCCATCGCCGGTGACGTACGCCGGCAAGCTCGTCGCCGCGTCCGCAGGGGCCATGTTGGTCAGTGTCACCTTGACGGTGTACAGGGAGTACCCGTCCCCCGGGCAGCTCTTCACGAGCTGCACGGTCCGACGCACGTAGTAGTCCATCTTCGCGCCCGTGCCGTCATTGAAATACACCCCGAACGCCGCCCCGCCGACCGTGGGGCCGACGGCTGCGCCCGCCAGGTTGGTCTGGGCGAGGACGGCCTGCTCCTCGGAGGTCGCGGACCACACGTACAGGCGGCCCTGCTCGGCGCTCATCACCACGGCGTCGATGAGCTGTGTACTGTCTCCCTGCACGTTCGTGAGGGCACTGAACACCTTGCTTGCCACGGCGGCGAAGTACTCGTCCTGCAGCGCCGGCTCCTCGATCTCGGCATACACATCCGAGAGGAGGGTGGGCACCACGTTGGTGGAATCGAGCGCCGTAGGCAGCTCGGTCTGCGAAAGCAAGGCCTCGACGGCGGGATCCTCGAACTCGCCGAGTTCCACCGGGCCCGTGGCCCGGAGGATGTTCGCCAGCACTAGGGGGTCCAGGGCTATCACTCCGTCGATCTGGGAGCCCGGGCGACGGACCTCCCACATCTGCTCCGCCGTGGATGCCGCCGTGGGGAAGTCGGGAGTCAGATTCACGCTCTGCATGAACGTACCCATGCGGTAGGAGTAGATCAGTTCCTGCTCGGGGGCTACCGGAACTGCCGGGTCGAACCGTCCCAACTCGCCGGCGCTGCCTTGGTCGGTCAGGGAGATCCGTCCGTTCTCGACGGTGAGGACAACCAACGCACCGGGGATCCCGCCGGTTGCGCGGACCTCAGCGTTGTTCTGCACCAGCACCAGGTAGTCACGGGGCTCCTCGGCGCCCAGCATGGAGGGCAGCAACTGAGCGGCGTGGGACGCCCCGTTGATGGGCCCACGCGCGTCGCCGAGTGCTTCGACAGCATCCTTCAATGGGCCGGCAATTTGTGGCAGGAGCCCGGAGCGGTCGATCCCCTCGAGCCGGTCGTAGGATAGTTCGACGGTGGTGGCTGCCGCGGAAAGGGTTGGTGCGATTTCGGCGAGGGGAGCGGTGTCGATCCGCCCGTCCACAGGGGTCAGGGCCTTCCAGTCCAGCGCAGCGAATGTGTCGGTCATGGGCACAACGGCGCGGTTCACCACGTCATCCGCGGAGACGGTCACCTCGGAGATTGCGCTGAAGTTCTGGCCGACGAACGGTAGGAACCCGGCGGCTTTCCACAGCGGGTCCGCGCTGGCCACGCGGGCCGCGGTCGTGTGCTCTCTCAGTGCCGCTGTGGTTGTGCTGGCGCGCTCGGTGTCACGCCCGACGACGGACGCCTGAAGCTCGGGCACGAGGGTCATGCTGCTTTCGAGGTTGCTGCGGATCTGCTGCGCGCGGTGCGCCAACCATGCGCCACACACGGCGACAATCAAGAGTGCGATTCCGGCGCTCAGCATGACCCGTCGAAACACTGGCCGGCCGGATCCCGGAGAGCGCTGCGTGTTGGTTTTCGGCGCATGTGTCCCTGCTGCCGTGTCGCTGCTCGGTGTCACTCACGGGTCCTATCGTGCGGCACGCCCGTCCATAGGGGTGCGGGTGAACGCTCGGGGGTCAGACCGCGCCGTGGCCCGCGAAGACCGCCCTGAAGGTCTTGAGAAGAATGACAATGTCCTGCACCAGCGACCAGTTCTCCACATAGTACAAGTCGAGCTTGATGGACTCCTCCCACGTGAGGTTGGACCGCCCGCTGACCTGCCAGAGACCGCTCATCCCTGGACTGACATAGAGTCGGCGGTGAGCGGCGTCGTCATACAACGCCACCTCGCCTGCACGCTGAGGTCGCGGACCGACGAGGCTCATACTCCCGCGGAGAACGTTGAACAGTTGGGGGAGCTCATCGAGCGAGTACTTGCGGAGAACTTTGCCGATGCTGGTGATGCGGGGATCATCCTTGACCTTGAACAGGGGTTTGTCCGCACTGCCCTGAGACGCGAGGAGCGTGGCAAGCTGCGCGTCGGCGTCCTGTTTCATCGAGCGGAACTTGAACATGTTGAAGGTGGCCCCGTCCACTCCGATGCGTTCCTGGGTGTAGAACACCGGGCCCGGGCTGTTCAGCTTTACGAGGACCGCGAGAATCAGCAGGACCGGTGACAGAACGACGAGCAGCGCTGCGCTGCCGGTCACGTCGAACAGGCGTTTGAGGACACGCGATCCGCCGGTCAGTTTCGGCGTCGACACGTGCACGAGTGGCAGCCCTGCAACCGGCTGCGTGTGGATGCGAGGCCCGGCGATATCGGTCAGCGCCGGGGCGAGAATCAGACGGGTCTCGTGCGCAGCGAGGGCCCACCCAAGTCTACGCAGGACGTCGGGATCTAGATCGGAACCAGCGGAAACGGCAACGGAGTCCGCCCTGCAGGCAGCGATGGCTTGCATGATCGACTCAACGTCCGAGCCCGATCCGACGACGGCGATGTCCGGATTCGCGCGCAACTGACCGCTACTGCCGCTTGTCACATACGCCGCGACCGGGTTGTAGCCAGCGAGGGGGTTCTTGCGCAAAGAGGTAGCCAAGTGATCGATGGCATTGGCCCCTCCGACGATCAGGATCTGGGAGGAACTCTTGCCATGCCGGCGCTCCCCGCTGAGAATCTGACGGACCATCCATCGGGCGATGAGCAGGCCAATCACTCCTGCGGGTAGGGCCAGGCCCACATATCCTCGTGCGGTGTCATACCGGAAGGCGTAGGAGAGGATAGCGATGAGGCCGAACAGCCAGAGCGAAGCCCCGAAGACCCGCTTGTATTCCTCAGCACCCGATCCTAGGACGTGGGGACTCCGCGTGTCCCAAGCGCCGAGCATCATCCACCACCCGATGCTGAGGACCACGCTGAACACCGCATAGGTCTGGAGCGGTTCGGCTCCTGTGTCATCCACCAGGCCGAACCGGATGAGGAAGGCCCCGGCAGTGGCCCAGAGGACTACGACAGCGTCGATAACGGCGAGGCGCCGCGGGTAGCGCCTCATCCAGGTGCGACCGTCTCCCGCAGTGTGCTCCTTCCCCAAAGCGGGAGCGTCACGCAGCACTAGTCGTGTGCCGGTCGGCGTAGGGCATGCGGCTTCAGGCTGACTACGTCCTCGAGGTGAACCCGTTGGGGTGCGGCTGTCGTGACCGGTGCAGCGAGCTGATCCTTTGGAGCAAGGTGAGAATCCGGATGGGAATCGTATGAGTAGTAGCTGTAGCCGTACGCGTCAGGGCCCTTGGCAGGCAGGAAGTTCATCACCACTCCGAGCAGATCCGCGTTCACCATATCCAGGCTCCCGAGCGACTTCTGCAGATCCGGAAGTCTCACTTTCGAGGACCCGATCACCAGCAATACGCCGCCCACCTGCTGAGCGAGAACTGCCGCGTCGGTCACAGGGAGTAGGGGAGGAGCATCGATGATGACGGCATCGAAGTTCTCCTCGAGCCTTGATATCAGGCGCTTCATCGCATCGGATCCCAGCAGTTCGCTCGGATTGGGCGGAATCTGTCCGGCCGTGAGGATATACAGCTCGTCTGTCCCCCAAGGCTGCAGGAGGTCTTCGACATCGGCTTGCCCGACCAGGGCTGTGGTGAGTCCCGCGTTCCGCTCGAGCCCCAGATACTCATCCACGCGAGGACGGCGAAGGTCCGCGTCGACCAGCACGACCGACTGGCCGGCCTGGGCGATGGCGATGGCCAGATTGGTGGCGGTCGTGCTCTTCCCTTCACCGGGAAGTGAAGACGTCACGAGCACGGCCTTCGACTTGTGGCTCACGTGTGCGAACTGCAGGTTCGTGCGGATCTGACGGAATGATTCCGCGCGCCGACTTTGTGGAGCTACCTGCGTGATCAAGGGTTTCTTCACTGCGTCGGGGTCGAAAGAGACACCGCCGAGCACGGGCGCTGCGGTGACCTTCCGCACGTGCCCCTCGCCCCTTACTTTCGAGTCCAGGGTGGAGCGCAAGATGGCCAACCCCATGCCGGCGAAAAGACCGACGAGGATGCCAGTAACGAGGTACAAAGGAATGTTCGGCGACGACGGAATGGTCGGAGCGGCTGCTGGGGTTATCACTGAGACTCGCACCGTACTCTCAGTGCCTTCGGCGCCGCTCTCAAGAGATTCGACTGCCGACACCAGGCTCTCCGACACCCCTTGAGCGATTGCCGCCGCCTGCATGGGTGATCGATCACTCGCGGTGATATCCAGAAGCACCGTGTTCGGGTTGGAGGAAGCAGAAACAACCTGCGCTAACTCGGCGGGGCTCAAGTCCAAGCCCAGTGAATCGATCACGGGCTGAAGGACCAGCGGCGTTGTCGCAGTTTCTGCATAGGACTGCACCCGCGCCTGGGTGAAGGAGTTCCCCTGCTGCAGTTCCGCTACTGAACCCGAGCTCTGAGTTGCCACGAACAGCCTCGTCTTGGCTTCGTAGCTAGATGGTAGAGCGAACCCGACAAGTGCAGCGAGCAGCAGTCCGACAATGGCCAGTATCGAGACGACCCTCCAGTTCCGCCTCAGCAGACGGAAGTAGTCATGCAAATTCAAGAGTCGAGACCTTCCTGGTACTAACCTGCCTAGCCGGCGTCGAACGCCAGTGTAACGCTCAATCCGAGCGTATGTACTGAATGCGTAGCAGCTGATTTTCGAGTGACGAGCAGAACAGCTGTGTCCGTTCTGCCGACAACGTGGGCGGAGACAGCAGTTGTCCACCTCTCGAGACCACGTGTCCTACTCTTGATTTCTGAACTCTCAACGTGCCACTCCACAACTACTGACTCGGGGTTTTCACATGCGCGGTATCGTCCGGCATGTGACTCACCACAGGACACTCGACTAGCTTCGACCAGCGCTCCTCATTCGGCGTCACTGCTCGGCAGGTCGCTTCCAAGATTTTCAGAACACCGGACAACCGGAAGGCGGCGAGCCCGAATGAGAATGCCAGCTCAGATGGAGACCTCGATGGACGGGCAAACTGATCTGGGACACAGATTGTGTCCTGAGCAGGGCCCCCGACGCGTTGCGCTCCGCTCGAGCGTAGTCGGTTCGCGCATGTACGCCGATACATACCAGACTCGAACGAAGACGAGATCAAAATTTGAACGCGTGTGATTCCGGAGCCGAGAAAGTGGTCCAACAAAGCAGGTCCACGAAGATCCGCGGCGTCGACGAATACGGGGTCACGTTCATCTTGATGGCTACCATCGTGGCAGGTCTGTACGTCGTTATCCTCCGGTTCGAGATCGTACCGCCCCATTTCTCCTACGACGGGTTGAAGATACAGCGACTTGCGCAGGCAGCCATAACCCATTACGAAGATCAGTCGTACGGCTTGGTGGCCGCATTCTATGCGAACATGGGACTGGCTCACTATCCAACGCTCGCCGGGATCGTCGGATACGCCCTCGGCGTCGCAGCAATCGTGCGCGCCCTGCGCGGCAGTTCTCAAACTAGATCTCTAGTACTTGCGGTCGCATTGTCGGCACTGGCAATCATGTTGAGTGCCGTCTATCTCGGCTATTACTCCAAGGACGTTTTCGTCCTGCCAATCGTTCTCATGGCTCTTTCTGAGGCCAGATCCAGCCGTGCTACGAATATTCTTGTCGTGAGCGGAATGTTCTTATACGGATACTTCTTCCGTCAATACTGGATTCTCGTCGGTATAGCTTTCGTGGTGTATATCCTGGTCCTGCCCAAGTTGCGGAACCTCGGACTGGTCGTGGCGTTTGTCCTCTCAGGCGTCTGTACGCTCAGCTTTGCGATATTCTTCGTTCTAGGGATGGCGCCTGACGGCTACCGAAACCTGGTGAACGAGGATCGCGTGGGGACTGAAGATGCCAGCACTGCTATTCTTCCGTTCACCCAAATTCCCCAGCCCCTCGGTGGCGTCGTCAACAACATCCTCACCGCAGTATCCTTCGCTGTTCCGATTCCCCTGATTGCACTGGGTGGCGCGTACTACGCGCTGGTCGCCGTCGTCTTCGTGATTATCTGGGCCTCCTTGATCAGAGGTGTGTCCTGCATGTTGACCGATCTGAAGTCGAATATTCAACCCAGCGGCGGACGTGTGCGGGCACTCTGTTTCACCCTGGCTTTCGTCACGGTGCAGGCCGTCTTCGAACCGGACTTCGGATCGGCCCTTCGTCATCTGACGCCGCTGCTACCTCTCGTCGTCCATCTTGTTGCAAGTAGTGCACGGGCGGATCGAGGTTCGAGGAAGGGTGTGTCATGAAGGTACTTCACGTTGTCGAGAGTTTCGGAGGGGGAACAGCGACTGCCATTCGAGCATATGCTGCCGCTGTTCCGGAGGTGGCCCACCACCTGCTCATGTCCGAGCGAGCGGGGTCGTCCCAATCTGAACCGACTGATTCAGCAATCTTCGATTCGATCGACAAATTCGACGGGGTTCGACCACGGAGTGTTCTCGATATTCGTCGAGTAGTCGGCAGGGTCGAGCCGGATGTGATCCACGTACACTCCAGCTTCGCCGCTTTCCTGGTCAGAGTCTCGATCATGTCCCGAACAAATCGTCCGATCATTTATACGCCTCATTGTTACTCTTTCGAGCGGACTGACCTGAACCTGATGCGGAAGGTCCCGTTCGTGCTGATTGAGGCGGCACTGAGTCTGAACACGGCAGTTGTCGCTGGATGTTCGCCGCGCGAGTTGATCCTTGCTCGGCGACTTCGCGCCCGGCAACGAATAGTCTACGTCCCAGGTATCGCGGGAAAGCGTTTTGTCGACGACGAGAAGGGAACGGGTCCGCGTCGCGCAGGAGCCAGTGACGGCCGACCGGTTGTGGTGATGGCGGGGCGGATCAGCAAGCAGAAAGATCCAGATTTCTTTGTCGACGTCGTCGCCGAGATGCGGCGAACGCGACCTGTGGACGCCCGTTGGATAGGCGGCGGCAATCCGGAGCTCCAGTCGATACTGAAGCGGAACAACATATCAGTGACGGGTTGGCTGTCCGCAGAGGAGACGTGTACTGCTCTTCGTCGGGCGGATCTGTATGTTCACTGCGCAAGCTGGGAAGGCATGCCTCTGACAATGCTCGAAGCCCACGCCGCAGATAAACCTATTGTCTATCGGAGAGTTCCGTCGCTAAACTGGCTCGATGATATTCACGGCGCAGATGACTTCAAGTCTCTTGCGGCCAAGGCCCTTGCCGTACTCGGCGGACGCAAAACGATGAGCCGCAATATCGAAGACTGGGGACGCATCTTCCACGATAACGTGGCATCGAGTCAGAGCTCGGCTCTGAGAAAAGCCTACGGTATCGACTGACATGCCTACGAAACTCCTGATCATCCATTGGGGCACGACAGGTGGGGGCCCCAAATTCACCTACGACATGGCGCGAGGCATCGAAAATGTTGGCGGAGTCGATCTTTTTGCCTCCGTCAGTCGGGATGCGGATAACTTCAGTGAGTGGGAGGCGCTACGTCTTCGACTACTGCCGGTGCGGACCTACCGCACAAGACTGTCTTTCCTCACCGGGCTGATTCGTCTTCCGTTCGAGGTTCTTCGACTGAGGCGCTTTATTCTGGCGAACGAAATTACGCACGTCTACTCAGGAATGCTTCATATCTGGCAATCGCTCACCCTCCGGGCCTGGCTTCCGAGGGATGTGGCCTACATTGCGTCGGTCCATGATGGTTCAGAACATCCTGGCGACGAACATATCCTCCGGCGACTCTGCATGCGGTCCGAAATTGCTCGTGCGTCGACGGTAGTGACTTATTCCTCGCACGTGCAGCAGATCGTCGGCAGACAACTAGCCTCCGCCTCCAAAGCGGTTCTTTTCGTGCCGATGGGCATCGATACGAACACCGGCATTCCGAGGCCGGCGGTGAGTGCTCGCACGACAGTGGTCGGCTTCTTTGGCCGGCTCGTGAAGTATAAGGGGCTCGACCTGTTCGTCGACGCTGTTCGTATTCTCCGTGAGCAGGGGTACGACGTGCGCGGGAAGGTTTACGGATCCGGAGAGGTGCGATCCCAACTGAGGCGCTCCTCGGACGGCTTCATCGATTGGAATATCGGTTGGGTGGCGAAGGAGGACGTCAGTCTTACACTCGAGGGTTTCGACATCCTCGCTCTCCCTTACGTCGAGGCAAGCCAGTCGGGAGTGGTGTCGGTCGCTGCATCCCTTGGCCTGCCGATCGTGGCGACGCCCGTGGGGGGGCTGGCCGAGCAAATTCTGCGCAGTGGGTCTGGTGTTGTCGCGCCAGACGTCACTGCAGATGGTATCGCCTCCGCTATCAGAGGCTTGATGGACGATCCCGGTCGATACGAGGCGATCTCGAGATCAGGAATAGGGGCCGTGCGCAACGGGAACGGGTGGGTCGATAGCGCTCGGGTGCTTCTGGAACTGGCTGTTTGAACGTCAGATCGTCCCGCCTGTCAACTTTCAGTATGTATTCGTGGAGAAAGCATAAAGTAGAACCACGAGCGAGGTCTGCCACTGGAGGCGGGTCTAGCTCCGCTGAAATTCTGCAGTTCAGTATTGCGGATGCACGCCAAGAAAGGTGGTTCATTGCGACACCGTTCGCAGCACGTCGTAGCACTGTCCGTCAATGCTGTTTCTGCAACAGCAGTGCAGCTACTGGCCATTCTGCACCTGACTCCGCTGGAGTATGGAAAGTTCTCGCTTGTCTACATCCTTTACGCAGCCGGCGTATCAGCGGTGCACGCGGTGGTTTGCGATACCTGGCTGAGGTCAGCGAAACGCCAGATCGTTTCTTCGTGGCGCCAGTATTCTACAGCATTGACCAGTCTCGTGACGATCATAACCATATCCGTTGCCGCGCTGCTGACCGTTCTCCAATTCGGCTCGGCAGTCATTTGGGTGTCAATCGCAATATTCTCGAATTTGTGTCGCCTCGGCGCTCGCTACCATGCAGTTGCCTTTGACCAACATCGATATGTCGCCCCGGCAGATGCCGCTGGATTCATTGCGACTGCGGCGAGTTTCTTTCCCCTGAAGGATCTTTTGGGCCCCTTTGAAGCCGTCCTCGCCTCCTGGGCTCTCGGTGGCATCGTTGCCCTGCTTGGGTCCAAGAGAATAGCAGCGGAGCCCCGGGCACTGAGGAGTTGGTTCAAGGCGAACGTCTCCTCCATCAAAACCCTCGGAGTCGACGCAATCCTCGTCGATGCAACAGCAATCGGAGTACCTCTAATGATCGCGCCGCTCCTTGGCACGATCAATTTCGGCATTTATCGGAGTATGTCGAGCACAGCCATACCTGTCAGGTTGGTACTGAACCCGCTGCGGCCGAAGGTTATGTCCCGTTCTGCCAACTATTTCTTCGAGAAGAGCCGGTTCTTCGTGGTTCTGGGTGTAGCGCTTCTGCTGGGGGCGGCTGTTTGGCTCGCGCTATGGATGGTGCACACCGGGGGTTATTTCGAAGGCGGCATCCTTGCGGCCCTAAGTGTGTTCGCCTTGCCTGCCGCCATATACGTGTCGGGTAGTTTCGTAAGCACACTGTTCTACATCAGCAATAGGTCACACCTGGCAAACAAAGTATTGGTTGCAGTCGGAATTGTCCAATTGGTTGTAGCCGTCGGACTGCCTATCGCCGGCTTCCTGCTCGGCGGGCTACCGGTGCTCGTCTGGGCTTTCGCGCTCACGTCGTGTTTGCATGCGTGCATCCACTCCTGGATTGCTTTTCACTATTCTGGCGCCGGCGAGTGACGCCGCCGCACCTACTTCTGGAAATCTGGCGTGGCAGTCTGTAGACGCTTCGGGCCGATCACCGTAGTCCGCATGAAGTAGGTGAGGTCCCGTCGGAGCTGGTGGGCGCCACCACGCGGAGGTAGGTATCTGCCTATTCGGCGACTCAATGCGTCGGCTGTGGATCGTAGTACGGCAAAGAGTACTGACCTGTTGCATCTCGATCGTGTCCGAACACGGCTTCCTGGCGGTGCTTGGGAGTTCTGCAATCGAGCGGAGAGTTGCGGACATGTAGGCGGGGTGAGATGCAGGTCAGTTGCTTTCGCCTTGCGGGCCCGCGAAGCAAGTAGTCACCGCAAAAACGTAGGTAAGTACTACCCGTGTTGGTTGCCTAGGCCATCTCTAGGTTGTGGGAAGAAGACCCATAACTGTTGGGGATCTGATTCGGGCGATACGTCTCCGACTCACGTAGTCCCTGTCCACGGTATGGCCTTCCGCCCGGGTCGGGTACCCGGGTATGTCACTCAATTCGAGGACCCCGTGCGCACTTCCAGCGCGCGCGGAAAGTCCTCAACAGGGGATAGGGCGCACAATGGCACGTCGATTCGGCACAGCAGAGAACAAATCGCGGAGGGTGATTCAGCGGTCAGCAGCATCGGCGACCGCCGGCGCCCTCATAGCTTCCTTGCTCATGGCTACTCCAGCTATCGCATTGCCCATAGCTGAGGTTCCTGCCAACACCGCGGACTGGGCGACGACGCCCTACTCGCCCCTTGAGCCCGTGGAGGTGGCGGCGCCGGGCAACGACCTACAGCTCACCTTCGACGACGATGCCGGCGGGCTGAATGCCGCGGGGGACGTGGGAACCGGGTTCACCATGGTGCAGCCCTCGTCCTCGGACCCAACCTATTACGTTCCCCAAAATATTCAGGTTGCCAACGGCAGCCTGAATATTGCTGCGACGAAGGGGATCGCCTATCTCAAGAACGGCACGGCCGCGAACGACATCGACAAGAACAAGCAGGACAACACTCTCGGAGTCGGGCTCGCCTCCAGTGACAACGTCCTGCGCTTCACCACCACGCTGAAAAGTCCGTCGAACTCCACGTCCGCAGCCCAGGCCGGTATCTGGTTCGGTCCGACCGATGACGATTACGTGAAGCTCGTCCTGGCTTCTCCCTCGGATACAGGGCGCCAGATCCAGCTGTCGCGTGAAGTCGCCGGGGTGACGAATCAGGCTGTCGGGGGCGATCAGCGCAACTTCGACATCACGAAGACTGCGCTTGGTGACCAGGACGTGCAGCTGATCCTCGACGTCAACAGCGTGACCAAGAGCGCCATCGCAAGCTACAAGATCGGCGCCGGAGCGGTAACCTCCCTCGGTACCGTGCCGTTGCCCACCAACTTCTTCGACGGAACCCTGCTTTCGGCCGACGTCCCGAATGTCGATTCCTTCGGCGGCCTTTTCGCCACCAAGCGCAACATGACGGCGGCAAGCACGGTCACGTACTCCTTCCAGGACTTCTCGGTCGCCCAGCTGGACGCTACCGCTCCCGCCGCACCCGGCGACGTGACCGCAGCGTCGGCGCCCGATTCCGTGGCGCTGACCTGGGCAGCTCCGGCAGACACCGACGTCGCCGGCTACCGCGTCTACCGCTCGGGAACCACTCCCGTGGCTACCACCGGAACTCCCGTTTCCGGCGCAGCACTGATCACTGATCCATCCTTCACGGACGAATCGGTCTTCATCGGTGGCACCTACCACTACTCGGTTGTGGCGGTGGATGCCGCCGGGAATACTTCCACGCCCACGGAAAGCGGCGAGGTTGTTCCGCCGGCTCCCTCTGGGACACTTGTGGAGAAGATCAACTTCCAGCCTTCGGCAGCGACCGCGCCCGCCGGCTACGCAGCCGACACTGGTGCTGCCTATGACGCGGCGCGTGGGTCCGGCTGGATCACGGAGGATGACCGCACCCCGTTCGATTTCTCCCTGAACACGCGGACCCGGACGGGAAACCCCGACCCGAGGCTCACCTCGATCATTCACATGCAGTACGGGGACCTCGCTTCCGCCTCGCCCGCGAACGGAGTAACCACGGAGAAGGGCGTCTGGGAATACGACGTCCCGAACGGCACCTACAACGTCGTTGCCGCCGTGGGAGACACAGGCGCCGGCGTCACCAACAACTACGACAGCAAGCACCTGGTGAGGGCCGAAGGAACCGTGGTTCTCGAGGAATTCGTCGGATCGGCTCCGCGTCAATTCGATGAAGCCGCAGGGACCGTCGAGGTGACCGACGGCAAATTGACGATCGATGCCATCGGCGGCTCGAACACCAAGCTCGCCTACGTCGACATCTATTCCGTGACCCAGGACGCACCGGTTCCTGCTGCTCCTGCCGGGCTTCAGGGTGAGGCCGGCGCGTCCGGCGTGGTGCTGGAATGGACGGCGTCCGAGGGTGCTGCCGGGTACAACGTGTACCGCGGCACCACGGCCGAGGTTGCTGTGGATGGAACCCCGTTGAACGGGGACGCGCCGGTACCGGGTGTGACGTTCACCGATGAGACCGCTGCTGCGGACACCACGTACTACTACGTGGTCGTCGCCATCAACGAGGAAGGCACCGCGTCGGATCCATCGGACGCCGTAGAGGTCCAGATACCCGCAGAAACCAGTCCGGTTCCTGCTGCTCCTGCCGGGCTTCAGGGTGAGGCCGGCGCGTCCGGCGTGGTGCTGGAATGGACGGCGTCCGAGGGTGCTGCCGGGTACAACGTGTACCGCGGCACCACGGCCGAGGTTGCTGTGGATGGAACCCCGTTGAACGGGGACGCGCCGGTACCGGGTGTGACGTTCACCGATGAGACCGCTGCTGCGGACACCACGTACTACTACGTGGTCGTCGCCATCAACGAGGAAGGCACCGCGTCGGATCCATCGGACGCCGTAGAGGTAGTTGTGCCAGCTGAGGGTGGGCCGGAGCCTGGTAGTTGTGCTGTGGGTCAGTGGGAGGCTGAGTTCTTCCTGGGTCAGGATCTCGGTGGTGCTCCGGTGAAGATCGAGTGCGTTGACGCTATCGATCAGGAGTTTGCTGATGGGGCAGGGCCGGAGGGTGTTGCTGATGGCAATTACTCGGTCCGGTGGACGAAGACCGTGACCGAAGGCGCCGGGACCTATGATTTCAAGGCGCGCACCGATGATGGTGTTCGGATCAAGGTGGACGGCGAGCTGGTCCTGGATAAGTGGTTCGGCCAGAGCGCTACCGAGACGTACACCGTTGCGGCGCTCCTGCCGGAGTCGGCAGTGGTGGAGGTGGAGTACTTCCAGGGATGGGGCAAAGCCTCCGCGGACGTCTCCTACACGAAACTGAACGACGGTTGTGCTGTGGGTCAGTGGGAGGCTGAGTTCTTCCTGGGTCAGGATCTCGGTGGTGCTCCGGTGAAGATCGAGTGCGTTGACGCTATCGATCAGGAGTTTGCTGATGGGGCAGGGCCGGAGGGTGTTGCTTCGGACGATTTCTCGGTCCGGTGGACGAAGACCGTGACCGAAGGCGCCGGGACCTATGAGTTCAAGGCGCGCACCGATGATGGTGTTCGGATCAAGGTGGACGGCGAGCTGGTCCTGGATAAGTGGTTCGGCCAGAGCGCTACCGAGACGTACACCGTTGCGGCGCTCCTGCCGGAGTCGGCAGTGGTGGAGGTGGAGTACTACGAGGGATACGGCAAAGCCTCCGCGGACGTCTCCTACACGAAACTGAACGACGGTTGTGCTGTGGGTCAGTGGGAGGCTGAGTTCTTCCTGGGTCAGGATCTCGGTGGTGCTCCGGTGAAGATCGAGTGCGTTGACGCTATCGATCAGGAGTTTGCTGATGGGGCAGGGCCGGAGGGTGTTGCTGATGGCAATTACTCGGTCCGGTGGACGAAGACCGTGACCGAAGGCGCCGGGACCTATGATTTCAAGGCGCGCACCGATGATGGTGTTCGGATCAAGGTGGACGGCGAGCTGGTCCTGGATAAGTGGTTCGGCCAGAGCGCTACCGAGACGTACACCGTTGCGGCGCTCCTGCCGGAGTCGGCAGTGGTGGAGGTGGAGTACTTCCAGGGATGGGGCAAAGCCTCCGCGGACGTCTCCTACGCCCGAGTCGGTGCCGACACCAAGGCTCCGTCAGCTCCAAGCCAGCTCGTCGCTACGGCGGACGACTCCGCCGTGGCCCTCAGCTGGGAGGTCAGCACATCCACTGACACCGTCGGCTACCGGGTCTACCGGGGAACCGACGCCGGAGTAGAGGCTTCCGAAACGCCGCTGTCGGGCTCCCCGCTGGTCGAGAATGCCACCTACCGGGATGTCAGCGCGGTCGCAGACGTGACCTACTACTACGTGGTCACGGCCGTGGACGCTGCAGGCAACGAGTCCGAGGTGTCGAACGAGGCGATGGCCATGGTGGCCACTGTCGAGGACACCGAAGCACCTGACGCACCGCTCGACCTCGCGGCCGTCGCCGGCGACGCAGCGGTGGAGCTGACCTGGAAGGCGTCGGCCTCCACCGACACCGCCGGCTACCAGGTTTACCGCTCGCTGCAGCCCGTTGTCGCCGACACCGGCGAGGACGAGGCCGTTTCCGGGGAAGCCCTCGTGAACGGGATTGCCTACACGGATGACACGGTCAGCAACGGCACCACGTACTTCTACGTGGTGACCGCGGTGGACACCGCCGGCAACGAGTCGGAGGTCTCGAACGAGGTGTTCGCCGTTCCGACGGTTCCGAACACCACTGACGTGAAGGTGGACTTCACGGCAACCAACGCCGTCCCTGCGGCGGGTTACCTCGCCGACTGGGGCCAGTCCTACGGACCTCGGACCAATCCGAACCAGGGCACCGGCCTCTCCTACGGGTGGCTCTCCGAAGACGGGACCCCCGTGAGTCTGGTCGGCAACGGCCGGGAGCGCGTCCGCACGGGCATCGATGGACGACTCAACAGCATCATCCACATGCAGTACGGCGACGTGAACGGGACCAACGGTGTCAACACCGAGGGCGTCTGGGAGCTCGCGGTGCCGAACGGCCTCTACGAGGTCGAGGTGGCGGTGGGTGACGAGCCCGGCGCATCGAACGTCTACGACTCCAATCACGTCATCAACATCGAAGCCGGGCTGGGCATCGAGAGCTTCCAGGCCACAGCCGGCGAGGAGTACCGCACCTCCACCACCACCGTCGGTGTATGGGACGGCGCACTCACGCTCACGGCGACAGGCGGAACGAACACGAAGATCGCCTATGTCGAGGTGCTCGGCCTGGAGCAGGCACCGCACGTGGATACCATGCGGCCGGACAACCGTGCCTCGGGACACGATCCCAACGACGGCGTCTCCGCGACCATCCGTGTACCGTACGCCGGCGTCGGCGTGGACCCCACGACGCTGCCGGGAAATGTCCACATCTACGAGGCAGCCTCCGGCGTGGAAGTGCCGTCGTCCACCGGGACCTCCGGCGGCAACGACGTCATCTCCACTCAGCCGGCCGCACCTTTGAAGCCGAACACCAACTACCGCTTCGTGGTGACCGACGGGGTGAAGGACAACTTCGGTGCGCCGTTCGTGCCCTTCTCCTCCATCTTCACCACGGGAGCCGGCACGGTCGAGACCCCCGAGGAGTTCACACCCCTGAGCGGCGTCGGATTCGAGAAGGTGGAACTGCCCATCGGGGCGGGAACCTACTGGTCGACCTTCGCCTTCGGTCCCGATGACAAGCTGTATGGGGCAACGATCGGCCAGGGCCTGTTCCGCTTCACCGTGAACGACGACGGGACACTCTCCAACAAGGAAAGCCTCGGCTACCAGGGCCGCGCCATGGTGGGCCTCGTCTTCGACAAGTCCTCCACGGCCACCGACTTGAAGCTGTGGATCACCTCCACCAGCGCCAATGTAGGCAACGAGCAGGGGCAATGGATCTCCGGCATCAGCCGGCTCACCGGCGCGAACCTGCAGAACGAGGCCAAGATCTTCGAAGGCCTTCCGCGCTCCCAGTCGGACCACCTGACCAACTCCATGGTCTACGGTCCGGACGGCCGCCTGTACTTCCAGCAGGGATCGAACCAGGCAGCAGGTGACCTCGACAACTCCTGGGGTCAGCGCGGGGAGAAGCTTCTCACCGCCGCAACCCTGGTCTTCGACCCCGCGAACCCGCAGGTGCAGGCCGCGGCCAGCGGTGCCGGCTCGATCAACGTACAGACAGCCGACGGCGGAACCTACAACCCCTACGCCTCGAACGCTCCGCTGAAGATCTACGCGACCGGCATCCGCAATGCCTATGACCTGGTCTGGCACTCCAACGGACACCTGTACGTCCCCACCAACGGCACGGCAGGCGGAGGCAACTCACCCGGCGTCACGGCCAACGCCAACGGCACGTTCACGCGTGTCGCGGCACCGGGCATCCCGGGTGCGTCCACCGTCAACGGCAGGGACGTCACCGCGCAGTGCCAGCGTCGCAACTACACCGGAGGATCGGTTCCGGCCATCGCCAACCACCCGACACAGCGCGACCTCCTGTTCGACGTCGTCGAGGGCGGCTACTACGGCCATCCCAACCCCGAGCGTTGCGAATGGGTGCTGAACGAGGGCAACGACCCGGCGAACCTGCCGGAGTCTCCAGGACAGGGAGGCAGCAAGTACGCCTCCGGGGTGAAGGCGGATCCGAACTACCGCGGAATCGCCTATGACTTCGAGTTCAACAAGTCCCCGAACGGGGCGCTCGAGTACCAGAGCGACACCTTCGGCGGTCAGCTGAAGGGCCGTTTGGTGGTCACGCGCTTCTCCAACAACAACGACCTCATCTTCCTGCAGCCGGACCCCGCGACCGGCAAGATCCTCGGCGCGCAGGTACCCACAGGCGTACCGGGTGTCCCCAACACCACCATCAGTGGTGCAGACGGGTTCAACGATCCGCTGGAGGTCGTCGAGGATCCGGGGACGGGCAACCTCTACGTGAATCAGTACGATCGAAGTGGTGGCGCGCAGAAGATGTTCCTCCTGCGGGTGCCTGCCGACCAGCAGGCGGCCAAGCTGGATGCCTCTACGGACGAGCTCGTCTTCTCGGCCGTGAAGAACACCACCAGCAGCACCAAGCCGCTCACGGTCACCAATACCGGCCCGGATGCCGTGACGCTCTCACGGGCGATCCAGGGTGCGCAGGCCGGCGAGTTCACCATCACCGGTGGATCAGGGACCTCGCTCGCTCCCGGAGCCAGTACCACCCTGCAGGTGGCCTTCAAGCCCGGATCCGCAGTAGGACAGCGGAGCGCGACGCTTGCGGTCACCGCCGGCGACACGACGCTCGAGATCGGTCTGTACGGGCTCTCCATGAACGGCATCGAGGGCGGGAACGAACCCACTTTCGCGGACGTCCTGGGCACGCTCGGCCACAAGGTCAACGTGGGGTGGACCAACCTCGCAGGCGGGGTGGAACCGACCGCGAAGGGTGATGAGGTACTCGAACCGCTGTTCGTGAAGTCGGGCAGCGCGCCGGTCACCATGAAGCCCCTGGCCCAGTACGCACCCCGCGAGGACCTGCCTTTCGGGTGGTACACCGGCAACGGGACGGAGACCGAACGCAACAAGGTTGGCTCCATCGATATCAGCGGCTACCAGTCACTGCTTCCGCCTGCCAGTCCAGGATCGGCGAGCAGCTTCGATCCGGGCACCGAGGAGTTCGGGTTCTACTTCTACTCGAACGTCTTCCAGCGGGTCGGCTTCACCGAGGACCGGCTCAATACCGGAATCGCCCACCGGGCGCGCATCTACCCGGCAAAGGACCGCTCCGGAGCGGCGATGGCCAACAGCTACATCGTGGCCTTCGAGGATGCCGCCAACGGTGACTACCAGGATTACGTGTTCCTGGTCCAGGGAGTGAAGCCGGCGGGCGACGTGACACCGCCGTCGACAGACGCAATCCGCGTCAACTTCTCCGACCTCGCCGGGCCCCTGCCCGCCGGATACCTCCGGGACCACGGACAGGCCTTCGGCACACGGACGGCGCCCGATCAGGGCACCGGACTGAGCTACGGCTGGAAGAGCCAGGCCACGGAGAACCCGCTGGACATCTCGACCGGCGGCACCACCCCGGGCAACGGGCGGACGCGGGTCACGGCGCAGACGGACCAGCGCCTGGAGTCACTGATGCACATGCAGTCCGGTGATGTGTCGGGGACGTTCAACGGTGTCGCGACCTACGCGTACTGGGAGGTGGCGCTGCCCGCCGGCGAGTACCGGGTCACTGTCGCCGCGGGCGATTCGACGGTCAACACTTCCGATCTCGAGGCGCACACCATCAACCTCGAGAACCAGCCCGTCATCAGCAGGTTCGTTCCGACCGGTGCGGCCGGTGCGAACAGCCGCCACGCCACGGCGACCGCTGACGTCGAGGTCACCGACGGTTTCCTGACCGTCGACGCCAATGGCGGCACCAACACCAAGATCAACTACCTGGACATCGTCCCGCTGGCCGACACCGAGGTACCGGGGGATGATCCCACCGACGGCGCCCAGGTGAAGGTGAACTTCCAGACTCCGGCGGCACCGACGCCGGCAGGATGGACCGCCGATACGGGCATGGCCTTCGATGCCGAACGCAAGTTCGGGTGGCTCGTCGACGGGGCGCCGACGGACCGCAGCAGTGCCGCGAGGTACCGCACCACGGCCACGCCTGGCATCAACTACCCCGCCGACAACCCCTTGCTGCAGACGACCACACTGATGGGGCCGGCGACCAACGTCAGCACCGGGGTGTGGGAGTACGAGCTTCCCAACGGGACGTACAAGGTCGCCCTGTCCGTCGGTGATTCCGGATTCCTGGATTCCACCCACGGGGTCGCTGTCGAAGGGCAGCCACTGGTCAACTCCTTCGTTCCGACCGGAGCAACCCCGTTCCAGACCGGAACACGGGATGTCGACGTCGCGGACGGCAAGCTGACCGTGACGTCGACGGGAACCAACAGCAAGATCAACTGGATCTCCATCAAGGGAGACGGCCTCGACGGTCCGCCGGCGGGGACCACCGAGGTGAAGTACAACTTCCAGACGGAAGCCGCTCCTACGCCGGCAGGATGGATCAAGGACTACGGGCTGGGCTACTCCGCGGCCACCGGCTTCGGCTGGCTGGTGGGCGGAGAGCCTGCAGACCGCGTGCTCGGCGGTCGGTACCGCACGGCCGCGGCATCCGGGATCACCTATCCGGCCAACGACCCGCTGCTCCAGACGCTCAATATCATGCAGAGCGGGACGGTCACCGGGTTGTCGGACGGCACCTGGGTGGCGGACGTAGCGGACGGAACGTACACCGTGAGCGTCTCCGTGGGCGATGCCGGCTTCCTCGATTCAACACATGCGATCGAGGTCGAGGGCACCCCCGTGATCGATCCCTTCGTTCCTACCGGCAGTGCCCCGTTCAAGACAGGCACGGCCCAGGTGACGGTGACCGACGGACAGTTGACGGTGGTTCCCACCGGGACCAACACCAAGATCAACTGGATCACGATCGCGGGCAAGGCACTCACCGCCCCATCGGTCGCCGTCACGGTCAACGGGACGGAGATCGGTTCCAGCTTCAGCGGCGGAACGGCCAACGTGTCCCTTGCAGCCACGGCGCCGACCGGGACGACGATCGAATCGCTCACCTACTCGGTGAACGGGGCGGACCCCGTGGCCTACACGGCACCGTTCGTCTTCGACACGGCCGGCAACTACGTGCTCGAGGTGACCGCCACCGACACCACCGGGGCGTCCACCACCAGGACCGTCCAGTTCGAGGTCCTCGACATCGGGGGGACGCTGACTCTCCGGAACGAACAGGTCACCCGCCAGGGCGGAGCTCCCATCCCCGGCCTGTCCGAGGACTGGCTGGTCATGCACCGCATCAATGGCGGCGTCTCGACCCACGAGGTGGTGGACGAGGCCACGGTGACGCTGTCCAACACCGGCAGCAAGGGTCTCCGCATCACCGAACTCGCCCTCGGCGGACCCAACGCCGGGCAGTTCACGGTGACCAACGCACCCGAACTGCCGTTCACGGTGCAGCCCAACGCATCAGTCCCGGTCACCGTGCAGTTCACGGCGGCGTCCGGCGGCAAGGGTGTCAGGGTCGCACAGCTGAACATCAGGTCGAGCGACCCATCCGCTGCGCTGAAGCCGGTGCAACTCCGGGGCGCCTACATGACGCAGCCGGAAGGCAACAGCGAGCTATCCGTCAATGAGATCGCCCAGGCCTTCGGCTGGACCACGGACCTCGGCAACCCCTCCAACGGCGACGAGATGCGCACCTCTGCCCTGAACGGGGAGGAAGTCCGGTCCCTGCAGTGGAAGCGGCTCGACTCGGCCATCCCGGTCACCGCCCGTCAGATCGCGGCCTTCCACGGTTGCTGCACGGCAACCGAGACGGTCAACATCAACGGGGCGACGGCGACACACAACGCGGCGTACGGGCAGGCAATGCTTCCCCTGAACAACGCGTTGACCGGACCCACACAGCTCACGACGAATCCCACCGGGAATGTCGGGATCGTCGTGGCAGGGCAGTCCACCAACAACGCCAACTACATGGCCGTCAAGACCTGGCCGGTCAGGGACAGGGACAGGAAGATCGTTCCAGGGGCGTGGATCGTGGGTCACGACTACATCAGTTCACCGAACCAGTGCGGTATCGCACCGACGAACTGTGACTACCAGGACAACATGTACCTCGTCACGAACATGGTCCCGGTCGCCTCGTCCGACACCACCGCGCCGGGCGTCGTCACGGGCGTCGCCGCAGCGGCTTCCGGGTCCGCGATCGACGTCACCTGGGCGGCAGGACCGGAAACGGACCTCGCCGGCTACTACGTCGAGCGGGCAACCTCTGCGGCAGGACCGTGGACCCGCATCAGCGGGAACACGCCCGTCCGCGGTCTGAAGGTGACGGACACGAACCTCCCGTTCGCTGCCCAGGCCTTCTACCGGGTGCAGGCGGTGGACGCGTCGGGGAACGCCTCTCAGATGTCGGCCACGGCGAGCACGGCCATCCCGGCGTCGGCAGGTCAAGCCATCCGCATCAACGCGGGCGGCGGAGCGGTGACGACCGGCGGTGTGAACTGGCTGGCCGACACGTATTTCGCGGGCGGCAAGACCTACACCAACCCGTCGGTCACGCAGATCGCCGGCACCGACAGCGATGCGCTCTACTTCTCGGAGCGCAGCGCAACCACCGGTCCGGGAGCGTTCGGGTACAACATCCCGGTGCCTGCCGGGAACTACACGGTCAGGCTGCACTTCGCGGAGATCTACCACGGTGCAACCGGCGGTGGAGCCGGCGGAACCGGCAAGCGTGTCTTCGGCGTCAACCTCGAGGGAGGACCGCAGGAGATCAACAACCTCGATCTCAACGCGGTCGTCAGCCCGATGACGGCCCACATCGTGAGCCAGACCCTGGGTGTCACGGACGGGAACCTCGATATCGACTTCGCGTCGACCGTGGATCAGCCGAAGATCTCCGCGATCGAGGTGATCCGCAACCCCTAGGTAGGAGATCGCGCCTTCCCCGTCCGAGTGTCGGATCGGGAACGTAGATACCGCGAAGGGGGAGGTCCTGGATGGTTCCAGGGCCTCCCCCTTCGCTTGCGGTCAGCGTGGCTAGGCGGACGGGAGGGCAAGCGCTCGGAGGGCCGGGACGATCTGAGCGACCATCTGTTGGTACACCTCGTCGCTGCGTCGGTAGGGGTCGACGACGTCGTCCTGTCCGGGCGCCGCGTGGGCTGACCTCGCGCGAAGTGCCCGGGGGAGGGCTGCTCGCCAGCGGTCAGCCGGCGGCAATGCCTCATCGAGCGTCAGGTGCGGAAGAATCCTCGCGAACTCGCGCAGGGTGAAGGTCTTCCTCAGCATGGACGGTGCCATTTCGACGATACGGCTGCGGTGCTCCCGGGTGAGGGCGAGTGCCAGGTCCGCATCGTGAAGGAGCTCCGGGGTGAGTTGTCTGGAAGAGAAGTTCTCCGCCGAGCCGCCGAACACACGGATAAGTCCCGCTACCTGCGGATCGATCGGATTGCCGACCAGCGCGCCGGTGCCGGCGCTCTCGACGACGAACTCCTCGGGGTAGCGTTCGTCCAGCCCCGCCTGCAGTAGCCGCTCCGCCATGGGGGACCGGCAGATGTTGCCGGTGCAGACCGTGAGGATGCGGAACGGTGTATCGGTTGTCATGGCCTCAAGTCCTGAAAGGTAGTGCCGAGCGGTTAACCGGCGTCACCAGCACGGGAAGCTGCCTACTGAGCCTACCTGCCACGCGTCACCGAACCGGTTGTCCGCGCAGGAGGAGAGGCTACATCGGGTGGCAGGAGAACTCAGGGCTTTCCGATCCCCTTGTAACTCCATCCCGCTGCGCGCCAGGTACTGCCGTCGAGGACGTTGCGCCCGTCGAGGATGTTTTTGGTGCGCACGAGCTGCGCCGAGCGCTCCGGGGTGATGGCCCTGTACTCCTCCCACTCGGTCAGCAGGAGGAGTGCGTCGGCGTCGGACATCGCCTCGTCCAGGTCCCGCTCATAGGCAAGCTCCGGGAAGCGATGCCGGGCCCCGTCGATCGCCTGCGGGTCGGTCACCGTCACGGCTGCGCCTTGCAGTTGCAGCTGGGCTGCGATGTTGAGCGCGGGGGAGTCGCGGACATCGTCACTGTCGGGTTTGAATGCAGCTCCGAGGACAGTGATGCGCTTGCCGAGGAGCGAGCCCCCGAGCAGGCCGCGGGTCAGCTCGACGGCCCTCATGCGGCGTCGCACGTTGATGTCATCCACCTCGCGCAGGAAGGTCAGCGCCTGGTCAGCGCCCAGTTCCCCCGCGCGGGCCATGAAGGCCCGGATGTCCTTGGGGAGGCAGCCTCCGCCGAACCCGATGCCGGCGTTCAGGAACTTGCGGCCGATGCGCTCGTCCAGACCGATGGCGTCGGCGAGGACCGTCACGTCGGCGCCGGTCACCTCGCACACCTCGGCCATGGCATTGATGAAGGAGATTTTTGTGGCGAGGAACGAGTTCGCCGCGGCTTTGACCAACTCCGCGGTGGCGTAGTCCGCAACGAGGCGGTGGGTACCCAGGGAGAGGGGCGTGCTGTATACCTCGTCGAGGGCGGCCGTCGCTCGCGCACCGGGCTCGCCGTCGGGCACTCCGTAGACGAAGCGGTCGGGTGAGAGCGTGTCCTTCACGGCGAAGCCCTCGCGGAGGAACTCAGGGTTCCAGGCGACGATGGAGTCGGGGTGGTGATCGGCCAGGAGCTCGGCAAGTCGTGCAGCGGTTCCCACAGGCACAGTGGACTTCCCAACCACGACGTTGCCTGGTTCGAGGGAGCCGAGAAGGGCGGTGAAGGCGCCGTCGACGTGGCGCATATCCGCTGCGTACTCGCCTTTCCGCTGGGGCGTCCCGACACACAGGAAGTGGACCTGCGCACCCTTGGCATCGGCCATGTTGGGGCTGAACTTCAACCGACCGGTCGCCAGGACCTCACCGAGGAGTTCGGGCAGGCCGGGTTCAAAGAAGGGAACACGACCTGCCTGGAGTTCGCCGATCTTCCACGAGTCCGTGTCGATGCCGACGACGTCGTGCCCGAGCTTCGCCATGCACGCCGCGTGGACCGCACCCAGATAACCGCAACCGATGATCGAAATGCGCATGCTGATGCTCCTCACGACACGGACTGATCCGCGGCCGACGCTAGCGGGACCCGAAAGATTCCCCGTAGGCGCAGGTGGGGAGGAGCTGAATTGCGGGTGAACCTATGGAGTCCGCGACCGGTACCGGTGGAGGGGAGCGGCTCGGTGGTCAGCGAGTGATCCTTCGGGACAGGGCGGGACGGACGGCAGCGCCCGGTCCTGTAGGATGGATCGCGATGCCTAGGCGAGGGAGCGGGCCGGATTGCACGACGTCCGGTCGAACTCCGTGATCGACGGTGGCTAGCGACTTGACTGGTTTCTAGACGACTGCCCCACTCGCGTGTTCCTTCCGCCCCGGCTTGCGTCCCAGTGCTCGCGCATCCACGCGACGAGCCGCAATCGTTCCAGGAGAAGCCATGTCCGAGCAGAAGCTCGCAGCACACGTCCGCACCGAGTTCGGCAAGGGCTCGGCCCGCCAGGCCCGCCGCGCCAACATGATCCCCGCCGTCATCTACGGGCACGGCGCCGATCCCATCCACGTCCTGCTGCCGGCCAAGGCCACCACCCTGGCCGTCCGCACGCCCAACGCCCTGCTGTCGCTGGACATCGCGGGCGAGGACCACCTGGCCCTCGTCAAGGACATCCAGCGCAATCAGCTCAAGCGGATCGTCGAGCACCTCGACCTCCTGACCGTCCGTCGCGGCGAGAAGGTCCAGGTGGACGTCGCCATCCACGTCGAAGGCGAGCCCGTCCCTGACGTCGTCTTCAACCTCGAGGCCACCACGGTCCTCGTCGAGGCCGAAGCCACCCACCTGCCCGAGACCCTCACCGTCAGCATCGACGGCCACGACGTCGGCGAGCACGTCCACGCCTCGGACATCGTGCTGCCTCAGGGCGTCACCCTCCTCACCGACCCCGAGACCCTCGTGGTCAACCTCATGGCCCCCACGGTCCAGGACCTGGGCGAGACCGAGGAGACCGACGTCGACACCGAGGCCACCGCCGAAGGCGCGACCGCCGGCGATGCCGATGCTGACGCCGTCGTTACCGACGCCGACGAGAAGTAAGCAAGAATCGGTGTCCTCTGACACCTGGCTCGTAGTCGGGCTCGGGAATCCCGGGCCCGGCTACGCAGGCAATCGCCACAACGTGGGCCAGATGGTCCTCGACCTGCTCGCCTCCCGGCTGAGCGGTCGCTTCACCTCCTCCAAGGCGCAGGCCGTCACCCTCGAGGCGCGCCTCGGCATCGGCGGTCCGCGCCTGGTCCTCGCGAAGCCGTTCACCTACATGAACATCACGGGCGGCCCGGTCTCCACGCTCGCCCGCTTCCACGACGTGGCACCCGATCACGTGATCGCCGTGCACGACGAGATCGACATCCCCTTCAACACGCTGAAGCTCAAGCTCGGTGGGGGAGAAGGCGGTCACAACGGCCTCCGTGACATCAGCAAAGCTCTCGGCACCAAGGACTACCACCGCGTGCGCGTGGGCGTGGGGCGACCGCCCGGACGCCAAGACGCCGCCGACTTCGTGCTGAAGGACTTCGGCACGGTCGAGAAGAAGGAACTGCCGTTCCTGCTCGACGACGCCGCGGACGCCGTCGAACTCCTGATCCGCGACGGCCTGCTCGAAGCGCAGCAGAAGTTCCACGCCCAGAAGTAGTCGAGCCGAAACCGGTGAGTGCAGGCGATTTCCTTCGCTGTCACCTCATCCAAAGGGCGACCTCCCATCCTGTGCCGCACGGCTCGAAGCCAATTGGCCCACGCCTTCGTGAACGCGGGCCTGCAGCCGGCGGCTGCGTTCTCTTGGAACACTTTCCAGCAGGGGAAGGCTCCCGCTCGCTGGCCGATCCTCGGGTCGGTTACGGTCGGATGGGTGCCGTCAGGCAGGATTACCACCCCCGTATCACCTTCGAGGAGGATATCGACTGTGTACTCGGTGCCGTAATTCCTGAGGGGCGCAAGGAATATCCCGGATTGGACGATTCCGTTGATGATACCGGCGTTCTATGGGCCGTACTGCCAGCCACTCCTATTGATGACGAAATGGGCAGGGCTGTACGGGATAGCAGGGAAGAAGTCAGCGATCGGTGATTCCCACACACCTACCATTACCGCGCCGCCGTTCACAGGGCACCGTTGCGGGGCGTGAACGAGAACGTCGCGCCGACTCGGGTCACTGGCTTGCCGAGGTCGGTCTCGAGGTAAGACTCTATTTGCTCAGACTGGTCGGCGGTGTTGGTGAGCTTTCCATCATCAACGGCATAAGCAAAGCCAAGCGCGGGGTTGCTGATCAAGGCGGTCCTGTACTCGCGGACCTGCTCAGGAATGCCCTGCTCGAATGTCGCGAGAACGCGGGCGTGGACGCGATAATCATGTCCCACCTGTTCCGCGCGAGTGCACCGGTAAGGACCACTTCTGCGATAGCGACCCATCCGAGCAGAACGATCCTGATAAGACGCTTCACCGTTTCCCCGCTGTTCGAGACCTGCCCCGATCCTACCGGCCATAATCCGGCTGCTTCGCAGTAAGGCTTGTTCCTGCACGCGGTTCAGCCTTTTCATTCCTGACTTCCCGGCTGCGTAGTTCCAGCGCCGCCTTTTAGGTAATTGCTCAACCTTCGGAGCGGGTTAAGCGAGTAGGCCTTTTTTGACCCTCGGTAGATCCCACTCGTGCTACTAGCCACCCGTCTTCCTAGTGTGGGATCAGGTCTTTCGCTGCATTCTCTGGGGAACAGGACGGCACTACTGTGGAGTCTCGAACGCACTCTTTCATCGGCGCAGACACGCCCTTCTCCGGTGCGTCCGCGGCCGGCTCGCAGGGGGAGCAGGCCTTCATTGCGGCCCGCGCCGACCTGGTGGAGGCCGTGCTGCGGCGCCTCCAGGCCCCAGGAGGGATCGGCGCCGTGGTCCTCGGCGAGGATGGCAGCGGCAAGACGGCGCTCCTGCGCGCCGTGGCCCACCGTGCTTCCCGTACCCACCACGTGGTGCGGATCTGGGCCTCCAAACGTGCCTCCGCCGAGCCGTACCGGGCCATCGCCTTCCTGCTGGCAGAGCTCGAGTCCCGAGATACCCAGCATCCGGTGGCTATCGTCCGGGGTGTCCGGGCCCTCCTCGAGGAGCAGTCCGACGGCCGCCCCGTGCTCCTCACCATCGACAACGCGGCCCACCTCGACGCCGAATCGGCGACGGTCATCAGCCGGCTCGTGATCGCCGGGACGGCCTCCGTGCTGATCGCCGCCGAGGCACTCCGGGCCATGGACACCTCCTTCGCGGACCTGTGGCGCGACGGCGATCTGGAATGCTTCGACCTCCCGCTCCTGACCCGGCAGCAGATCCGATCCATCGCCGAGGCGACGCTCGGGGCCCCCGTGTCCCCGGACGGCGTCGACCTGCTGGAGCGTTCGAGCGAGGGCAATGCCCGCTACCTGTCGGCCGCCCTCGAGGAGTTGCCCCACCAGGGCCTTCTGCTGGAGGGCGGGGTGTGGGTCACCACGGCGGATCGGGTCCCCGTGCCGTCCGCCGCGCTGGACGTGGCGCGGTCCACGCTCGCTGCCCTGCACGAGCACGAGCAGCGGATCGTGCGAACGCTCGCGTTCGCCGGCTCGCTCCCCTCGCTCGCGGTCCTGCACCTCGCCGGCAGTCGGGAAACGCCGTCGGACGCGCCGGTCCCCGCGCCTCCTCTGCCGGGGGACGAGGCAGCGCATCTCGACGCCCTGCAGTCCCTCGTCGTCACCGGGACCAGCGGGGGAGCCGGGATCGTTTCCCTGCGTTCGGCGCTCTTCGCAGCCGCTGTCCGCGAGCAGACGACCGAGGAGGAGGCCGCGACGCTGTATGCGCTGCTGGTCGGCCGTCCCGGCGCCATCGATCCCGCCGGGCTCGACCCGATGCTGCACGCCGACTGGCTGCTCGCCGCCGGCCTGCCTGTCCCAGCGGATCTGTCCCTCGCGGCGGCGCGTCGCTGCGCGTTCCTCGGGCGCCACGAGCGGGCCCTCTTCTGGACGTCCTTCCACACCGACGACGGCCCGGACCGTGTGCTCGTCGCGGCCGGCGCCGCCCTCGACCTCGGGCACGGCGACCGGGCGGAGGCGCTGCTCGCGGACGGCCCACTGGCCACGGACGGGCCGGCCGTTCCCACTCAGGTGGCGCTGCTCCTGCTGCGCAGCCGCGCCTCACGCCTCACCGGCGGCCCTCCGGGAGCGCGGGCGGCGCTGCTCGACGACGCCGGCCTGCTCCTCGCCCGCGCGGACCAGGAGTCCGGGACGGCGGGGTGTCCGGGGCGGCAGCTCCTGGAGTGCCGCGGGCACCTGATCATCGAGCGGGCCGACGATGCCGCGTTCGCCGGCGACTTCCCGGCCGTCGTCGGGCTCCTGCAGGGGACGGACCGCACCGGGTGGACCCCGGACCAGGAAGCGCTCGCCGATGGGCTGCTGTGCGGGGCCCTCGCGATGACGGACCAGCAGTTGGCCGCCGTCGGGCTGGCCCTCGCCCTGCAGCATCGTGTGGATGCATCAGCGCTCAGCCGGCGGGTGCGCGATGTCACGCGCCTGCGCATCGCCGTTGCCCAGTACGCGGCCGGCAGTGCAGGCCACGCGGGGAAAGGTGGTGGCGCGGCCACGGACGGCCGGGTCGCTTTGTCCGCCGGCGGGTCCGACCTCGTGCAGGATTTCGTCACAGGCGTGGGTGCTGCCCTCCATGGCCGGCCCGACGAGGCGCGCGCGCTCCTCCTGCCCGTGACTCGGCAACTGGAGGTGCTGGACCCGCACGGCCTGCTGCCCTTGGCGTCGGCCGTCCTCGCCTACGGCCACGCCGAATCCGGTGCGGGGGATGGGGCGGTCGGCCACCTGCCCCGAGTACAAGCAGGACGCCCGGCGTCGTGGCTGGCAACCGCGGCGGTCGGTCATCTGCGCGCGGTGTCGGCAGGTCCACGCGACCCGCAGTCGGAGACCGCCGCACGGCTCCGCCTCCTCGCGCAGGCGGCCGAGGCGCAGGGGGCGTCGCTGGCGGTGATGCTGCACCGCCTGGCCGAGGTCCGCTCGGGCAACACCCGGGCTGCCGGAGCCCTGGCGGCCGCGGCTGCGCGTGTCGAGGGTGGCTACGCCGCCACCTGTGAGCTGTATGCGATGGCGATCGGCGCGTCGGACGCGGAGCTGTTCGCCCAGGCGATGGAGAGTGCGGCGCTCGCCGGGGATCTCGGCCTGTCGCGGGAGTGTGCGGCCCAGGCGCTGCAGACGGCGCAGCTCTCCGGCGGCCGCGGAGTCCTCCGGGGCATCCAGCGGCGGGCCCACGGGCTCTTCGGGGACACCTCGGACATGGAGCTGGACGTTGCACTCGAACGCCTCACCCGGCGCGAGCGGGAGGTGGCGCGGCTCGTCGCCGCCGGGGAGAACAACCGGGACATCGCCCTGAGGATCGGCGTCACCACCCGGACAGTGGAGGGGCATCTGTACCAGATCTTCTCCAAGCTCCACCTGAGCACCCGCGGCCAACTCGCGGACCTCGTTCAGGCGGGAGCCCGATGAACTTCCTCCGCACCGACCACCTCCTGCCGTGCCGGCAACCTGTTCTCGACGCGCTGCTCGATGCCCTGGGCCGGGACGACCGGCAGGGGGCCCTGGTCCTCGGGGAGACCGGCCTGGGGAAATCGTGCTTGCTCCGCGCCCTGGAGCGCTCCCTCCCCACCGCTGGGCGATCCCACGTGGTGCGCGCATCCCGTGCGCTGCGTTCCGTGCCCTACGGGGCTCTCGGCGATCTCTTCGCCGGTGTCCCGGCGCAGGACCTCGCTGATCCCATCCCCATGCTGCGTGCCGCCCGGAAGCACCTGCGAGGACCGGACGATGGCCCCGCCGGGACGGTGCTGGTGGACGACGCGCAGTTCCTCGACGAGGAAAGCACCCACGTACTGACACAGCTGGCGGTCTCGGGGGTGATCCGGCTCGTCGCATTCGCCGACCATTCCCTGGCTCCCGCCACCGGGCTCCATGCCTTCGCGAGCGAGGGCTACCTCGACCGGGTTCAGCTCGAACCGCTCGCCGATGCCCCGCTGCGCGCCGCGGCGGAGCACGCGCTGGGACGCCCGCTGGGAACCCGGGCCCTGATGCGCCTCCGCGAGACCACCGGCGGCAACCCGGTGCTCCTCAGGGCGGTGCTCGAACACCTCATATCGACGGCTGTGCCTCCCGTGGATGCCGAGGGATGGGATCTCGATCTCACGCGGCACCCGTCGGCGGGCGCGCTGACCGATCTCGTCGCCTCGATCCTCGCACCGATACCAGAAGCGCAGCGCACGGCCCTGGATCTCCTGGCCCTCGGCGGGGCGGTCCCCGCCGACGACGTCGAACGCATCACCGGGGGCGAGGCCGTCCGCGCTTTGAGGAACCAGCAGCTCGTGGCCGGCCACCCCGCGGACGCCCGCTACCTGTCGCTGCGCCACGGCCTGTACGGCGCGGTGCTCCGGGCCACCCTACCCCTCGGCCGGAAGGCCCTGCTGCATGCACGGCTCTACGACCCCGCGTTCGCCCTCCCGCCGTATGGGTGCCACCGGCTCCGCCACCTCGAGTGGGCCCTCGACGTGGGGGCCTCCGCAGAGGCGGCAGTGCTCCTCGACGCGGCGCGGGTGGCCACCGAGCTGGGTCGGCTGGAGGCGGCGGACCGGTTCCTGCACGCCGTGCCCGCGGCGCACGGGCCGGCCGCCGCCGTCGGCCGCGCACGCCTGCTCACCGCGCGCGGCCGTCCGGCAGAGGCCGTGCGACTGCTCGCCGAGTGGAAGGCCGAGGTAGTAGAGGTAGAGGCCGGTGCGGCCGATGACGGTGCGGGCGACCCCGTGCCGACCGCCGTCGTCGCCCAGGGTGCTGCGATGCGTCTGGCGGGTGCGCCCGCGGCCGACATCGCAGCGCTGTTCGATGGCCTTCCGTCCCGCACGGCCGATGCCGCGGCGGGAGTGGACCTTCTGAGGGCGCAGCTCCTCCTCGATCAGGGAAGGCCCGCGGATCTGCCCCTGACCGGGGACCTGCTCCTCTTCGAGGACGCGGAGCACCTACCGGCATCGCGCGCCGTCGCCCTCGCCCTGCGCGGGGAAGCCCTAGGGCTGCGTGGCCGGGCGGTCGAGGCCGTGCAGTGCACGCACGCCGCGCTCGCCGCCGTCCTCGCCGACCCCTATCGGCTCGCCCACGTGTACGAGGACGTCCTGGCCCGGCACGTCCTCGTCCTCGCGCACGCCGGCGCGGCCGACCAGGCGCTCGCCGTGCTCGGACAGGCCGAGACCGCCGCGCTGCCCTTCGGGCCGGGGGAGGCGCTGCGGGGCATCGTGCTCGTCCGGCGGGGAGATTTCCGGGACGGCCTGCAGGCCCTGGTGCCGGCACTGGCCTCGCTGCGCAGGGTGGACCGGCAACTCCTGCTGCCCTATGCCGTAGGGGTGGCCTCCTGGGGTGCAGCGGTCCTCGGGGAAGCGGAGCAGGCCGCGGCGCTGCTCGGGGAGCACCGGGCGCTGCCGCACCGCGGGCGCCTGGATCTCGAGATCCTGGGCCGCGTGTTCGCCACAGCCGCGGCCTCGCGGGAGCCTCGCGCTCCGCAGCAGCCCACGCCCTTCGCTGCGCTGGTCGACGAGGTGCGGCCGCCCGAGCTCCGGACCTGTGAGAAGGACCTCCTCGTGCTCGCCGTCCTGCTCGGGGTGGCCGGTGCCACGGGCCGCCTGGCCCGGGCGGCCGCCGAGCTGCAGGGCAAGGAGGCCCTGATCCTCGCGGACTTCGCCGGGGCCGCCGGTGCAGGGGATGCCGCCGTGCTCGGGGAGGTCGCGGACCGCGCTGCGGCCGTCGGGCTCCCGCTGATCGCCCTGAATGCGGCCGCACGGGCCTGGGAGCTCCGGGGCGAGTCCGGGGCTTCCTCGGACGGCCGCGTTGCCGCGCGGCGCCTCGGCACGTACGGCGCCCCCTTCGTCGGCACGTCCTTCGAGGTGCCGGGCGGCGCCGGCCGCCTGAAGGCCCTCACGAGAAGCGAGGGCGCCGTGGCGCGCCTCGTCGCGGCCGGGGAGAGCAACCGGGACATGGCGAAGGCACTCTGTGTCTCGGTGCGCACCATCGAGGGGCACCTGCATCGCATCTACGTGAAGCTCGGCATCAGGGGGCGCGCCGATCTTGTGCAGGCTATGCGTGAGCCGGACCTGTTGCAGCCCACTACCTAGGCACCAGCCTTCTCGATCGGGTATGGCGCTCCGCGCAAGAACGGCCTCGACAGGTCACGAGCAGGTACCGAGAGGTCCATCAGGTACCGATGCGGGTAGACAACGATACAAACTCGCGTATTATTCGGCGGGACCGACGTAGTAGCAGCGAGCCCTTCCCGGGGCGGGTGGGGGAGCCGAAGCCCAGTCACGCGGTCAATGGGGATGAGCGATGACGCAGCAGGTGGACACGAGGTGCCGATGTCGCGCGGGCACGTACCGGCCCGGCGCGACGCACAACTCTGGCGCGCTCCATGAATGAGACCGTGGCGACCGGCACCTGGCCCCTGGTGGGCCGCAGTGCCGAGACGGACCAGGTGCGGACCGCTCTCCTGGACCCGGCCTCCTCGGGCGTGCTGCTCGTGGGCGCCGCCGGACAGGGCAAGACGGCGGTGGCCCGGCACGCCGTGACTGCCCTGCCGGCGAAGCAGCAGACCCTGTACATCCGTGGTTCCAGCCTCGGCGCCACCGTGGCCTACAGCGCGCTCACCGTGCTCCTCGTCGATCTCGAGGACGAGGTGACCGGGAACCCGCTGGTGCTGCTCACCGCGCTCCAGTCCCTTTTCGCTGGAATGCCCGGGGACCTGCCCGTCGTCGTCGTCGACAACGTGGCGGACCTGGACCCGGAGTCCGCCACCGCCCTGGCCCATCTCGCCTCCACGGAGTCCGTGCGGCTCGTGGTCATCACCGAGGAGATCCCGAGCACCCCCGAGCCCTTCCTCGAGCTGTGGCGGAACCAGGTGCTGGTGCGGGTGGACATCGAACCGCTGACATTCGACCAGACCCGGGACCTGCTGCGGGAGGTCCTCGGCGGCGAGGTGTCCCGCGCCCTGGCGGTGGCGTTGTGGCGTGCGAGCGACGGCAAGGCCGGTAACCTCCGTACCCTCCTCCCGCTCGCGCTCGAAACGGGCCAGGTGGGACACCGGGACGGGATCTGGATACAGTGCCGCCAGCGGCAGGGGAACGCCCTGTACGGCGCCGACATCGGGACGAACCCGCTCGACGCCGCGACCGGCGTCGAGCGGACGGCCCTCGCCCTCCTGGCCGTGCTCGAGGCGATGCCGCTGCGGATGCTGCTGGACCACATCCCCCGGGAGGAGGTGGACACGCTCAACCAGCGCGGGCTGATCCGCGTGCAATGGGGTGAGCACCCCACCGCGGTCATCGCGGAGCCGTGCGCCGCCGCGGCGTTCAGGGCCGCCCTCTCGCGCTCCCCGGAGCCTGTGATCCTCGCAGTCCTCGACAAGATCGAAGGGCGCGAGGACCTGCCACCCGCCGCCGGCGTCGTCCTCACGGCCTGGCTCCTCGACGCGGGCGTCGCTGTCCCGGAGGAGCGCCTCCTGCGCGCGGCGAAGCACGCGAATCAGCTCGCGCTGCCCGGCGCGGCCCGCCGCTTCCTCGACGCGCTCGACAACTGGCGGCAGCACCTGGCCGGCGTCGTCGAGTACGCGCGGCTGCCCCTCGACGACGCCGCCACCCTGGCCGTCCGCTCCGCCATCGACGCGCTCCTGCAGGATCCCGCCCTGCCCCCGGCGGGCCGGGCGGCGCTGCGCCTGGAAGACGCACGGACGCGGCTGCGCTCCGCCCCCGTGGACGACGCCGTGCTGGAGGTGCTGCACGGGTGCGACGCCGACTGCTCGGCCGTGCAGGGGGCCGCCCGCGAGCCCCTGACGGTGGAGCTGATGCTCCTGCGCGTGGAACTGGGCCTGCTCCAGGGGCGCTACGCGGAGGTCATCCGCGACGCCTCGGGCCTTAACACCTCCATCCTCGACGCCTCGTCCACGGCGATGCGTGCCAAGGGCATGCTCATGATCGCCCTCGCCGCAGCAGGACAGCACGAGTGCGCCGACGTGCTTGCCGAAGTCCTGGTACAGAGCCCGCGCACCGCCTCCCATCCCCGCGACCGGCAGGAGGCGCACCAGAGCGCCGTGCTGGCCCTCGCCCTCGCGGGCCGCCTCGACGAGGCCCTCGAACGCCTGGGCCGGGTCTCGTCCTCACGCGACGACGTCCAGGACGAGGTGTGGGCGGAGAGCCTGGCGGGTATCCTGCTGGCTGCGGTGGGCCGAAGCCGGGAGGCGCTGCGGCTGCTCCTGCCGGCGATGGCCGAACTGGGGGTGGAGGACCGCTCCGGGATGTTGCCCGCGGCGGAGGCCGCCGCAGCGTACGCGTACGCGCTGGACGGCCAGGACGAGCCCGCCCGGAGCCATCTCGACGCCGGACGGCGGCAGAACAGGCGCGGCGGCTGGCCCGCCTGGCGCATCGTCGACTACTTCAGCCTGCTCACGGCGTCCCTGCTCGAGGATCAGGGCGGCGCTGCGCGGGCCATGCTACGCGCCGCGAACGTCGAGCGTGGCCTCGGCAGCAAGGGCCTGGAACTCCTCTTCCTACTGCAGGCCGTGCGGCTCGGTGAGGCCTCAGTGGCCCACCGTCTGCTGGTGCGCTCCGGCGAGCTCCAGGGCCCGCTCGCGCACCTGGCCCGGCTCTTCAGCAGGGGCGTCCTCTCCCAGGACGCGGCGCTGCTCCTCGAGGCATCCGAGGCCTCCCTCGCCGCCGGTGACCACGACCTCGCCGGCTCCTCCTCCCTGCTCGCCGTCCAACTGCGCGCACCCGAGGACGACCCCCTGATCTTCGTCCGCGCGGAACAGATCCTCCGGCAGACCGCCGTGGAGCGGCGCCGGTCCCTGACCCGACAGGCGCTGACGGAGCGCGAGCGCGCGGTGGCCAGGATGGTGGCCCGCGGCGCCTCCAACAAGGACATCGCCGCCGCCGAGCACCTCTCCATCCGCACCGCCGAAGGCTACGTGCACCGGGCGATGTCCAAACTGGGCGTGCACAACCGCAAGCAACTGCGCTCCGTATTCAGGAACCGATGATGGACACCGGAGAGGGGCTGCAGATGCTGGGTGGGAGGGCGGACCTCGTGCGCACGGTCGCCGACGCGCTCGTGGCCCCCGATGCCGTGGGCGTCGTGCTCGTGGGAGAGGCCGGCATCGGGAAGACTGCCATCGCACGGCAGGTGTCCCACCAGCTCAGGGACACGGCCCGGATCGTCCCGGTACGGGGCGGGACTGGGCTCCGCCCCATCCCCTACGGAGCCCTGTCCCGCTACATGGTGGGGCTCGCACCGGCCGACACCGAATCCTCCTCCGCCGTCCTGCGCCACTTCATGCGGCACGTCGCCCCGGAGCCGCGGTCCCAGGTCCCGCCGGTCATCCTCGTCGACGACGCACATACCCTCGACAACGAGTCCGCGCTGCTCATCATGCAGCTGGCCACCGCCCAGAAGGTGAAGATCCTCGCCACCGCACGCCAGGTACCGGGCCCGGTGGGGGAGTTCGCCCGCGCCGCGCAGGACGGCCTCCTGGCACACCACCTGGTGGAGCCGCTCACCCTCCCAGAGGTCCGGGAACTGTGCGGGCAGCTGCTCGGCGGTCCCATCCTCACCGGCGCCGCGCGCATGCTGGCTGCGACCACCCGGGGGAACCCGCGGCTGCTGACCATGCTCATCGAGCAGTTCAGGGCACAGGGCTACCTCGTCGCCAGGAACGGTGTGTGGCGCTCGCGGGGGCCGCGGCCGGCCATCGGCGCACCGCTGGTCGACCTCCTGCTGCACGGACTGGGGGAGCGCAGCCCTGCGGAGATCGAGGCCCTTGAAGCCGTCGCCGCCGTGGGGCGGGTCGCGCTGGCCGACCTCGAAGCAGCCGTGGAGCGCGGAGTCCTGGCCCGGCTGGCCCAGGAGCGCCTGATCGAGCTGGACCCCCTGAGCGGGCAGTTCGTGTCCCTCCGGCATCCCCTGCACGCCGAGGCGCTGCGCGGCAGTCTTTCCCCCGTCCGCGCCCTGGACCGGGCCGACGCCGCCCGCGCCGCGCTGCCCCAACCGCCCCAGGACCCGGACGGACTCGCCGCCTGGGTGGCCTCGGCTCTCAGGACGTCCTCGCCCGTCGAGGACCCCGTGCTGCTGCGGTCCGCGCGGGTGGCGAACCGGCTCCACGATCCGCGTCTCGCGCTGGACACGCTCAGGGCGGTCCGGCAGCCCGCCCCCACGCCCTCCTACCTGCTCGAAGTGGCCTGGGTGCAGGGGACGGCCGGGAACCGGCCGCTCGCCCGGGTGCTCCTCGACGAGGCGCTCCGGACAGTGGAGGACCCCGCCGTCGCACGGGACGGGGCCGCCCTCTCCCTGCACCTGCACCGCCACCTGCCGGAGGGCGGGCGCGCGCTGCATGCCGACGTCGAGCGCTGGGCTCTCCTGCTGGAGACGGACGCCGTCCGCCTGCTCCACACCTCCGTGGAGATCCTCGGCGGAAACCTGAACGGCACCCCTGACCTGGAGGCGGCGCCGGTGGATCCTGGGCTGCCGGAGGAGGTGCGGCTGGGACACCTCACCTTGCTGGCGCACGCCCTGACCCGTTCCGGGAGACCCTTGGCGGCGTCCCGCGTCCTCGAGGAGGCCCAGGAGGAGCTCGAGAAGAATCCCGAGCACCTCCTGACCTACCGCGACGCCGTGTCCGGGGAGCAACTGATGTCCCTCATCGGCACCGGTGCCTGGGACCACGCCCGCGACCGCTTCCACCGGTGTTATCCGCCGGAGGCCGAGAGCGCCTTCCTCCTCAGCGGCTGGCTCGACGTCATCGACGGCAGCAGGAGCCTGCAGACCGGCCGCTTCCGCGACGCGCGCGAGCACCTACTCCTGGCCGTCGAGGCCTTCCGCGACAGCGACGCCCTGCATCTCCTCGACTGGGTCTCCGGTGCCGCGGCCTACGCCTGCGCGCGTTCCGGCGACGAGCCGGACGCCCGGGCCCTCATCGACGCCCGCGGGCCGCTGACGGGCGGGTCCGACGCCGTCGCCCGCCGCATGGGGGACGCCCACGTCGTGGCCGCGCTGGGCTACCTAGGCGAGGAGGACGCCGTGCCGCGCCTCCGGTCGATCGCCGCCCGGGCCCAGGACCGGCGCTCGCTGCTGGTGGCCGCCACCGCCCTCGACCATGCGGCGGTGCTCGGGGACAGATCGGCGCTGCGGCCCCTTGCGGAGGTGACCCGGGCGTTCGATGGCGAGCCGGGCCGCTGCCTGCACCGCTTCGCCGACGCGGCCGCGGCCGGCGACCGCGACACGCTCGTGATCGAGAGCGAGGCGTCCCGGCAACGGGGGTTCCTGCCGCTGGCAGTCCGGTGCTTGGAGGAGGCCGCGCTGGTGGGACCTGCCGGTGCGACGGCCCGCGGCATCGACCGGCAGCTGGCGGCCCTGCGCACGGAACTCCGCGTGGTGCCCGGCGGCGGCGGCGCGCCGCCGGCCCACGGGGCCAGGTTGACGCGCGGGGAGCAGGTGATCGTGAAGCTGGTCGCCGAAGGGCACACCAACCGGGAGATCGCGGAGATCCGGGGGATCTCCACGCGCACCGTCGAGGGGCACCTGTACCGCATCTTCGCGAAGCTGGGCATCAGCCGGCGCGAGGTCCTGCAGCAGCCGAATGCGGTCCCGTCCTCGCTGCCGGGGCGGCCCACCCGCTGACCGTCCCGACTTAGGCAGCACTGGGGTGCCCCGGGGCGCCCGGAGTGGCAGGATTACAGCAGAGAAGCCTTGCGTAATTGGCGTGAGGTCTGCCGGCTGATCCGTCGGCCGCCTGATCCGAGGAGTCCGAAGTGCCCGTGGTCGACACACCCGTCACGCTCACCCCGTCCGACGCCGTGCTGACCGACGCCGAGGTGCACCGCATCCGCAACGACTTCCCGATCCTCGGCACCGAGGTCAACGGCAAGCCGCTCATCTACCTCGACTCCGGCGCCACCTCCCAGAACCCGGTGAGCGTGCTGGAGGCGGAGCAGGAGTTCTACGAGCAGCGCAACGCGGCCGTGCACCGCGGGTCCCACTCGCTCGCCGTGGACGCCACCGACGCCTACGAGGACGCCCGCGCCGCCGTCGCCCGGTTCATCGGCGCACGGACGGACGAGCTGGTCTGGACCTCCAACGCCACCGAGGGCATCAACCTCGTGGCCTACGCGATGTCCAACGCGAGCCTCGGGCGCGGGGGAGAGGCGGCGCGCCGCTTCGCCCTCGGCCCCGGGGACCGGATCGTGGTCACGGAGATGGAACACCACGCCAACCTGATCCCCTGGCAGGAGCTCGCGGCCCGCACCGGCGCCGAGCTCCGCTTCATCCCCGTGGCCGACGACGGCACGCTGCGCCTCGAGGAGGCCGCGGCCGTCATCACGCCCGCCACGAAGCTCGTGGCCTTCTCCCATGCCTCGAACGTCCTCGGCACTATCAACCCGGTGGCCCACCTGGTGCGGCTCGCGCAGGGTGTGGGTGCCCTCACCCTGCTGGACGCCTGCCAGTCCGTGCCGCACCTCCCCGTGGACGTGAAGGCCCTGGACGTCGACTTCCTCGTGTTCTCCGGCCACAAGATGCTCGGGCCCACCGGCATCGGGGCGCTCTACGGGCGCGCCGAACTGCTCAACGCCCTGCCGCCCTTCCTGACGGGCGGCTCGATGATCACCACCGTGACGATGGAGCGGGCGGAGTACCTGCCCTCCCCGAACCGCTTCGAGGCCGGCACCCAGCGCATCTCCCAGGCCATCGCCCTCGGCGCCGCAGCGAACTACCTCGCCGAGACCGGCATGGAGCGCATCGAGGCCTGGGAGGAGACGCTGGGCGCGCGCCTCGTGCGGGGACTCGGCGCCATCGAGGGCATCCGCGTCCTCGGCCCGGACGCCGGCCGCCCCCGCATCGGACTGGCGTCCTTCGACGTGGACGGTGTGCACGCCCACGACGTGGGGCAGTTCCTCGACGACAAGGGCATCGCGGTGCGCGTGGGCCACCACTGCGCGCAGCCGCTGCACCGTCGCCTCGGGCTCACCGCGACCACCCGCGCGAGCACCTACCTGTATACGACGACGGACGAGGTGGACGCCTTCCTGGACGCCGTCGCGCTGGTCCGTCCCTTCTTTGGAGCACACCGATGAGCACGGGCCTCGAACAGCTGTACCAGCAGATCATCCTCGACCACGCCAAGGCGCGGCACGGTTCGCCGCTGCGGGAGCACGACGGCGTGGGCCGCGTGGGCGAGTCCCACCAGCTCAACCCGGTGTGCGGCGACGAGATCACCCTGCGCGCGGGCGTGGCCGACGGCGCCGTGACCGCTGTGAGCTGGGACGGCGCCGGGTGCGCCATCTCCATGGCCTCGGCCTCCGTGCTGACCGACCTGGTGCAGGGGCTGCCGCGGGACGAGGTGATCGGCCTCGTGGACAGCTTCCGCGAGGTCATGCGCTCGCGCGGCAGGATCGAGGCGGACGAAGAGGTGCTCGGCGACGCCGCCGCGTTCTCCGGCGTCTCCCGCTTCCCGGCCCGGGTGAAGTGCGCCATGCTCGCGTGGGTGGCCCTCGAGGAGTCCCTCCTGGCGGCCAACGCCTAACCAGCCGAGGGCGCCGGCTGGGGGATGGTCATGCTGAAGCAGGTCCCCACGCCCGGCTCGCTCGTCACGGTGATGGACCCGCCGTGCTCGTTCACGATGCTCCGTGTGATCAGCAGGCCCAGCCCCACCCCCGGCACGGAGGACGAGCGGACCGACGAGGACCTGAAGAACCGGTCGAAGACCTGGTGCAGCTCCTCGGCCTCGATGCCGATCCCGGTGTCCTCCACCCGGACCGTCAGGCCGTCATCGCCGACGGATGCGTCGAGCGTGATGCTGCCGCCGCGCCGGTTGTACTTGACCGCATTGCTGAGCAGGTTGTCCACGGCCTGCGCGAGCCGCACCGGGTCGGCCACGGCCGGCAGGCCCGCCGGCGCACGGTTCACGAGCTGCACTCCCGCGCGGGTGGCCCGCACCAGGCCCGACGACGCCGCCTCCGCCAGGATCCTGCCGACGTCGGTGGGAACGGGGTGCACCTGGAACGTCCCCGCGTTGATCGCGAGCAGGTCCTCCACGAGCCGCTCCAGGCGCAGGGCGTTGCGCCGCGCCACCTGGACGAAGCCGGTCACGTCCTCGGGCAGGCTCCCGCGGCGCTCCACGGTGAGCTCCAGGTAGCCGAGGATCGACGTCAGGGGCGTCCGGAACTCGTGGGAGACGTTGGAGAGGAAATCGTCCTTGGCGTGCAGGGCGCGCAGCAGCTCGGTGACGTCGTTGAAGGACACGACGGTCCCCGTGAACGCGCCCTCGTCGTCGTGCATGGACCGCGAGGAGATGCTGAGGGCGCGCTGGGACCGACCCGTCCCCACCCACACCTGTTCGCCGTCGAGGTCCTCGCCGCCCACCGCGCGGAGGACGGGGCGCCGATCCGGCGGGACGGGCGTGACCCTGTCCTCGCCGAAGATCAGCAGCTCGGCCTCGGTGGGATCGTCGTTGCCCGGTGGCGCTGCAGCGGCGTGGCCCTCCCGCTGCCGGGCGTTCATGAGGATGTCGTGACCGTGGGCGTCGACCGCCAGCACCCCCACGCTCACGGTGTCCAGCACGGTCCCGAGCAGTCTCTCGCGTGCCCGCCCGGCCTCCACGCTGTCGCGCAGCGCGCCCTGCGAGGCCTGGAGGGCCGCCTGCCGCCGCCGGTTGTCCTTCGTCAGCTCGCTGACGAACCAGGCCAGGCCGGTGAGCATGATCGGGAGCAGGATCGGGTCCACGACGGTGTCGAGGGTCACCGGGCCCGGCTGGGCGAGGACCGGGAACCAGATGATCGCCAGGGAAGCGACGACGGTGATGGCGACGGCCGCGGCCGTCCGCACCCGGGAGGCGGCGATCCATACCACGGGGAAGGCTGCCAGCAGGCCGACGCCGGAGAGGGCGTCGCCCGCGGCCGCCCGGGCCAGGCCGACGGCCACGAAGTCCAGGAGCGGCATCAGGATGACCCAGCGGCCGGAGATCCTGGACCACGGCAGCGTGCAGCACAGCACCAGGACCACGAGATTGAGGGCCCACCCCGTGAGGAAGAGGGCCGTCGAGTCGAGGGCGTCGCGCTGGGCGAGGCCCAGTCCAACCGCGAGGGTGAAGGTGACGGTGAGGGCGAGCTCGCTGAGGATGATGCGCCGGCGGCGGTTCCGGGACCGCCCCGCCCCGGGGCGGTCCTCCCGTTCCCCCGACCCGCCGGTGTCCGTCATGGACCGATCCTAGTTGCCGCGCTCCTCGAAGACGTCCGGGATGCCGTCGGCGTCGGAGTCCACCTTCTCCTCCTCGTCGATCCGCCGGTAGCGCTTGTTGCGGGCGCGCAGCACCACGCTCGCCAGGAGCGCCGCCAGCACGGACGCGGCGAGGATGGCGACCTTCGCGTGGTCGTCGTGCTCGCTGCCCGCGCCGAAGCTCAGATCGTTCACCAGCAGCGAGACCGTGAAGCCCACACCGGCGAGGATCCCGACGCCCAGCAGGTCCCACCAGCTCAGCCCGGGGTCGAGGTTGGCGCGGGTCAGCTTCGTGACGACGAACGTGGTCAGCAGGACGCCGATGGGCTTGCCGAGGACGAGGCCGAGCACGATCCCGATGAACACCGGATCGGTGACCGCCGAAGCGAACCCCGCGGCACCGCCGATCGCCACACCCGCCGAGAAGAAGGCGAAGACCGGGACGGCGAAACCGGTGGAGAGCGGACGGAAGCGGTGTTCCAGCACCTCGGCCAGGCCGGGCTTGTCCGGGCGGGGCAGCACGGTCTTCCCGCCGGACCTGCGCAGGACGGGGACGCAGAAACCGAGCAGCACACCCGCAACCGTCGCGTGGACGCCCGACGCGTGCATCAGGGCCCAGGTGGCGATGCCGAGGGGCAGGAGGATCAGCCACGGGCCGCGCGTTGTGCTGCCGAAGAACTTGGGCAGGCGCTGCGCGAGCAGCGCGAACAGCCCGAGCGGCAGGAGCATCCACAGCAGGAAGACGAAGCTGACGTCCTCCGAGTAGAAGAACGCGATGATCGCGATCGCGATGAGGTCGTCGACCACCGCGAGGGTCAGCAGGAAGATGCGCAGGGCCCCGGGCAGGTGCGAGCTGATCACCGCGAGCACGGCCAGCGCGAAGGCGATGTCCGTCGCGGTGGGGATGGCCCAGCCGCGCAGGGTGTCCGGGGAGGACAGGTTGACGGCCGTGTAGATCAGCGCGGGCACGACGACGCCGCCGAAGGCCGCCGCCACGGGGACGATCGCGCGGCTGATCCGCCGGAGGTCACCGGCGACGAACTCGCGCTTGAGCTCGAGTCCCGTGAGGAAGAAGAACACCGCCAGGAGGCCGTCCGACGCCCACTGGCCGACGGAGAGCTTCAGGTGCCACGGCTCGTAGCCGAACTCGGCATCGCGGATGGCGAAGTAGGAGTCGGAGAACGGGGAGTTGGCCCAGATGATCGCGAGGCTCGCGGCGATCAGCAGCAGGATGCCGCCGACGGTCTCCTTGCGGAGGATCTCCGAGATGCGCAGGTACTCGGGATAGCTGGAGCGCTGCAGGATCACCGGGTGGGAGCCGGCTGGCTTCGGGGACTCGTCGTGGGCCATGGGGTCTCCTGGGTGGGGCGGGCTGCGGCGGGTGCCGCTAGGCGACCAGGGCGCGGACGCCGATGACGGCGGTCGCCGCGCCGAGGATCATCGACGTGGAGATGAGCATCATGTGCACGGTGAGGAACCGCGTGGCGGCTCCGTTCTCGTCACGGGCGCGCGGGTCCTTGAGGATGCGCCGCAGGAACGGCGGCCAGACGACGAGCGTCCAGACGCCGGCGAGGATCAGGATGAGGGCGAGGGGCGTGGGCAGGTGCATGGCGTGCGCGGAACTCTCGGGTCGACGGGGAGGGTGCGGGTGGCGTGGCCGCGGTCAGCGGTTCGCGAGCCATTTCCGGGCCTCGACGGCCTGGACGTTCAGCGCCTTGCCGATCATCGGCTCGGCGGCGCCTGCGATCTTGCCCCCGAGGAACGGGATGGACGAGGTGACGTTGCCCTGCAGGTCGACGACGGTGTCCGTGCCCTGGGTGATCAGGCGCTGGACGGCGGCGACGTTCAGCGGGACGCCCGCGACCGTCATCTCGAGCTTCGCCTCGCGTGAGCCGTCCGCGGACGGCGCGCTCCACTGCTCGGTCTGCGTGACGGAGAGGGTCTCTCCGACGAACTTGCGGGCCATGTCCGGGAGCCGGTCGGTGGGCATGGTGCGGACGGCCGTCAGGGTGAAGGGACCGGAGGTGTCGCCGTCGACCGTGAGGGACTCGAGGGTGCCGCCGACGTACTCGCTCATGTGGCGCACGAAGCCCTCGTCCGTGAAGACGCCGAGCACCGTCCGGGTGTCGTAGGGGAGCGTGGTGGACGCGTTCAATGCCATGGTTCCTCCGAAGGATGCACAGGTGGTGCCGCGGGGCGGCAGGTCAGGGGTCTCCCGCAATCCTACGGCCTGGCCTCGCCCGGTGTGCCGCCGATTACACGCCACGGGGAGCGTCGGCGGGGCTTGGTAATGTGGAAGCATCCCCGGGAACGCGTCTTGGTTCCGGGCTTTCGTGCTGTCGTCACCCCGTTCTCCACCCCCGTTGCCCGAGGAGTCCCACCAGATGAGCCTGAACGGATTGCGCGCAGCGCTCGCCGAGGATGCGTCCTATGCGCGCGTGCTGACCAACGCGTCACGCCCGGTCGAGGAGCGGAGCCCCGACCTGCAGATCGGGGCTCCCGCCGGGATGCGCGCGCCCCTGATCGCCGAGATGGTCGACGGCCTGGACGCCGTCCCGGCCTCTCCGGGAGATGCCGGCAGTGCCGAGCCGGTGGTCCTGGCGATCACCGCGACGGGTCGGGAGGCGGAGGACCTGGCGGCCGCGCTGCGCAGCTACCTGCCGGAGAGCGCCATCGAGGAGTTCCCCAGCTGGGAGACCCTGCCCCACGAGCGGCTCTCGCCGCGCTCCGACACCGTGGGTCGGCGCCTGTCCGTGCTGCGTCGGCTGGCCCACCCGGAGGGGAACCCCGTGCGGGTCATCACCGCGCCCATCCGCGCCGTCGTGCAGCCGCTCGTCGCGGGGCTCGGCGACCTCGAACCGGTGTCGCTGAAGGTCGGCGACGAGGTCGCGTTCTCCGACGTCGTCCGTGCCCTCTCCGACGCCGCGTACGCGCGCGTGGACATGGTCACGCACCGCGGGGAGTTCGCCGTCCGCGGCGGCATCATCGACGTCTTCCCGCCCACCGAGGACCACCCGGTCCGCGTGGACTTCTTCGGCGACGAGGTGGACCAGATGCGCTGGTTCGCTGTCGCCGACCAGCGCTCCCTCACCTCGGGTGAGCCGCCGACCGCCCTGTACGCCCCACCGTGCCGCGAGATCCTCATCACGCCGTCGGTGATGTCCCGGGCCGCGAAGCTGCAGTCCGAGCTGCCGGCGGCGGCGTCCATGCTGGAGAAGATCGCCGGCGGGATCGCCGTCGAGGGCATGGAGTCCCTCGCCCCCGTGCTCGTGGACGCCATGGTGCCGTTCATGGGCGAACTGCCGGCCGGCTCGATCGCCGTCGTCCTCGAGCCGGAGAAGGTCCGCACCCGCGCGCACGACCTCGCCGCCACGAACGAGGAGTTCCTCGCGGCCGCGTGGTCCACGGCGTCCGACGGCGGCGCCGCACCGCTGGACCTCGGCGGCGCCCTGGGCACCGACCTGCAGGAGGCGAGCTTCCGGTCCCTCGCCGACACGCGGGCCACGGCGCTCGCCCACGCGGTGGCCTGGTGGGGCATCACGTCCTTCGGGGCCGATGAGGAGCTGGCCGACGTCGACAGCTTCACGCTGCATGCCCGCGAACCGCGCGGCTACCAGGGCGACGTCGCCGAGATGATGGACTTTATCGGCGGGCGGGTCCGCGACCAGTGGCGCGTCGTCGTCGCCACGGAGGGCCCCGGCCCGGCGCAGCGCCTCGCGGAGCTCTTCCACGACAATGACATCCCGACGAGCCGCGTCGACTCCCTCGACGCCGCGCCGCAACCGGGCATCATCGAGATCACGACGGCGTGCGCGGGCCGCGGCTTCGTGGTGGACGGGCTCAAGCTGGGGCTGCTCACCGAGGCCGATCTCCTCGGCCGCACGAGCGCCTCCGGGACCCGCGACATGCGCAAGATGCCCTCGCGGCGCCGCAACGCCGTCGACCCCCTGCAGCTCAAGGAAGGCGATTTCGTGGTGCACGAGCAGCACGGCGTCGCGAAGTTCGTCGAGCTGCTGCAGCGCTCCACCGGGGCGGGGCCCACCCGGACCACGCGAGAATACCTCGTGCTCGAGTACGCGCCGTCCAAGCGCGGGGCCCCCGGGGACCGCCTGTTCGTGCCCACGGACCAGCTGGACCAGGTGACCCGCTACGTGGGCGGGGACGCCCCCGCGCTGAGCAAGATGGGCGGCTCCGACTGGAGCAAGACCAAGAACCAGGCCCGCAAGGCCGTCAAGGAGATCGCCGGCGAACTCATCCGGCTCTACTCCGCCCGCATGGCGTCCAAGGGCTACGCCTTCGGCCCCGACACCCCCTGGCAGCGCGAGCTGGAGGAGGCGTTCCCGTACGTCGAGACGCCCGACCAGCTGACCACCATCAACGAGGTCAAGGCGGACATGGAGCGCGAGGTCCCCATGGACCGGCTGGTCTCCGGCGACGTCGGCTACGGCAAGACGGAGATCGCCGTCCGCGCCGCGTTCAAGGCCGTGCAGGACGGCAAGCAGGTGGCGGTGCTCGTGCCCACCACGCTCCTGGTGCAGCAGCACTTCGAGACCTTCTCGGAGCGGTTCTCCGGCTTCCCGGTACGCGTGCGCGCGCTCTCACGGTTCCAGACGGCCAAGGAATCGCGTGAGACGGCGGCGGGCCTCACCTCGGGGGCGGTCGACGTCGTCATCGGCACGCACCGCCTGCTGTCGAAGGAGATCGCCTTCAAGGACCTCGGGCTCGTGATCGTGGACGAGGAGCAGCGCTTCGGCGTCGAACACAAGGAGGCGCTGAAGAAGATGCGCACCAACGTGGACGTCCTCGCGATGAGCGCCACCCCCATCCCGCGCACGCTCGAGATGTCCCTGACCGGCATCCGCGAGACCTCCACGCTCGCCACACCCCCGGAGGAGCGCCACCCGGTCCTCACCTACGTGGGGCCCTACACCCACAAGCAGGCCTCCGCCGCGATCCGGCGCGAACTCATGCGCGAGGGCCAGGTGTTCTTCGTGCACAACCGTGTCTCATCGATCGACCGCACGGCCGCGCAGCTCCGGGAGCTCGTGCCCGAGGCGCGTGTCGCCGTCGCCCACGGCCAGATGACGGAGTCCCGGCTCGAGCAGATCATCGTGGACTTCTGGGAGAAGCGGTTCGACGTCCTGGTCTGCACCACGATCATCGAGACGGGCCTGGACATCTCCAACGCGAACACGCTGATCGTGGACCGCGCCGACTCCTACGGGCTGTCCCAGCTGCACCAGCTCCGAGGCCGGGTGGGCCGTGGACGGGAGCGGGCCTACGCCTACTTCCTGTACCCGTCGGAGAAGCCGCTCGGCGAGGTGGCCCTCGAGCGACTGAAGGCCGTGGCGTCCCACAACGAACTCGGCGCGGGCATGCAGCTGGCCATGAAGGACCTCGAGATCCGCGGTGCCGGCAACATGCTGGGCGGCGAGCAGTCCGGGCACATCCAGGGCGTCGGGTTCGACCTCTACATCCGGCTGGTCGGCGAGGCCGTCGCGAACTTCCGCGGCGAGGCCGAGGAGAAGGCGGCGGAGATGAAGATCGAACTGCCGATCAACGCGCATCTGCCGCACGACTACGTGCCGGGGGAGAGGCTCCGCCTCGAGGCCTACCGGAAGCTGGCCTCCGCCATCACGGACGAGGCGATCGACGCCGTCGTCGCCGAACTCAAGGACCGCTACGGGGAGCCGCCGGCGGCCGTGGAGAACCTCATCTCCGTGGCGCGCTTCCGGGTGTCCGCCCGGGCCCTGGGCCTCACGGACGTGGCGCTGCAGGGCAACTTCATCAAGTTCGCCCCGGCCGAACTGCCGGAGTCCAAGCAGATGCGCCTCACGCGGATGTACCCGGGGGCCGCGGTGAAGCCTGCGCTCAACGCGGTGCTGGTCCCGAAGCCGAAGACCGCGAGGATCGGCGGCCGGGACCTCGTGGACGCCGAGATCCTGGACTGGGCGAAGAACGTGCTCGACGCGGTGTTCACCGCGTAGGCGGATCCCGGACCGGCGTGGGCGGGATCACGGGCGGGAAACGCGGGAAGGCCGCCCCCGGAGGGGCGGCCTTCCCGCGGAATGCGTGGATCTGCGCGGTCGTTACGAGCTGACGCCCGCGGAGGTCTCCTTCTCGTCCGTCTGCTTGCCCTCGGCGAGGTTGTAGCCGGTGTCCGAGCGGCCCAGGATCCCCTGCGGGATGAAGAACGCGAGGAACGCGAGGACCACGATGGCGGTCATCGGCCAGACGGTGTCGAGGGTCAGCCAGTTGAGCAGGTAGATGCCCAGCAGGAAGGCGCCGAAGATGAGCACGAACACCACGACGTTCTCGACGAGGTGGCCTTCGCCGGCGTGGGAGGGCTGCTTCTCGACGTTGGCTTCGTGTGACATTGGGTCTCCTTGACTGCGTTCGTGCGTGCCGGGTCTACTGCTGGGTGTGCTGGTAAATCTGCTGCGGGGGCCGCGGGCCGGGCTCCTGGTGGTCAGTAGCCCGATGCGCCCTGTTCACCCTTAACGATAGCGACTCCCGAGCTCGCCCCGATACGCGTTGCGCCGGCGTCGATCATGGTGCGCGCATCCTCGAGGGACCGCACGCCGCCCGACGCCTTCACCCCGAGGTCCGGGCCCACGGTCTTCCGCATGAGGGCGACGTCCTCGACCGTGGCGCCGCCGCCGTTGAAGCCGGTGGACGTCTTCACGAAGTCAGCGCCCGCCTCGACGGCGGCCTCGCAGGCGAGCACCTTCTGCTCGTCCGTGAGCAGGGAGGTCTCGATGATGACCTTGAGGATGGCACCGTGCTCGTGGACGGCCTCCGCGACGGCGAGGATGTCCTGGACGAGGAGGTCTCGGTCCCCGGCGCGCGCGGCCGCGATGTTGATGACCATGTCGATCTCGTCGGCGCCGTCGGCCACTGCGCCCTGGGCCTCGAAGACCTTGACCTCGGTGGTGGTGGCGCCGAGGGGGAACCCGATGACGGAGCAGGTGAGGACACCGGTGTCCTTCACCGCCGTGCGCACGGTGCTGACCCAGACGGGGTTCACGCAGACGGACTTGAACGAGTACTCGACCGCCTCGCGGCAGACGGTGAGGATCTGCTCACGGTCTGCCTCGGGCTTCAGCAGGGTGTGGTCGATGTAGGAGGCGAGGGATACGTCGTTAGGCATGCTCCCCATCCTTCCATGTCCGCACCGTCGAGCCCGCCGCCGCGGGGGCAGGAATGGCCGGGATTCGCGCCCAGGACCGGTCTTTCCTGCCGTCCGGGCCAGGGGTCAGAGGCCGAGGGCCCCGGCGACGTCGTGCTTGACCGCCTCGAGGCGCACGCGGGCGGTCTCCTTCGCGTCCCCGAGGCCGCTCGCGGACCCGACCGGCTCCACCACCTCGAGGTAGCACTTGAGCTTCGGCTCCGTGCCGCTGGGCCGGATGATGACGCGCGTCCGGTCCTGCGTGAGGTAGAAGAGCCCGTCGGTGGGCGGCAGGTGCGCCGAACCCCGGGCGAGGTCCTCGGCGACGCCGACGGCGGAGCCGGCGAAGGACGACGGCGGGTTCTCCCGGAGCCGGCCCATCATGGCGCCGAGCAGGCCGAGGCTCTCCACGCGGATTGAGAGCTGGTCCGCGGCGTGCAGGCCGTGCACCAGGAAGGCGTCGTCGAGCAGGTCGAAGAGGGTGCGGCCGGCGGCCTTGGTCGCGGCGGCGAGTTCGGCGAGCAGCAGCCCGGCGGAGATGCCGTCCTTGTCCCGCACCAGCTCCGGGGCCACGCAGTAGCCGAGGGCCTCCTCGTACCCGAAGGAGAGGTCATGGACGCGGGCGATCCACTTGAAGCCGGTCAGGGTCTGCTCGTGATCGATGCCGGAGGCCGCGGCGATCCTGCCGAGCAGGCGGGAGGAGACGATCGAGTTCGCGAAGACCCGGGTCCGGGCGGCGCCGGCGGCCCCGTCGGCGGCCGTCCCCCTTGCGAAGCGGGCCGCCAGGTGCAGGCCGAGCAGCGTGCCCACCTCGTCGCCGCGCAGCATGCGCCATGCACCGGTGGAGGGTTCGCGTGCCGCGAGGGCCACGCGGTCGGCGTCGGGGTCGTTGGCGATCACGAGGTCCGCACCGACCTGCGCCGCGGTCTCGAGGGCGAGGTCCAGGGCGCCGGGTTCCTCGGGATTGGGGAACGCGACGGTGGGGAAGTCGGGGTCCGGCTCGGCCTGGCGTTCGACGACGGTGACGTCGTCGAACCCGGCGGCCGCCAGTACCGCCCGGGCGGCCCGGCCGCCCACCCCGTGCAGCGGCGTGAGGACGATCTTCAGGTCCCGCTCCGTCAGGGCCGGATCGGCGAGGGCTGCGACGGCGTCCACGTAGTCGGTCTCGATGGCGTCCGGGAGGATCGTCCAGCCGGAGGCCGCGAGCGGGGTGTCCCGGACGGCGTCGATGCGGGCGGCGATCCCGGCGTCGTGCGGGGCCACGATCTGGACGCCGCGGGCGTCCTCCTCCACGGCGCGCCCGCCGAGGTAGACCTTGTACCCGTTGTCCTGCGGCGGGTTGTGGCTCGCGGTGACCATGATGCCCACCTCGCACCCGAGGGCACGGATGGCGTAGGCGAGCACCGGCGTCGGCAGCTCGCGGGGCATGAGGAACGTCTCGATCCCGGCGGCGGTGAGGATGGCCGCGGTCTCCTCGGCGAAGATGCGCGAGTTGTGGCGGGCATCGAAGCCGACGACGGCGCGGGGCGCGTAGGCTCCGGCCGCGAGGTCCAGCGCATGGGCGGCGACCCCCGCGGCGGCCCGGCGGACCACCACGCGGTTCATGCGGTTGGGGCCCGCACCGAGGGCCGCCCGCAGCCCGGCGGTGCCGAACAGGAGCGGACCCGAGAAGCTGTCCTGCAGCTCCTGCTCCGCGGCGGTGTCGCCGGACCGCACGAGTCCGGTCAGGGTCCTGAGTTCCTCCGCCGTCCGCGGATCCGGGTCGGTGGCCGCCCAGGCGTCGGCGGCGGCGAGGAGGGTGTCCAGGGCGGGGGTGGTCATGCGGGTCCCTTACGTGGGTGGATCGAAGGCGGGGGAGCGGCGGCGGCGCTGCGGTGGCGGCGCCGGGCCGGGGTGCGGCTAGAGCGCGGCGACGATGTCGGCGAGCAGGCGGGAGATGCGGGGCCCGGCCGCCTGGCCGGCCTCGAGGACCTCGGTGTGGCTAAGCGGGACGGGGCTGATCCCGGCCGCGAGGTTCGTCACGAGCGAGAGGCCGAAGACCTCCATGCCGGCGTGCCGGGCCGCGATGGCCTCGAGCGCCGTGGACATGCCCACGAGGTCGGCGCCGATGCGCTTGGCGTACCGGACCTCGGCCGGCGTCTCGTAGTGGGGTCCGGTGAACTGCGCGTACACGCCCTCCTCGAGGGTGGGGTCCACCTGGCGGGCGAGGTCGCGCAACCGCGGGGAGTACAGGTCCGTGAGGTCCACGAAGGTTGCACCCTCGAGCGGCGAGGACGCCGTCAGGTTGATGTGGTCGCTGATCAGCACCGGCGTGCCCGGCTTCCAGTGCTCCTGCAGGCCGCCGCAGCCGTTGGTGAGGATCATCGTCGTCGCGCCCGTCGCGGCCGCGGTGCGGACGCCGTGCACCACGGCCCGCACGCCCTTGCCCTCGTAGAAGTGCGTGCGGGCGCCGAGGACCAGCGCGCGCTTGCCGGCCGGCGTGAGGACGGAGCGGATGGTGCCGGTGTGGCCGACGACGGCGGGGGCCGAGAAGCCGGGGATGTCCGCGGCATCGAGGGTGTGGGTGGTCTCGCCGATGAGCTCGGCGGCCTCCCCCCAGCCGGAGCCGAGGACGAGCGCGGTGTCATGCCGGTCGATGCCGGTGGCGCGGGCGATGTGGCCGGCGGCGTCGCGGGCCAGGTCAAAGGGATCAGAAGTCACCGCTACAACTTACCCTCTATTTCCCGCGCGTCAGTGGCATGCGCGATGATGGGGCGGTGACCAACCAACTCGATTTCAGTTCACTGCGTCTCGCGATCCTGGGCGGCGGCCCCGGCGGCTACGAAGCGGCGCTGGTCGCCGCGTCGCTCGGCGCGAACGTCACCGTCGTGGAGCGCCAGGGCCTCGGCGGGTCGGCGGTCCTCACGGACGTCGTGCCGTCCAAGACCCTCATCGCGACGGCGGACACCATGACGCGCTTCACGGACGCTAGCGGACTCGGCGTCCGGTTCTCCGAGGACAGCAAGGTCTACGCTGACCTGGACAAGGTCAACCAGCGGCTCCTGAAGCTCGCCGTCGAGCAGTCCTCCGACATCCGCGCCACTCTGGAGCGCCTCGGCGTGCGGGTCATCATCGGCACGGGGAAGCTGCTCGACGACCACCGCCTCGAGGTCCAGTCCGGTGGAGAGACGAGCATCGTCGAAGCCGACGCCGTGCTCCTCGCGGTCGGTGCCACGCCGCGCGAGCTGCCGAGCGCCATGCCCGACGGCGAACGCATCTTCAACTGGACGCAGCTCTACAACCTCCGGGAGATCCCGGACCACCTGATCGTCGTCGGGTCCGGCGTCACCGGGGCGGAGTTCGCCAGCGCCTACAACGGGCTGGGCTCCAAGGTCACCCTCATCTCCAGCCGGGACCGCGTGCTGCCGGGCGAGGACGCCGACGCCGCCGAGGTCCTCGAGGGCGTGTTCAAGGACCGAGGCATGACCGTCCTGTCCAAGTCCCGCGCCGAGGCGGTGGACCGCACGGACGACGGCGTCCTCGTGCGCCTGGCGGACGGCCGGACGGTGGAGGGCAGCCACTGCCTCGTCGCGGTCGGCGCCGTCCCCAACACCGACGGCATCGGCCTCGAGGAGGCCGGCGTCGCCGTCAACGAGTCCGGGCACATCACCGTGGATGGCGTCTCCCGCACCACGGCGCCCAACGTGTACGCCGCCGGCGACTGCACGGGGGTCTTCGCGCTCGCCTCGGTGGCGGCGATGCAGGGCCGGATCGCCATCGCCCACCTCATGGGGGATTCCGTGAGCCCCATCAAGCTCAAGCAGGTCGCCTCGAACATCTTCACCTCGCCGGAGATCGCCACCGTGGGCGTGACGGAGGAGGACATCGAGTCCGGCCGGTACCAGGGGGACATCGTCAAGCTCTCCCTGCACACCAACGCGCGGGCCAAGATGATGAACGTCAAGGACGGCTTCGTGAAGGTGATCTCCCGCAAGGGCTCCGGCACGGTCATCGGGGGCGTCGTCGTCGGCCCCCGCGCGTCCGAACTCATCTTCCCCCTGGCGCTTGCGGTGACGAAGAAGCTGCACGTGGACGACGTCGCCAACACGTTCACCGTGTACCCGTCGCTGACGGGGTCCATCTCCGAGGCGGCACGCCGCCTGCACGTGCACATCTGACCCTCGGGTCCGGGCCGGATATCGGGTTCCCGGTGTCCAGATGGTGGACAGGCTTATCCACCTGATGGACGCCGGTGGTCAGATGTTGGCATTCATCTGTTGCACGGACGCCGTGCTGCGGGAGCCACGGGCTCCCGCGGAGGCGCCTCGTTTCAAGAAAGCCGACGCCCATGACCTCCTCCACGTCCGCCAGTGCCGGCGGAACCACCAAGCCGCTGAACTCCCGGGGCAGGGTGATCTTCGCCAGCCTCATCGGAACGACGGTCGAGTTCTACGACTTCTACATCTACGCCACGGCCGCGGTGCTCGTGTTCCCCGTCCTGTTCTTCCCGAACCAGACCTCCGCGAACCAGCTGCTCAGCTCCTTCGCCGTGTTCGGCGTCGCGTTCGTCGCCCGGCCGCTCGGGTCCATCGTCTTCGGCCACTTCGGCGACAAGATCGGGCGCAAGGCCACTCTGGTGGCATCCCTGCTCACCATGGGGATCGCGACCTTCCTGATCGGCCTGCTGCCCGCGGCGACCAATGACGGATGGGTCTTCCTCGCCCCGCTGCTGCTCGTGGTGCTGCGCTTCCTCCAGGGATTCGCACTGGGTGGGGAGTGGAGCGGCGCAGCCCTCCTGGCCACCGAGAACGCCCCCGAGGGTAAGCGCGCGATCTACGGGACGTTCCCGCAGCTCGGCGCGCCCATCGGCTTCATCCTGGCCAACCTGCTGTTCGTCCTGCTGAGCACCACCCTCAGCCCCGAGGAGTTCCTCGAGTGGGGCTGGCGCGTGCCGTTCCTGCTGAGTGCGGTCATGGTGATCATCGGCCTCTACGTGCGGCTCAAGCTCATCGAGAGCGCGTCCTTCCAGAAGGTCCAGACCGAGGGCAAGGTCGTGAAGGTGCCGCTCGGCACCACGTTCCGCCTGCACTGGCGTGCCCTGATCCTCGGCACGTTCATCATGTTCGCGACCTACGTGCTCTTCTACTTCATGACCGCCTTCACACTGACCTACGGGACCGCGCCGTCGAGCGAAGAGCAGGCGCGGGCCAACGCCGAGGCGGCGGGCCGCGTGTTCACCGACGCGGATGCCGCGGCGTTCGTGCCCGGCCTGGGCATGGCGCGCACCGATTTCCTCTGGATGCTGATTCTCGGCGTCGTGTTCTTCGGCATCTTCACGCTCGTGTCCGGTCCGCTGGCCGAGCGCTTCGGCCGGCGCAAGATGCTCCTCGGGACCACCGTGGGCATCGCCGTCTTCGGGCTCCTGTGGGCTCCCCTGTTCGGCGCGGGGACCGTGGGTGCCATGGCGCTGCTGATCATCGGCTTCATCCTGATGGGACTCACCTTCGGCCCCATGGCCGCGGTGCTGCCCGAGCTCTTCCCCGCCAACGTCCGCTACACGGGCTCGGCGGTCGCCTACAACGTGTCGAGCATGATCGGTGCCGCCCCGGCCTCCTTCATCGCCGTGGCTCTGTGGCAGGCCGCGGACGGAAGCACCGTGCTGGTGGGCGCCTACCTGAGCCTGGCCGCCGTCGCCACGTTCATCGCGCTCTGGATCTCGCGGGAGACCCGGGACAAGGACTACGAGAACAACGTGGCCTGATCACACCGGTCCTCCCGGAACCGCGTCCGACGGCGCCGCACCCATCCGGGTGCGGCGCCGTCGGCCTGTGCGCTCTCAGAGCGGCAGCGGGTGTCGCAGCACTCCCACGGCGGTTCCCCGGCCGGAGAGGATGCGGCAGGCATCGATGGCGTCGATCTCGAGCGGATCCGCCCCGGAAGCTACACGCCGGATGAAGGTTCCACCGGCGGGTCCGGTCAGATCCAGATGGAACGGGTCCGTGTGGCTGGTCGCCCATTCGGCGATGATGTCCTCGACGATGCGCCCGTCGTGGAAGAGGTAGCCCAGCGGCTGCCATCCGGCGTCCAACCCGTCCACATCGCCCAGGGGCAGCAGTCGTAGCGCCCTTATCGGAAAGGCCGTCGGCGGGTTCGCGCAGGGCATCGCCCGCGCCGTGGTCGGGATCGGCAGCATGTCGCGCCGCGCCGCGCCGCGCCGGCCCGACCGCGCGCACGACGACACCGCTTCCCCCCGGGCCCGGCAGGCCCCGTACACTGGATGGAAAGTCGGCTTATCAAATCCCCGGACGTGCGCGGATCGCGCATGCCCGGAAGCCGCACAGCGGGGTAGTGGAAGCGGGTGGCATTGGAGCAGCAGGCACTGGCCGGGCGGTACGCCCTCGGGGAGCGGGTCGGCACCGGCGGGATGGCGGAGGTCTTCTCGGCCCGGGACACGAGGCTCGAGCGGGACGTGGCCGTCAAGCTCTTCCGGCCGGGCATCGCCGACGGCATCGAACGGGGCTCCGCGGAAGCGCGGATGCTCGCCGGGCTCGACCACCCAGGCCTGGTCCGCGTCCTGGACATGGACAGCGGCGACGACACCGGGGACAACGCCTACCTGGTCATGGAACTCGTCGACGGACCCGACCTGGGCGTACTGCTGCGCTCCGGCGGTCCGCTCGACAGCGAGGACGTCCGCCTCCTGGCGCTCGACCTCGCCCGCACCCTCCAGTACATCCACGGCCGCGGGATCGTGCACCGTGACCTGAAACCCTCGAACGTCCTGACCCGGCAGGCGGAGGCGGACAGCGGCGTCTTCCGCTTCCTGCTCACCGACTTCGGCATCGCCCGTTTCTTCGACGGCAGCCGGATGACCGCCACGGGCCAGGTGATCGGCAGTGCCGCGTACTTCAGTCCCGAACAGACACGGGGCGACGGCGTGGGCCAGCCCTCGGACATCTATTCCCTCGGCCTCGTGCTGATCGAGGCCCTGACGGGGGAGCGGGCCTTCCCCGGAACCGGTGTCGAAGCCGCCCTGGCGCGCCTGCACCGCAGCCCGTCCATCCCGCACTCGGCCGGCCCCGCCCTCTCGGCGCTCCTGGTGTCCATGATGCTCGACGAGCCGGCCGACCGGCCCGATGCCGGCCGCGTGGTCCGGGCCCTGATGGCCATGGGCCCGCAGAACGATCGCGCGAACGCGGCCACGGTCATGCTGCCCGCAGGTGTGGCACGCACGACGACGATGCCTCCGGGCGGCGCCGCGCCGCGCTCAGCCGCGGCGGCATCGGACACGGCAGCCTTCGGTGGCGTGGCGTCCCGAACGGCGGGGACCGGGGGTGCGGCATCCCCTACGGCGTCGGACACCGCGGCCCGCACGGCGGCCACATCCACGGAGGCTACTCGGACTGCGGCTGACACGGTGCCCGGCCCGATGGTCGAGCCCGCTGCTCCCGCTATCGCGGTGTCCGACCACCGGGGCGTGTCGGCGACAGTTCCCCACCCGGCGGACCGGGGTCCTACCGCCCCACGGCGGCAGCCGGCCGGAGCCCGTCCCTCCGGACGCCGGCGGCACGTGCTCCCGTGGCTGGTCACGCTGCTCGTCATCGGGCTTGTCACGGCCGCCCTGTGGGCCTTCACCACCACGACCGCTCCCGAGCCGGGATCCGGGATCGAACCCCTGCCGGCAGTCCCCGGCGAGACAGGCGAGAAATTGCAGGAACTCTACGACAGCGTGCAGCCATGACCGCCCTCCGCAGGCAGATGCTGCCCCTCCTGGTCGGCGCGGCGCTCCTCCTCACCGCCTGTGGGAACGAGGCCCTGGACGCCGGCACGGCCGGGGACTTCCAGGCCGAGGTCCGAGCCATCGCCACGTCGGCCGCCGCCGGTGACGCCGACGGCGCCGTCGTCCTGGCTCAGCGGCTGAAGGACCGCGTGGACGGCGCCCGGAGCGACGGCAGCGTCACCGAGGACCGTGCTGCCGTGATCAGCACGCGCATCGACGCCCTGATCGCCTCGCTCGACGCGGGACAGGTCCCCGTCGTGACTCCGGGGGAATCGATCGAGGCGCCGGCCGAAGCGCCGTCGGACACCTCGACGCCGGTGGTCCCGGATGACGTTCCTGCGCCCGCGCAGCCTGTGCCCACTGAGGCGCAGCCCACTCCCGCCGACGAACCCCCGGCCCTGCCCGCTCCTGCTCCGGACCCCGACGACGGCACGGTCCCTGATGGCACGGAGCCCAACGAGACGGAGCCCGACGAGACCGAGCCCGACGAGACCGAGCCTGACGAGACGGATGCCGACGACGACGTCACGGGCGACGATGCCGGCAGCGACGATCCGAGTGGCGAGGACGCCCCCGGTCAGGGCGCACGGGAGAACAGTGGAGGCCCGGCCGCCGAGAAAGCAGCCCAGAAGGCTGCCGAGCAGCAGCGCAAGGCCGAGGACAAGGCCAGGGAAGCCGCCCAGCGCGGGGAGAAGAGCCCTCCCGGGAACGGCAAGGGCAACGAGGCCGGCTAGCGCTCCCGCATCGCGCGCCCGTCAGTGCGCGGTGTCCCTGTGGGGTAGGTCGCCGCTGCTGATGAGGTGCTCGGCGACGTTCCAGAGCTTCAGGTGGGTGCGCTGGCTTGCCATGGACAGCACGATGAAGGCCTGCTCGCCGGTGATCTTGTGGCGTTCCATGAGGATGCCCTTGGCCTGACCGATGGCGTCCCTGGAATCGATGGCCTGGTGGAGTTGCCGGCTCTTCTCGGCCTCGGCGAACGCCACCGCCGCGTGGGAGGCGACCAGCAGGCCCACATTCTCCGACTCGTCCGTGAACGCGTCGGCCTCGTACGAGTAGAGGTTCAGCGCCCCCAGGTCGTCGCCCTGGACCCACAGCTGGATGGAGAGCATCCCCTTGGCGCCGGCCTCGGCGGCCCGCGGCGCGAACAGCGGCCACCGCTGCTCATGCGCCATGTCGGGGACCCGCACGGTCCGGTGCTCGTACGCCGATTCCAGGCACGGGCCCTGCCCGGTCTCCATCTGCAGTGCGTCGATGCGCCTCGGTAGTTCCCCGGAGGGGGCGTGGGCGCCGATGTGCTTGCGCCCGAGGACAAGACTGACGGAGCCTTCGTCGACCCCGGGGATCAGGTCGAGGGCCGCGTGGACGAAGCCGGCGAGGATCGCGTCGGAGTCCGGTTCCCCCTGCAGTTCGCGAGCCAACTCGGCCAGTTCCGTGGCGAGATCGCGTACCCGCACACTGCCGCCGTGCTGCGGCGACAACCCACCCCTGAGTTCCTCGCTCATGCTTCGCACATCCCGGCCGCGGCACGTCGATGGGTCGGGGCAGTGCTGTGCTCGCTATATCCCTTGTCGTTTCGTACGTGTGCCATGGGGCTCCCCTGGTGGAACGGCAGTAGCGGTCCTCCGCCAGGGTCCGGGGCGAGAACCCCAAGCGTGCTCGTTTATCGGGGAGAAGTCAACAGCAGTGGACCCCCGTCAGGAAGCCGAGACCGAGTTGCTCCCTTCGGTCTCGACGACCGGGTCACCGGTCCGATAGGTGATGGTGTTGTCGTTGCCTTCGACGTCGATCGCGCGGGTCTCGCCGACCTCGACGGTGTTGCCGTCACCGTCGACGCTGATCTCCTCCACGGCGTCTGCTTCTGCCGTGTTGCTGTTGCCTTCGATGTCGATCATGTCGGCGGAGCCACCGGAAATCGTATTGTTGTCGCCGTCGATCTCGATGTCCTCGCAGTCACCGGTGACGGTCACCTCCACGTTATTGCTCTCGACGTCGATGTCGCCGCCACTTGAGCACTCCACCGTGACCGGCGTGGTGGAGCTGGTGATCGTGTGCTCGTCGCCCGCTCGCAGTGTGATGGTGGTTGTACCGGCCCCTGCGCTGGGAGTCGCTGACGCCCCGGACCCACCGGCAGCACCCGAAGGGCTCGCACTGGCAGACGAACTGGCAGACGAACTGGCAGACGAACTGGCAGACGAACTGGCAGACGATCTCGCAGACGGACTGGCCGACGAACCGGCAGCGGGACTCGTTGCCGCACCGCCGTCATCGGTCTGCGTCGCCGTGGTAGCGGGGTCTGGGCTCGGTTCCGCCGAGCATCCGGCCAGCAGCAGAATGGCTGCAGCGAGAAGTCCTGCACGCGTCACGGGGTGGTTCTGGAAACTCATCGATCTCTCCCTGGCTGCCGAGTAAACTTCTGCGCCGATCCGTGGTCGGGCGTACCAGCGAGGACCACTGGACTTGCAAGGCTAGTGGCCGGCGGGTTCCGGAGCGAAGATCCGACGGCGATCGGAGGCGCTTGAACGTCCGTACTCATTCATGCCCCACGGTTCTGCCGGTGGCCGACATCGCGCCGTCCGGGAGAAGAGGCACGTGGTGGTCGTGCTCCAGCACGACCACCACGTGAGGTCGGGACGTCGGCGCTCCCGGCCCTGGCGATCTAGAAGGTCAGCACCAGCCGACCGCGGACGCCTCCTGCTTCGAGACGACGGTGCGCTTCGGCGGCGTCCTCGGCGGCCAGTGTGTCCGCCACGCGCGCCGTGAGGATGCCGTCCTCCACCGCCTGGCGGAGGCCGTCGAGCTTGGCGGCGGAGAGGTACTCGTCGAACACCCAGACAGCCTCGAAACGGATGTCGCGGGTAGGTCGATCGCCCTTCCAGCCCCGGACCGAGACGAAGACTCCCTGATCGCGCACCGCGGGTACGACGTCGCCGTGCAGCAGCGCTGTGTCAGCAACGGCGTCGACGCCGTCGGGAAAGATCTCCCTGATGCGCTCGGCGAGGTCCGCGCCCCGATCGAGGACGTGATCGGCTCCAAGACCCTCCACCAGGGGACGATCCTTCGGTGCTGCGTCCGTGATCACGACCAGGCCCTGCTGCTTGGCGAGCTGGATCGTGTAGTTGCCCAGCGTCCCGGCCCCACCCGTGACGGCGAGGACCTGTCCGGGCTGCAGTGCTGCGAGTTCGAGGATCTGCACGGCGGTGAGGCCGTTCATGGGAAGGGTGGCGGCTTCCTCGAGCGTGGTGTTCGCGGGGATCCGCGCGATCGAGTCGTCGGGTGCCACGAGGTATTCGACGTATGCGCCGCCGTGGTGCCCCAGGGGCAGCGCGATCGCCATGACCGCGTCGCCGACGGACCACGTGCTGCCGTCGCCCACTTCGTCGATGACACCGGCGGCATCCATCCCCGGCATGTAGGGCGGCTCGGACCGGCTCATGTCATAGGCGCCCGTGCGGACGTTCGTGTCGGTGGGGCTGACGGCGGCAGCCCTGACCCTGATGCGTACTTCCTTCTCACCGGGATGTGGCTCGGGAAGATCCTGAACGGTCAGGACCTCGGGGCCGCCGAACTCCGTGACTCCGATTGCTTTCATGACGAACCAACTCCGTGACATTTTGTGGCTTGTGGAAACTACCGACAGTTCCAGAACGGAGATCAGGGCGGAGTCATTCCACGGCAGGACGGCTAGTCGCGGATGGTGGCGAGGACCGAGCCGGCGGACACGGTGTCGCCGGGCTTCGCCGTCAGGCCGGACAGCTTGCCCGATTTGTGCGCCGTGAGCGGCTGCTCCATCTTCATGGCCTCGAGCACCATGATGAGATCGCCCTCGGTCACCTTGTCGCCGTCGGACACCGCGACCTTCACGATGGTGCCCTGCATGGGGGACGTCAGCTCGTCGCCGCTCACCGCCGTCTTGGCGGCCCGGGCGCGCGAGGACTTCTTGGATTTCGCCGGTGCGGCCGGCTTGCCGTTCGGCGTCGCGCCCAACCCGGCGGGCAGCACCACCTCCAGGCGGCGCCCGCCGACCTCCACGGTGACGCGCTGGCGGACATCGTCGTCCGCGGTGGGTTCGGCGGGCCCCTTCCACGGCTCGATGGTGTTGGTGAATTCCGTCTCGATCCAGCGCGTGTGCACCGAAAAGGGGCCGTCGACGGGCGCGAACGCGGGATCCTCGACGACGGCGGCGTGGAACGGGAGCACGGTCGGCATGCCCTCCACGACCATCTCCCTGAGTGCCCGGCGTGCGCGCTGCAGGGCCTGGTCGCGGGTGGCGCCGCTGACGATCAGCTTGGCGAGCATGGAGTCGAAGTTGCCGCCGATCACCTCGCCGGCTTCGATGCCGGAGTCCACGCGGATGCCCGGCCCGGTCGGGAGGGTGAGCGTCTGCACGGTGCCGGGTGCGGGCATGAAGCCGCGGCCGGCGTCCTCGCCGTTGATGCGGAACTCGAACGAGTGGCCGCGGACCTCGGGGTCCCCGTATCCGAGTTCCTCACCGCGGGCGATGCGGAACTGTTCGCGCACGAGGTCGAGGCCCGTGACCTCCTCGGAGACGGGGTGCTCCACCTGGAGCCGCGTGTTCACCTCGAGGAAGGAGATGGTGCCGTCCTGGCCCACGAGGAACTCGCAGGTGCCCGCCCCCTGGTACGCCGCCTCGCGCAGGATGGCCTTGGAGGCCTCGTAGAGCTGGGTGTTCTGTGCGGCGGAGAGGAAGGGGGCGGGCGCTTCCTCCACGAGCTTCTGGTTGCGGCGCTGCAGGGAGCAGTCGCGCGTGGAGACCACGACGACGTTTCCGTGGGCGTCCGCGAGGCACTGCGTCTCGACGTGGCGCGGGGCGTCGAGGAATCGCTCCACGAAGCACTCACCGCGGCCGAAGGCCGCCGTCGCCTCGCGCACGGCGGAGTCGAACAGCTCGGGGATCTCCTCGTGGCTGCGGACCACCTTGATGCCGCGTCCGCCCCCGCCGAACGCCGCCTTGATCGCGATGGGAAGCCCGAACTCGGTGGCGAAGTCGATGACTTCCTGGACGGACTCCACCGGGTCCGTGGTGCCCGGGACCAGCGGCGCGCCGACGCGCTGTGCGATGTGCCGCGCCTGGACCTTGTCGCCGAGCTGCGCGATCGAGTGCGGGGAGGGCCCGACCCACGTGATGCCGGCATCGAGGACCCGCTGCGCGAACTCGGCGTTCTCCGACAGGAAGCCGTAGCCGGGGTGGATGGCGTCGGCGCCGCTGCGCTCCGCGGCCTCCAGGATGCGGTCCATGACCAGATAGGACTCCGCGGCGGTCTCCCCACCGAGCGCGAACGCCTCGTCGGCCATGCGGACGTGCAGGGCATCGCGGTCCGGCTCCGCATACACCGCGACCGACGCGATTCCCTCGTCACGGGCGGCGCGGATGACCCGGACGGCGATCTCCCCCCGGTTGGCGACCAGGACCTTCGTCACCCGGCGGTGCTGCCGGGGGTCGGTGCCGGCGCTGTGGGCGTTCGCAGGGGTGGACTCGGACGGGCTGAGGGGGGACTGGCTCATGGGGGGTGGGGCTCCTTCTTCTCTCGTGGGAGCCTAGCCCGGTTTGGTGGCTTCCGCCCATGGATCGTGCCGAACGGGAGTGTTGTGCGGTGATCCTTTGTAGGGAACCTACAAGGAGGCCGTGGGCGACCAGAGGTCCGTCACGGAGACGCCGGCCGAGAGCAGGAGCGCGCGGAGCGTGGAGATGCTGAGCCCGACCACGGCGTGCGGATCGCCGTCGACGCGCTCGATGAAGGCGCCGCCCAAGCCGTCGATGGTGAAGGATCCGGCGCAGTGCAGGGGCTCGCCGCTGGCCACGTACGCCTCCACCTCGGCGTCGGACATCGCGCCGAAGTGGACGGTCGCCGAGGAGACCGCCCCGACGGTCGCCCCGGAGCCGCCGGCGCGCGTGTCCACGAGCCAGTGGCCCGTGTGCAGGACGCCGGAGCGGCCGCGCATGCGGCTGATGCGTTCGATCGCGACCGCCGGTTCGTAGGGCTTTCCGTGCGCCTCGCCGTCGAACTCGAACACGGAGTCGCACCCGAGGACGAGGGCGTCGTCCGCCTCCTCCAGCGCCGCGACGGCCTCGGCCTTGGCGCGCCCCAGCAGCAGCGAGGTGTCGTGCGCGTCGAGGTCGCCGTAGGCGGCGACGACGGCGGGCTCGTCGACGTCGGAGACGAGCACCGAGTGCCGGATGCCGGCGTCGTCGAGGAGTCGGGTGCGGGCAGGGGACTTCGACGCGAGGATCAGGCGGAGGGTCATGCACCAAGCCTAGGTGCCTCTGCGGCACCCGGTTCCACCGCGCGGTTCCACCGGCGGGAGCCGCCGGCCGCGTCACCTTCCGGGGGCGCGACCGGCAGGATCGTCACCAGCGGTGCGCGACGTCGATCACCACCCTCGACCCGGCACCGGGGCCGGGTACCACGAAGACCCGCATGGGAAGGCGTGCCCTCACCCCGATCCCCAAGCTCGTATATCCCTCGTAGCTTCCGCCGAATGCGACCTGGCGGAAGGTGGTGTAGCCCGCGACGTTCACGACCCTCCTGGGGTTGGCGGGCTGATAGGCGGCCTGCCCGGCGCTGTTGTAGGCCGGAGCGTGCACCGACACGGACAGTCGCGCGCCGCCACTGAGGGCGATCGGCAGCCCGGACCCGATGCCGGTGAACTGGGAGACGTACCGGACGTCGTATCCGACTCCGCGTCCCCGCGCGTCGATGACCAGCCGGTCGAAGCACGCGTGTCGGCCCGCGCGGACGTTGGTGACGGGAGCCGGGGACATCGTGGAGGCGACTTTCGCCGTCGAGCCCCATGTGATGCCGCAGTATGCGGCGGATGCCGGAGGTCCCCCTGCGAGGCCGAGGCCTGCTGCGAGGGCGAGAGCGGCGAGTGTGGCGGAGAGCTTCCCCGTCATGCGCGATTTGTTCACGGCGCACCACCTGGTCGAACTGGATAGGGAGGTCAATCGTCCTCCCGTATCCGGTGGAAAGCGCCGTCGCTGCCCGGAACGGCGCCGAATCGTTAGCGCAGACGCAGGTCGGCCCGCTCCCGGGCGGATGCCGGGGCGGGCCGTCGCTGCAGCGGGCGGGACCTAGCGGGTCACGGACGCCGAGATGCCGTCGTTGGGGGCGGCGGCCGCGTCGGCTGCGTCGGTCACGCTGTCATCGGCGAACGGGTCGCCGGTGCGCTGGGCGTTGTAGAGGTCGAGGTCCAGCAGGCCCTCGCGCCGGGCGACGATCGTCGGGACAAGGGCCTGGCCCGCCACGTTCACGGCGGTGCGACCCATGTCGAGGATGGGGTCGACGGCGAGGAGCAGGCCGACGCCGGCCAGGGGCAGTCCCAGCGTGGAGAGCGTGAGCGTCAGCATGACGACGGCGCCGGTGGTCCCGGCGGTCGCCGCGGAGCCGAGCACGGAGACGAGAGCGATCAGCAGGTACTGGGTGAGGCTGAGGTCGATCCCGAAGAACTGGGCCACGAAGATCGCGGCGATCGCCGGGTAGATGGCCGCGCAGCCGTCCATCTTCGTCGTCGCGCCCAGGGGCACGGCGAACGACGCGTACCCGCGGGGTACTCCGAGGTTCCGCTCCGTGACGCGCTGCGTGAGCGGCAGCGTGCCCACCGACGAGCGCGAGACGAAGGCCAGCTGGATGGCGGGCCAGGCGCCGGAGAAGTACTGCCTGACCGACAGCCCGTGCGCCTTGATGAGCACGGGGTACACCGCGAACAGCACGAGGGCCAGGCCCACGTAGATGGCCAGGGTGAACTTCCCGAGCGAGCCGATGGTGTCCCAGCCGTAGACGGCCACGGCGTTGCCGATGAGGCCGATCGTGCCGAGCGGGGCGATCCGGATGATCCACCAGAGGACCTTCTGGATGACGGCCAGGGCGGAGGCGTTGACGGCGAGGAACGGTTCGGCCTGCTTGCCCACCTTCAGGGCGGCGATGCCGACGGCCACGGCGACCACGAGGACCTGCAGCACGTTGAAGTTCAGGGCCGTGGTGACGGCTCCCGACTCGGCGACGGCCGAGGAGGCCTGGAGGCCGAGGAAGTTGGCGGGGATGAGCCCGGTCAGGAAGGCCCACCAGCTTCCCGTGTTGCCGGTGTACTCGGCGGGCTGGGTCGCGTCCGTGCCGGCGCCGGGCTGGAAGAGGACACCGAGGCCGATGCCGATGACCACGGCGATCAGGGCGGTGATGGCGAACCACAGCAGGGTCTGGCCGGCGAGCCGTGCAGCGTTGGTGACGGCGCGGAGGTTCGCGATGGAGCTCACGACGGCGGTGAAGATCAGGGGGACGACGGCGGCGCGGAGCAGGGCCACGTAGCTCGAGCCGAGGGTGGCGAGCGTGGTGCCGAGGCCGGTGGGCGTCTCCTGGGTGTGCCCCGTGTACTTGGCGATGAGGCCGAGGGCCAGCCCGACGACCAGGGCTGCGATGATCTGCGGTCCGAAGGAGGTCGCCCAGCGGGGCAGCCTGCGCCGGGTGGGCGGGGAGCTGGTTTCAGTAGACACGCCCGAAACTCTAGGGATGCCGTATACCAAGGCGAAGCGGAAGTTGCGGAATGTTACGGAGCGGCCAATCGCCGTCGTCGCCGATGCCGCGGGACTTCCGCGGAATGCCGCCACCGCCGCGGGCGGACCGGGGGAGCGCCCCGGCCCGCCTGTGACGAACGTCTACGTCAGGAGACCAGGGCGCGGCGCAGCGTATCGAGTCCCACGGAGCCCAGGTTGAGGGCCCGTGTGTGGAAGGCGCGGAGGTCGAACGCCTCACCTTCGGCCGCCCGGACCTCGTCGCGGATCTGTTCCCAGAGCCGCTGGCCGATCTTGTAGGACGGCGCCTGCCCCGGCCAGCCGAGATAGCGCGTGAACTCGAAGCTGAGCTGCCCCTCGCTGATGGCGATGTTCTTCCTCAGGAAGTCGTAGCCCTTCTCCGGCGTCCAGGTGCCTTCGCCCCACCGCTCGGGGATCTCCAGTTCGAGGTGGACGCCGAGGTCGAACACCACGCGCGCGGCGCGCATGCGCTGGGCGTCGAGCATCCCGAGGCGGTCACCGGGATCGGACAGGAACCCGAGTTCCTGCATGAGGCGTTCGGCGTACAGGGCCCAGCCCTCGCCCTGCCCGGACACCCAGATGGCGTTGCGGCGCCAGGGGTTCAGCAGCGCGCGCTGGTACGTCGCCGTCGCGACCTGCAGGTGATGCCCCGGGACCCCCTCGTGGTAGACGGTGGTCGTCTCCTTCCAGGTGGTGAAGGAATCCTCGCCCTCGGGCACGGACCACCACATGCGGCCGGGGCGCGAGAAGTCGTCGCTGGGGCCGGTGTAGTAGATGCCGCCCTCGTTGGTCGGGGCGATCCTGCACTCGAGGCGCCGCATCACGTCGGGGATGTCGAAGTGGACCCCGGCCATGGCGTCCACCGCCCTGTCGGAGAGTCCCTGCATCCAGGCCTGCAGCGCCTCGGTGCCCCGGAGCTGGCGGGCGGGGTCCTCGTCGAGGATGCGGATGGCCTCCTCGATCGAGGCGCCCTCCCGGATCTCGTTCGCCACAGCCTCCTGCTCGGCGATGACGCGGTCGAGCTCTTCGACGCCCCACCGGTACGTCTCCTCGAGGTCGACGGCGGACCCGAGGAAGACACGCGACATCAGGGCGTAGTGCTCGCGGCCGACGGCGTCCTTCTCGGGGGCGGAGGGGAGGAGGTCGTCCTGCAGGAAGGACGCAAGGGTGCGGTAGGCGCCGCGGGCGGCCTCGGCACCGGACCGCAGCCGGTCGCGGACACCCTCGGGCAGCTCGCCGTCGTCCGCGGTGGCGGTCGCGCCGAGGGCGTCGAAGAATCCGCCGTCCTCCGCGTACTTGGTGGACTGTTCGATCACGATGGCGACCTGGCGGCGTGCGGCGACCAGGCCGCGCTCCCGACCGGCGCGGAGGGAGGAGATGTAGCCGTCGATCGCGCCGGGCACGTTCGCCATGCGTCCGGCGATGTGATCCCATTCCTCCGCGGTGGCGGTGGGCATGAGGTCGAAGATCGCGCGGATGTTCTGGGCGGGGCAGGCGATGTTGTTCAGCTCGGAGTAGCCGAACCCGGCGTCGTGGATCTCGAGGTCCAGTCCGAGCCTCTCCCGCATGGCGTCCAGCGTGACGGCGTCGACGTCGTCGGTCGGCTGCAGGTCCTCGAGCCGGCGCAGGGTGGTGCGGGCGGCTTCGGCGAGGGCCTCGATCCCGGCGGGCGAGTAGTCCTGGTACTCCGTCTCGTGGCCGGGCAGGCCGAGCTCGGTGGCGAAGTTGGGCATCAGCTCGAGCAGGGTCTCGTAGTACGACGTGGCGACGGCGTCGATGGCCGTGGCCTGCCGCGCGGGCTGCTCGCTGGAGGACGGGGAGGGGGCTGGGGTGTCGTGGGTCACGTTCCGAGCCTAGCGGCAGACCGTTGCCGGAGGCTACCGAGTGGGTGGTGCCGGTGTGGCTCGGACGGACGGCCACACCGGCGGATCCCGGGATCAGGGGGACGCGAGCAACTCCTTCATCTCGTCGATCTCGGCCTGCTGCGTCGTCACGATGGTCTCGGCCAGCTCGATCGCGTCCGGATTCTCGCCGTTCCCGATCTCGTCCTGCGCCATCTCGATCGCGCCCTCGTGGTGGACCGTCATGGACTCGAGGAACAGGCGCGAGGCCTCGGTGCCCTCGGCGCGCTCGAGCTCGGCCATCTCGTCCTCGTTGAGCATCCCCTCCATGCCTTCCATGGGGCCAGACCCGGATCCCATGCCGTCTCCGTCGCCCATGCCTTCCATGTCTCCCATGTCGTGGCTCTCCATGCTGTCCGGACCCATGGCGTTGTCCCAGGTCTCCAGCCAGCCCTTCATGGTGGCGATCTCGGGCGCCTGTGCGTCCCTGATCTGTGTCGCGAGGTCGCTGATCTCGGGGCTGGTGCCGTCCTTGGCGAGCATCAGCTCGCTCATCTCCACCGCCTGCTCGTGGTGGGGGATCATCATCCGGGAGAACATCACGTCCGCCTGGTTGTGCTCCTCGGATACGGTGCCGGCGCTGGCCGGCGACGTCGTCGAGCCTGCGCCGGTGCCTGCGTCGGTGCCTGTGGTGACGCAGGCGGAAAGGGTGAGGGCGGCGGCGAGGCCCAGTGCTGCCATGGAAAGGTTCTGCTTCATGATGCTCAGGTCCTTCAGTGTTCGGTGGTGGTCGACGGGGTGTGGATCCGCTCCGGGCGGAGGTCGATCCGCCGCAGCAGCTGCGCGTTCAGGGCTACGACGATCGTGGACACGCTCATCAGGACCGCGCCCGCAGCGGGGGAGAGGAGGATCCCCGCGAAGGCCAGCACCCCTGCTGCGAGGGGCACGGCCACCACGTTGTAGCCGGTGGCCCAGACGAGGTTCTGGATCATCTTGCGGTAGCTCGCGCGGGACAGGTCGATCATCGCCAGCACTGATCGGGGGTCGTTCCCCGCCAGGACCACGCCCGCCGATTCCATGGCGACATCCGTGCCTGCCCCGATCGCGATGCCCACCTCGGCGCGCGCGAGGGCCGGGGCGTCATTGACGCCGTCCCCCACCATCGCGACCCTCAGGCCGCGCGCCTGCAGTTCGGCGACCTTCGAATCCTTGTCCTGCGGCAGGACCTCGGCGAACACCTCGTCGACCCCCAGGTCCGCTGCGACGGCGTCGGCCACCTGGCGTGCATCGCCAGTGATCATGGCGACCTTCACCCCGCGGGACTGCAGGGCCGTCACGGCGGCACGGGATTCCTCGCGGACCCTGTCCTCGAGCCTCACCGCACCGATCACGGCGCCGTCGCTGATGACGTGCAGCACGGAGGCGCCGCGGCCCACCCATGCCCGGACGGTACCCCCGATGTCCGGCGGAGTACCGAGGCCGAGTTCCCGGAGCATCGCGGGCCCGCCCACCGCGACGTCATGGCCGTCGACGGTCGCCCGGACGCCGCGGCCGGTCAGGGAACTGAAGCCGGTTCCGGCGTAGGCGAGATCCGCCGCAGCGGGGTCGGCCTGTGCGGCGGACACGATGGCCCGCGCCACGGGGTGCTCGCTGTCCGCTTCCGCGGCTGCGGCCAGGGCCAGCAGTTCCCCCTCCGGGACGCCGCCGACGGCGGTGGTCGCCGTGACCGCGGGGCGGCCCTCGGTGAGGGTTCCGGTCTTGTCGAAGAGCACGACGTCGACCGTGCGCATTCGTTCGAGGGCCATCCGGTTCTTGATGAGCACCCCGGCCTTCGCGGCGCGTTCGGTGGAGATCGCGATGACCAGCGGGATCGCCAGTCCCAGGGCGTGCGGGCAGGCTATCACGAGGACCGTGACGGTGCGGATCACGGCATCGTCCGGGCTCCCGAGGAGCATCCAGGCGACGAAGGTCAGGATGCCGGCGCCGAGCGCGAAGTAGAACAGCAGTGCGGCGGCCCGGTCCGCGAGGGCCTGGGCCTTCGAGGAGGATGCCTGCGCCTCGGCGACCAGGCGCTGGATGCCGGCGAGCGTCGTCTCGGAGCCGACGGCGGTCACCTCCATACGGACCGCGGTGTCGGTCGCCACCGTGCCGGCGACGACCGTCTCGCCGATCGTGCGGGAGACGGTGCGGGATTCCCCGGTGATCATCGATTCGTCGAACTCCGCGGTCCCGTCGACGATCCTCCCGTCCGCCGGGACGCGTGCGCCGGAACGGACCAGGAGGACGTCGCCCGTCGCCAGGGTGCTGACCGGCACGGTCTCGACCCCGGCAGCGGTGACCCGGTCCGCCTCGTCGGGGAGCAGCGCGGCCAGGGCGTCGAGGGCTCCGGCGGCCGACCCGAGGGCCCGCATCTCCATCCAGTGCCCGAGCAGCATGATGACGATCAGCAGGGCGAGCTCCCACCAGAAATCGAGGTCGAACCCGCCGATGCCGAGGGTGGTGATCCACGAGGCGGCGAACGCGACGCTGATGGCCATCGCGATCAGCAGCATCATGCCCGGCTGCCGGGATCTCAGCTCCGCCACCCCGCCCTTCAGGAACGGGGTGCCGCCGTAGACGAAGATCACCGTGCCGAGGATCGGGGCGATCCACGCCGAGCCGGGGAATTCCGGCGGCATGGACCCCAGGAGCATGGTGAACATGGGGCTGAACGCCAGGACGGGGATCGCGAGGGCGAGGCTGATCCAGAAGCGCTGCCTGAACATCGCCGTGGAATGGCCGGCGTGCTCGCCCTGGGAGTGGACCTGGTGATCCTCGTCCACGCCATGACCCTCGTGTTCCGCAGGTGGCGGAGCTGTGGTGGATCGATTCCTGTCCATGATGTCCTCTCCTTCTCCGATGCCCGTAAACATATACCCCCCAGGGGTATACGTCAAGGGCGGGTTCCGCTTCCCGCCCCATGGTCAATTCCCGGGCCCGCGCCTACCGTGGGGGAATTACGCGAGGGGGATTTCCATGAAGCAGTTCAGGGCGCCTGTGGCGCGCATCGTCGTCGAACCGGAACGGTATGCCGACGCCGAGGAGGCCCTCCGACGCTCGGCCTTCCGGCTCGGGGTGGCCCTCACCGCGCGCCCCGACACCAACCAGGTCTCCAGCCCGGTCAGCGCGCTCTATGCCCTGTCGATGCTGCGCGCCGGCGCGGGCTCGACGACGGCGGCTGAGATGGACGCGGTCCTGGGGCTCCCGGACGAGCACCACGCGGCGATGAACGCGCTCCTCGCGACGGTGCAGTACTTCGACGGCGACCCCGTCAGCGTCGACGAGGAGGATCTGCCCGGGCAGCCCCTCGTGCACCTCGCCAACGCGGTCTTCGTCCCCGAGGGCGGGGAGATCGGGGAGGCGTTCCTCGCCACGCTCGCCCGGTACTACGGTGCGGGGGTCCACCCGGTGGACTTCGCGGACCCCGCCACGCCGGGGCTGATCGACGACTGGGTGTGGAGGGAGACCGGCGGCCGCGTCGCCAGGGCCCCGCTGGCGGTCGGCGCGGACACCGGGCTGTCGATGTTGAACGCCGTGTACTTCGCCGCGGCCTGGGATGAACCGTTCGATGCCTCCGGAACGGGCCAGGACCCCTTCACCCTGGTCACCGGCACGCGGGTCCTCGTCCCGACGATGCACGGCTACCGCTGGGTCCGGTACGCCGTGGGGCCCGACTGGCAGGGCATCGACCTGCCCTACGGGGGCGGTTTCTTCCTGCGGCTCGTCCTGCCTGCCGAGGGGGTCCCGCCCGCCTGGGACGAACAGGAGCTGGCCGGCATCGCGGACGGACTCGACGCGGCGGAGAGCATCCGCGTGGATCTCTCGCTGCCGACGTGGGAGCACAGCCTCCATCTGGACCTGATCGGGGTGCTGGCGGGTCTGGGGCTGGCGAAGACCGTAGGTCCGGGCGCCGACTTCGACGCCATCCATCCCGGGCTCCGCGTCTCGGGGGCTGCCCAGGCCGCGACCATCACGGTGGCCGAGAAGGGCACCATCGCCGCGGCCGTCACCCAGCTGGCCATGATGACGAGCGCTCCAGTGCCTCCCGAGGTCAGCATCGCCTTCGACCGGCCGTTCGGCTACCAGATCATCCACGAGGACACGGGGCTGCCGCTCTTCCTCGGCACGGTCGCCGATCCGCGCTGACGAGGCCGGGCGTCCGCCGCACGGTGGGGGTCAGCGGACGCTGCGCCGCCAGGATCCGGGGCCCGGCGTCGGACCCAGCCGCAGCAGTGCCCGCCGCACCCAGGACCGCCCATGGTTCCGGGCGTCGTACCCGGTGCCGCTTCCCTGCAGGGCGGCGACGACGGCGGTGAGCGCCGCGAGTTCCTCGTCGGTGGGGTTGCCGGACACCACCGAGAGGACCACGGCGTCGTCCGCCGCCGGGCTGTCGCCGGAGGCGTCGTCGAGCGGGTCGTGGCCGGTCACAGCGGGATGTTCCCGTGCTTCTTGGCGGGATTGGCCGAGCGCTTGTCGCGCAGGGCGCGGAGGCCGCGCACGATCTGCAGGCGCGTCTCGGACGGTGCGATGACGGCGTCCACGTAACCGAGGGCGGCCGCCTGGTACGGGTTGAGCAGTTCCTCCTCGTACTGCTGGACGACGTCGGCGCGTGCGGCCTCGACGTCCCCGCCGGCCTCGGCGACGGCCGACAGGTGCCCCCGGTACAGGATGTTGACGGCTCCCTGCGCGCCCATCACCCCGATCTGCGCGGTGGGCCAGGCGAGGTTGAGGTCCGCGCCGAGCTTCTTGGACCCCATGACGATGTACGCGCCGCCGTAGGCCTTGCGCGTGATGACCGTCAGCTTGGGGACCGTCGCCTCGGCGTAGGCGTAGAGCAGCTTCGCGCCGCGGCGGATGATGCCCTGGAACTCCTGGTCCTTGCCGGGCAGGAAGCCCGGCACGTCGACGAGGGTCAGGAGGGGGATGTTGAAGGCGTCGCAGTGGCGCACGAAGCGCGCGGCCTTCTCCGAGGCGTTGATGTCGAGCGTCCCGGCGAACTGCAGGGGCTGGTTGGCGACGATGCCGATGGTGTGGCCCTCCACGCGGGCGTAGCCGGTGATGATGTTCGGCGCGTACAGCGCCTGCATCTCGAGGAAGTGGGCGTCGTCCACGACCGCTTCGATGACGGCGTGCATGTCGTAGGGCTGGTTCGCGGCGTCGGGGATCAGGGTGTCGAGCGCGAGGTCCTCATCCGTCTCCTCGGGTTCCTCGACGAACGCCGTCAGCGGGGCCTCCGCGAGATTGTTGGAGGGCAGGAAGTCGAGGAGTTCGCGGACGAAGCCGATGGCGTCCGCCTCGTCCGTGGCGAGATACGCGGAGGTGCCCGTCGTCGTGTTGTGCTGGCGCGCACCGCCGAGGGTCTCCATGTCCACGTCCTCGCCGGTCACGGTCTTGATGACGTCCGGGCCCGTGATGAACATGTGCGAGGTCCTGTCCACCATGACCACGAAGTCGGTGAGCGCGGGGGAGTAGGCCGCCCCGCCGGCGCACGGGCCCATGATCAGGGAGATCTGCGGGACCACCCCCGAGGCATGGACGTTGTTGCGAAAGATGTCCGCGAACATCGCCAGCGACGCCACGCCCTCCTGGATGCGGGCGCCCCCGCCGTCGTTGATGCCGATCACGGGGCAGCCGTTGCGCAGTGCGAACTCCTGCACCTTGACGATCTTCTCCCCGTTCACCTGGCTCAGCGAACCGCCGTAGACGGTGAAGTCCTGGCTGTAGACGGCGACCAGCCGGCCGTCGACGGTCGCGTACCCGGACACGACGCCGTCGCCCAGGGGCTTCTTCTTCTCCATGCCGAAGGCCGTGGAGCGGTGCACCGCGAGGGCGTCGAACTCGACGAAGGAGCCCTCGTCCACGAGCAGGTCGATGCGCTCGCGCGCCGTGTTCTTGCCCCGGGCGTGCTGCCGCTCGATCGCCTCGGGTCCCGAGGGCTGCTCCGAGAGCTCCTTGCGCCTCCGGAAGTCGGCGAGCTTCCCGGCCGTCGTGGTGAGGTCGGGCTGCAGGTCCTGATGCATGAATACTCCGGTCGGCGGGTCGAGGAGGGCGGGCGCCACCGGGGGAGCCCCAGCCGTGACTGGAGGTTTCCGACAACGGACGGCGCGTTTCCCTCAGTCTAGTGAGGATCCGGGGGCGCGCCGTTGTAGGACGTCTACAGTTTCCGCCGTCATCGCTTAGCCGGGCCACCGATGTTACCCGCGGGTAACATCGGTGCGTCGCGGGCCGTCCGGGGCTCACCGCTGCTTATGGTGGAGCCATGACCGAACGCAACGAAGCGCAGGAACCACAGGCCCCGGCCACGCTCGCCGGACGCACCATCCTCATGTCCGGCGGAAGCCGGGGCATCGGCCTGGCCATCGCCCTCCGCGCCGCCCGTGACGGCGCGAACGTGGCCATCATGGCCAAGACCGGGGAGCCTCACCCGAAGCTCGAGGGCACCGTGTACACCGCCGCGGAGCAGATCGAGGCCGCGGGCGGGATGGCCCTGCCGATCGTGGGGGACGTACGGAACGACGACGACGTCGCCTCCGCCGTGGACGCGACCGTCGAGGCGTTCGGCGGCATCGACGTCGTCGTGAACAACGCCTCCGCGATCGACCTGTCGAAGACACCCGACGTGGACATGAAGCGGTACGACCTCATGGCCGACATCAACGTGCGGGGCACCTTCATGCTCAGCAAGTTCGCGCTCGAGGCGCTCCGGGCCTCGCCGAACCCGCACATCCTGACGCTCTCCCCGCCCCTGAACCTCGCGCCGAAGTGGGCGGGCCTGCACCTCGCCTACACCATGGCGAAGTACGGGATGAGCCTGACCACCCTCGGCCTCGCGGAGGAGCTCGAGGACGACGGCGTGGCCGTCAACTCGCTGTGGCCCGCCACCCTGATCGACACCGCGGCCATCCGCAACATGCCCGGCGGGAGCCGCCTCGTACAGGCGGCCCGCAGCCCGGACATCGTCGCCGACGCCGCCCACGCCGTCCTCGTCCGTCCGTCGCGCAGCTGCACCGGGAACTTCTACACGGACGAGCAGGTGCTGCGCGAGGAAGGCGTCACCGATCTGACCCGGTACAGCCTCGGCGTCCCGGAGGACCGGCTGGTCCCCGACATCTTCCTCTGACGCCCCGGCCGGTGCACGCGGGGCCGGATAGGATCGATGTCATGTCCTCCCCCTACTCCAATCTCGAGCGCCCCGGCCTGAACCTCGGCGCGCTGAGGACAGCCCTGTGCATGCCGGCCGGTCCGTTCTCGCGGCTCGACGTCCTGGCCACGACCGGGTCCACCAACACCGACCTCGTAGAGCACGCCCAGGTGGAGGCGGCCGGGTGGCCGGACCTCAGCGTGCTCGCGGCGGAGACGCAGACCGCGGGGCGCGGCCGGCTGGACCGCAGCTGGGTGGCACCGGAACGCTCCTCGCTCTTCGTGAGCGTGCTCCTGCGCCCCTTCAACCGGCACGGCCGGCCCGTCCCCACCGGCGCCTACTCGTGGCTCTCCCTGCTCGCCGCACTCGCGGTCGCGGAGAGTGTCGAGGAACGCACCAAGATCTCCCCGCAGCTGAAGTGGCCCAACGACGTCACCGTGGACGGGCGGAAGCTCGCCGGTGTCCTGGCCCAGTTCGTGCCGGGGGCGGGCGCCGAGCCGCCCGCCGTCGTCGTCGGGGTGGGGCTGAACGTCAGCCTCACCGACGACGAGCTCCCCGTCCCCACCGCCACGAGCCTGCTCCTCGAGTACGCCGGGACCACGGACCGCAACGTCCTGCTGAAGTCCTTCCTGCGCACGTTCGCCGACCACTACCGTGCCTTCTGCGACGTCGACGGCGACGCCGGCGCGGCATGGGACTCCGGGCCGTCGCTGCTGGAGCGCATCGGCGCCCGCATGGCGACGCTCGGCCGGGACGTCCGCGCGGAGCTGCCCGGCGGCGTCGTGGTGGCCGGACGCGCCCTGTCCCTCGACGCGCACGGCGGGCTCGTGGTGCGCGACGACGACGGCGAGCGCCACACCATCTCCGCCGGCGACGTGGTGCACGTGCGCCCGCAGGTGTAGCCCGTGCGGATCAGGCTGCTGCCCGGGGAGCGTGTCCTCGTCCGTACCCGGCCCAACCCCCTGCCGCTCGCCGGGCCGGTCGTCGCTGGGTTCCTCCTCCTCGCCGTCGGGAGTTTCGGGCTCGGCTACCTCGCCCGGCCCGATCTCCCCGCAGGCGTGGCCGAGTGGCAGCCCGTGCTCCTGCCGGTGGTGTTCGGCGTCGCGGTGCTGGTGTTCCTGTGGGTGGTGGGGCGGCCACTGCTCCGGTGGGCCGGCAACCGGTACGTCCTCACGAGCATGCGCCTCATCCACCGGTCGGGGACAGGGCGGCGCACCGAGCACCAGATCAACCTGTCGGCGATCTCGCAGCTCCAGACGGACCAGGGGCTGATGCAGCGGATGGTGGGCAGCGGGACGCTCATCGCGGACCTCGGATTCGACCGGGCGCACGCCTACCGGCACGTTCCGCAGATCGCAACGTTCAAGGACTACGTGGTCCAGGCGATCGGCGAGCTCCCGCTCACGCGCATGTTCGACGGAGTAGACATGGAAATCGATCCGCAGTACGCCCGCGGCGGGACGCCCCGGGTGCAGCAGGAATGGAGGGACACGCAACCGTGACAGTCGAGCACCGCCGTGAGGCCGGGCAGCCCGAAGACCCGGAGGGCGCCGCAGGCGAGGCCATCCGGGCGTCCGGGCAGACCGGGAACGCCCCCGACGCCGCAGCCTCGACGTCACCGAAGGCCGTGTGGCAGCTCCAGTCCGACATGGCGACCGGAGGCGGCCCGGAGGATGCTCCGTCGAGCGGGGCGCCGATCGAACTGGACCGTGAGACGATCCGCCGCCTGGAGCGCGAACTCCTCGGGGCCGAGCGCACCCTCAAGCGCCGCGACATCGCGGCGGGCGCGGGCGTGTCCCTGCTGTCCGCCCGCAAGCTGTGGCGCGCCATGGGCTTCCCCAACATCGGGGACGACGACGTCGCCTTCACCGAGAAGGACCTCGGCGCCCTCACCACGATCATCGACCTGGTGCGCCAGGAGCAGCTCACCGAGGACGCCGCCATCTCGATCACGCGGGCCGTCGGCCAGATGACGGACCGCATGGTCGTCTGGCAGATCGAGGCGATCGTGGAGGAGATGGTGGCGCAGCGCGGGCTCTCCGACGCCGACGCGCGGAAGACCCTCGTGTCCGAACTGCCGGACCTCATCGATCCGCTCGAGAAGACGCTGGTCTACGCGTGGCGCCGCCAGATGAACGCCGCGGTCCAGCGGCTGGCGCTCCGCGCCGAATCAGGCCTGGCCTCGAGCGAGACGGGCCGCGCCGGGGACGAGCAGGACGCCCCGCTGCCGCTCGCGCGCGCCGTGGGCTTCGCCGACCTCGTCTCCTACACGAGCCTGTCCCGGCAGATGAACGAGCGGACGCTCGCGCAGCTCGTGCAGCGGTTCGAGAACAAGAGCGCCGAGATCATCTCCGTGGGCGGCGGCCGGCTCGTGAAGACGATCGGCGACGAGGTCCTCTACATCGCCGAGTCGCCGGAGGCCGGGGCCGAGATCTCGCTGGCCCTGGCCAAGGCCTTCTCCGAGGACGAATTCCTCCCCGCCGCCCGCTGCTCCCTCGTGTGGGGCCGCGTGCTCTCGCGGCTCGGCGACATCTACGGGCCGACGGTCAACCTCGCGGCGCGCCTCACCGCGCTCGCGGAACCGGGCGAGGTCCTCGTGGATTCCGGCACCGCCGCGACGCTCTCCGCCAACGAGAGGTTCGTCCTCGTGCCGCACGAGCCGCGGCAGGTCCGCGGCTTCGGGGAGGTGCAGCCGGTGACCCTCGCGCGGGGGACCGGCACGGGGATCATCCTCGACTGACTTCACGACCTCGCGGGTCCTGCGGCGGCGCTTCGGCGTCTCCGAGCGGGCAGAGGGCAGAATGGGGACATGACTGACCAGCAGGGCTGCATGCCCCTCACCCCGGCCCGTCCCCTCCGCACGTCGCGAGGAACGGCATGAGCGAACCGCGAGCGAACGGCTCACACGCCGTCGACGTCGGGCCCACCTCCGAGGGCAGCTCCGCATCCACCTCCGGTTCCGCCCCCCGGCAGCAGGACGCCGGGACGGCACCCGGTCTCGGTGTCCGGCTGACCTACGGCTTCGGCACCGACCGCGGGCTGCGCCGTGAACTGAACGAGGACTCCTTCCTCGCCGTCGAGCCGGTCTTCGCCGTCGCGGACGGGATGGGCGGACATGAGGCCGGCGAGGTGGCCAGCAGCGTCGTCGTGCGCACCCTGGAGGGCAGCAGCCTCGCGGGGACGCGCATGCCCAAGCTCACGGCGACCGACCTCGAGGAGATCATCCAGCAGGCCGACCAGCGCATCCGGAGCGAGGCCGGCGGGCACGCGGGCACCACCCTGACGGGCGTCGTGCTCGTCGAGGAAGCCGGTGCCCCCTCCTGGCTGTTCTTCAACGTGGGGGACTCCCGGGCGTACCGGTTGAGCAGCGGCACCTTCGGGCAGATCTCCGTGGACCACTCCGAGGTCCAGGAACTCGTGGACCTCGGGAGCATCACCGAGGACGAGGCCAGGACCCACCACCGCCGGCATGTGGTGACCCGCGCCCTGGGGACCGGGGACGACGCCGACCCGGACTTCTGGCTGATGCCGGTCGAGGACCGCGACCGCATCCTGCTCTGCTCGGACGGATTGAGCGGCGAAGTGACCGACGAGGACATCTACACGATCCTGGCCACCGTCCCGGACCCGCAGGAGGCGTGCGACGAGCTGATCGCGGCGGCCCTCCGGTCCGGAGCCCGCGACAACGTGACCGTGATCGTCGTCGACGCCTCCGATCCCGACGCCTCGGATCCCGACGGCCCGGATCGGGACGGGGACAGGCCGCGCTCCGGTGCCGCTGCGGGTGGCCGGTTCGTCGCGGACGGCGACCGCTGGCCGGTGTCGGAGCCGTAGGGCAGGATGAGGAAAGTGACCCCAGGACTCGAGAGTGCATCGGTAGACGCCACCCCCGCCGGGCAGGGCGGCCCCCCCAGCGACGAGCTCCGTGAGGAGTACGCGCAGCTCGCCGAGGACGTCCGTGTGCACCGTGCCGCGTACTACCAGGACGCCGCGCCCACCATCTCCGATGCCGAGTTCGACGCCCTGTTCCGCCGCCTCGAGGAGCTCGAGGCGCTCCACCCGGAGCTCGTCGCGAACGATTCGCCGACGCAGGAGGTGGGCGGCGAGGTGTCCGCGGCGTTCACCCCCGTGAACCACCTGGCCCGCATGTACAGCCTCGAGGACGTCTTCTCCCTCGACGAGCTGACGGCCTGGCTGGATCGCGCGAGCGCCGGCGTCGAGCAGCGCAGCCCCGGCGCGACGGTCGAGTGGCTGACGGAACTCAAGATCGACGGCCTCGCCGTGAACCTGCTCTACCGCAACGGGGAACTGGTGCGCGCCGCGACGCGCGGTGACGGCGTCACGGGCGAGGACATCACCCACAACGTCCTCACGATCGCCTCCATCCCCCGGCACCTCGCGGGCACGGACCACCCCGAGGAGGTGGAGATCCGGGGCGAGGTGTTCTTCCCCACGAAGGAATTCGGCCAGCTCAACGAGCGCATGGTGGCCGCGGGGAAAGCGCCCTTCGCCAACCCGCGGAACGCCGCCGCCGGCTCCCTGCGCCAGAAGGACCCGGCCATGACGGCGGAGAGGCCGCTGGACATGTACGTGCACGGCATCGGTGCCCGGACGGGGCTGTCGGCCGGGACGCAGTCGGAGACCTACGAGCTGCTGAAGGGGTGGGGCCTGCCGACGTCCCCCTACTACCGGGTGCTCCACAGCCAGGCCGAGGTCGTCGACTTCATCGCGCACCACGGCGACCACCGCCACGACCTGCTCCACGAGATCGACGGCATCGTGGTCAAGGTGGACAGCTTCGCGCTGCAGCGCGCCCTCGGCCACACCTCCCGCGTGCCTCGCTGGTCGGTGGCGTACAAGTACCCGCCCGAGGAGGTGAACACGAAGCTGCTCGACATCCTCGTGAACGTCGGCCGGACGGGCCGCGTCACGCCGTTCGGGCTGATGGAGCCGGTCAAGGTCGCCGGGTCCACGGTGGGGATGGCCACGCTGCACAACCAGGAGGTGGTCAAGGCCAAGGGTGTGATGATCGGCGACATCGTGGTGCTCCGGAAGGCGGGCGACGTCATCCCGGAGATCGTGGGCCCGGTCATGGCCCTGCGCGACAAGCAGGACCCGCCGGTCCGCGAGTTCGTGATGCCCACCGAGTGCCCGTCCTGCGGGACCCCGCTGCAGCCGGCGAAGGAGGGCGACGTCGACATCCGCTGCCCCAACGCCCGCTCGTGCCCCTCGCAGCTGCGCGAGCGCGTGTTCCACCTCGCAGGACGCGGCGCCTTCGACATCGAGGCCCTCGGCTGGGAGGCGGCCATCGCCCTCACGCAGCCCGCCGAGCCCTCGGTACCGCCCATCACCACCGAGGCCGACATCTTCGACCTCACCCCGGAGAAGCTGGCGGACGTCAGGATCGAGCGGGACAAGAAGGTCAAGGGCGTCGTCACGGGCCGCGAACTCGTGCCCTACTTCTACTCCAAGGGCACCGCGAAGAAGCCCTCCGAACCCAGTGCCACCACCCGGAAGCTCTTCACCGAACTGGAGAAGGCGAAGACGCAGCCGCTGTGGCGCGTGCTCGTGGCGCTCTCCATCCGGCACGTCGGCCCCACCGCGTCGCGCGCCCTCGCCACGGCCTTCGGCTCCATGGAGCGGATCCGCGCCGCGAGCGAGGAGGAGCTCGCCGGCGTCGACGGCGTCGGCCCCACCATCGCCGTCGCGCTCACCGAGTGGTTCGCGGAGGACTGGCACCGCGAGATCGTGGACCGGTGGGCCGCGGCCGGGGTCCGCATGGAGGACGACGTCGACGAGAGCACGCCGCGCACCCTCGAGGGCCTCACCGTCGTCGTGACGGGGTCCCTCGAGCGGTACAACCGCGACGAGGCGAAGGAAGCGATCATCACGCGCGGCGGCAAGGCCGCCGGCTCGGTGTCGAAGAACACGAGCTACGTGGTGGCCGGGGAGAACGCCGGCACCAAGCTGGAGAAGGCCGAGACGCTCGGCATCCCGGTCCTCGACGAGGAGGGCTTCATCGCCCTCCTCGAGAACGGCCCCGCAAATGGGGAGCCCGACGACGGCGGACCGGCCGGGAACGACGGCGACGAGAGCGAGGACACCGAGCTGGCCGAGGAGCTCGAGGCCAGGGCCGGCACGGATCCGGACGGACGGACCGTCCGATGACCGCCGCGCCCGGGACCGGCGACGCCCGGGCACCCGCCCCGGAGGTGCTCCTCCATCTGGCCCGGCAGGCCGCCGCGGCAGGCGCCGCCGTGCTGGCCCGGCGTGATCCCGAGGCGCTGGACGCCACCAGCAAGAGCTCGGACAGCGACTGGGTGACCGCGTTCGACGTCGCCGCGGAACACGCGGTCCGGACCGTCATCGCGGGCGCGCGGCCGCACGACGCGATCACGGGCGAGGAGCTCGGCACCACGGTGCCCGGCGGGTTCACCCCGGGCGGCGACGGCGTCCGCTGGTCGATCGATCCCCTCGACGGCACCACCAACTTCATCCGCAACATCGTCTACTACGGCACGTCCGTGGCCGCCGCCGGCCCCGACGGCACCTGGCTCGCCGGCGTCGTCCACGCGCCCGCGCTGCACCGCATCTACTGGGCGTCCCGCGGCGGGGGAGCCTGGCTGAGCGACCACGGGGCCGTGCGGCGCCTCGGGGGCCCGCGCACCAGGCAGGGACGGCTCCTCGGCACCGGATTCTCCTACGACGCCGCCATCCGGGCGGAGCAGGTCGTCGCCCTCGGGACGCTCCTCGAGGGCTACGGGGACGTCCGCCGCCTCGGCTCGGCGGCCCTGGACCTGTGCCTCGTGGCCGACAGCACGCTCGACGCCTTCGTGGAACGCGGCCTGCACGAGCACGACTACGCGGCCGGCGCCCTGATCGCCGAGGAGGCCGGCCTGTCCGTCCACCGGCCGGCGCTCCGACCCCTGCTCGACGGCGGCCCTACCGAGGCCGAGCGGCTGGCGGAGGTCACCGCGGCCGCACCCGCCGCGTTCATCGGCTCCCTCACCGGGTCTGTGCCCGGTTCCGCGCCCGGGTCTGTGCCCGGTTCCACGCCCGGTGAGGGCCGGGCATGACCGCTCCGTCCTGGCAGAAGGTGCTGTCCACCCTGGCCGGCGGCCGCTCCCGCGAACTGTATGCCCGGGCCGTGCTCGGGCAGCCGCTCGACGCCACACCGAAGGAGCTGCAGCGGCTGGTCGATGCCGGACTGCTGACGCCGGAACACGCCGTCGCGGAGGGGCTCTTCACGGACGTGCTCGCCGCCGCGGCGCCCACCCCGAAAGGGGTGGACCGGTTCTTCCGGGACGGGCGTGTCGACGGCCTGCCGCGCGCCGGGCAGGACCGCACCGCCCTGCTGGCGCACCTCGCCGGGAGGCTCCTCCCGGCCGACATGGAACTCGGCGAACCCGAGGTCAACCGTCTGCTGGCGACCGTCACGCACGACATACCGACGCTGCGCCGCGCGCTCGTGGACCACGGGTATCTGGAGCGCTATCCGGACGGGACGGGCTATCGACGGGTCACAGAGGCTCCCTGAAACACGGCCAGGCGTTCGGTCGGGGTGCCGTCGGCCCAGGTGCCGTCAGTCCAGGTGCCGGAACCGCGGCCAGAGCTCCGACCACGGCCGGGTCCGCTCGCACACGAGGACGGGCTGCCCCTGTTCCTCGTTGTCGACGTCGAGCCCGTTGTCCAGGCGGACCACCTCCTCACAGGACACGAACAGGGTCGACGCCAGCCCGGCCTGCCCGCCGATCACGATCACGGTGCGCGCATCCTCAGGAGGCGTGGAGAGGTAGTACAGCTCGTTGTGGCCGCTGTGCGCCGGGGGCAGTCCGCGGGCGGGCCCGTACCGGTGCAGGGCCCCGGCCTCACCGTAATTGCTGGCGATGAGGGTGGCGTCGGACGGGTCGGGAAGACTCGCGACGACGCCGCCGATCTGGTCGACATACGCGGGCCAGCCCACCTGATCGCGCGCCAGCTGGTTGATCTCCGGGACCAGGGTCCGGCCCAGGACACCCACGGGGATGACCGGGAGGGTGATCGCCATGGAGACGACCGCGTTGACGGCCACCACCGCCCACACCGTGCGGCGTCGCCCCCGGGAGCGCATGATCGCGGCGGCGGGGACACACCCGACGGCGAAGAGCACGACGACGAGCCCGGCCGGGTAGTAGATCTGTCCTCCGGCCAGGAAGGCGAGGGCCAGGAGCACCACGAACGCGGCGGCGATGAAGCGCACCTGTCTCCATTCAGCGCGGCGCAGCAGGTGCCACCAGCCGAGGCACCAGACCAACGCCAGCGGCGGGCCGAGGGTGACGACCAGGAACCACCACATGTCCACGCGGGTGTCCGCGGCGTTGTTCTCGTTCAGGGCCGCCCCCATGGACAGCTGCGGCCAGTCATGGGCCCACTGGAACAGGACGTTGGGCGCCGCCACGGCCAGGGTGAGGGCGCCGCCGAGCCATGGCCACGGCGTCGCGAGCAGCCGGCGGGGGCCGGCGACGAGCAGCCCGGCCAGGAGCGACATCAGCAGGCCCGCGATCAGCAACTTGTTGTAGGTGGCCAGGCCGGCGACGATCCCGGCCGCCAGCCACCACGCGGGCGCATCCCGAAGGACTGCCCGGACCACGCACAGGACGACGGCGGGCCAGAACACGAGGTCCACGGAGGCGGTCAGCATCACGTGACCGAAGAGCAGGGGGACCACGCCGAAGCCGAACCCCCACGCGCACAAACCCTGTGCGTACGCCGCGCCGCCGAACTCCCGCGTAATCAGGACCACGACCACGAGTGCCAGGAGGGTCGAGAGGGTCGCAGGGATCCGGACGGCCCACACCTCGTCCGCGATGAGGCCGAAGGATCGGACCAGCCACGGCGTCAGGGGCGGCTGGTCGATGTACCCCCACGCCGGGGGAAGCATCCGAAAGTACAGTTCGTCCCGGTGATAGCCGTAACTTCCGGACACGAGCGTGAGCAGCAGGCAGAGCACCGCTGCCGGGACCGCCACCGTGCGACCCGCGAAGGGTGGCAGGGTGCGCGTCGGCGGCGCCCGGTACATCGCGGGCCGTGCCGTCCAGTCACCGCTCATCGGGACGGCTCACGTCGGTGCCGTCGACAGAGTGGGCGCGGGTGGACAGCAGGCATACGATCTCCCCTTCGTCGCGTGCTTGGCGGATGTCAGCGCGGGCTTAGCAGGAAGCTTGCAGTGTTGCACCCCTGCCGTCACCGCACCAGTGGCCGTTCCGGTCCTGCGCCTCGGCGGTGCCGATCCCGCCCATGGAAGCTACCGGGTCGGAGCTGCCGGCCCCGCGAGTCCGGACGTCACGTCGCCCGGAGGTCACGGCTCGACGTCGACTGATACGAGCATGACCTGTGGAACCGTCTGGCGATCCACCCTGCCCTCGCGGTGGGCGGGTCGGTCAGGCGTTCTGCCTGCCGGTCAGGCGAAGAGCAGTTCGGCTCGTCGGGACCGCCGCGCGTAGGGGTATGCCGGAGTGCTGTGATCGTCCGGGGCCTGGCTCAGCGATGGTGGAGGTGTCGGCGGGTGGGCCCGTCCCTCCAGACCCTGCGCATTCCCCCACTCCTGCTCGCGTTCATGCTCCGGACGGTGCGCGTATTCTCGCTCGTGCCCGCGTTCGCGTTTGTTCGGGCTGCTGCCGGGGAGGGGCGGTGCGGTGGAGTGGTAGGTGTGGCCGGTGGGCGTGCTGATCTCGATGACGTGCCGGCTCCCTGGGCTAGAGCGTGGCCTTGTGTGCCAGCCGGGGAGTTCCTTGGTGTGGTTGCACGCCTCACACAGCCCGGCACCGTTGGACAGGCTCGTGGGCCCGTCCTTGTGCCAGGGGATGATGTGGTCGTAGTGGCGGATCGGCGCATCACAGTACGGGGCCCGGCACAGATGGTCGCGGGCCTGGATGAACCGGCGCTGCCCGGCCGTGAAAAGCCGAGCCCGGGACTCGACGGCCACCAGCTCCCCGCTACCGGGGGCGGTATACAGGCGCCGCAGCCAGACCTCGAATGCCCGCCGGTGATCTGCTGACGGGCCGGAGGCCCGCTCGGAGGCCGGCCCGGTGGTGAGGAGGTCCCGCGCCCAGCCGGCCGGGACGATCCCGTAGCCCGGCAGCCTCGCGGGTTCGCTGTCGCCCTGGAACAGGGTCCGGTCCGTCATGACCAGCTGCACCTCGACCCGGGAGAACCCGCCCGGGGTGCCGGTGGTCCGCTCCACCAGCGCATCGGCCATCAGCTGGCCCGACTCCGGGGATCCCCGGCGGCCCGCCGGGTGTCGGCGTGCCGGGTCAGTTCCGCGTGCACCGCGACCCCCTGCGCGACCGGCAGCAGGGCGGTCAGATACGTCATGGTGTCCGGCGCCGGTCGCAGACTCACCCGCCGGTCCGCCGCCGCGTGGCTCGCCCGCTGGGTCACCGAGCGCGGGTCCCTCCGGTACGCCGCCGCCCGCGCCGCGGCCACGATCTGCCGGTCCCCGGCCCCGTCGAAGGCACCCGTGTCCGCGGCCAGGTCCTCATCGACCGCGCACCGATCCGCAGCGGAGAGGCACGCCGTCTCCCGGACCAGCAGCGTCGCCCGCCACTCATTCAACAACCCGGTTTCGAGGGCGGCCATCGTGTGCGGCATCTCCGTCACCAGAGCCCGCGCGAACCCGAGCAACCGTCCGCCCCGGGCCGGGGACTCACGCCGGGCCAAAGCCACCTGCGCCGCCACACCCCTGCCCCGCTCCGCCACCGGCACACCGGCCGCGGCCTGGGACCGGCGCTCATCCAGGTCGAACGCGACCGCGATCCGGGCCTGCCGGGCGGCGATCGCCGACGTGTAATCCTCCAAGGACCGCATCTCATCGATCAGCTCCGCACCACCGGCACCCATGGGAAGCGAGAGCATCTCCTCCATCAACTCCCGCACCCGAGCCGCCGACGAAGAGGCAGGGACAGCAGCAGGTGCGACGTGGTCTGCCGAGGACGTGGCCAGGCCGGCAGTAGCCGAAACGTCGCCCTGATGCTCAGCCCCACCGAACATGGGAGCGCCTTGGTGGGCAGCGCCACCGGTCACGGTGGCGCTGAACCGATGAATCTGTTCGCGCAGCTGCTGGATGAATTCAGCACTCCCGGGGCCCGTTGGAAGGGACGCCACCAGATCGATCAGATCCTGCACAGAGTCAGCATGAACCGCAGCGGACGGGACAGCGCCACGCCGCAGAGCACCACCAGGATCGGTGGTTTCAGGTGAAGCGTTCGAGCTGCTGGCCATACTGAATTCTCCCAACCACCACCGACATTCTGAGGTCGTCACGGCCTGCCGGTGCACGGTGAAGTCCCGCCGGTTGCCGGTGGCGGCGCTCGTCCTCCACTCGTCCTGAGGCGACGGAGATCGGCCTGACCCCGGAGGACACCAAGGGAACTCGAGCTCATCGCCACCACGGCGACCGTGGCGGGTGAAACCATCCACGCGATGCCGTTCGAGGTCGGGCAGGACACCGACATCGAGGACGGGAGGACCGATCAGCCGATGTCGACCCGATAGGTGAGGGCGCTGTCGACGCGGTCCTCGATGAGCGCGAGAGCTTCATGGCCTCTGGCAAACCACGATCGCTGCAATTCCAGTGATACGGCGTCGACGCCGTGAAGAGCGATCCCGTAAGGCGTGTACTCGAGTCCGCGGACGTCGTCCCAGAAGATCGTCGTGACCGCCTGGTCCACGAGGCTGACGCCGTCATCGCCGACCACGAGACGAGCCTTCGACGGGACGCCCTGGAAGGAGCCCCGGAGGCTGCGCTTGAAGGATCGCCCGGACACCGGCTCATGGTTCTCGCCGCCGAGCATTCGGAGGGACGGATCCGACGTGGATGTTCCCTCGGGCATGCCGACCATGAGCGTCAGGTCGAGGAGGGAGAGCGCGTTCTGCGCCGACTGCCGGGTCACCGCGGCGGTGTCGGTGACCATCTGCTCCGGGCTGATGAGCTGCTCGCCGAGTAGATAGCGTCGCGCGGCATCCGTGGCGGCGACGGCCGCTGAGCGAGGATCGGCGGCGAAATCCGTGATGTCGTCCGTGAGTTGCCGCAGTTCCAGTTCATCGGGCCCGTGGGAGCTGAGGTCATCGAGGATGCTTCGGAGCTCGCGCAGCGCCAGTTCTGCGTCCTCCTTCCGCGGATCGGCGGTGAGGCAGACGACGCCTCGCCCCCCTCCGGCCTCCAGGACGTGATGGCCGACGTCGTAGATGATTCCTCGTTTCCTGCGCAGAAGGTCGAGTGCACGCTGGCACGCGACCTGCGCGATGACGGACGCGCTGTTCCTCGCCAGTTCGGAACCGGATTCGAACTCGAAGGACAGGGCGAGGGGAGGCCCGCCCAACTCGAACCAGAGTGGCGTCGGGAGGCTCGTGATCGGACGGGCGGCGCGCGGGGGCTGTGCTTCGCCTGGAGGCAGGACCAGTGAAAGGCCCGGAGGAGGAGGGCCTGTGAGCGCCAGTGCGGCATTGCCGCTGGTGAAGTACTTGCTGATGGCTGCTATGACAGCACTGTCATCGATGCTGTTCAGCGCCGGCTGATCGACCCCTGCAAGGCCGAGTGAGGAGAGCCCGTACCTGCGAAGTAGATGCTCCGCGACCGCGGGTTCGACGACCGAGGACGCTTCTGCAACCAGCACCTTCTTCTCGATGTCCAGCGAGCTCACGTCGGGAGTGCGGATGCTTGCGCAGATGTCCCTGAGGAACGCGATCACCTGCTCCGGACGGCCGGTCGCCTCGAACGAGGTGAAGCTCAGTTCCACGGTCGCATTGTGGTCGTACCGGGGCGAGGGTGCTCCAGCCATCACGAGGTGTTCGGCGAGATGGGTGATGCCCGACGTCACCAGCGACTCGTCCCGGACGCCGACACGGAACACGAGTTCGGCGCTCAACGGAGGAGGACCCTCGACCCAGAAGACCGGTATGCCGTCGACCTCGGCCCTGTTGAGTGTCATGCGCCTGATCCTAGGACGGTCAAGGTCGCTCTTCGGCGCGACACGAGGAATGGTGCGGACAGCTGCCCGACCGGCGGCCGCTCACCGGACGGAACGGGGGGTCTTTCGTCCCTGTCGGCGCCGGCGGCGTCGGTGTCTACTCGGAAGGACCTGCCCCTGATCGGGCCGATCCCATCGAGTGTCTGGAGTTCGTCATGACTGATGCGCGGCGCTGGCCTCCGTTCGGCTCCAGCCGGCGGAACTTCCCCTTCAACGCGGGCACCAGGTCCCCCATGGACCTGCTGGATTCGATGGAGCGGCTGTTCGAGTCGTCGTCGTCCGGGCCGGCCTCGATCCGGGTCGAGGAATTCGTCGACGGGACCGACATGGTGGTCCGCGCGGAGATGCCGGGACTCGATCCCGACCAGGACATCGAAGTGAGCATCGAGAACGGCTTCCTGCGGATCCGCGCCCAGCGCGAGGAGAACGAGGAGCACAAGGACAAGGACCGGTACCGGTCCGAGTTCCGGTACGGATCCTTCCGCCGCGACATCGTGCTCCCCGACGGCGTGAAGGACGAGGACATCCGGGCCACCTACGCCGACGGCGTGCTGGACGTGCGGACGCCGCTGCCGGACAGTACGAAGCGCGAGGGCCCGAGGAAACTCCCCATCACCCGCGCCTGACCCGGCCCGGAAAGGATCGGCGTCCGCCGGGCCGGCGTCCCGGCGGCGTCGACGCGTGGCAAGATGAGCCGGTGACCAACGCACCCTCCGGGGACGCCCTCTCGGACGCCCGCATCACCATCCGGCCCATCCAGCCCGGGGACTACGACGACGTCCGCCGCATCACGCGCGGCGCCTACCTCGAGGCCGGGTACTTCGCCGACGAGGCGCACCCCTACATGGCCGTGCTCTCCGACATCGAGCACCGCGCCGAGCACGCCGAGGTCTGGGTGGCCGAGCGCGACGGCGTCGTCGTCGGGTCGGTCGCTCTCACCTTCGCGGGCCAGCGGTACACCGACATCGCCGTCGAGGGGGAGCTGGAGTTCCGGATGCTCGCGGTGGACCCGGCCGTGCAGCGCGGCGGCATCGGCCGCGCCATGGTGGAGCGCATCATCGGGCACGCGCGCACCCTGCCGGGCATCGAGGCCGTGAGCCTCACGAGCGGCTCCGACATGGTGCGGGCGCACCGCCTCTACGAGTCGATGGGCTTCGTCCGCATGCCGGGCCGCGACTGGGAGGTCCCCAACGAGGACATCCTGCTCTGGGTCTTCCGCCTGTCCCTGTAGGCGCACGCGTCCGCCGTCGTCGGGTCCGGTCTCCGCTGATGCCGGGCGCCGAGCGCGCCAGCACTAGACTGGAGGAAGATACCCACCTCCGACTTCCAGGGGAGATCCATGGCTGAGATCAACCGGGACGACGTCGCGCATCTTGCGCGGCTCGCCCACATCGACATGACCGACGACGAGCTCGACCGCATGGCCGGGGAACTCGCGGTGATCGTCGATTCCATCAAGAGCGTGAGCGAGGTCGCCGGCGACGACGTCCCCGCGACGAGCCACCCGATCCCGCTGAGCAACGTGTTCCGCGACGACGTCGTGGGGGAGACCCTCAGCAACGAGGAAGCCCTCCTCGGCGCTCCCGACAACGCCGACGGCCGCTTCAAGGTCCCGGCAATCCTGGACGGGGAGTAACCCATGACAGACCTGATCCACCTCTCCGCCGACGCCCTCGCGCAGAAGCTCGCCGCGAAGGAGGTCTCCGCCGTCGAGGCGACGCAGGCCTACCTGGACCGCATCGACGCCGTGGACGGCGCGATCAACGCGTTCCTGCACGTCAACACCGACGAGGCGCTGCTCGTCGCCGCCGGCGTCGACAAGGCACGTACCGACGGCGACACGCTGCACCCGCTCGCGGGCGTCCCCATCGCCGTGAAGGACCTGATCGTCACCAAGGGCCAGCCCACCACGGCCGGGTCGAAGATCCTCGAGGGCTGGCAGAGCCCCTACGACGCCACCGTGGTCCGCAAGCTCCGTGCCGCGAGGATGCCGATCCTCGGCAAGACGAACCTCGACGAGTTCGCCATGGGCTCCTCCACCGAGCACTCCGCGTTCGGACCCACCCGCAACCCCTGGGACCTCGACCGCATCCCCGGCGGGTCCGGCGGCGGGTCCGCGGCCGCCGTCGCCGCGTTCGAGGCACCGCTGGCGCTCGGCACCGACACCGGCGGCTCCATCCGCCAGCCCGGCGCCGTCACCGGCACGGTCGGCGTGAAGCCCACCTACGGCGGTGTCTCCCGCTACGGGGCGATCGCCATGGCGTCCTCGCTCGACCAGATCGGCCCGGTGTCCCGCACGGTCCTCGACAGCGCCCTGCTGCACGAGGTCATCGGCGGACACGATCCCCACGATTCGACGTCGCTCACCGACCCGGTGGGCGCACTCGTCGAGGCCGCCCGCCTCGGCCAGGTCGACGGCATGCGCATCGGTGTCATCAAGGAGCTGCAGGGCGAGGGCTACCAGGCCGGCGTCCTCACGCGCTTCCACGAGTCGCTCGAGCTGCTGCGCTCGGCGGGCGCCGAGATCGTCGAGGTCTCCTGCCCCAACTTCCAGTACGCGCTCGGCGCCTACTACCTGATCATGCCGTCGGAGGCCTCCAGCAACCTGGCCAAGTACGACGGCGTGCGCTTCGGCCTGCGCGTGGTGCCCGAGGGCATGCCCACGATCGAGCGCGTCATGGGCGCCACCCGCGCGGCCGGCTTCGGCGACGAGGTCAAGCGCCGCATCATCCTCGGCACCTACGCGCTGAGCGCCGGCTACTACGACGCCTACTACGGGTCGGCGCAGAAGGTGCGCACGCTCATCCAGCGCGACTTCGCCGCCGCGTTCGAGCAGGCCGACGTCCTGATCTCGCCGACCGCCCCGACCACGGCGTTCAAGCTGGGCGAGAAGCTCAACGACCCGCTGGCGATGTACCTGAACGACGTCGCCACCATCCCGGCGAACCTGGCCGGCGTCCCCGGGCTGTCCCTGCCCGGTGGCCTCGCGGACGAGGACGGGCTGCCCGTCGGCATCCAGCTCCTCGCCCCCGCCCGCAAGGACGCGCGCCTCTACCGCGTGGGCGCCGTCCTCGAATCGCTGCTCGAAGCCACGTGGGGCGGGCCGCTGCTGGCCCAGGCCCCCGAGATCACAGGTGGTAAGTAATGACTGCTGTAACCGATGAGGTCCTGTCCTTCGACGAGGCCATGGAGAAGTACGATCCCGTGCTCGGGTTCGAGGTCCACGTGGAGCTCAACACGCGGACGAAGATGTTCTCCTCCGCGCCCAACGCGTTCGGGGACGTGCCCAACACCAACGTGACCCCGGTGGACCTCGGCCTGCCCGGCGTCCTGCCCGTCGTCAACGGCGTCGCCGTCGAGTCCGCGATCAAGATCGGCCTGGCGCTCAACTGCAGGATCGCCGAGAAGTGCTACTTCGCGCGGAAGAACTACTTCTACCCGGACACCCCGAAGAACTTCCAGACCTCCCAGTTCGAGGACCCGATCGCCTACGACGGCAGCATCGACATCGAGCTCGCCGACGGCACCGTCTTCACGGTGGAGATCGAGCGCGCCCACATGGAGGAGGACGCCGGCAAGCTCACCCACATGGGGGGCGCGACGGGCCGCATCCAGGGCGCCGAGTTCTCCCTCGTGGACTACAACCGCGCGGGCGTGCCCCTCATCGAGATCGTCACGAAGCCGATCGTCGGCGCCGGCTCGCGTGCCCCCGAGCTCGCGAAGGCCTACGTGGCCGCCATCCGCGAGATCGTCAAGAACCTCGGCGTCTCGGACGCCCGCATGGAGCGCGGCAACGTGCGGTGCGACGCGAACGTCTCCCTCAAGCCGAAGGGCCAGGAGAAGTTCGGCACGCGCACCGAGACCAAGAACGTGAACTCGCTGCGCGCCGTCGAGCACGCCGTCCGCTACGAGATCCAGCGGCACGCCGCCGTCCTCGACTCGGGCACGCCGATCCAGCAGGAGACGCGCCACTGGCACGAGGACACGCGCTCGACGACGTCGGGACGCCCCAAGTCCGACGCCGACGACTACCGCTACTTCCCCGAGCCGGACCTCGTGCCGGTCGTGACGAACGACGCGTGGATCGAGAAGCTCCGCGCCGAACTCCCCGAGCCGCCGGCCGAGCGGCGCAAGCGCCTGCAGGCCGACTGGGGCTACTCCGACGCCGAGTTCCGCGATGTCGTCAACGCCGGGGTCATGTCCTCGATCGAGGACACCATCGCCGCCGGCGTCAGCGCCGCCGTCGCCCGCAAGTGGTGGATGGGCGAGATCTCCCGCCGCGCCAAGCTGGCCGACGTCGAGCCCGCCGAGCTCGGCGTCACGCCCGAGCTGATCGTCGGGCTCAACGCGCTCATCGAGACCGGCAAGATCAACGACAAGCTCTCCCGCGACGTGTTCGACGGCGTCCTCGCCGGCGAGGGCACGCCCGCGGAAGTCGTCGAGAAGCGCGGCCTCGCCGTCGTGTCCGACGACGGCCCGCTGCTCGAGGCGATCGACGGCGCCCTCGCGGCCCAGCCCGACGTCGCGGACAAGATCCGCGGCGGCAAGGTCCAGGCCGTCGGCGCGATCGTGGGCGGCGTCATGAAGGCCACCCGCGGGCAGGCCGACGCCGGCCGCGTGCGCGAGCTCATCCTGCAGCGCCTCGGCGTCGAGGGCTAGCCCCCGACGCCGGGCTGCCGGGGCGGAGCGCGGGGCAGGCCCGGGGGCGACGTTCCCGCGGGTCCGCCCCGTCGCTCCGGTCCTGCGTACCGAGGAGGTCCACGTGGCCGTGAGGCCCCAGGCGGAGGTCGACGTCGCGGCGTCCCTCGTCGTCGCCCTGCTCGGCCTCCAGATGCCGGATCTGGCGCACCTGCCGGTGCGGTTCGTGGACGGCGGCTGGGACAACACGCTGTTCCGGGTGGGGGAGGACCTCGTGGCGCGCCTGCCCCGGCGCGCCGTCGCCGACGCGCTCATGGTCGCGGAGCAGCAATGGCTGCCTGGTCTCAGCGCGCCCCTGTCCGTCGCGACGTCGGCGCCCGTGCGGATCGGCCGACCCGGTGCCGGATACCCGTGGCACTGGTCCGTCTCCCGATGGATCGACGGCGCGAGCGGCATCACGGTCCCGCGGGCCGGGCGCTTCCCTGCCGCCGCCCCGCTCGCGCGCTTCCTCGCGGACTTCCACCGACCCGCGCCCGCCGACGCCCCCGTCAGCCCCGTGGGGCGTGGCGGCCCGCTGGCAGCCCGCGACGGCGTCGTCCGTCCGCGGCTGGCGTCGCTCCCGGAGATCCCCGGCGCACTTGCGGCTTCCCTGCAGCGCGTCTGGGACTCCGCCCTCGCGGCACCGAGGTGGTCGGGGGAGCCGCTCTGGCTGCACGGTGACCTGCATCCGGCCAACGTCGTCCTCGCGCCCGACGGCGGGCTGGAGGGCGTCGTCGACTTCGGTGACCTGTGCTCCGGGGATCCCGCGATGGATCTCGCGGCGGCGTGGCTGCACTTCGACGCCGTCGGTCGGTCCGCGTTCCGCACGGCACTCGAGGGGCTGCGCCCGATCGACGCCGCCACCTGGGATCGGGCCAGGGGCTGGGCGCTGAGCATGGGGAGCGCCATGGCGGCATCCTCCGACGACTCCCCGGCGTTCCTCCGCCTCGGCGTCGAGACCCTGGCCGCCGTCCTCGACGACGCGCCGTAGCCTGCCCGCGGGGGGTCCATCCGGCCCTGCCCACCCGCCGCGACGGCGCACCCATGATGACGGCCCGCCGCCGCACGCCGCTGCTACTGTTGCTCCGGGCACATTCCGCCCTCGCACTCGTACCGCACGGCCCCGACGCGATCCGTCGGGGACAGGCGCGGCATGGAAGGAACCGTTCAGTGAAGGCGCTGTACAAATCCGGGGCACACCCCGGCTTCGAGCTCGTCGACCGGCCCGAACCCGACGCCGGGTGGGGTGAGGTCAAGATCCGGGTCATCACCACCGGCATCTGCGGCACGGACCTCCACATCGAGAGCTGGGATCCCTGGGCGCAGGGCATGATCGACGGTCCCCTGATCCCTGGCCACGAGTTCTACGGCGAGGTCGTCGCCCTCGGCGAGGGCATCCGGGACGTCCGCATCGGGGACCGCGTCTCCGGTGAAGGCCACATCGTCTGCGGGATCTGCCGCAACTGCCGCGCCGGCCGCCGCCAGATGTGCATCCGCACCTCGAGCGTCGGCGTCCAGCGCGACGGCGCGTTCGCCGAGTTCGTCGTCGTACCCGAGACCAACGTCTGGGTGCACGACGCGACCGTCACGCCCGAGCTCGGCGCCGTCTTCGACCCCTTCGGCAACGCCGTCCACACCGCGCTCAGCTTCCCGCTCGTCGGGGAGGACGTGCTGATCACCGGGGCCGGCCCCATCGGCCTGATGGCGGTTGCCGTCGCCCGTCATGCCGGTGCCCGCAAGATCGCCATCACCGACGTCTCCGCGCCGCGGCTCGCCCTCGCCCGCGGCGTCGGGGCGGACCTCGCCATCGACGTCAGCCGGAGGCGCGTCGCCGACGCGCAGCGCGAGCTCGGCATGAAGGAGGGCTTCGACGTCGGGATGGAGATGTCCGGTCATGCCACGGCACTGCCCGAGATGATCGACAACATGAACCACGGCGGGCGCATCGCGATGCTCGGCCTGCCGGCAGGCCCGATCTCCATCGACTGGGGGAAGGTGGTCACGCATATGCTGACCCTCAAGGGCATCTACGGCCGGGAGATGTTCGAGACCTGGTACGCGATGAGCGCCATGCTGCAGTCCAACGGGACCCTGCGCGAGGCCGTCTCGTCCGTGGTCACCGACTGCCTGCCCGCCCGGGACTGGCAGCAGGGCTTCGCAACAGCGCGCAGCGGCGCGAGCGGCAAAGTGGTCCTCGACTGGACCACCTTCTAGGAGGCAGGAACACCATGTATTCAGCAGTCCGCGACCAGTTCGCCGGAGAACTCGACGAGATCCGCAGTGCAGGCCTGTTCAAGCACGAGCGCCGCATCTCCTCACCGCAGTCCAGCCACATCACGGCCGGCGCGCTGGGGGCCGACGACGCCCGGGTGCTGAACTTCTGCGCCAACAACTACCTCGGCCTCGCCGACCACCCGGAGATCATCGCCGCGGCCAAGACCGCCCTGGACGAGCGCGGCTTCGGCATGGCGTCCGTGCGCTTCATCTGCGGCACCCAGGACCTGCACCTCGAACTCGAACGTCGCGTCTCGCGGTTCCTCGGCACCGAGGACACCATCCTGTTCTCCTCCTGCTTCGACGCGAACGGCGGCGTGTTCGAATCGCTCCTGGGACCGGAGGACGCCGTCATCTCCGACGCCCTGAACCACGCGTCCATCATCGACGGCATCCGGCTGTCGAAGGCGCAGCGCCTCCGCTACGCCAACCGCGACATGGCGGACCTCGAGGCGAAGCTGCAGGAGGCGTCGGGGGCACGACGGCGCCTGGTCGTCACCGACGGCGTCTTCTCCATGGACGGCTACCTCGCCCCCCTCGAGGCCATCTGCGACCTCGCCGAGCGCTACGACGCGATGGTCATGGTGGACGACTCGCACGCCGTCGGGTTCATGGGTGCCACCGGCGCCGGGACGCCCGAACACGCCGGGGTCGCCGACCGGGTGGACATCTTCACGGGCACGTTCGGCAAGGCGCTCGGCGGGGCGTCCGGCGGCTACGTGGCCGCCCGCGCCGAGATCGTCGCCCTCCTGCGGCAGCGCGCGCGCCCCTACCTGTTCTCGAACTCGCTCGCACCATCGATCGTCGCCGCGACCCTGACCGCCCTGGACCTGGTGCAGAACAGCACCGACCTGCGGTCCACACTGACCGCCAATGCCGCGCTGTTCCGCCGCCGCATGACGGAGGAGGGCTTCGACCTGCTGGAAGGGGAGCACGCGATCGTCCCGGTCATGTTCGGCGACGCCGTCCTCGCGGCCCGCACGGCCGACGCCATGCTCGCGCAGGGCGTCTTCGTGACGGCCTTCAGCTACCCCGTGGTCCCGAAGGGCGCCGCCCGGATCCGTGTGCAGCTCTCGGCAGCGCACACGGCGGAGGACATCGAGGCCTGCGTGCAGGCGTTCGTCGCCGCCCGCGCCGAGGTGGCCGCGAGCCCGGCCGACGTCGGCGACGCCCCGGGCGCACACGTCGGCTGAGGAACAACGGGAAGGGCACGGAACGGAGGCGCCGGCTGGGGGAGGGCGAGCCTAGGATGACGGGATGAGCTCCCTCGAGTGCGACGTCCTGATCATCGGCGGCGGGATCGCCGGCCTCTCGCTGGCCTCCGCGCTGGCCCCCTTCTCCAGCGTGGTCCTCGTGGAAGCCGAGCCGACCCTCGGCTACCACACCTCCTCCCGCTCGGCGCGGCAACTGATCCCCAGCTACGGCCCCGAGCCCGTCGTGGACCTGACCCGGCGCACCCTCGAGCTGCTGGGCGGCGTGCAGTCCTCCACGGGGCTCCCCCTGACCGAGCCGCGGTCCTTCCTCCTGATCGGATCCGAGGCCGACGTCGACGCGCGGGCCAGCGTCGCGATGCACCGCCTCACCCACGCCCAGGCCCTCGACCTCTGCCCGCAGCTGCGCCCCGAGGCCTTCGCGGCCGCCGCCATCGACACGGACTGCGTGGGGACGGACACGGACCTGCTGCTCGAGTACCACCGGCGGAGCGCGAGCGACGACGGCGTCATCATCCTCACCGGGGCGCAGGTCACCGAGGCCCGCTACGACGGCTCCGCGTGGAGCGTCCGCGCCGGCTACCGGCCGATCACCGCGGGGGTCGTGGTCGACGCGGCGGGAGCCTGGGCCGACGGCGTCGCGACGCTGTGCGGCGTCGCGCCCCAGGGACTCGTGCCGCACCGACGGACCGCGGCGATCGTGGCGGCGGGCAACGCGCCGCGGGCAGGGTCCCCGATGGTCGCGGCGGCCGACGAGTCCTTCTACTACCGCCCGGACGCCGACGGCGTCCTCATCTCGCCCGCCGAATCGGAACCGGCGGAGGCGGGGGACGCCCAACCGCACCCGGGCGACGTCGAGCGCCTCATCGAGCGGCTCGGAGCCGTGACGACCCTCGGGATCACGGCCGTCCACCGATCCTGGACGGGGCTGCGGACCCAGCGGGACTCCACCGTGCCGGTCGTGGGGTTCGATCCCGGCCACCCCGGGTTCTTCTGGCTCGCGGGGCAGGGCGGGTACGGGTTCCAGACGTCGTCGGGCATCGCCGAACTGGCCTCCGTCCTCCTCACCGGCGCCGATCCGGCCGATCTCGGCGCCGACCCGGACCGCGTGGGCGCCGCGGCCGCCGCGCTCCGTCCGGCCTGAGGACCATCCATCCGGAGCCCGATCCGTCGGCGCCGAACGAGGCCTCGACGCCCTCAGCGAACGGGCCGCGCCACCAGCGCCCTGCCCGCCGGCGAGCAGTCCACGCAGGTCTAGGATGATCGCATGAACGTCATCGAAACGCGCCTTCCCGGCATCGGGGTGCGGCGAGAGATCGTCACCGGGTCCGGCCGGAGGGTCGGCATCGTCGCGCAGCGCGACGGCGAGCTCGACCTCATCATCTCCAAGGCCAATGACCCGGACGCCTGCGTCGCCTCCATCCCGCTGACCCCGGACGAGGCGGCGACGATCGGCAGCCTCCTCGGGTCCCGGCAGCTCGTGGCCCAGCTGACGGAGGAGCACCGGGACCTCCCCGGGGTCTCGACGCGCCAGTTCTACATCGACCACGGATCGCCCTTCGACGGCCGCACCCTCGGTGACACCAGGATGCGGTCGCGCTCCGGCGCATCCCTCGTCGCCGTGCTCCGCTCCGGCCAGGTCCAGGCCTCACCCGCCCCCGACTTCACGCTCGCCGGCGGCGACCTGCTGGTGGTGGTGGGGACCTCGGAGGGCCTGGACACCGCAGCGGACATCCTGCGCAACGGCTGATCGCCGTCTATGCACACGACCGCCCTCACCCTGATCGAACTCGGCGCGATTCTCCTGTTCCTCGGGGTCCTCGGGCGGCTTGCGGGCCGGATCGGACTCTCGCCCATCCCGCTGTACCTCCTCGGTGGCCTGTTCTTCGGGCAGGGTGGCTTCCTCGAGCTCGACGGGGTCATGGAATTCAGCGAGGTGGCCGGTGAGATCGGCGTCATCCTCCTCCTGCTGCTGCTCGGCCTGGAGTACACGGCCAAGGAACTCGTCACCGGGATGCGGCAGTCCTGGATGGCGGGGATCGTGGACCTCGTCCTGAACTTCACGCCGGGCGCCCTCGTCGCGGTCATCCTGGGCTGGGGGCCGGTCGCGGCCCTCGTGATGGGCGGCGTCACGTACATCTCCTCCTCGGGTATCGCCGCGAAGGTGATGAGCGATCTCGGCCGCCTCGGCAACCGGGAGACGCCCACCGTCCTCGCGATCCTCGTCTTCGAGGACCTCGCGATGGCCGTCTACCTGCCCGTCCTGACCGCGGTGCTGGCGGGGCTCAGCTTCGCCGGCGGACTCGGGACGGTCGGCGTCTCCCTCCTCGTCGTCACCCTCGTGCTCGTCGTCGCGCTGCGCTGGGGGAACGCGGTCTCCGCGGTCGTCGACAGCAAGGACCGCGAGGTCTTCCTCCTGACGCTCATCGGGGCGGCCCTGCTCGTCGCGGGTGTGGCCTCCGCCCTGCAGGTCTCGGCGGCCGTGGGGGCGTTCCTCCTCGGCATCGCGATCTCCGGCGCGACGGCGGAGAACGCGGCCCGCCTCCTCGAACCGCTGCGGGATCTCTTCGCCGCCATCTTCTTCGTGGTCTTCGGGCTCAATACCGACCCGGCGTCGATCCCCCCGGTCCTCGGGGTCGCGTTGCTCCTCGCGCTCGTCACGACGGCGACGAAGATCGCGACCGGCTGGTGGGCGGCCCGCCGCCAGGGCATCGGGCGCCTCGGCCGGGCCCGGGCCGGCACGGCCCTCGTGGCGCGCGGGGAGTTCTCGATCGTCATCGCCGGGCTCGCGGTGGCCTCCGGCTCCGTGATCCCTGAGATCGCCGCGCTGGCGACGACGTACGTGCTGATCATGGCCGTGCTCGGGCCCGTACTGGCGCGTATCGCCGAGCCCGCGATGGAACTCCTGGAACGGTTGCCGAGGCGGGGCCCCCGCGCGGTGCCGGTCGCCTGAGGCGCACCGGGCCGCACGTGCCCGGGGTCAGTCGTCGAGGATCTTGCCGATCGGCTCACGCTTCTCCGCCTGGAAGGTGTCCTCCTCGCGGCCGTACGCCCAGTAGCCGGAGAGCGAGACCTGCGCGCGGGTGAGCCCCCTGTCCCGGAACAGGATGTCCCGCAGGGCCTTCATGGCGCCGCGCTCCCCGTGGACGAAGGCGTCGACGCGTCCCTCGGGCCATGGTCCGGCGGCGACGGCGTCCGCGAGCAGCGTCGTCGTGCCCGGTTCCCGGCCGTCCCGCGTCAGCCAGTGCAGCTCCACCCCCGCGGGGGCGGCGAGCGCGAGTACGTCGGCGGCGGTGTCCACCTCGAGGTAGGCGTGTCCGACGGCGGCCGGGTGCAGGGCCTCGAGGCCGGCGGCGATCGCGGGGAGCGCGGAGTCGTCCCCTGCGAAGAGGTGCCAGTCGGCGTCCGGGTCCGGCGACCACTTGCCGGAGGGGCCCATGAGGACCAGGGGATCGCCCGGGGCGGCCTGCGCCGCCCACGGGCCGGCGATGCCGGAGACCCCGTGCACCACGAAGTCGATGGCCAGGCGCTCCGCCGCGGCGTCGAGCCACCGTACGGTGTAGGTCCGCTTCACGGGTCGGTCGCCCGCGGGCAGGGCGTGCTTGAGGGCCGCGAGGTCGTAGGGCGGGGTCAGCCCGAGGTGGGGTTTGGTGAACAGCAGTTTGGCGTACCTGTCCGTCGCGTCGCAGTCCTGCAGGTCCCGGAAGCCGGGACCACCCGCCACGACCCGCACCAGGTGGGGGCTCAGCCACTGCGTCTCGAGCACGGTGAGGACCGCCTGGGGGCGCGGGGGTTTGACGGAGGGCACGGGGACGGGGGAGGACATGGGGCGGCGCCTCTTTCTCGGGGTGGTCAGCCCACCCTAACAAGCCCTACTGGAGGGACCCCGGGACTGCCCTCCGGGCTGCGGCGAGCAGGGAGCCGTCGTCCACCAGCCGCCGGGCGGCCTCGATCTCCGGGGCCAGGTAGCGGTCGGTGCCGGGGCCCTCGACGTCCTGCCGGAGCCGGGCCCGGACGGCGGTGATCGGCGCGGAACTGCGCCCGACCGCGCCCGTGCCCGCCCCGCCTCCGCGCATGTCCAGGGCGCGTGCTGCGGTGAGGATCTCGATCGCGAGGACGCGCGTGAGGCCGTCGACGGCCCGGCGCAGCTTCAGACCCGCGGCCCAGCCCATCGAGACGTGGTCCTCCTGCATGGCCGAGGAGGGGATGGAGTCCACGGATGCCGGCGCGGCGAGGCGCTTGAGCTCGGACACGATGCCGGCCTGCGTGTACTGGGCGATCATGTGGCCGGAGTCGACGCCGGGATCGTGGGCGAGGAAGGCGTTGAGCCCGTGGCTGCGGGACGTGTCGAGGAAGCGGTCCGTGCGGCGCTCGCTCATGGAGGCGACGTCCGCGACGGCGATCGCGAGGAAGTCCAGCACGTAGCCCACCGGCGCCCCGTGGAAGTTGCCGTTGGACTCGATCCTGCCGTCGGGGGTGATGACCGGGTTGTCGATCGCGGACCCCAGCTCGATCGCGGCGACGGCGTCGGCGTGCGCGAGGGTGGCGCGGGCGGCTCCGTGGACCTGGGGCGCGCACCGCAGGGAATACGCGTCCTGGACGCGGGTGAACCGGTGCCGGCCGGTCTCGGACGTGAACTGGTCGGCGAGCAGCGGGGACCCCGCCAGCAGGGCGCGGATGTTCGCGGCGGACGCCAGCTGGCCCGGGTGCGGGCGCAGGGCGTGGAGATCCTCGGCGAACACGGCGTCGGTACCCAGCAGCCCCTCCACGCTCATGGCCGCGGCGAGATCCGCCGTCGTGAGGAGCCGGTGCAGGTCCGCGGCGGCGAGGACGAGCATCCCGAGCATCCCGTCCGTACCGTTGATGAGGGCCAGCCCCTCCTTCTCGCGCAGCTCGACCGGGGCGATGCCTGCCTCGGCGAGCGCCTCGGCCGCCTCCACCAGGTGCCCGGCGCGGTCCCGTACCTGCCCCTCGCCCATCAGCGCCAGGGCCACGTGGGAGAGCGGCGCGAGATCGCCCGAGCAGCCCAGCGAACCGTACTCGCCGACCACCGGTGTGATGCCGGCGTTCAGCAGGGCGGCGTAGGTGGACGCGACGAGCGGGCGCACCCCGGTACGGCCCGTGGCGAGGGTGGAGAGGCGGCCGAGCATCAGGCCGCGCACCACCTCGCGATCCACCTCGGCCCCCGAGGACGCCGCGTGGCTGCGGATGAGGCTGCGCTGCAGCCGGGTGCGCTGGTCCAGCGGGATGTGCCGGGTGGCCAGGGCACCGAAGCCGGTCGAGACCCCGTAGTGCGGCGTGCCGTCGTCCACGAGCGCGTCGACCACCGCTCGGGATCCGGCCATCGCGGCGAGGGCCTCGGGTGCCAGATCCACCCGGGCGCCGTCCCGCGCCACCGCGACGACGTCGGCGGGGGACAGCGGGCCGGTGCCCACGATCACGGTCTGCTGGTTCACGCTGTGCCTCGGTTCCCGCGGCGCCTGCCGCTCTTGCCATTGAGTGAAAATGGAGTTTCAATAAGTGAAATATACGTCGACCACGAAAGCAAGGAGCGAGCATGGCCGAATCATCGACCCGCACCGTCGAGCGGGCCCTCGTGCTGCTCGGGGCGGTCTGCGGGGCCGGCTCGCTGACACTCGCGGACGCGGCCCGGGAGGCCGACCTGTCGGCGTCGACGGCGCTGCGGCTCCTGCGCACCCTCGAAGGGACGGGGTTCGTCCGCCGGGACGCCCTCGGCGCCTACCGGCCCGGCCTCCGCGTGGTGCAGCTCGGCGCGCAGGCCCTCGGCCACGAATCCCTGGTCTCCCTCGCGGAGCCCGCCCTGGATCGCCTCGTGGAGCGGACCGGCGAGTCGGCCTACCTCAGCGTCCCCTCGCACGACGGCGAGGGCGTCTACCTCGCGATGCGCGAGGGCACCCACTCGGTGCGCCACGCCAGCTGGGTGGGGCGCAGCATCCCGCTCGCGCAGACCGCCGTCGGTGCTGTGCTCACGGGTGGGCCCCCGGACGGCGGCTTCGTCGTCGTGCGCGACGGCGTCGAGAAGGATGTCACGGCCATCGCGGCGCCTCTCTCGCCGGGCGGCCGGACGGTCGCGGCGCTCAGCGTCGTCGTCCCCAGCTACCGCATCACCGAGGCGGAGGCCCACCGCATCGGTTCGCTCGTGGCACAGGAGGCCGCGGCCCTCCTGACGGAGCCCGGTGCGGGCGCCGTCCCGGTGCCCGAGGACCTGACAGGAGAACCGGCATGACCACCCCCACCTCCGCGACCCACGATCCCTCCCGGTCCATCCGGGCCGCGCGCGGCACCCGCCTGACCGCGAAGAGCTGGCAGACCGAGGCGCCGCTGCGGATGCTCATGAACAACCTCGATCCCGAGGTCGCCGAACGGCCCGAGGACCTGGTGGTGTACGGCGGGACCGGCCGGGCGGCCCGCAGCTGGGACGCCTACGACGCCATCGTCCGCACCCTCACGGAGCTCGAGGACGACGAGACGCTGCTCGTCCAGTCCGGCAAGCCCGTCGGGGTGTTCCGCACCCACCCGTGGGCGCCGCGCGTGCTGCTCGCCAACTCCAACCTCGTGGGGGACTGGGCCACGTGGCCCGAGTTCCGGCGCCTCGAGGCGGAGGGCCTCATGATGTACGGGCAGATGACCGCGGGCTCCTGGATCTACATCGGCACGCAGGGCATCCTGCAGGGCACCTTCGAGACGTTCGCGGCGATCGCCCGCACACGGTTCGGCGGCAGCCTCGCCGGCACCCTCACCCTGACCGGGGGCTGTGGCGGCATGGGCGGCGCCCAGCCCCTCGCCGTCACGCTCAACGGCGGAGCCGTCCTCATCGTGGACGTCAGTGAGGCGCGCCTGCGCCGCCGCGTCGCGAAACGCTACCTGGACACCGTCGCGGACACGCTCGACGACGCCGTCGCGCAGGTCCTCGCCGCGAAACGCGAGCAGCGGGCGCTGTCCGTGGGCGTCGTCGGCAACGCGGCCACCGTGTTCCCGGAACTGCTCCGGCGGGGGCTCGACGTCGACATCGTCACCGACCAGACCTCCGCCCACGACCCGCTCAGCTATCTGCCCGAGGGGATCGCCGTCGACGAGTGGGAGCGTGAGGCCGCCGCGGACCCGGACGGCTTCACGAAGAAGGCCCAGGCGTCGATGGCCCTGCAGGTCGAGGCGATGGTCGGATTCCTCGACGCCGGAGCGGAGGTCTTCGACTACGGCAACTCGATCCGCGACGAGGCCCGGAAGGGCGGCTACGGCCGTGCGTTCGCCTTCCCGGGGTTCGTCCCCGCCTATATCCGACCCCTGTTCTGCGAGGGGCTCGGCCCGTTCCGCTGGGTCGCGCTCTCGGGGGATCCGGCGGACATCGCCGTCACCGACGCCGCCCTCAAGGAGCTGTTCCCGGACAACGGGCACCTGCACCGCTGGCTCGACGCCGCGGCCGAGCACGTGGAGTTCGAGGGCCTGCCCGCCCGGATCTGCTGGCTCGGCTACGGGGACCGCGCGAAGGCGGGCCTGCTCCTCAACCGGCTCGTCGCGGAGGGGAGGGTCTCGGCCCCGATCGTCATCGGCCGCGACCACCTCGACTCCGGGTCCGTCGCCTCGCCCTACCGGGAGACCGAGGCGATGGCGGACGGCTCCGACGCCGTCGCCGACTGGCCCCTGCTGAACGCCCTCCTGAACACCGCCTCCGGGGCCACCTGGGTGTCCATCCACCACGGCGGCGGCGTCGGGATCGGCCGCTCCATCCACGCCGGGCAGGTCTCCGTCGCCGACGGGACCGACCTCGCGGCGCAGAAGCTCGAGCGGCTCCTCACCAACGATCCCGGGACGGGCGTGATCCGCCACGTCGACGCCGGGTACGGGCGCGCCCGCGAGGTCGCGGCGGAGCACGGCGTCCGCATCCCCATGCAATCCTGAAGACCCGTCCCCGACCGGAAGGTACCCCCGTGCAGACCGTCTCCTCCGTCCTCGACTCCATCAGTGACATCGGCCGCGACGCCACCCGCGGGGGCTACTCGCGCGGCGTGTACACCCCCGCCGAGTCCTCGCTGCGCGAATGGTTCAGCGCCGAGGCCCAGGCCCGCGGACTGGCCGTCGAGACGGACCGCAACGGCATCCTCTGGGCGTGGTGGGACGCCACGGACAGCCGGGACGGCGCGCTCGTCACGGGCAGCCACCTCGACTCGGTGCCCGGCGGCGGCGCCTACGACGGCCCGCTCGGCGTCGCCTCCGCCCTCGTGGCCGTGGACCTGCTGCGCGAGCGCGGGGCGACCCCGCAGCGCTCCCTCGCGATCGCCGTGTTCCCCGAGGAGGAGGGGTCCCGCTTCGGGGTCTCCTGCCTGGGATCGCGCCTGCTCACCGGCACGCTCGACCCTGATGCCGTCCGGTCCCTGACGGACGCGGACGGCACCACCTTCGCCGAGGCCTCCCGCGCCGCGGGGGTCGACCCCACGCACCTGGGCCGCGACGAGGAGGCGATCCGGCGCATCGGGGACTTCGTGGAACTCCACGTCGAGCAGGGGCGAGGCCTGATCGATCTCGACTCCGCCGTGGCCATCGGCTCCACGATGCTGGGTCACGGCCGCTGGCGCCTGTCCATCACCGGCCAGGGCAACCACGCGGGCACCACGCTCATGGCCGACCGCGCCGACCCCATGGTCGCCGCCGCCCAGGTGGTCCTCGCCGTCCGGAAGGCCGCCGCGGAGCAGGACGGCGCCCGCGCGACGGTGGGACGCCTGCAGCCCGTGCCGGGCGGGACGAACGTCATCGCCTCCCGCGTGGACCTGTGGCTGGACGTGCGCCACGAGGAGGACGCCGTCACGGCGTCGCTCATCGAGAGGATCCACGGCCAGGCCCAGAAGATCTGCGCGTTCGAGGGCTGCCGGACCACCCTGACCGAGGAATCGCGCAGCGGCACGGTCCATTTCGACGGTGCGCTCCAGCGCACGCTCAGCAACGCCCTCGGCCGCTCCTTCCCCGGCGCACCGACCCTGCCGACGGGCGCCGGGCACGATGCCGGCATCCTCGGCGCCATCGCGCCCACCGCCATGCTGTTCGTCCGCAACCCCACCGGCGTCAGCCATTCGCCCGAGGAGTTCGTGGAGCGCGACGACGCGGACGCCGGGGCCACCGCGCTCGCGGACGTCCTCGACAACCTGCTGTGACCGGACCCCGCACCGATCGGGCCGTCCGCGCCGTCTGGTGCGAGCACGCGTGGCTGGGAGCCGACGGGATCCGCGACGCCGTGCGCGTCGAGGTGGACGACGACGGCCTGGTGCTCGGCGTGCTCGCGGGCGTGCCGGCGCGGGAGGGCGACGTCGTCCTCCGCGGCGTGGTGTTCCCCGCCGCCGCCAACGCGCATTCGCACGCGTTCCACCGCGCGCTGCGCGGGCGCACCCACGGGAGCGGCGGGACGTTCTGGACCTGGCGGGAGACGATGTACCGCGCGGCGGGTGCCCTCACGCCCGCACTGTACGAGGAGCTCGCCGCCGCGGTGTACGCCGAGATGGTGGTGGCGGGGTGGACGAGTGTCGCCGAATTCCACTACGTGCACCACCGCCCGGACGGTACGCCGTACGGGCAGGGGGACGACGACGGACCGCATGCCATGGAGCTGGCCCTCGCCCGGGCCGCCGTCCGTGCGGGCATCCGCCTGACGCTGCTCGACACGTGCTACCTCGCCGGCGGCTTCGGGACACCCCTCGCGGCGGGCCAGCGCCGTTTCTCCGACGGGACCGCGGAGCGGTGGCTCGCGCGGCTGGCGTCCCTGCGTACAGCGATCTCCTCGCGCTACCCCGTACGCCAGGTCACGGTCGGCGCAGCCATCCATTCGGTCCGCGCGGTGCCGGAGCAGGACCTCGCCGTGATCGCTCGTCGGCTGCCGCCGGACCTGCCCCTGCACATCCACCTGTCCGAGCAGCCCGCCGAGAACGAGGAGTGCCTCCGGGCGACCGGCCGCACCCCGACGGCGCTGCTCCACCGGCACGGCCTCGTGACCGACCGCCTGTCCGCCGTCCATGCCACCCACGTCACCGACCGCGACATCGCGACCCTCGCCGACGCCGGAGCGGTGATCGTGTTCTGCCCCACCACGGAGGCGGATCTCGCCGACGGGCTCGGGCCGGCCGGGGACTTCCGGGAGGCCGGAGCGCAGCTCGCTCTCGGCACCGACCAGCACGCCGCCGTCGACCCGTGGCTGGAGATGCGGGCCCTCGAGCTCGGGGAGCGCCTGCGCACCGGGCGGCGGGGGCACTTCGCCCCGGAGCGGCTGCACGGCATCGCGTCCCTCGGCGGCGCGCGGGCCCAGGGCCGTCCCGGCGCGGGCTTCGGTCCGGGCCACCCGGCCGATCTCATGGCGGTCGACCCGCACAGTGCACGCACCGCCGGATCCTCCCGGGAGCAGCTCGCCTCGACGGCGACGGCTCAGGACGTCACGGGCGTCGTCGTCGGCGGTGTCCTCAGGGCGCGGGACGGCGTGCACACGACGCTCGGGGATCCCGGGCCACTGCTGGTCGCGGCCATCGCCCGCCTCGACGCAGCACACCCCACCGCCGCACCCTCCACCGCCGCACATCCCGGGGGCCGGTCCTGATGTCCGTCCTCATCACCAACATCGGCGAACTCATGACGCAGGACGCCGACGGCGCCGTCCTGCGGGACGCCGCCCTGGTCCTCGAGGGGGAGCGGATCAGCTGGATCGGCCCGGCCACCCGCGCGCCCGCGGCGGACGAGGCCTACGATGCCGGGGGCCGCGCGGGACTGCCCGGCTGGGTCGACAGCCACACGCACCTCGTGTTCGCCGGGGACCGGACGGCGGAGTTCGAGGCCCGCATGGCGGGGGAGTCGTACGCCGCGGGCGGCATCGCGGTCACCGTGGAGGCCACGCGCGCCGCGGAGGACTACGACCTCACGCGGCTCCTGCTGGCCCGCGCCGCGGAGGCCGCCGCGGGCGGCACCACGTACCTCGAGACGAAGACGGGCTACGGGCTCGACGTCGCGCAGGAGGCGCGCAGCGCGCGGATCGCGGCCGGCGTGGTGGACGAGGTCACCTTCCTCGGCGCGCACCTCGTGCCCGCAGGGGAGGACGCCGAGGACTACACGGATCTCGTGTGCGGGCCGATGCTCGACGCCGTCCGCCCGTACGTGCGCTGGGCCGACGTCTTCTGCGAGACCGGCGCCTTCACCCCGGACCAGTCACGCCGCGTCCTCGCGGCCTGCGCCGCCGCGGGCCTCGGCCTGCGCGTGCACGGCAACCAGCTCGGCCCGGGCGCCGGCGTGGCGCTCGCCGTCGAGTTCGGCGCCGCCAGCGTCGACCACGTGAACCACCTCTCCGACGCCGACGTCGACGCGCTCGCGGGCACGTGGTCGGGATCGGGCGCGGACGACGCGCCGGGTACCGTCGCCACGTGCCTGCCGGCCTGCGATCTGTCGACGCGCCAGCCGTTCGCACCCGCCCGGCGGCTGCTCGACGCCGGTGCCCGGATCGCCCTGGCGAGCAACTGCAATCCCGGCACCTCCTACACGAGCTCCATGGCCTTCTGCGTCGCCACCGCCGTCCTGCAGATGGGGCTGACGGTCCACGAGGCGGTCCGTGCCGCCACCCACGGCGGGGCGCTGGCGCTGCGTCGTCACACGGGACGCGACGCCGACGGACTCCGCGCCGTCGGGTCCCTCGCCGTCGGGCACCGCGCGGACCTGCAGCTGCTGAACGCGCCGTCGGCCACGCACCTGGCGTACCGACCTGGGATGCCGCTCGTGCACGCCGTCTGGCGGGCGGGCACGCGCCTTCGGTAGGAGGGCTGACGCTGGGGACTCTTCACCGACTTTATATTTGAGAATCATTCTCATATGGTGGGGGTATGCACCTCATCCTCGTCACCTCCCTCGATGGGCTCAGCCGCAACAGCGCCGCGTCCGCCCTGGCAGGACGCACCTCCGCCACGCCTGTCGTCCTGCACGATCTGCTCGACGGCGGGGTGGTGGTGCGCCGCGTCCATAACGCGGACCGGCTCGTCGAGCGGGAGTCGATGGTCCTGGAGCACGGCTGCCTGAGTTGCACGGTGCGGTTCGATCTTGCGCCGGCGCTCCTGCGCCTGGCCGAGGACGGCGCCACCCGTGCGATCGTGGGTCTGCCGCCGGGGACGACCGCCGAGGATGCGATCGAGGGCCTGCGCACGGTCGCCTCGCGGACATTCATCGTGGACACCGTTGCCTTGGCAGTGCGTCCGGAGGACCTGGAGGACCAGCTGTGGGACCACCACACGCTCTTCGAGTCCGGGTACACCGCTGTGCGGGAGGACTCCCGCACGCCGGGCGAGTTCCTCGTCGGGGAGTTCCTCTTCGCCGACACCGTCCTCACCACCACGAACGACCTCCTGCCGCGCGACCCGGCCCTGTGGGATCGCGGCCTGCACCTCGTCGGCGAACTCGCCCCGGATCTCCCTCGGCAACGAAGGGGCCTGGACCGCGGGTTCGCGGCATGGCGAGTGGTGCAGGGGCACGCACCTGGCCCTCACCGGCGACGCTCTCGACGACGACGACATCATGACCCTGCTGGACGCCTGTGCGCTCACCGACGAGGAGCTGGACCTGGCGACGGCGCATCATCCGGGCAGGACGAGCCGAAGCACCACCACCACAGAAGGAGCACCATGAAGGTACGCCATTCCCTCCGCGCCCTCAAGAAGATCCCCGGGGCGCAGATCGTCCGCCGTCGCGGCAGGACCTTCGTCATCAACAAGAAGAATCCCCGCATGAAAGCCCGCCAGGGCTAGGGTCGGTGGTCCGCCATGACACGGGGTACCGGCAAGCCATCCGGCACCGATGCGGTCGACCGGCCGAGGGCACGGCAGGACGCCACAGAGACCGGCACGCCCGCCGGCGTCGTCGTCGCCCTCTGTGCGGGTCACCGGTGTGCTGCCCTGACCAGGACGAGCGGTGACGGCGGTCTCGCGGCTGCCGTCGCGCGCTCCTCGGGGGGTGTGTTGATTTCTGCACCCTGCCTGCAGCAGTGCGCGCAGGGAGCATTCGCCGCTGTCGCGATCCGCACCTCGGAGAGCGACCTGACGGGACCGTCCGTGTGGTTGGGTGGCATCGACGCTGCCGGACACCTGCGGACACTCGGTGATTGGGTGGAGCAGTGGCGACCCGTTGCGGGTCAGGACAACGCCCTGCCCGACGATCTATCCGGTACGGTGCTCGGTGTCGGCCCACCGGTCCGCCTGGCGCCGCCGAGCCATCCATAGCCCTCGCCAGCCCTCGCCCCAAATGATGCGCGAAGCATCGAGGACCACTCGTTCGATCCGCACCGGTTCCAGCGCCTCGGCGCTCGAACACACTGATTCTGTGCTGATCCAGTGCTGACTCGGTGATCGGGGCCAGCAGTACAGCTAGGTGTACTGCCCGCGGAAGTCGTAGGTTCATGGCTGTGATCCGTCGTCGGGGAGGCTTCGACCATGTGGGCGATCGCGTCATCGATGACGTGTGCGACGTGCTCGTCGGTCAGCGCACAGATCGCTTCGCGTCCTGACCTGCTGACGGTGACGAGGTTCATGCTCCGCAGCACCCGTACATGCTGCGACACGAGCGGCTGGGACAGCCCCGTTGCCTCCACGAGTGAACCCACAGAGCCCGCACTGCCGGCAACGGACGTCAGGATCCTCAACCGGGATACCGTGCTGAGCGCCTTGAACAGCTCCGCTACCTTCTCGAGTTGAGCGTCATCCGTCGTACCAATACATGAACGCGTATGCATGCGACCATGCACGTAGGAAAAAGGGGCCCTCGTCCTCTGAGCCGGTGGGTCACCGGGATCAGGCTGCTACGGGTGCGCCGTCCTCGATGGCCGCCCTCGTCCGGCGGCGTGGGGTTGGGGGGAGGGTGAGCCCGGACGTCGATACGGCCAGGACGGACGCGAGGATCAGGGCCGACGCCGGAGCGAGAACCGTCCAGGGCGCCCGTTCGACGTAGGCCATGCCTTCGGCGAGCACCAGGCCCCAGTCGGGGCTGGGCGGGTTGGCTCCGAGTCCGAGGAAGCCCAGCGCCGCAAGGGCGAGGGCCGTTCCGGGGAGGCGGAGCATCGCGTGCCGGACCAGGGGTCCGAGGATGTGCGGGAGGATGTGCCGGAGCAGGATCCGGGCCGGCCCGACGCCGAGGACCGGGAGGACGGTGACGAAGGGCAGGCTGCGGGCCTGCAGGGTCAGGGCGGAGGTGTGCGCTGCCAAGGACGCCCAGCTCACCAGGGCGACAGCGAGGGCGGCGCCTCCAATGGATGCCCCGGAGATCGCGGCGACGATGATCCCCGCGATGACGGGAGGGGCGGCGTTGGCGACCTCGAGCGGCCCTGTTCCCAGGCGTGGCAGGGAACCGATCAGGATGCCGATCAGCAGGGACACGAGGACGACGACGAGGGCGGTGCCCACGGTGGTCACGGTGCCGTGTCCTACGCGGGCGAGCAGGTCGCGGCCGCTGGCATCGGCCCCGAACGGTAGAGCCCAGCTCGGCGGGGCGAGGCGCGGGTGGGCTGAGGCGAACGGGTCGCGGAGGATCCCGGCGATGGTGATCAGGCCGAGCAGTGTCGCTGCCCCGAGGGGCACGGCGAGGTCCCGCCGGTGGAAGACGGGAGGGACGACGGCGACGGGGATCACGCCCAGCCGTCCGGCCGGCCCGAGGAGCGCCGTGCGGATCAGTGCCGCGGCGATGCCGGCCATGATCGCCAGGACGAGGAGGGCGAGGACGCCGGCCTGCAGCACGGGGATGTCCTGCGACGTGGCGGCACCGAGGGTGGCCCTGCCGATTCCGGGGATGGCGAAGACCCGTTCGACGGCGACCGCCCCGCCGGTGAGCCCGACGACGACCAGGGCAGCCTGGCTGGAGACTGTCGGCAACGCCCGCCGCAGGAGACCGGCAGCGATCTGGCGGCGAGAAAAACCGGCCGACAGCCACGCGGACACCCACTGTTCATCGCCGGCGGAGCTGATGGCGTCGGCCAGGAGTTTGCCCATCAGCCCTCCGGCCGGCAGGCCCAGGGCGAGGGACGGCAGGACCGCGTAGTGCAGTCCCAGCCACCCCGACGGCGGGAACCAGCGTAACCAGACCGCACCGATGACCAGGAACAGGGAGGCCAGCAGGAAATCGGGCATGGAGGTCGCCGTCGTCGCGAAGAGCCCGGCCCCTCGCCGCCGCTCACCCCGGGAGCCGCGCAGGAGCGAGGGGAGTGCGAACAACCCGGCAATCAGCAGTGCGATCACACCGGCGCAGATCATGAGCGTCACGGACACAGCGAGGGCTGTGAGGGTTCCCGGCAGCACCGGGGAGTTGGAGATCCAGGATCGGCCGAAGTCCCCGGTGAGGATCCCGGCGAACCAGTCGAGGAAGACCAGGAGCGGGCCCCTGTCCAGGCCGAGTTCGGCACGGACCATCGCCAATGCCGCCGGTGTTGCTTCCAGGTCGGTGTACCGGGCGCGCAGGACCGTGTATTCAGGGCTCTGTCCGGAGAGCCAGGGCAGCATCCCGATCACCATGATGACGGCGAGCAGGGCCCCCGCCCGGGACAGGCCGACCAGGATGGCACTGGCCGGGAATGCCCTGGGAGGGAAACGCGTCACTGCTCGACGCGGGTGTCGCCGGTCACCAGCGACCGCTCGCGTGGGTCCCGGGCCGCGCCGTCCACGCCTGCCGCTTCGCCCTGGATGACGCGCTCGTGCAGCATCGGGATCGCGGCATCCCGAGCAAGGATCTCCGCCTCGGCGGCGATGATCGCCTCCCGCCGTTCGGCGCCCGCCGGGGTGGCGGCGGCTTTCTGCAGGGCGTCGTCGACGGCCGGGTCGCAGAACTGGGAGATGTTGAAGGACCCTTCGCAGGCGAAGTCGCTGTACATGTAGGCCACAGGATCCCCGGAGTCGAGGACGGTGGCCCGGGAGAGGATGAAGGCGTCGAAGGCCCCGTCCAGGGCGTCGGCCTCGATGAACTGGTACTCGCGCACGTCCTGTTCGACGACGAAGCCGGCGGTTTCGAGCTGCTGCTCGAGTTGCACGGCGACCTCGGGGAGTTCGGCACGATCCGTGAACGTGCCCAGGGTGATCCGCACCCCGTCGACCGGTGCCGGCTCGGGCCGGCCCTCGAGAATTCCCTGGTAGGCGTCGTCGCGTTCCTCCGCAGCCCAGGGCAGGGCGGGGCCGAGGAGTCCTTCGGCGACGTCCGCACGGCCCTCGTACACGTTCGCGACGATGGTCGCCCGGTCGATGGCCTCCCGGGCGGCGGCACGCACGGCGGGGTCCGCGAACGGGCCCGATTCCGTGTTCAGGTAAAGGGTGTTCGTGCGCGGCATCGGTACCTCGAAGACCAAGTCCTCGTCGATCTGCGCGACCTGGCTGACCGGGATGGACTCGACGACGTCAGCGGTGCCTGCACGCAGGGCCGCGGCGCGGGCGGTGCCGTCCGGCACGAACTGGACGTCGATGCCGGACGAGGCAGCGAGTTCCCCCCAGTAGTCCTCGTTCCGGTCCAGGGTCGCACTGGAGGTGCCGTCCACCGCAGTGAGGACGAACGGGCCGGTGCCGGTACCCAGCGAGTCAACGGTGTCGCCGTCGTAGGCGCTGGCGGCCAGGATGGAGAGTTGGGGGCTGGACAGGCGCTGCGGCACGAGCGGGTCCTCGATCGCCGTTGTGACGGTCACCGTCATCCCATCGGTGGCCGCAGCGGCCAGGTCGACGCCGTCCAGGATCCGCGGGGTGGGTGACGCGCCCGCGGCCGCGGTCAGGGAGCGGGCGACGTCCTCGGCGGTCAGCGGGGTGCCGTCGTGGAAGCGCACCCCGTCGCGGATGGTGAACGTCCATTCCGTCGCAGCGGTCTGTTCCCACTCCGACGCCAGGGAGGGCTGGGCCTCTCCCAGGTCATCGAGAATGACGAGCGTCTCGGCTGCAGACCAGCGTGAGAGCTTGAACGCATCGTCGCTGAGCGGGGTGAGGCCCGAGCGGGGTGGCTGCATATGGACGATCGAAAGACGGCCGCCATTTGCCTCGTCCGTAGCAGGGGCCGACTCGGAAGGCCCGGTCGAGAAGCAGCTCGTCAGGGCCAGGCAACTGATGGTCGAGACAGCGACAAGGGCAAGGGAGCGGCGGTGGGTCATGACTGAACCTTCTGATCGGGAACGGACGGAAGGACGGGACGTGCAGGACGTCCGGGATGCACGGAGGTGGCGGGAAGGAAGCGGGGAAGCAACGTCGCGCTGACGAGGGCCAGGAGGATGAGGAGCACCCAGCTGGAGGTGCTGCCGAGGGTGTCGCGGAGGACACCGGTCAGGCCGTTACCTATCAGCACGGCGATGCCACCGCAGCTGGCGAGGAGGCCGTAGTAGGCGCCCAAGGGCCGGTGGCCTGCGAACCGGTGGACCTGCTGCAGCCCGGCGGGTCCGACGAGCATGTGCCCCAGGCTGAGAAGCGTGACGAGAGCGACCGGTCCGGTCAGGACGGGAAGCCCTGGCACAAGATGCAGTCCGGCACTTCCGAGGAGGACGATCGCCGCGAATCCCGCCGCGATGCAGGTGAAGCCGGCGCACAGAGCAGCAGCCGGGCCGAGGTGGGTTGCCAGGGCGGACATCGGCAGCTGCAACGCGATGGTCAGGGCCGAGGCAACGGCGAACAGGATGGCCAGTGTCCCGGCGCCGCCTCGACCCAGTTCGAGCGGGAGGGCGAAGTACAGCTGGTTGTAGGCCAGCAGGTTCACGCCGAACAGCGCGGCGAAGAGGATGAACCGGCGATCCTCCAGGCAGGCGAAGGCACCGCGTATCCCTGAGTTGTCAGGCTCGGGGTCGGCACCGTTCCCGGTCGAGCCGGCGTGGTGTGGCAGGAGGAGCCACAGCGCCATGCCGACGATGAGGAAGAGGCCCCCGGCCGATACTGCGACCACGGGAAACCCGAAGGACAGAAGACCGAGGCCGATGAGGGGCCCGGCGACAGCGCCGACCTCCCCGAACAGCACGAGCCAGGCGAACACGTTCCGCGGCGGGGTGCCTCGTCCTCCGCTGTCTGTCGTGGTCGCTGAGGTGCGGGCACGATCGAGCGTGCCGACGAGCCCTTCGATGGCCGGTGAGAAGAAAGCACCGCCAACACCAGTGAGCACGGCGCTGAGCAGGAAGGGCCAGAAGCTGTCGGAGGCCGCGAGCCCGAAGTATCCGGCGGCGCGGATGGCGCAGCCGGTGAGGATGCTGCGGCGTGGCCCCCAACGGTCGGCGATGACCCCGCCGAGGAGGAACATGCCCTGCTGGCTGAAGGTGCGCGCACCCAGGACGAGGCCGACCGCCGCGGCGCCAAGACCGAGGTCCTCGCTCATGACGAGGAAGGGGACGACCGCGTAGAAACCGATGTTGAACACCAGTTGGGTGGGCAAAAGCAAGGACACCGAGGTGTGGGTCCTCGGAGGAAAGGAGGGGGTCATCGAGTAACAGCACCCCGCGACAGTCGTGCGGCATTGAGTGCGCGGGTCGCCTCGTGCTGCGGATCATCGAGGATCCGCTCGGTGGGTCCTTCTTCCACGATCCGGCCATCGGCGAGGACCGCGGTCCTGGCGCACACGGTGGCGATCGCGTCGAGGTCATGGGATACGAACAGCAGCCCCATCCCCTGATCGCTGATCAGCATGTTCAGGACATCGAGCACCTGGTTGCGTAACGGCAGGTCCAGCCCGCTCACCGGCTCGTCCGCGAGGAGGATCATCGGGGAGACCACGAGGGCGCGGGCGATCGCCACACGCTGGTTCTGCCCGCCGGACAATTCGGAGGGCCGCTTCCCGGAAGCCGCCGCGGGAAGCTCGACCCGGGACAGTGCATCGCGGATCCGGGTGGTGTGCTGTCCGTCGACGCCGAGGCACACCAGGGGTTCACGCAGGAGCTGGTCGACGGTCATCCTGGGATCGAGACTGCTCGCGGGATCCTGGGGTACGTACTGCACCTGTTGCCGGTACCAGCGGAGCGACTTCAGCGACCCGGGCCGGATCGCCTGGTCCTGCAGGGTCACCGATCCGGAGTCCGGTGTCTCGAGGGCCAGCAGTGTGCGCAGAAGCGTCGACTTCCCGGAGCCGGAGCTGCCGACAAGTCCCATGCTGCTGCCGCTGGAGACCTGCAGCGACACCCCGTGGAGGATGCCCGTGGGCACACTTCTGCTGAAGGACCGCCCGGGACGCGACAGGGAGAGCCGTAGTTCCCGTGCCGTGAGCGTCCCGGTAGGAGTGGAAGTCATGCGGCCGTGATGCTTTCCCCGCCGGGCGCATGCCGTACGGACTGCATCAGCGCATGCGCGGTACTGCCGGCGAGGTCGACGAAGGAACCCTCACCGACGACCATCCCGTCATCGATGACCACTGCCCGGGAACACAGGGAAGCGGCCGCCGGGACGTCATGGGTGATGAGCAGGATGCCGGTGCCGGCTCGGGCTGCTGTCCGCAACGCCGAGAGCACGAGCTGCTGTGACACGACGTCGAGGGCCGTCGTCGGTTCATCCGCAACCAGGAACGAGGCACGACAGGCCAGCGCCTGAACGATGCAGACGCGTTGCCTCTGTCCGCCGGAGAGTTCCATCGGGAAGCTGCGCAGGACCCGCAGTGGGTCGGCGAAACCGACCTCCTCGAGCATCGACGCAACACGGCCGGTCGCCGCTTCCCGGGTCGTGGCGGCACCTGATCGAAGGAGAACGGGCACGAGTTGCCGATCGATCCGCACCAACGGATGAAGAGCAGTCAGGGAGTCCTGACGCACCGCGGCCACCTCCGGGCGGAGCCTCGTGGCAGGACGAACGTCCCGACCCCGAATTTCCAAGCGACCGGTGACGTGTGCGCTTCGCGGGAGGGATCCCGTGATGGCCGCGGCAGTCATCGACTTGCCCGACCCGGAAGCCCCGATCAAGGCCACTGCTTCACCAGGAGCAACCGCCAGGGTCACATCCCTGATGATCCGCCGGTCCCCGATCCGCACGGACAGACCACTGAGGGCAAGATCCACCCCACACCCACCCTCCCGTTATTGACTACCGTTCTCACCAACGATAGCGAGATGAGTATGGTTCTCAAAACCGGGTCGGTCACTCGAGCCGGGTGACGTCCTGCCCCGGACACCAGCGATCTGCCTGCAGACGGCCACCGCGTCAACGACAGGAGGAATCCCACCTGGTGCCGGCTCGTGGCGGGATGGGCACGGCAGGCAGAGCGGGTGCGGCCATCGGACGATTCCTGCGGGACAGGCGCGAGGGGTCAGGCACGCCGCCGCAGTGATGGGACTGACCGAGTTGCCGGAGGGTGATTCGCGCTACCGGTGGCTGTAGGTGAGGCAGTCGGCGTTGTCGGGTCCTGGGCCAACGCGGACTTCGGGCGCGTTGCACATCAGATGATCGTTGTGGGCGCATTCGGTGCGCTGGCACGCTCCGACGCCGGCCAGGACCTTGGGCAGGCCGCCGTGGACACCGATGTCGATGAAGGTGGCGCACGCTGCGTGGTCCTCTTGTCCGCCTACTGTGATGGCGGCTGCGTTGCAATGGGAATGGTCGTTGAAGGAACAACTGGCGACACTGCATTCTGCAACTTGTGTGCTCATGACGAAGGTCCTCCCTGGTTCAGCTGCCCGGCCGGGCTGCATCCTGCGTCCACGGTAGGCCTGATGGAGGCGATCAAAAAGACCCAATCGGGTGACGTAATCCGCGGCTCGGGGTGGCGCATCTCTATCGCCTGACCGACGACGACGGGATCCGGGGACAGGCCGTCCTTCCCGCTGGCAGGATAGCGTCATGACTGCCGAGTCCTCGTCCTCCACCGTCCCGTCCGCAGCGGGAGGTTCCGTGGATCCGCTCCCGAGGCGGCGGATCACCGCAGAACTGCTGATCGTCTTCGGGCTCTCCCTGGGGCAGTCCGGCGTGTACGCCGTCGTGAGCCTCGCGGACAAGCTCACGCGGGGACCCCTCGCGGGCCAGACCACCACCCTGAACCCGGTGCTGAACGAGCGCGAGTACTTCGACCTCGCCTACCAGCTCCTGGACATCCTCTTCGCGCTGATGCCCGTGGCCCTGGTCCTGTTCCTGCTCAGCGGTCCCGGCGTCTCGGCCGTCCGGCGCCTGGGCCTCACCTTCGAGCAGCCGCTGCGCACCGTCGGTTTCGGGGTGGGGCTCGCCGCGATCATCGCCGTCGGAACGCTCGGGGTGTACGCGGGAGGCCGCGCGCTCGGCATCACGACGGCGCTCGTGCCGGCCGCGCTCGACGACCACTGGTGGACCATCCCGGTACTCGTGCTGTCCGCGCTCCGGCACGCGGTGCTCGAGGAGGTCATCGTGGTCGGGTACCTGTTCATCCGCCTGCGGGACCTCGGCTGGTCCACCCCCGCAATCATCATCACGAGTGCCCTCATCCGGGGCAGCTACCACCTCTACCAGGGGTTCGGGCCGTTCATCGGGAACGTGCTGATGGGCCTGCTGTTCGCCTGGTTCTACACGCGGACACGGCGGGTCATGCCGCTCGTGATCGCCCACGCGCTCATCGACATCACGGGCTTCGTCGGCTACGCCCTGCTCGGGCCGGCCCTGGGGATCGGCACGTGACCGGAGCCTAGATCTCGACGCGACCGCTGTCGGTCTCGAACGTCACCGACATGACCCCGGGCGTCCCGTTGGGGGCGATCCACTGGACCTGCACGCCGTCGAGCGTCCTCTCGACGTCCGTCCCGAGCCAGTCGGTCACCCGCTCGGACGAGCCGGCGATGGTGAGGCAGTCCAGCTTCACCGAGGCGGGGCGGGCCTTCGAGGGGTGGAGGTCCTCCGTGCCGTCGTCCCAGCGGAGCAGGTAGGGGACCTGGGGGTCCGCGATGAGTCCCTTGATGCCGATCTGCTGCCAGGTGAGCTCCTGGCCGTCCGGGAACTTCCGGTTGCCGGGCACCGCGCTGCGCCCGAGGCGCTCCTCGAACGGTGCCAGATCGTCGACGGCGACGCACCAGCCCATCCAGCCTCCGCCGGCCTCGGAGCGGGCGCGGACGGCCTGGCCGAACGGAGCCTTGTCCGACGCCGGGTGGTTCAGCACCTCGACGACCTCCAAATACTGGCCGTTGACCAGGGGGAAGATCATGTTGCGGGTGCCGAAGCGGGGGTGCACACCACCCTTCACCGGCTCCACGCCGAGCTTGGCCGAGATTCGATCGGCCGTCGCGGCAAGTCCATCGGGTTCGCAGGCATAAGATACATGGTCCAGGCGCATGCGGCTATCTTGGCACTAAGTGATCTGGGTCTCGACTAAGGCTTGCCTTACTCCCGGGAGCGTGTCCTGGGAGCCGGTCGGGAGCCGACGTCGGGCGTACCGGGAGCGAACCCTCGGGCGGCTTCACGGAGGGTCACACGGTTGCCGGATCCGCCCGGATCGGTTTACATGAATGCAGGTCATGAGTGCCAGCACACAGCCCCGGCTTGCTGGCCGGCAACCCTCCAACCGCGGTGGGGTGCCCCGGGTGAAGACCAGGTCCGGCGCCCATCGGCGTCGTTCAAGCGCGGGCTCCTGCGGGGTCCGGTCTCCCGGAGCGGCGTCCACCGGCCGGAGCATCGGACAGGCGGAGCCCCTGATCAGAGGGAACACCATGTCCGACGATTGGTCCTTTGAAACACGCCAGATCCACGCCGGCCAGGTGCCGGATGCCACCACAGGGGCGCGTGCGCTCCCCATCTACCAGACGACGTCGTTCGTCTTCCCGAGCGCGGAGAGCGCCGCGAACCGGTTCGCCCTGACCGAACTCGAGCCCATCTACACGCGGATCGGCAACCCGACCCAAGAGGTCGTGGAGACCCGCATCGCGAGCCTCGAAGGCGGCGTCGGCGCGCTCCTGCTGGCCTCCGGCCAGGCCGCCGAGACGTTCGCCGTGCTGAACATCGCGGAGGCGGGGGACCACATCGTGGCCAGCCCCAGCCTCTACGGCGGCACCTACAACCTCTTCAAGCACACGCTGAAGAAGTTCGGGATCGAGACCACGTTCGTCGAGGACCCGGACGACCTCGGGCAGTGGCGCGCGGCACTCCGGCCGAACACCAAGCTCTTCTTCGGCGAGGTGGTCTCCAATCCGCGGCAGGACGTCCTCGACATCGAGGGCATCAGCGCCGTCGCCCACGAGCACGGCATCCCGCTGATCGTCGACAACACGCTGTCCACGCCGTACCTGATCCGGCCCATCGAGTGGGGAGCGGACATCGTGGTGCACTCGGCCACCAAGTACCTAGGCGGGCACGGCAACGCCATCGCCGGGGTCATCGTGGACTCGGGCAACTTCGACTTCGCGCAGGACCCCGAACGGTTCCCGGGCTTCAACACGCCGGACGAGAGCTATCAGGGGCTCGTGTACGCCCGCGATCTCGGGGTGGGCAGTGCGCTGGGCGCCAACCTCGCCTACATCCTCAAGGCCCGCGTCCAGCTGCTCCGCGATCTCGGCTCTGCCGTCTCCCCGTTCAACGCCTTCCTGATCGCCCAGGGACTGGAGACCCTCAGCCTGCGCATGGAACGCCACGTGCAGAACGCGCAGGCGGTCGCCGAGTGGCTGGAGGGACACGACGACGTCGAGCGCGTCACCTACGCGGGGCTCTCCTCGAGTCCGTGGTACGAGCGCGGGAGGAAGTACGGACCCAACGGCACGGGGGCGATCGTGAGCTTCGACATCGCCGGAGGGCTGGAGGCGGGGAAGCGCTTCGTCGACGGCCTCGAACTGCTCTCGCACGTCGCGAACGTGGGCGACGTCCGCTCGCTGGTCATCCACCCCGCGTCCACGACGCACAGCCAGCTCGGGGCGGAGGCGCAGCTCACCGCGGGCGTCCGGCCTGGCCTGGTGCGGCTGTCCGTCGGCGTCGAGAACATCACCGACATCCTCGCCGATCTGGATGCGGGCTTCCGCGCCGCCAAGGGAGCCTGACCGTTCGTGACCACGTACCCTCCTGCTCCGCTGCCCGCATGGACCGACGACGCACCTCCCCAGGGGGACGGGCTGCTCCGTGTCGCGTCGATCGGGCCGCTGGTCCTCGAGACCGGGGGTGAGCTGCCCGACGTCCAGCTGGCGTTCGAGACCTGGGGCCGGCTGGACCGGGACGGCTCCAACGCCGTCCTCGTGCAGCACGCCCTGACCGGCAGCTCGCACGTGGCCCGTGGCGCCTCGGAGGAGGAGGGCTGGTGGGACTCGCTCGTGGGCCCCGGCCGCACGGTGGACACCGACCGCTACTTCGTGGTGGCCGTCAACATGCTGGGAGGCTGCTACGGCTCGACGGGGCCGGCCAGCCTGGCACCCGACGGCGAACCCTGGGGTGCGCGGTTCCCCTTCGTCACCATCCGCGACGCCGTCCGCGCGGAGGGCCTGCTCGCCGACCAGCTCGGTATCCGGCGCTGGCACTCCGTGCTCGGCGGGTCGATGGGCGGCGCCCGGGCCCTCGAATGGGCACTCATGTACCCGCAGCGGGTGGAGCGGTGCGCCGTCATCGCCTGCACTGCCGCCAGTTCGGCCGAACAGATAGCGTTCGCCCAGGCACAGCTGCAGGCCATCCGGCTCGACCCCGCCTACCGCGGCGGCGACTACTACGGCGGCCCGCATCCGGAGGCGGGCCTCGGTATCGCGCGGCGGATCGCGCACATCACCTACCGCGCGGAGCAGGAACTGGAAGCACGCTTCGGTCGCGCGGAGCAGGACGCCGAGCAGCCCCTCGGGGCCGTCCTGCCCGCCGACCGGGGCCGCTACCGGGTGGAGAGCTACCTCGACCACCAGGCCGACAAGCTCGTGGACCGCTTCGACGCCAACAGCTACGTGATCCTCACCGAGGCGCTGATGAGCCACGACGCCGCGCGCGATCGCGGAAGCCTGGAGGACGTCCTGGGGGCGGCGACGTCGGAGTTCTTCATAGCCGCGGTGGACACGGACCGCCTGTACTTCCCCTGGCAGTCGCACCGGCTCGCGGCCGGCCTGCCCGGCGATGTCCCCGTCCACATGATCTCCTCGCCCATGGGCCACGACGCCTTCCTCACCCAGATCCACCAGCTCGACCACCAGCTCGGGTCGGCCTTCTACGGCTGGTAGCCGATTCCCCCGGCAAGCACCTAGGGTGGCAGTAAGCCTGCTTAGGAAGTGGTGGCGGGCCCGTCCGGGGCAAGGGTCTCGGACGCATCGATCCGCGAGGAAGAGGAGCTGTTCATGGAACTGAGCACCATCGGCTGGAACCAGGAAGCCCGCGACAAGATCCTGCTCGACGCCGACCACGCGCTGCAGGGTGCGGTCCGGGAGGCCGCGGAGACCATGGACGGGAAGTCCCGCGACGAGGTCTACGAGTTCCTCTTCCAGAAGCTGCAGCCGCAGTTCGTCGACTTCAAGCCCGGGCCGGATCTCAGCGCCTGCGCCGACGCCGTGGCCAACGGCGAGGTCTCGCTCGACGGCTGAGTCCCGGCGGCCGGACCGCCGACGCACGATAGAGCCGACGCACGATGGAGCAGGGATGACCGGGCGGAAGCCCGGTCATCCCTGTCGTCCGGGCGAGGGGCCGCGGCGGGAGCTAGCCCGCGGTGCCCGGCGGCATGCCCGGACCGAAGATGGGCCCGGGCTCGGGACGCTTCGCGATCACGCCGTCGCCGGAGGACTGGTGCCGGAGCCGCCGCAGCACCCAGGGTACGAGGTGCTCGCGCGCCCAGACGAGGTCCTCGGACCGTGCCGTCCGCCAGCTCCGCGCCGGCAGGTCCTTGGGCTGCAGCGGCAGCAGGGTGTGCCGGACGGCGAGGGTGTCGAGCACCATGGCGGCGATGGTGTGGTGCCCGAGGGGGGAGAAGTGCAGCCGGTCCGCGGACCACATCTGCGGATTGGTGAGCTGGCGGAGTGCCCACATGTCGCCGATGACCGCTTCGTGCCGGGCGGCGATGGTGCGCAGGTTCTCGTTGTAGATGGCGGTCCTCGACCGCACGCTCCCGAGAACCGTCTCGCGGACGTCGGGCCCCGTAAGCAGGACGACCGTCGCGCCGGAAGCGCCGAGGGTCCCGACCACCGGGTCGAGCTTCTCGGCGAGCAGGTCCGGGTCCCCGCCACGGCGCAGGAGGTCGTTTCCGCCGGCCGAGATGGTGACGAGGTCCGGGTGGAGGGCCAGGCCGGCGTCCACCTGCTGGTCGATGATCTGCTGCAGCAGGCGCCCGCGCACCGCGAGGTTCGCGTAGGCGAAGTCCGCCTGCCCCCGGGCCAGCTCCTCCGCGGTCCTGTCCGCCCAGCCCCGGTTGCCTCCGATGCTCTCCGGGTTGGGGTCGCCGATGCCCTCGGTGAAGGAGTCCCCCAGCGCCACGTACCGGTGCCACGGATGAGGGTCGGGGTTGAGGCCGGGGTCGACCACCGGACCGTCCTGGACGGGTGCGGCGTCGGGGGGCAGCAGGGTCTCGCCGTCGGAAAGGTTCACCGGGCCATTCTGCAACGGGCTCCGCCCGCGCGCCACCGTACGACCTCCGCGGGGGAGAGGTGAAAGGATAGGAGCCATGACTGAACCTGCCACCGGCACCGCCGCGCCCTCCACCGACTCCCGGACCCCTGTGGTCCTGTGGTCGAAGCCGGAATCCGAGCGCGGGGGCACGCCCCTGCTCGTCCTGTTCCACGGCTACATGGCCGACGAGCAGGACCTCATGGGCCTCGCCGACCACCTGCCCGCCGATTTCACCGTGGCGTCCGTGCGGGCGCCCCTGGCGGCCGGGCCCGGTTACTCCTGGTTCCCGCTCTCCCGCGAGGCCGACTACTCCGTGGAGCGCGTCGTCGAGAGCGTCACCGCGGTGTCCGGGTGGCTCGACTCCGTCCGCGGGAACCACTCCAGCGTCAGCATCCTCGGCTTCTCCCAGGGCATGGCGGTCGCGACGTCGCTCCTGCGGCACCGGCCCACGGACTTCGCGTGCGTCGTCGGGCTCTCGGGGTTCACCGTGCCGTCGGAGGGCCACGCGTTCTTCCGGGACGACGAGGCCGCCGCGTCGCCCGTGCAGTTCTTCTGGGGACGCGACCAGGAGGACCAGGTCATCATGCCCGAGATGATCGAGGTCACCCACGCCTGGCTGGTGAAGCACACGAAGCTGACGAAGATCCTCTACCCGAACATGTTCCACAGCATCAACCAGCAGGAACTGGCGCACGTCCGGGAGTTCCTCACCATGACGGTCCTCGGCCGCCGCTGACCCGGCCCGGCAGCGAGATTCACGCCCGGGTGCGGCTGATCCGGATCGTCTGCCCGTTGACGCTGACGGTGTCCCCGGCGTGCAGTTGCCGGCCGCGGCGCTCCTCGATCTCGCCGTTCACCTGCACGAGTCCGTTGTCGATCAGCGTCTTGGCCTCGGCGCCGTCCTCCGCGAGCGAGGCGAGCTTCAGCGCCTGCCCCAGCCGGATCATGTCGTCGCGGATGGGCAGTTCGGCGGTGCCTGCGTCGTCGGTCATGCATCCCATCATGCCGGATGCGCCGCACTAGGCTGTACGGGTGCCTGATGCCCCCGTGCTGCCCCCTGCCCTCGGCTTCCCGCTCGCCCTCGTGGCCGGCCTCGCCATCCCCGTCCAGGGCAGGATCAACGGCGCCCTCGGCACGGTGCTCGGCGACGGCATCGCAGCCGCGCTGATCAGCTTCGGCACGGGACTGGTGGTCATGATCGTCCTGACGCTCGCGCTGCCGGGCGCGCGGGCGGGTGCTCTGCAGATCATCCCGTCCGTCCGGGAGCGGCGGTTCCCGCCCTTCTACATCGCCGCCGGGGCCATCGGGGCGTTCTTCGTGTTCTCCCAGTCCCTGACCATCGGGATCCTCGGCGTCGCCCTGTTCACCGTGGCGACCGTCATGGGCCAGTCGCTCAGCGGGCTCCTCGTCGACAAGGCAGGGATCGGGCCCGGCGGCAAGCGCGCCGCGACGCCCATGCGGGTGATCGGCGTCGTCCTGACCGTCCTGTCCGTCATCTGGGCGGTGTCCCCGCGCTTCGGTGCGGCCGGCGACGTCTCGGCCTGGCTGGTCCCGGTCCTGCTCCCCGTCGTGGCCGGAGTGCTCCTGAGTTTCCAGCAGGCCATGAACGGGACGGCGGCGCTCCACTACGGCACGCCGCTCGCGGCCACGCTGATGAACTTCATCGCCGGCACGGCGGTCCTGCTGTCGGCGTGGCTGGTCAAGGTCGCGATCGCCGGGCCGGGAAACCCGCTGCCCACCGAGTGGTGGTACTACCTCGGCGGGCCCATGGGATGCATCTTCATCGCGCTGGGGGCGCTGCTCGTGCGCAGCCTCGGCGTCCTGCTCACGGGGCTGTGCATGATCGGCGGCCAGCTCGTGGGGTCGCTCCTCCTGGACCTCGTGGTTCCCGCGCCCGGCACCATCGTGGTGTTAGCCACGGTTGCCGGCACGCTCCTGACCCTCGCGGCGATCATCCTCACCACGCTGCCCTGGCCGCGGCGCGCCCGGGCCTAGCGTCCAGCGCTCGGCAGCAGGGGAGGGCTCCAGCACGCAGCAGGGGCCGGTCCCGGAGGACCGGCCCCTGCCGTGAGCGGTTCGGGTCAGCTAGCGGTCCGCGACCTCGTGGTCGTGGTCGTGCTCCGGGTGGAGCCCACCGCCACTCTCGGTGCCGCCGCCGAGGGGGTTGCCCTCGAAGCGGTCCTTCGCGCCCTTGCCCTTCACGGGGGCACCGGCGCCGTTCACGTCCGCCGTGCTCATGGCGTAGGTGATCGTGAGGTGGGCGACGGCGTCGCTCATCTGGTCGAGGGCCTCGATGCTGAGGTTGTCGGTGTCGTCACACGCCGCGTGGTAGCACGCGTCGTAGGGGGCACCCGCTTCCCCGCCGAAGAGCTCTGCCTGCTCGGCGGTCTTGATGCCCTCGGCACCCGTGAACAGTCCGCCGGCCGGGATGCCCTCGGCGATGAACGGCCCGTAGTCGCTGCGGCCGCTGAACGCGGTCTCACCGGACGCCAGGCCCACCGAGGCGAAGTAGTTATGGAAGTCCTGCTCGATCTGCCCGGAACCGGCAGGCCCCGCTGCGGCCCCCGGGCCGACGGGGAAGGCCGAGTTGTCGCCGTCGTACACGAAGCGCCCGAAGTTCGGGGAGCCGATCATGTCGAAGTTGAGGTACAGGCCCACGGAGTCCAGCTGGTCCTTCGCGACGAGATCGGCCACGTAGTGCTCGGAGCCGAGCAGGCCTTCCTCCTCCGCGCCCCACCAGGCGAAGCGGACCTTGTTCGCGGGCTTGACCTTGCTCATGCCCTCGGCGACGGCGAGGATGCCGGCGCTGCCCGTCCCGTTGTCGTTGATGCCCGGGCCGGCGAGGACGCTGTCCAGGTGCGCGCCGATCATGACGACGTTGTCCGGGTTGCCGGTGGCCGTCTCGGCGATCACGTTGTACGTCTCGCGGTTCTCGGAGATGGTGTCGACGGCCACCCTGCCGCTGACGCCCTCGCCGAGAAGGGCCTCGCCGGCCGCGAAGCTGGCCCCGACGACGGGGATGTCGACGAGGTCGGGTGCCCCGAGGGTCCCGGCCACGGGGCCGGTGTTCGCCCCCACCCCGGTGTTGAAGATGATGACGGCACGGGCGCCCGCCGCCTCGGCGTTGGCGGCCTTGACCGCGAAGGTGCAGCTGCCGCGCTGTACGAGCGCGATGGCGTCGTCCGGGAACCCGGCGAAATCGGAGGCCTCGCAGCCGCTCGTGCCGGTCGCGTTCGCCGCACCGGTCGTGTCGACGGCCCTGATGGTCCCGGAGACGTCGCCGGGGGCGGAGTAGGTCATCGTGGCCACGTCGTCGGGGCCGTAGGTGACGTCGTTCGGCGCGGTCTGCTCCAGGACGGCGGGGCTGACTTCCGCGAAGAACGGGAAGGTGAAGGGCTGGACGGTGGGCGTGTAGCCCGCCGCGGTCAGCTTGCCCACGATGTAGTCGACCGAGTCCGAGTAGCCCTCGGTGCCGGAGGCCCGGGTGTCACCGTTGGCCTCGGCGATGGCGTCCAGGGCGGTGAGGTGACCCACCACCTTCTCCACCGTGACGGCGGTCCGGAGCTTCTTGGAGGAGTTGTTGTTGCTGTTGTCGAAGGTCGGGGCGGCATTGGCCGCGAAGCTGCCGCTGGCGACGAAGGCGACAGTGCCCGCGAGTGCCAGCGCCGAGCGCCCGAGGCGGGCGCGCGGCGGTATGGATAGGGTCATGGGATTCCTCAGGATGCGAGCGCCCGGTCCGTCCGGGCTCAAGTGACATGGATCACACGTCACCGTGGGTTCAACCTAGGAACACTTCGGGTGTCGCGTCAAGGTCCGGCGGGTCCCGGTGCGGGCCGCCGCGGAGGACGGCCCCTGACGCGCGGGGCAGACCGGTAGGCTGGCGGGTAGCTTCCGTGCCCGTCGTCCGGGCCGGACGGCCCGATCCACGCGACCCCACCAGCGACCGCACCCAGCGGCCTGCCCAGAACTGGAGACATCACCATGGCAGCAGCCAAGTCAGCGCTCGACCCCATCATCTCGCTCGCCAAGCGGCGCGGCTTCGTGTTCCAGTCGGGGGAGATCTACGGCGGTTCACGGTCTGCCTGGGATTACGGGCCCCTCGGCGCCGAGTTCAAGGAGAACATCAAGCGGCAGTGGTGGCAGACGATGGTGCGCGGCCGCGAGGACGTCGTCGGACTCGATTCCGCCGTCATCCTTCCCCGCCAGGTCTGGGAGGCCTCCGGGCACGTCGAGGTCTTCAGCGATCCGCTGGTCGAGTGCCTCTCCTGCCACAAGCGGTACCGGGCCGACCACCTCGAGGAGGAGTACGAGGAGAAGAAGGGCCGCGCCCCGGAGAACGGGCTGCAGGACGTCACGTGCGCCAACTGCGGCACCAGGGGCCAGTGGACCGAACCGCAGGAGTTCTCCGGACTCCTGAAGACGTTCCTTGGCCCCGTCGCCTCCGAGGAGGGCATGCACTACCTCCGCCCGGAGACCGCGCAGGGCATCTTCGTGAACTTCAACAACGTGCTCACCACGGCGCGCAAGAAGCCGCCGTTCGGCATCGGGCAGATCGGCAAGAGCTTCCGGAACGAGATCACGCCGGGCAACTTCATCTTCCGCACGCGGGAGTTCGAACAGATGGAGATGGAGTTCTTCGTGGAGCCGGGTACCGACGAGGAGTGGCACCGCTACTGGATCGACCAGCGGTTCTCCTGGTACACGGACCTCGGCATCGCCCCGGACAACCTGCGCCTCTTCGAGCACCCGCTCGAGAAGCTGAGCCACTACTCCAAGGGCACCACGGACATCGAATACCGTTTCGGGTTCGCCGGCTCCGAGTGGGGCGAGCTCGAGGGCATCGCGAACCGCACCGACTTCGACCTGTCTACGCACTCCAGGCACTCGGGCACCGATCTCGGCTATTTCAACCAGGCCACCAACGAGCGCTACACGCCGTACGTGATCGAGCCGGCCGCCGGCCTGACCCGCTCCTTCATGGCGTTCCTCGTGGACTCGTACACCGAGGACGAGGCACCCAACGCGAAGGGCGGCGTGGACAAGCGCACCGTACTGAAGCTGGATCCGCGCCTCGCCCCGGTGAAGGCCGCCGTCCTGCCGCTCAGCCGCAACGAGGACCTCTCCCCGAAGGCCAAGGACCTCGCGGCCCAGCTGCGAAAGTCCTGGAACATCGAGTTCGACGACGCCGGCGCCATCGGCCGCCGCTACCGCCGGCAGGACGAGATCGGCACGCCGTTCTGCATCACGGTGGACTTCGAGACCCTCGAGGACCAGGCCGTGACCATCCGCGAGCGCGACAGCATGACGCAGGAGCGCGTGTCCCTCGACAAGGTGCAGGGCTACCTCGCCGAGCGCCTGATCGGAGCCTGATGGCCCTGGACTACCGTGCCTGGCAGGACGGGGACGATCTCGAGCTCCTCCAGCTCTGGGGAGGCCCCGAATCGGCGGCCGCCGAGCAGTTCCGCGGCTCGTTCCGCCCGCCGTCGGACGCCCCCTGGAACCGCTGTATCACGGCGGTCGACCAGGGCATCCCCGTGGCGGCGGGCTGCGTGTACGGGGCGGCGCTCCACCCGGACCGGCTCTGGTGCTACATCGAGGTCGCCGAGGACCACCGGCGGGCCGGCGTCGGCTCGACGCTCCTCACCATGCTCCAGCACGAGGCCGCGGCGTCGCCGTCGGGGGTCACGGTCCTGCGGTCGAAGGTGTCGCCCGGGACCACCGGCGCTGCGTTCGCCGAGGCCACGGGCTTCGGGACCCTGCAGCGCTCGCGGCTCGTCGTCGTCGCGCCCGGGGCCCTCGCGGCGCCGGCCTTCGACGACGCGGCCGGGCCGCAGCTGGAGGAGGCGGCCACCGGGTCCGTGGAGCTGACGCGGGCCGTCGCGGCCTTCTACGAGTCCGTCCACGCCTGGGACCGGGCGGACATCAGCCTGGGCCGGGCCCAGCAGCTGTTCCTCGGGGACGCCAGCGGTGCCGGGGGAGCGATCGTGCTGCGGGACCGGCCGAAGGCCGACGGCGGTGCCATCGCGGCGTTCGCGGTCAGCTATACGCAGGCGCGGACCGACGACCCGGCGGACGTGCTGCTCGGCTACGACACGACGCTGCCCCAGCAGGAGCAGCAGGCCGCGGTCGCCACCCTGATCGCGATGCTCGTGCACCAGTACCCCATCCAGCTGGAGGTCGACGACGCCATGGAGGCGCTGGTCGCCGTCGTCGATCCCCTGCTGGCCACGGGTGCGGCACGCCTGGCCGGACCGGAGACACTGGTCGTCGCGACGGGCTGACGCTCACCCGTGCTCAGCCGCGGTCGTGCCGGCCGGCCTTCTGGTCCGCGAGGTCCGCGGCTTCCCGCTCGGTCACGGTCATGGCCCCGCCGCCGAGGTGCGCGGGCATCCACCAGGCGCCGGGCTCCGGGGCCACCGGGAAGTCGGCGATGCACGTCTCGATGCCGTCCTGGAGTTCCTGGCGGAGCTTCTCCGTCTCCTCGGCGACGTCGAGTCCCGGGGCGTGGTGGATGGCGGGGCTGATGTGGACGCGGACGGGGGACTTCCAGGCGCGCCGGACGGAGAAGCCGTGGCCGCGGGTCAGCAGCCGGTGGGACCCCCAGACGGAGACGGGGATCACGGGGACGCCGGCCTCGGCGGCGAGCCGCACCGCGCCGGTCTTGAGCGCGCGCACCGTGTAGCTGCGGGACACCCCGGCTTCGGGGAGGATCGCCACGTACTCGCCGGCCCGCAGCTTCGCGAGGGCGTCGTCGTATGCCGCCGCCCCCGCCTTCCGGTCCGTGATGACGTGGCCGAGGCCGACGACGAACGGGCTGACGAACCAGTGCTCCGCCGCGCGCTTGGAGATCATGTAGCGCGCCTGGATGCGGGCGTGGTTCCACAGGACGAGTTCCGCGAAGGCGAAGTCCAGGTAGCCGAAGTGCGTGATGGCGACGACGGCGCCGTGCCCGGGCACGGCCCGGCGCGAGCGCCCGTTCAGGGGGTCCGACGCGGGCAGGTTCTGCGTCCCGGTGACCGTGACCGGCAGGCGCAGCGCCGCGAACGCGGTCTTGCCCGCGTAGACGACGAACCGGTACATGCGGTCGCTCTGCCGCGGCTTCCATCCCATGCTCAGATCCCTCTTCCTGCCCTCGGCGGTCGCGGGACGAACCCGCTGGTGCACTCTCTGTACTCTTTGTACCCCGGACGGGGGGACCTGCGCTGCACGGCCGGGGCTCACGCGGTGATGTCGAGCGGATCCGCGGCGCTGAAGAGCGGAGCGGAGCGCGCGAGGACGCGGCGGTCGATCACCGCACCGGTGTCCTCGGCGAAGCGGCCCAGCAGGAACGACGTGCTCATGCCGTGCCAGACCGGCACCGTGCGGAACATGAAATGGCCGGCGCCGAGCATCCGCACGTAGCGCACGTCCGCCGCCACTGGCTGGGCCCGGCGGGCGAAGGCGAGCGACGCCGTCGGGCTCGTCCACCGGTCGGTGTCCCCGTGCATGATCAGGAGGCTGCGCCCGCGGACCGGTTCGACGGGGCTCGAGGGCGCCAGCCACGGGGCGAGGGCCGCGACGGCGCGGACCTGCGGGTGGCCCGCCACGGAGAGCGCCGTCAGCCCGCCCATGGAATGGCCGAGGAGGTAGACCGGTACGTCGGGATGCTCCGCAGTGATCCGTCCCAACGCCCAGCGCGCGTCCCGGAGGGCCGACCGGTCCTCCCCGTTCCACCCGCGGACCCGGTTGCGGAGCGTCCAGACCGCGAGCCCCTGCCCGCCGCCGGCGGCTGCCAGGCGCGCGGCGAAGGGGCGCATCCGGAGAGGGCTGAGGTGCGTGGGCTGCACGGCGTCATAGCTGTCCGCCCGGCCGCCGTGCAGCACGAGCGCCACGCCGCGCACCGGCGACGACGCACCGCGGATCGAGAGCACCGGATCCCTGTCCCGTGCGGGAGGTGATGCCTTCGCTGCCACGTACCACCTCTCTCCGCCCCGGACGGGGCTGCCGCTGCCCGGCGGGCTCCCTGCGTAGAATCGCAGACGGTGCCCGGCGCACCTGCCACCGCACCATCAAACCAGCCCGACCACCGAGGATGCCCGTGGGCCACAGCCACCAGCACACCAGGGGGAGTTCGGAGCCGTCCGCCCCCGCGACTGCCGCGCGACGCCGGGCGAACCTCCTGCTCTCGGCCATCCTCGTGCCCCTGGGCGTGGTCACCCTCATCGCCATGGTGCTCCTGTGGCCGGGCGGGGACCGCAGCTCGCTCACCGTCGCCAGTCCGTACGCGACGGCGGAGGGCGTCAGCTTCGACCGCGGGACGGTCCGCGAGGTCGGGGAGGGCGACTGCCCGTCCTCCCGGGCCACGGTCGACGCCGGCGGAACGGCGCTCACCTGCACCATCGCCTACACGCAGCCGGCGCTCGGGGGCGGCCTCATCCCCGTCGAGGTGACGCCCGAGCTCGCGAAGACCGACGCCGTCGAGCCGGGCGACGAGATCCGCTACCTCGACCTGGCGTCCGTGATGCAGGACGGGGCGGCGCCCTACGTGTTCGTCGACTTCGTCCGCTCCGTCCCGATCGTCGCGCTCGCCGTCCTGTACGCCGTCGTCGTCATCGCCGTGGCCCGCTGGCGGGGCCTGCGGGCCATGATCGGCCTCGTCGGCGCCCTCGTGGTCCTGGCGCAGTTCATCCTGCCCGGCCTCGTCGAGGGCGCGCCGCCCCTGCTGCTGGGACTCGTCGGCTCGATCGTGATCATGTACGGCGTCCTCTACTTCGCGCACGGCTTCTCCGCGCGCACCTCGACGGCGCTGCTCGGGACGGTCTTCGGGCTCGGCATCACGGCGGTGCTCGCGGCCTGGGCCACCGACGCCGCGCACCTGACCGGTGTCGGCGACGAGAACGCGTACACGCTCGTGAACGCCTCGGACGAGCTGTCGATCTCCTCGATCATCCTGTGCGGCCTGATCATCTCCGGCCTCGGTGCCCTCAACGACGTGACGATCACGCAGTCCTCGGCGGTGTGGGAACTGTACGAGCTCGCCCCGAACACCTCCGGGCGCCGGCTCTTCGGGTCCGCCATGAGGATCGGCCGCGACCACATCGCCTCCACCGTCTACACCATCGCCTTCGCGTACGCCGGGGCGGCGCTGCCCGTGCTGATCCTTGTCTCCCTCTACGACCGCACCCTCATCGACACCCTCACGAGCGGCGAACTGGCCGAGGAGGTGGTGCGGACCCTGGTGGGCTCCATCGGCCTCGTCCTGGCCATCCCGCTCACCACGCTCATCGCGGTGCTGGTGGTGAAGGCGGTGGGTCCGAGGACCACGCGCGGCAGGCACGACGACGGCGACCCCGGCGAGGGTGCGACGCCGGCGGTCCTCGCCGCCGAGGGCGCGGGAACCCTCGCCCCGGGGGAACGGCTCGTGGCGCTCGGCGAACGCCCTGCCCGGAGCGTCCCGGAGCCGGGCGCATGACGAACGCGTGGCGCAGGGCGGGCAAGGCGGCACGGGCGGCCAGCGCGGACCGAGGACGTGCGGCGGGCGACGACGCCGGATTTGCGGGTGCTTGCGACAATGGAGGGGTGACAGCAGTATCGACCCTCCCCGTCCCTTCCGGCGATCCCGGCTACGGCGACCCCGCGGATGCCCTTCCCGACGCACCCGACGGCGCGCTGAAGCTCGATCTGCCGCCGCTCACGCTCGGGAACATCACCGTGGACACGCCGGTGATCCTCGCCCCCATGGCCGGCATCACCAACAAGGCGTTCCGCAGGCTCTGCCGCGAGTACGGCGGCGGCCTGTACGTCTCCGAGATGGTCACCTCCCGAGCGCTCGTCGAGCGCAGTCCGGAATCGATGCGGATCATCTCGCACGACGACGACGAGGCGGTCCGTTCGGTCCAGCTCTACGGCGTCGATCCGAAGACCGTCGGCGCCGCCGTCCGCCTCCTCGTCGAGGAGGACCGCGCGGACCACATCGACCTGAACTTCGGCTGTCCCGTCCCGAAGGTCACCCGCAAGGGCGGCGGCGCCGCCCTGCCGTGGAAGCTCGACCTCTTCACGGGGATCGTGCAGACCGCCGTGCGCGAGGCGTCGAAGGGGAACGTCCCGCTGACCATCAAGATGCGCAAGGGCATCGACGAGGACCACCTCACCTTCCGCGAGGCCGGCAGGATCGCGCGCGACAGCGGGGTCGCCGCCGTCGCCCTCCACGGCCGCACCGCGGCGCAGTTCTACTCGGGACAGGCCGACTGGAACGCCATCGCGGAGCTGCGGGAGGCCCTGCCGGACATCCCCGTGCTCGGCAACGGCGACATCTGGAGCGCGGAGGACGCCGTCCGGATGGTGCGGCAGACCGGCGTCGACGGCGTGGTCATCGGGCGCGGCTGCCAGGGGCGGCCGTGGCTCTTCGGGGACCTGGTGAACGCCTTCGAGGGCAGCTCGACCCGGCACCGTCCCGGCCTCGGGCAGGTCGCGGACACCGTGTACCGGCACGCGGAGCTGCTCGTGGAGACCTTCGGCAGCGAGATGATGGGGCTGCGCGACATCCGCAAGCACATGGCCTGGTACTTCAAGGGCTACGTCGTCGGCGGGGAGCTGCGCGCCAAGCTGGCCACCGTGCCCACCCTCGAGGTGCTGCGCGGGCTCCTGGACGAACTCGACAAGGACTCGCCGTACCCCGGGCAGGACGCCGAGGGACCCCGGGGCCGCGCGGGCTCGCCCAAGAGGACCGCGCTGCCCGAGCACTGGCTCGACGGCCGCGTCCTCAATGCGGCGCAGCAGGCGGACATCGCCGCTGCCGAGGTGGACGTATCCGGCGGATGACGCCCTCCCCGCAGTCCACAAGGATGCGGACCGGCACACCGTCCCGTCCCCGTTGCGCTAGAAAGGCATCATGAGTTTCCGCGATCCGTCCGTCCCCCCCGGCTACAGTGCCGCGGACACCGAGCGGTGGGTGGAGGAACCGCCCAAGAGCTCGCACCGGACCGACTTCGAACGCGACCGCGCACGGGTGCTGCACTCCTCCGCGCTGCGCCGCCTCGGCGCGAAGACGCAGGTCGTCGCACCCGACACCGACGACTTCGTGCGCACGCGCCTCACCCACTCCCTGGAGGTGGCCCAGGTGGGCCGCGAACTGGGCAGGACCCTCGGCTGCGATCCGGACATCGTGGACACCGCGTGCCTGGCCCACGACCTCGGGCACCCGCCCTTCGGGCACAACGGCGAATCGGCGCTCAACGACCTCGCCCACGGCATCGGAGGGTTCGAGGGCAACGCCCAGACCCTGCGGCTCCTCACCCGGCTGGAGCCGAAGGTCCTCGCTCCGGGCGGCGGTCCCGCGGGGCTGAACCTCACGCGGGCCAGCCTCGACGCCGCCTGCAAGTACCCGTGGACGGCGGCCGCGGCGCCCGTCATCAGCGGTCAGCGGACCACGAAGTTCGGTGCGTACGACGACGACCTCCCGGTCTTCGCGTGGCTGCGCGACGGCGCCCCGGAGGGCCGCTCCTGCCTCGAGGCGCAGGTGATGGACCTCGCGGACGACATCTCCTACTCCGTGCACGACGTCGAGGACGCGATCGTCGCGGGGCACCTGCAGCTCCGGTGGATGGACAGCGCCGACGCCCGCGCCCGGGTGGTCGGCTACACGCAGCAGTGGTACCTGCCGGGCAGCGACCCGGCGGCCGTCGACGCCGCCCTCTCCCGGCTCGAGAGGACACCGGTCTGGGTGCGCGAGGCGGACGGCACGCGACGGTCCATGGCGGCCCTCAAGAACATGACGAGCCAGCTGATCGGCCGGTTCTGCCTGAGCGCCATGCAGTCCACGCGGTCCATCTACGGCCCCGATCCGCTGACCCGCTACAACGCGGAGATGGTGGTCCCGGAGGAGACGGTCATGGAGATCGCCGTCATGAAGGGCCTGGCCACCACCTACGTGATGACCACCGACCACCGCCAGCCCCTCTACGAGCGCCAGCGGGAGATCCTGGGGTCCCTCGTGGCGCAGATCCACGCCGACGGGGACCGGCACCTCGAACCGATGTTCGCCGCGGACTGGCGGGAGGCGGAGGACGACGACGCCCGCCTGCGCGTGGTCGTCGACCAGGTCGCCTCGCTCACCGACGTGTCCGCCCTCGGACTCCATGAACGCATCGTGGGGCCGGTCCCGGCCCTCTGGTAGGCCTGCGCGCTCGCCTGCCCGCTCCCGCCCCCATCGGCCCGGAGGGCGGTCGGAGTGTCGGCGGGGCGGGCCTAAACTGGGGACATGGCCGGACTCATCAAACGCGAAGACATCGATGAGGTACGCCAGCGCACGGACATCAAGGAGGTCGTCGAGGCCTACGTCACCCTGAAGTCCGCGGGCATCGGCTCGTGGAAGGGCCTGTGTCCGTTCCACGACGAGCGGTCGCCGTCCTTCCACGTGCGGCCGCAGATGGGCTCCTACCACTGCTTCGGCTGCGGCGAGGGCGGGGACGTCATCAGCTTCGTGCAGAAGCTGGACCACACCTCCTTCAGCGAGACCGTCGAGAAGCTCGCCGCGCGCATCGGCTTCGAGCTGCACTACGAGGACGGCGGCACCGGGCCGCGCCGCGAGGACGTCGGCCGGCGGCAGCGGCTCCTGGACGCGCACAAGATCGCCGCGGAGTTCTTCCGCGACCAGCTCCTCACCCCCGGCGCCGGCACCGCCCGCCAGTTCCTGCAGGACCGCGGCTTCGACCGCGAGGCGGCAGCGCACTTCGGCGTCGGCTACGCACCCCAGGGCTGGGACGGCCTGCTCACCCACCTCACGGGGCGCGGCTTCACGCTCGACGAGCTGAAGCTCACCGGGATGTTCAGCGCCTCCTCGAGCAACGCCGGGCGCTTCTACGACAGGTTCCGCGGGCGCCTGATCTGGCCCATCCGGGACATCACCGGGGACACCGTGGGCTTCGGTGCGCGCAAGCTGTTCGAGGACGACCAGGGTCCGAAGTACCTCAACACCCCGGAGACCTCGCTCTACAAGAAGTCCCAGGTGCTGTACGGCATCGACCTCGCCAAGCGGGAGATCGCGAAGAACAGGCAGCTCGTCGTCGTCGAGGGGTACACGGATGTCATGGCCTGCCACCTCGCGGGCGTGGGCACCGCCGTCGCCACGTGCGGCACGGCGTTCGGCACGGACCACATCAAGATCGCCCGCCGGCTCCTGTCCGATGACGGCACCGGCGGCGAGGTGATCTTCACGTTCGACGGTGACGCCGCGGGCCAGAAGGCTGCGCTCCGCGCGTTCGAGGAGGACCAGAGGTTCACCTCCCAGACCTATGTCGCCGTCGAGGCCTCCGGCGCGGACCCGTGCGAGCTGCGCCAGAGACGGGGCGACGACGCCGTACGGGAACTCATCGCCGACCGCCGTCCGCTGTTCGAGTTCGCCATCAAGGCCTCGTTCGGCAACTTCGACCTCTCCTCCGGTGAGGGGCAGGTCAAGGCGCTGCGCCATGCGGCGCCGATCGTCGCGCAGATCCGCGACGTGTCGCTGCGGTCCACCTACACGCGGGAGCTCTCCCGCTGGCTCGGGATGCAGTACGTGGGGGAGGACCAGGTGGCGCGGGCGGTGTCCGCGGCCGCGCGCCGGGAGAACTCGTCGTCAGCCGCAGCGAACCGCCAGCAGGGCCAGCAGGGCCGGCAGGCGCACCAGGGAAGCCAGGGGAGCCAAGCCCAGCCGGGGACCGCGGCGTCGGACAGCACCGGGGCGGTGTCGTCGGAGGAGCCGTTCTTCGAGCGGCCGGACCCCCGGGACCCGATCGCCCGCATGGAGCGGGAAGCCCTCGAGGTGGTCCTGCAGCAGCCCACGCTCCTCACGGCGCCCCAGTGGGAGAGCTTCTCGACGATGCACTTCACCGTCCCGGTGTACGAGGCCCTCCACAACGCCGTCCTCGCGGCTGGTGCGGCGGGCACCGAGCTGTCGCGGTGGGTGGAATCGGTGCGCGACGGCGTGCCGGACGTCCTGCGTCCCCTGGTGAGCGAACTGGCGGTCCGTCCGCTGCCGGCCAAGGACGCCGACGCGATGGTGAGCTACTGCCGGGACATCCTGAACCGGCTCACCGAACTGCGGATCACGCAGCAGAAGGCGGAGAAGCTCGGGCAGCTCCAGCGCATGGATCCCGCGACCGATCCGGCACTCTACAACCAGCTGCAGAGGGACCTGATGGAGCTCGAGATGCAGCGGCGGCAGCTGCGCCAGGAGTGACTCCGGGCCGATTTCACTTCGCTGCCCGGGGTATGTAAAGTAGAGACCGCGCTTTCCTCCGTAGCTCAATTGGCAGAGCATTCGACTGTTAATCGAAGGGTTACTGGTTCAAGTCCAGTCGGAGGAGCAACAAAAACGGCCCCTGACCTGCGGAAACGTAGGTGAGGGGCCGTTCTTCTTTTGCCCGAAAACCGCCCTAGTGACCGCTTACTGACC
>NZ_JBZCND010000016.1:0-840 GCF_058269135.1 Arthrobacter sp. TJ-265 | reverse complement strand
GCCTCCTGAAGTGGAGCCAGGTATATCCGTCACACCGGGGCCACATTGGTTTGACACAATCACACTGCGCGGGTGGTGGGATGTCAGAATCCGCGCAGTATGACGACCGTTCTCGGGAAATGCTCGGCCCCAGGTGCTTTCCTTATCTGGTCGGTGGGGTACTTGCTGCCAGTGGCTGTGCTAGAACCAGTGGTGTGACTAACTCGACGGCAGCCCGGCAGGCCCGCGATGACGAGTTCGAGGACGGTGTGCGGCTCGGATCGCTGGAGTTCCAGCAGGCACTCGATACGCCATCTCTTCGGACAGGGATGTCGGTCGCCGCCATTGCCCGGTTCGTCAGGGGGACTGCGCTGGTGGCGCCGCTCGGAGGCTTCCTGGCACCCTTCGGCGGTTCGGGAGCCGACGTGTTCTCGGGCACCGGTTCGATGGACCCAGGACTCGCGGGCTCGGTCGCGGTGACCTGTTTCTGGGCCGCGGTGATCGGTCAGGCATGGGCTTTCACCGACTGGTGGCGGTTGGGCCGCCCCCGGGACGGCTACGGAACCGCCGCCGCGTTGCTGGCGGTCGTCGCAGCCACCGGGACACTGTGGTGGCATGGATCAGGATCCGGACCGGCCTATTCCCCGGTCCCTGTACTTCCGGTCATCGCTACCGGCGTGCTGGGCGGTATCGCGCTGATCGCCCGCCTGATCGGATCGAGGGACTTCACAACGCGGGAGGCTAGGTTCAGGGAACTGGGCAAACGGATGCGCTTACTGCCCCCCGGGGAGCAGCAGATACTTATCGCCGAGCGGCGCGAGGTCCTTGACGCCCTCCAGGGGCGTGAACTCATCGATCCTG
>NZ_JBZCND010000015.1:0-1380 GCF_058269135.1 Arthrobacter sp. TJ-265 | reverse complement strand
GGGACTGTCCGATAAACGGTGTGTGGGGTCCGGCGGTTCATCAGTAAGTGGTCTTCTCGAAGCGTCCTGCGAAGGTAATCGCGAACGCGTTGAGCGCTGGCTTCCACCTGATTACCCAGCGTGCTCTACCACCGCCGGTCGGATCAAGAGACCGGGTCACCAGATAGAGACATTTCAGGGCCGCGGCCTCGTTCGGGAAGTGCCCGCGCGCTCTGACGGCCCGCCGGTAGCGGGCATTGATCGACTCGATCGCATTCGTCGTGCAGATCACCCGGCGGATCTCCACGTCGTACTCCAAAAACGGCACGAATTCGGCCCACGAGCTCTCCCAAAGCTTGATGATTGCCGGATACTGCTCGCCCCACTCGGCGGTGAACTCCTGAAACCTGTCCTTCGCCGCGGCCTCACTCGGAGCCGTGTAAACGGGTTTGAGTGCTTTCACGATCCCGTCGCGGTGCTGCCGGCCCGCGTAACGGAACGAGTTGCGGATCAGGTGCACGATGCACTGCTGCACGACCGTGTGTTGCCAGGTGGTCGTGATCGCTTCCGGCAGGCCCTTGAGTCCGTCGCAGACGGCGATGAGCACGTCCTGGACGCCTCGGTTCTTCAACTCGGAGAAGACCTGCAGCCAGAACCTCGCTCCTTCACCTCCGTCGCCGGCCCAGATGCCCAGGATGTCGCGTTCCCCGTTCGTCGTGACGCCCATGACAACGTAGAACGGGGTGTTGCGGACCTGCCCGTCGCGGACCTTGACGACGATCGCGTCGACGAAAAGGACCGGGTAGAGCGGGTCCAGGGGGCGGGAGGACCACTCAGCCATCTCGCCGGCGACCTTCTCCGTGATCCTCGAGATCGTGTCCTTCGAGACTTTCGCCCCGTAGACCTCCTCGAAGTGCGCTGCGATCTCACCGGTGGTCAGTCCTCGGGCGGAGAGGGAGAGCACGATCTGATCAATGCCGTCCAGGCGTCGCTTCCGCTTGGGCACAATCACCGGGTCGAAGGACCCGTCCCGGTCCCGGGGCACCTCGATCTCGACCGGGCCGATCTCGGTCAGCACCGTCTTCGGCCGGGTGCCGTTGCGCATGTTCTCCGCGATCGGCGTTTGCCCGTGCTCATGCCCGAGATGCTCGGTCAGCTCGGCTTCCAACGCGGTCTCGAGAACGTTCTTCGTGAGCTGGTTCAGCAGTCCGCCCGGGCCGACCAGGCTCACGCCCTGCTCCTTGGCCTGGGCGAGCAGCCGCTCGGCAAGGTCCTTCTGATCGATGATCTCTCCCGTCACAGGATCGATCATCGTCTCTGTTGCTTCGGTCGTGAAGTCGTTCACGGCCATCTCCTCTCGGATCAGGCCGGACCCTCACACACCGTTTTTCTTACAGTCCC
>NZ_JBZCND010000014.1:0-3200 GCF_058269135.1 Arthrobacter sp. TJ-265 | reverse complement strand
TCCGAGGCCAGCGCATGTTGTTCGCCGCTTCGCGGCTGTCGAGCAAGGCCCTACACAGATGAAGCAAACATGCATTCGTTGGGTTACGGCCCGCGATACGTCGTGTGGCGGCGTGTGCGACTTGTCGTGGCCGTACCCTTCGTCGCCCGTGCACCGCGGACGAGCACATGGAACCCCGGAGAGTGTCCGACGCTGGTCCTTCCGTGGCCGGTGTTACTACTGCGTGTTACTACTGAGAGAGGACGCCGTTATGAAGAGCCGTTCACCGTCGGCCCGCACATCGGCCATCCCACATGCCACCGCTATGGCAACCAGCCTGGCAACCGTGCGGGATGCCGTTCGCTCGGTCTTCTGCTCCGCTGATCGTGCATCGGGGCCTTCGCCCGTGGATCGTCGTTCGTCGGTGGATCGTTCACATTTTTCCCCTGTGGCGGGTCGTTCCGGAGCTCGATCCCTGTCAGGTCAGGGCATCCGGGACGTGGTGTGCGATGACGGTGTCCGCCTGTGGGTCGAAACCGACCCGCAGCCGGGCAGCGCCGTAACGGTAGTCTTCGTGCACGGTATCGGGTCCGGCCTGCAAGAGTTCGATGAGCAGCGCGCCGATCTGTCGGGTCAGGCGAGCTTGGTCCTGTACGACCTGCGGGGGCATGGCGGCAGCGAGATCGGGCCGTCCGGTAACGTTACTCTGCAGCGCTTCGCCCGGGACCTCGCCACTGTCATCGACGAGACGACCGATCCGGGTGACCGCATCGTCCTGATCGCCCACTCCCTGGGCGGGATGGTCACCCTGTCGCTGATCGACGCCCAGCCGGAATTGGTTGGGAACAGGGTTGTGGGCATCGCCCTGATCTCCACGGCCGCCGAACGGATTGCTCAGGTCGCCACCCCCGATCCCATTGCCGTTGGACTGGTCAGAACGCATGCAGCCCACGGGTTGCTGCGCGTCGCCGCATGGTGTGCTCCGGCCCTCGATGCCCTGAAGCCAGCCCTGACCCTGCCCGGCCGGTGGTGGTTGCGCCACACGATGTTCGGCCCGTACGAGCCGCCGCCTGGACTCTTGAGTGCGAAACAGAATCTGTGGGCTCATACGCCGGCTGCGGTCATCGTCTCCACGTACCGGTCGCTGATGGACTTCGACCGGTCCCGGGCCCTTGGGATACTCGGGCGGATACCTGTACTGCTCGTGACCGGGACCGATGACCGGACCATACCCGCACGGCGCAGCAATCACCTCGCAGCTCAGATCGGCGCCACGGCCGAACTGCTCACCATCGACGGTGCAGGGCACAGCGTGAACCAGACCCACGCACCTGGGGTCAATGAGGCCATCCACAACCTCATCCGAAGGGCACAGGCATGAACTGGTTCCGCCGCCCCTCCCCTTCCTCCGAATCACGCACCAATTCAGATCCCAGCGTGAGAGACGAGGCACGCCTCGGGGTTGCAACCGGAGCTGCAATGGGACCCGGGCCGCTTGACGGCCCCCAGCCGAAACTTCCGGCTGGGCTTCACCCGGGATCCCACCCTGCCGGAGCTCCGGCCAGTGTCTGGGCGTCCCGGTCGGGCAAAGTGCTGGTCGCAGCGCTGCTGGTCATTCTGGCGTGTATCGTCGCTCTTGCAGTCGGGTCGGTCCTGATCCGGTTGCAGCTCATCGTCGTGCCCGTGCTGATCGCGCTGCTGCTGGCTTCGGCGATCAGCCCGTTCGTGGATTTTCTTCGCCGACGCGGTGTGCCGACCCTGCTGGCCGTGTGGATCGCACTCCTGACCGGCATCATCGTCATCGGTGGCCTCGGCTGGGCCGTCATCCATTCCCTCACGTCGCAGTGGAGCCAGATTGCGTTCAACTCCGATATCGGGTTCGACCGGCTTGAACGTCAGCTCGCGTCAACGGCACTGCCTTTCACCGAGGAGGAACTGCGGCAGGCCCGGGAATCGGCGGTGCAGTCTTTCTTCAGCGGGTTCTCCGTCGGGGACGCACTCGGCGCCCTGACCATTCTCGCAAACGCTTTCACTGCAATCCTCTTGACGATCGTGGTCCTGTTCTTCTTCCTTAAGGACGGCAGGTCTATGTGGATCTTTCTCACCCGACCCCTGACCGGGCCCACCCTGCATCGGACCCAGCATGCCGGCGAACGGGCAGTCACCACGATGGGCGGCTACCTGCGCGGGACGACGATCATCGCCCTCATCGACGCCGCGGGTATTGGGGTGGCCATGTTCTTCCTGGGTGTCCCGTTCGCCCTGCCGTTGACCATGATCATCTTCCTCGGCGGCTTCGTCCCGGTGATCGGCGCAACTATCACCGGGCTCTTCGCCGTGCTCGTCGCCTATGTGACCAGCGGCGTCGGCGTGGCTATCGGCCTGGCGATCGCCGTCGTCGTCGTGCAGCAGACCGAAGGCAACCTGCTCCAACCTCTGATCATGGGCAAGGCTGTCAAGCTGCACCCCGTCGTGATCCTGCTCGCTCTCGGCGCCGGCGCGATCCTCGCAGGAGTGATCGGGGCGGTTCTTGCAGTCCCGGCGTGCGCGGTGGCATGGGCGGCCATCAAGGCCTGGAATGAGAAACCTGCCCAGGGCTCCCACGCTGTCCAACCTTCCTGACCACCCCGACATTCGTGGTGGTTGCCACCGCACCTACCCTGACGCCACTCCCCGGGGGTGAGATGGCGTGGAGGATGTGTGGGTTGGTGGTGGGGCGATGATCGCCCAATGATTCTCGGCTAGTTTTAGGCGTCGTTGGGCACGATATCGCCGTATTGGTCGACGGTCCCATCAATGACCGGCAGTTCAGTTTCCTCGTCGGAGGTCACCGAGATCATGGCGGTCATATTCGTTCCGGGCTGCACGTTCGCGGTCTCGAACACCGTCAACGTGCCGCGAGATTGAGGATCGTACCTGCCGGTACGAGGACGGAAACCTCATCGTCGTCATCGCGTAACGTCATTTTCAGGGACATATTGCTCTGGTTCCCGAGGGCACCCAGGAACCTGGCCGGTGCTGCGTTCTGGTCGAGGGGACGATCCGGTGACGGTGTATTAGCTGACTGGGTGGACATCACACTCTCCTACCTAATCGGTGGTCTTATGAGCATCCCGCACGGCGAAAAACAACGGGGTGACAGTCACGAACTGTTACGAGCAGTGGGACCGCGGAAAACCTCGAGCTGTGGAGGCTGCACACGGTCCACAGAAATAGACAGC
>NZ_JBZCND010000013.1:0-3910 GCF_058269135.1 Arthrobacter sp. TJ-265 | reverse complement strand
CAGCAAAAAGAAATACGACAAAAGAACAAACCCACCACAAAAAGAAGCCGAATTCGACCACGCCTCACAGCGCACGAACCGACCACAGAATTTGAAGGGGATGGCCACCCACACCGGGGCAACTCATGAAACACTACACGTCGGACTGCGGTCGGGCAAACTGGGCCGGTGCCCGCGAGATCACCACACCGCACGAGAGCTCCTGACGTCGGCAACGGCCCCTGGCGGCGAGCGGCCGCACGAAGTAGGTGGCCCGGTGCGCCAGACGCCGGGCTGCCGGCAGGGTCCTCCGGGGGGTGAGCATCTGCAGGGAGGGGCTGGCCCGGCGCTCCAGGCGCGCCTGCCAGCACGATCCGACAAAAGCGTCTGGTGGTGAGCAGCACCACGAAGAAGCAAGTTCGCTAGTGAAGGTGCCGGTACCAGTTGGCGCGTGCAGAACCCCTCGATTGCTTTCGACAGGGGCAGCTATCGGCCCCCGACTCCCACCGACCGAGGTCCCAGAAGGCACCGGTGCAGACAGCACCCACTGATGCGCCTCCCCCATGATCGGTCCACGTAGGGCCCTGACGCCCCGGTTGGGGTTCCTCACGAACCAACAGCTCGGAGCGGGACAGCGGCGTGATGTGACCGCTCAAGTGGTGACATCACCAAGGATCAAGGACACACCGACACACAGCGGCGCGCACCAGCCCTGCTACGCCCCTCTCCGTCCCCTCCCGTCGGGTTCAGCGCAGCACAGCCCTGTTCACCCCCGGTCCAGCCCGGCCCAACCCAACCCCGAGCCCAGTCCAGCCCAGCTCCAATCGAGCCCAGTCCAGCCCAGTCCGAGGAGGCCGTGTCCACGGCTTGGGAGACCGTTCGAGGGGATTCCCACCGGCCCGATCAGCCCGTCTCCTCGAACTGGCAGCGCATTGGTCTTGGCCGATTCTCGAGTGATCGGTGCCGATTCGAACAATGAAGGCCGCTGACGTCGGAACCGAACGCGGAGTAGCCATGCAATCAACCAACTTCTGAGCAAGGGTCGAGTGTCGAAGCGACGACGGAGCGGCCAGCGCGTTCCTGTCAGGCGAATGGGCCGCTGGCATCCCTGTGCCTGCTTCTACGAGTGAGCCCGCCGCGGAGTCCTGAATCGGAACCCTCGCGGTGGGCGACCCGCAGCGGGACCCTTCGCCTCAGCGAGCCAGCCCGGTCGGGCCGGGAACGGGTCCGTCGCGATTTCTACCTCCCAGGCGAGCGATGAAGGTTCAGGAGTGATGCCTCCGGCAGCCTCGCAGCCCAAGGGGCACCGATATCGTCCAAGGACGACCACGGATGTCGAATTCCCCTGGTACATAACTCGCTTTCCCCGTCACTGAGAGCTTCCGGTCGCTGAGTGTACGTCCTACGCAGTCGGTACAAAGGGCTCGCTCGAGCCTCCGTCAGAGAATACGAAGAACGGGGCCGGCAGGTGGGGGCGCACCGTCGTTGGACGTGCTCACCCGACGAACCGGCAAATGAATGAGTGGCAACGTCGTTGGTGGGAATGGCTTTGCTGAGGTGGAGGTCATGCCTCGTCGGCCCTGATGAACGAGAGGCATCGGCAATTGTCGGGGTGGCGGTGGCCGCATGTGATCCGTCTTCATGTTTCCTTTCCCGATCGCGCGTATAGGTGGTCTCAGAGTGACTGTCCCGGTCCGGGTCGGGATTGCGATTCCGATCACGAGACATGAAGCGTCCAGCTGCTCCCACCTCACACCACGATTCGTGGAGGGAGCTTCACCCCGATGGCTCATGGAGCCGTCGACCGAGGCCTTCCGACCGCATGGACCTGCGTTATAGCGTGATTAAATGATTCTCCCCGATACTTCCCAGGACGCCGTGGCTGTTGCAGATCACTACGACGAGCTCGATCCCATCTATCGGCAGGTATGGGGTGAGCATGTCCACCACGGGCTGTGGGCGACGGGTCAGGAGACGCCCGCCGAAGCTGTCGAGGCGCTGACCGACGCGGTCGGCGATCGGCTGCACCTCATGCCCGGCGAGGCGTGCATCGACATCGGCTGCGGCTACGGCTCCACCGCCCGGCGGCTCGCGATGACACACAGTGTCCGCGTCACTGGCTTCACGCTTTCCGCCGAGCAGGCTCACTACGCCTCCGCGCATCCCTCACCCCACGTCGATATTCATCTCCGCGATTGGCTCGTCAACGGGTTGACCGATGGCTCGGCCGATGCCGCGTGGGCGATCGAGTCGAGCGAGCACATGGTCGACAAACCCAGGTTCTTCGCCGAGGCGCATCGCGTGCTGTCACCCGGCGGCCGTTTCGTCGTCTGCGCATGGCTCGCCGAGACCGAGGCCGGCAGTTGGAAGGTTCGCCACCTGCTCGAGCCGATCTGTCGCGAGGGGCGCCTGCCGTCGATGGGCACGCGTGAGGAGTATGAGGCGATGGCATCGGCTGCCGGCTTTGAGATCACGGGCTATGAGGATGTCAGCCACCGCGTAGCGCGTACATGGACCATTTGCGCCCGTCGGCTTATGAAGACCTTGCTCGTCGATCGCGAGACTCGTCGCCTCGCGCTCGGTGCACGCAATCGCATCTTCGTTCTGAGCATCCCCCGCCTGATTCTCGCCTACCGCACCGGTGCGATGCGCTACGGCATATTCACGCTGTCGAAAGCGGCGGAGGACGGGGTGCCACCAGAACCCGCTACGTCGATGCAGCGGGAGCCGGCCTGATCGTCGGCGCCGCTTCGGTCGGACTCTGACGACACACATCGAGGCAGCGGCATCGCGACCGCATCACCATAGGGGGGCTGGGCGACCAGCCGCACCGGGCACGCTCGATGCCAACCATAGCCACGCACCCTTCGGAGCCCAGTCCTCGCGCGTGTCGGCTCCTCGAGGGATCTGCGACGCGGCAGATCCCGGAGTTGTTCCTCGACCGCCCGGCCCACTCCAATTGACCGACCAAATCTCGACGTCGACCACGACGTCCAGCAGGTTCCGGGCGCAGTCGAAGAGCTTCTCTGAGGTCTCGAGCAGCAGCAGCCGGTTGGCCACATCCGGTCCGCGGATCGGCCGCGCCTTCCCCGGATCTCCCGCGTCTCCCGCGTCTCCCGCGTCCCCTACGTCACGGAGTCACCGGTCACGGGTCACGGGTCAAAGGTCACGGGGTCAAAGGGACCACGGGTCGAGGGGTCACGGGCTCACCGGTCGGGTCACGGGTCGAGGGGGCAAAAGGTCACGGCGCCACGAGTGCCACCGACTTCCGTCGCCATAGCGATGCTGAGATGAGATGAAATGCCCGGTCGATCACTGCGGTCCGCTGTCTGGTGCGGCGTGCTCGTGTCGGCGTCATCATGCCGCTACTTGCCGCCTCGCGACCTTGGCTGCCGTTGACCGGTGCCGATCATGGCGGACCGGGAGTGCCGGGCCGCCGGCACCGTACCGGCCGGGCGCACCGGCCTGCGAATGCAAGCCCGGAGTCGGGCGGATAAGTACCATCGCTGAGCTGGGGACCTGATTGCCTCGCGAGTCCGACATCTGGCCGCCTATCGGGGCCCGTCAAGTGTTGAAGCGAGTATCGGGGCCCCCGGCAGGCGTCCCGTCACCGCGGATCCAGACGGAGTCGGATCAGGGTCACCAATCGGCTGCTGCACATGGTGCCAGTCTGCTGTCTTGCGAGCCCGACGCTGGACCCGACGCTCAACCCGATGCTGGAAGCGGCCATCGACCGCTACTGAGCGAGTCCCGAAATTCGGGTCCAGTCAGGATATTCAGCTGACCGCTTGTGTCCTCTCCGCGCACGTCCTGATCCTTCGAGCACCGGTTCGCGTGGTGGGTGGGTGGTTAACGAGGAAAGACCCCACCGTGGTGGGGTCTTTGCTCGTGAGTGGTTGTCCGGCGGTGTCCTACTCTCCCACACTCTCTC
>NZ_JBZCND010000012.1:0-4472 GCF_058269135.1 Arthrobacter sp. TJ-265 | reverse complement strand
GCACGCTGGGTAATCAGGTGGAAGCCAGCGCTCAACGCGTTCGCGATTACCTTCGCAGGACGCTTCGAGAAGACCACTTACTGATGAACCGCCGGACCCCACACACCGTTTATCGGACAGTCCCGTCCGGTCAAGGAATCTTTTGATGAGAACGCCTGTAGGCAGTCCGAAGTCTGGGTAGTGCACGTACACCGTGTTCTTCAAAGCATCTGAAGGTTCCAAAGGTTTGGGATGACAGCGCGAAATTTCGTACTCGTCAGGCAATGTTTCGCCGGTTGTGGTGGCCGACCAGTAACCATTGCATGGTGATGAGTGCCAGTGCGACGGCGGTGGTGATGATTAGTGTCGTCGAGTTGGAGCGGGCCGTGATGAGCAGGAAGGGTATGAGCACGGCGAGGTCCAGGACGATGGCGAGTCCAGGAATCCACGGCTTCGCCTCGATGTCTTCCTTCAGGTGCCGGATGACGCCCCAATGGATGGCGATGTCCATGGCGAGGTAGAGGATCGCGCCGAGGGATGCAATCTGTGAAAGGTCGAAGAACGCGGCGGTGACGATGGCCAGGCCCGCGGTGATGAGCAGGGACTGGTGTGAGGTGTGGTGTGGGAGCCCGGGTGCCTGCTCCATGTCCCGCAGCATGTCGTAAAGCTTGGACACGGAGAAGAGGCTGGCGATGAGGCCCGAGAGTGTCGCGATGACAGCAATGACGACGGTCAGGGTCACGCCCCAGGATCCGAAGGACGGCTGGGCTGCTTCGGCGAGGGCGTAGTCGCGGGCATCGATGATTTGGGGTACGGAGAGCGCTCCAGTCACCGCGACGGTGATGAGCAGGTAGAGAACCGTGCACAGGCTGAGCGCGATGATGATGGATCGGCTGATGGTGCGTTCGGGCTCGCGGAGGTCGGCGCCCTGGTTGGTGATCGTGGTGAAACCCTTGTAGGCGAGGATGCAGAGGGTGACTCCTGCCAGGAAGCCCAGCCATCCGGCATCGGGCGGTGTGCGAGACGATGGTGTGAATAGGGTGCCGAGCGAGCCCAGTCCTGCGGCGAGGATCCCGCCGATCGCGAGCACCGCGATACCGATGATCTTCAGTGCTGCAGTGATCGTTGCGGACCGTTCCACCCACTGATTCCCGATGAGGTTCACCAGGGCTGCTGCCACGATGGCGAGCACCGCCAGGACCGGTACCCAGATCACGGAATCCTGCATGCCAAAGGGCCGGAGTACATAGGTTCCGAAGGTCCTGCCGAGGAGGCTCTCCGCGAGGACCATGGAGACGTACATGAACAGCGAGAAGGAACCGGCGATGATTCCCGGACCGTAAGCCGCTTTCAGGAGCATGGCGATTCCGCCCGATGAAGGATTGGTAGCCGAGTAGCGGATGTAGGAGTAGGAACTGAAGGCGACGACGACGGCTCCGGCGAGGAACGCCCAGGGCACGTACCCGCCGGCAAGCTCTGCGACCTGACCCACGAGGGCGAAGATCCCGGCACCGATCATCACCCCTGTACCGAGAGCCACCGACCCCACGAGGGACAGCTTCTGCCCGCCGCCGTCCTCGCCCTGATCCTGCACCTGCACCTGCACCTGCGAGGTCTTCTTCATCCCATCGTCTCCGTCCTGCCCCGTGTGTGCGTTTCGCCCGCGTCGCCCTGGTCGCGCTACTCGGGAAGGTAGGGCTCATAGCGTTCGAGGGTGCCGTCCACGACCGGAATGGACAAATCTTCTGTCCCCTCGGTGGTGGTGGCGGTAATGGGGGTTCTGGCCCCTGGTGCGTCGCCGACGGTGTCGAAGACGACCTCGTTGGTGTCGAGGGGGTACTGGCTTTCGGCAGGGACTGTGATGAGGACGTCGTCGTCGTCGTCGCTGATGGTGACTTCCACGGCTTCGTCCGATTCGTTGTTCAGTGTCCCTAGGAGTCGACCAGGCTGGCCCTCGTCCCGGGCGACGAGGAGGAAGCTGCGCAGCTCTATCGAACCAACCACTCCGTCCTCGCCGACGGCGATGGCGTCCCAATCCTCTTCCGCCGCGGAGTAGCAGCCCGTGAGGCCGAGGATTGCGACGAGGGACAGTGATGCTGCAACCTCGAACCGCTGTCTGCGTTTCGTCCTGCCGCTGGTCATGCTGCTGGTCGTGGTGCTCGTTGGGTTTTTCGACATCGGTGTGTCTCCTGGCAGTGGTAGGTGGGGATTAAGTCTGCTCAGCGGGTAATCGTTGTTCCCTTGGGATATCACCCACTGTCGGATTTGGTTTTCTTGTTCTCGAACTGGCGTCGTTGGTGTTCTCTGCCACTGTAGGTCGCACGTTGGACGGCGGTGCCGCCGTCGAAGTTCGAACCGAGGGCACCGGCTAGGGTGCCCAGGGAGGCGGAGAGCCAGCTGAGGTTCGCGTACTCGACGATCGACACGGGGTGGCCCAGTTGGGCTTGCATGTAGTGCCCGGGGATGACAGCCAGCGAGCCGAGGAACACGGCGGTATAGAGTCCCGCGTACATCACGGCGACGCTGATCAGGACGGTGACGACGGTCGCTGCGTTGTCCAGACCGGCGGGGGTGCCGTTGGGGCTCGTCCTGGTGGTGGACCACAGACCGTTGTGGACGATGAGCCACGTCGTCAGAACACCGATCGTCAGGACGCTGATCATCGACAGGCGCAGAGTGCTCGAGGAATCGGCCATGTTCCAGATCGAGGCGTAGAAGATGCCGAACGCGCCGGTCGCCATGGCCGCAGCGGCGGCGCTGGAGAGGGATCCAACGAGCCTGCCGGGACGGTTACTGCGCACCATGCCGGCCAGCAGGCGCCCTGCACCGCGCTTGCCCTGGATCGTCCTGTAAGCCCTGTCGGTGTTCGTGTCGTCCTGCGTGTCAGGTGGTGTGGCGTCGGTGCTCCCGTCCGGGGTATCCGGGCTTCCTATCCGGGTGACAAGGCGTTTGATGGTCCGGATCAGTTCCTCGAGCAGTGCTTGACGGACCCTCAATGCGCCGAGGGCCGGCAGGGAGACAAGAGCCGCTCCCGAGGAGATGCTTGATTCGGTCAGCAGGGTCTGATGGTCGTGAACTCTCGGAAGGTCGGTGACGTAGACGACCAGGTCCCAGTGATGGGCTTCCCTGAGGTCCTCGGCCCGGTCCATGAGAGGCACGGTTCCGTCGTCCTCCAGCGGGAGCTTCTGCTCGCTGACGTCGACGTCCCAGGACCGCGTCGAGCCGCTCCACCTGTTCAGCGCGTCCTGAAGGGATGTATCCATCTCTCGGGTGAGGTGTTCGGGTAGTCCCGGATCCGCCATCAGGCCGATGGCCACCATGCTGCACCGTCCTTTCCTGAGGTCCTGTGTCGACGTTCGTTCGATGGATTCCTGCTGGTCGCTATCTGGTCATGGTCATCCCTGGTGGGGGGGGACAGGGTCAGGTGGCGGGGGCTGGTTGCAGGTCGAAGAGGACGAGTTGCGGTGGGGCGCTGATCCGCATCGGCAGGTTGCTGAAGCCGATGCCGCAGGTGACGAATAGGGAATTACCCGCGGCACCGAAACTCTCGGGGGCGAAGCCGTCGGCGACCATGGTCTCGTTCGTGGTCCAGGCAAGCCATGACCACTGCGGAGTGCCGGGGACGGCGATCTGCCCGCAATGGGTGTGGCCGGCGACCGCCAGAGGCGCGCTGCCCTCCGGGAGGGCCGGGAAAGTTGTGGGATTGTGCATCATCACCAGGCGCGGGGCCCCGTCAGGGACTGTACTCAAAGCCTTCTCGACATCGGCGAGACCCTGGTAGGCCGGGCCGACTCCGACGATGTGCAGCGTCTCATCGGTACCGTCCGCACCTGTGATGACCAGCGGCGCCGAGGCGTTCTGCAGCACGGTGACCCCGTGTGCGCTCAGAGCGTCAGCGAGCTGGTCGGCGGCGTTGACGAGGTAGTCATGGTTCCCTAGGACCGCGAAGGTAGGGATGCCGGCCTCCAGCGCCGGCGCCAACAATTGCAGGACCTCATCGATCTTCTCCTGGTTCGGGGGGTCCTCGCTGTACACGAAGTCCCCAGCGATGAGCAGGGCCGCAGGCTCCTCCTCGACCGTTCTCTCGATGATGCGTTCGATCATCCCCGTGTTCGCGAACCACATACCGACCTGAAGGTCGGCGATGACAGCGATCTCGGTACCCTCCGCCTCGGGGGCCAGCCCGGGGATAGTTGCACTGTGTCGCTCTTCGTCAAGGATCAGACGAGGCTCGACCGCGAAACCGTAGGCAATCATCAAGCCCACAAGGACCACGATGGTGAGCACCGTATTCTTCAGCGCGCGTTTCACGTTCTCTCTCCGATCCGCTTGTTCCCGCCGGATGTTTCTGGCCCTTGCCTATCGACTCCCCATCGATCGGGCGAGGTCTCGCTGCCACCGACGGGTGGTGCAGCAGGCCGCACCATGCCGTAAATACCGCCATACCGCAGGTACTCCGTGACGGCGGCGCCGGCCACGCGAGGACGGTGGCC
>NZ_JBZCND010000011.1:0-5541 GCF_058269135.1 Arthrobacter sp. TJ-265 | reverse complement strand
TCCTGTTGTTTGAGAACTCAATAGTGTGCCAAGTTTGTTGATACCGATTGTTTTTTGATTGGTTGAATTTGCTGGTTGCTGCGCACCCCGTGTGTGGTGGCTGGTTTTTTTGGCTGGTTTCGAATTTTGTGCAGTGGTGTCGCCCGTTTTCCCGGGTGTCATTGTTGTGTCTGTAATGCATTTACGGAGAGTTTGATCCTGGCTCAGGATGAACGCTGGCGGCGTGCTTAACACATGCAAGTCGAACGATGAACCTCACTTGTGGGGGGATTAGTGGCGAACGGGTGAGTAACACGTGAGTAACCTGCCCTTGACTCTGGGATAAGCCTGGGAAACCGGGTCTAATACTGGATACGACCTTCCCGCGCATGCGGTGTTGGTGGAAAGCTTTTGTGGTTTTGGATGGACTCGCGGCCTATCAGCTTGTTGGTGGGGTAATGGCCTACCAAGGCGACGACGGGTAGCCGGCCTGAGAGGGTGACCGGCCACACTGGGACTGAGACACGGCCCAGACTCCTACGGGAGGCAGCAGTGGGGAATATTGCACAATGGGCGCAAGCCTGATGCAGCGACGCCGCGTGAGGGATGAAGGCCTTCGGGTTGTAAACCTCTTTCAGTAGGGAAGAAGCCGGTCCTTCGGGGTTGGTGACGGTACCTGCAGAAGAAGCGCCGGCTAACTACGTGCCAGCAGCCGCGGTAATACGTAGGGCGCAAGCGTTATCCGGAATTATTGGGCGTAAAGAGCTCGTAGGCGGTTTGTCGCGTCTGCCGTGAAAGTCCGGGGCTTAACTCCGGATCTGCGGTGGGTACGGGCAGACTAGAGTGCAGTAGGGGAGACTGGAATTCCTGGTGTAGCGGTGAAATGCGCAGATATCAGGAGGAACACCGATGGCGAAGGCAGGTCTCTGGGCTGTAACTGACGCTGAGGAGCGAAAGCATGGGGAGCGAACAGGATTAGATACCCTGGTAGTCCATGCCGTAAACGTTGGGCACTAGGTGTGGGGGACATTCCACGTTTTCCGCGCCGTAGCTAACGCATTAAGTGCCCCGCCTGGGGAGTACGGCCGCAAGGCTAAAACTCAAAGGAATTGACGGGGGCCCGCACAAGCGGCGGAGCATGCGGATTAATTCGATGCAACGCGAAGAACCTTACCAAGGCTTGACATGAACCGGAATGATGCAGAGATGTGTCAGCCACTTGTGGCCGGTTTACAGGTGGTGCATGGTTGTCGTCAGCTCGTGTCGTGAGATGTTGGGTTAAGTCCCGCAACGAGCGCAACCCTCGTTCCATGTTGCCAGCGGGTTATGCCGGGGACTCATGGGAGACTGCCGGGGTCAACTCGGAGGAAGGTGGGGACGACGTCAAATCATCATGCCCCTTATGTCTTGGGCTTCACGCATGCTACAATGGCCGGTACAAAGGGTTGCGATACTGTGAGGTGGAGCTAATCCCAAAAAGCCGGTCTCAGTTCGGATTGAGGTCTGCAACTCGACCTCATGAAGTTGGAGTCGCTAGTAATCGCAGATCAGCAACGCTGCGGTGAATACGTTCCCGGGCCTTGTACACACCGCCCGTCAAGTCACGAAAGTTGGTAACACCCGAAGCCGGTGGCCTAACCCCTTGTGGGAGGGAGCCGTCGAAGGTGGGACCGGCGATTGGGACTAAGTCGTAACAAGGTAGCCGTACCGGAAGGTGCGGCTGGATCACCTCCTTTCTAAGGAGCGCCTCGGATCATGTGCCTGTCCTTCAGTGGTGGGTGTGTGGTTCGCAGGAGTCAGCCCATAGCGCGGGCGTTTGTTCCGCGGTGGGTGCTCATGGGTGGAATATCAATGGATAGGTGCCTGGTGGTGCCTGCCGGCTGGTGAGTACGTTCCCTTCGGGGTTCTGGAAAGCGTGTGGTTGGTGGGGGTTACCGGGTTTTACTGTTTGGCACACTGTTGGGTCCTGAGATAACAGGGCTCCATGTTCTGTGCTGGTTGTGCCGGTCCCGGTGTCGAGGGGATGCCTGTTGTGGGTGTCGTTCTCGTGCGGGGGTGGTGTGGCCGGTGGGGGTGTGGGGTCGGGTTGTTTCTGGTTTTCCCGCGCATGCTCTGTCTGTCCCTGTTCGGGGGTGGGTGGGGGTGTGTCGGGGTTGTTGGTTGAGAACTGCATAGTGGACGCGAGCATCTTAAAAAGAAGCAATTTCTAAGAATAATCTGGTTCCGATCTTCGGGTCGGGCCTGGTTTTCTCGATATGTTTTGATCTTAGTGGTCAAGTTTTTAAGGGCACACGGTGGATGCCTTGGCATCAGGAGCCGAAGAAGGACGTGGGAATCTGCGATAAGCCTGGGGGAGTTGATAACCGAACTTTGATCCCAGGATGTCCGAATGGGGAAACCCCGCCCGGCGCGCGAGTGACCGGGTGACCCGTATCTGAACACATAGGGTACGTGGAGGGAACGTGGGGAAGTGAAACATCTCAGTACCCACAGGAAGAGAAAACAATAGTGATTCCGTCAGTAGTGGCGAGCGAACGCGGATCAGGCTAAACCAGTGGTGTGTGATAGCCGGCGGGCGTTGCATCACTGGGGTTGTGGGACTTTCCGTTCCAGTTCTGCCGGACTGGTGAAATGAGTGCGTGCGTATAGGTGAACGGGTTTGAAAGCCCGGCCGGAGAGGGTGTAAGTCCCGTAACCGTAATGCGTGACGCCGTTTGGAGAGGATCCCAAGTAGCACGGGGCCCGAGAAATCCCGTGCGAATCTGCCAGGACCACCTGGTAAGCCTAAATACTCCCTGATGACCGATAGCGGACCAGTACCGTGAGGGAAAGGTGAAAAGTACCCCGGGAGGGGAGTGAAATAGTACCTGAAACCGTGTGCCTACAAACCGTCGGAGCAGACTTAGTTTCTGTGACGGCGTGCCTTTTGAAGAATGAGCCTGCGAGTTAGTGTTACGTCGCGAGGTTAACCCGTGTGGGGAAGCCGTAGCGAAAGCGAGTCTGAATAGGGCGTTGCAGTGGCGTGATCTAGACCCGAAGCGAAGTGATCTACCCATGGCCAGGTTGAAGCGACGGTAAGACGTCGTGGAGGACCGAACCCACTTCAGTTGAAAATGGAGGGGATGAGCTGTGGGTAGGGGTGAAAGGCCAATCAAACTTCGTGATAGCTGGTTCTCCCCGAAATGCATTTAGGTGCAGCGTTGCGTGTTTCTTACCGGAGGTAGAGCTACTGGATGGCTAATGGGCCCTACAAGGTTACTGACGTCAGCCAAACTCCGAATGCCGGTAAGTGAGAGCGCAGCAGTGAGACTGTGGGGGATAAGCTTCATAGTCGAGAGGGAAACAGCCCAGACCACCAACTAAGGCCCCTAAGCGTGTGCTAAGTGGGAAAGGATGTGGAGTTGCCCAGACAACCAGGAGGTTGGCTTAGAAGCAGCCACCCTTGAAAGAGTGCGTAATAGCTCACTGGTCAAGTGATTCCGCGCCGACAATGTAGCGGGGCTCAAGTACACCGCCGAAGTTGTGGCATTCACATAGATCCCAAGCCGGAGACTTGTTCTCCTGAGTTCAGGGGTGTGGATGGGTAGGGGAGCGTCGTGTGGGCAGTGAAGTCGCGGTGTAAACCAGCGGTGGAGCCCACACGAGTGAGAATGCAGGCATGAGTAGCGAAAGACGGGTGAGAAACCCGTCCGCCGAATGATCAAGGGTTCCAGGGTCAAGCTAATCTGCCCTGGGTAAGTCGGGACCTAAGGCGAGGCCGACAGGCGTAGTCGATGGACAACGGGTTGATATTCCCGTACCGGCGAAGAACCGCCAATACTGATCGAGGGATACTAACCGCCAGAAGCATGACCGCCCACCCTTGTGGTGACGTGGTTTTTTGTGGATCGCGGGACCTGATCTCGGGAGGTAAGCGTATTAACAGGTGTGACGCAGGAAGGTAGCCAAGCCGGGCGATGGTTGTCCCGGTCTAAGGATGTAGGGCAGAACGTAGGCAAATCCGCGTTCTTGTGTTCGATCACGGGCCTGAGATCTGATGGGACCCCCGTATGGGGGAATTTGGTGATCCTATGCTGCCGAGAAAAGCATCGGCGCGAGGTTCCAGCCGCCCGTACCCCAAACCGACACAGGTGATCAGGTAGAGAATACTAAGGCGATCGAGAGAATTATGGTTAAGGAACTCGGCAAAATGCCCCCGTAACTTCGGGAGAAGGGGGGCCCCAACTGTGATGGCGACTAGCTCGCCGGAGCGGATCAGGGCCGCAGAGACCAGGGGGAAGCGACTGTTTACTAAAAACACAGGTCCGTGCGAAGTCGCAAGACGATGTATACGGACTGACTCCTGCCCGGTGCTGGAAGGTTAAGAGGACCGGTTAGTTTCACGCTTGCGTGGGACGAAGCTGGGAATTTAAGCCCCAGTAAACGGCGGTGGTAACTATAACCATCCTAAGGTAGCGAAATTCCTTGTCGGGTAAGTTCCGACCTGCACGAATGGAGTAACGACTTCCCCGCTGTCTCAACCATAAACTCGGCGAAATTGCAGTACGAGTAAAGATGCTCGTTACGCGCAGCAGGACGGAAAGACCCCGAGACCTTCACTATAGTTTGGTATTGGTGTTCGGTGTGGCTTGTGTAGGATAGGTGGGAGACTGTGAAGCGTGGACGCCAGTTCACGTGGAGTCATCGTTGAAATACCACTCTGGTCACTCTGGATATCTAACTTCGGCCCGTAATCCGGGTCAGGGACAGTGCCTGATGGGTAGTTTAACTGGGGCGGTTGCCTCCTAAAAAGTAACGGAGGCGCCCAAAGGTTCCCTCAGCCTGGTTGGCAATCAGGTGGCGAGTGTAAGTGCACAAGGGAGCTTGACTGTGAGAGAGACATCTCAAGCAGGGACGAAAGTCGGGACTAGTGATCCGGCGGCACATTGTGGAATGGCCGTCGCTCAACGGATAAAAGGTACCTCGGGGATAACAGGCTGATCTTGCCCAAGAGTCCATATCGACGGCATGGTTTGGCACCTCGATGTCGGCTCGTCGCATCCTGGGGCTGGAGTAGGTCCCAAGGGTTGGGCTGTTCGCCCATTAAAGCGGTACGCGAGCTGGGTTTAGAACGTCGTGAGACAGTTCGGTCCCTATCCGCTGCGCGCGCAGGAAATTTGAGAAGGGCTGTCCTTAGTACGAGAGGACCGGGACGGACGAACCTCTGGTGTGTCAGTTGTACTGCCAAGTGCACCGCTGATTAGCTACGTTCGGATGGGATAACCGCTGAAAGCATCTAAGCGGGAAGCCTGCTTCAAGATGAGATTTCCATACACCTAGAGTGTGAGAGGCCCCCAGCCAGACCACTGGGTTGATAGGCCGGATGTGGAAGCAGGGACGAAAGACCTGTGAAGCTGACCGGTACTAATAAGCCGATAACTTACACCACACACCCACCCCCACCAGAAGGACCAGGGCTCCCGGGCAACCAGGAAAACCCCGGACCCCCGACGGTGACACGGGGAAAGTGAAGATCACATGCTACGCGTCCACTATGCGGTTCCCAACCAACAACGGAACCAC
>NZ_JBZCND010000010.1:0-6345 GCF_058269135.1 Arthrobacter sp. TJ-265 | reverse complement strand
ATTCGAAACCAGCCAAAAAAACCAGCCACCACACACGGGGTGCGCAGCAACCAGCAAATTCAACCAATCAAAAAACAATCGGTATCAACAAACTTGGCACACTATTGAGTTCTCAAACAACAGGAGCAACCGGCACCAAACACGACCAAACCATCATGTCATCGCTCCGGAGCAACTTTTCAAGCCTACCCGCACCCACCCCGCAACCACAAATCCGCTCTATCTCGGCTGGTTCTAACACCAGGACCGCGATCCGCGAGCAGAAGCTGTACGAGGACACCGGAGGAAGCGACATCTTGCACATGGGACACGTGCCAGAACCGCTTCATTCAGTTGGGGGGTCTGTCACCCTCACCGGGGCAACTTGATAACTGTACAACACCCTCGCCCCCATCACAAACCCACCCACGCCTACGGGAAGCCCCCGCAGCAGCGCCGGCTTCAGGACCCGGTCGCTGTCCCCGCCTCCTTTGGGAGAAGGCCTCCGCCCGAGCTTGCCCCGGACGACTGCAGGCGGGCACGGGGCGCCTCACGCCGATCGTGCTCTGGTCCCCATAAACAAGTCGTAGTAGACAGGGTGCATGGGCAGAAGAATAGGAGTGGCACCACGGTTGGCCGAAGCCTTGGGTATCGTTCTGGGCACCGACGAGATCCCGATGCGGCTCCGGGCCTGGGACGGATCGGAAGCAGGCCCACCCGGTGCCCCGGTGATCGACTTCCGCTCCCGGAGGGGCTTGCGGCGAATGGTGTGGTCGCCGAATCAGCTCGGGCTCAGCCGTGCGTATGTCGCAGGGGACATCGACGGGGCCGGCGACATCTTCGAGAGCTTCTCGACCCTCAGCTCCGTGGGCAAGTTCGCTGAGGTGAAGGCCTTCCGCCCACCGACGTTCGGTGAGCGTGTGCGTCTGGTCCGTACAGCAGTTCGGGTTGGCGCCCTGGGACTTCCGCCGACGCCGCCCCCCGAGGAGATGAACGTGACCCGATCGGGACGGAAGCATTCCAAGGAACGTGACGCTGCGGCGATCTCGCATCACTACGACGTCGGCAATGAGTTCTACGCGCTCGTGCTCGGGCCGTCGATGGTGTATTCCTGCGCTGTCTGGGAGGACGAGACCGTCGGATTGGACGCATCCCAGGAGGCGAAACTCGATCTGGTCTGCCGCAAACTCGGCCTCCGGCCCGGCATGCGGGTGCTGGATGTGGGGTGCGGCTGGGGCAGTCTTGCACTGCATGCAGCGCAGAACTACGGAGTCGACGTCGTCGGTGTCACCCTGTCGAAGGAGCAGGCGGATCTCGGGCGGAAGCGAGTGTCCGACGCCGGTCTCGCTGATCGCATCGAGATCCGGGTTCAGGACTACCGCGATGTCGACGACGGTCCATTCGACGCAATCAGCTCGATCGGCATGGCCGAGCACGTCGGCGCTCACCAGATCGGCAACTACGCCTCCCATCTCTACGGCCTGCTGCGTCCGGGCGGCCGCCTGCTCAACCACGCGATTTCCTGGAACGCTGGTGAGATGCCTCCGGATCCGGACTCCTTCATCCCCCGCTACGTCTTCCCCGACGGGGAGATGCTCAGCCTCACTGCCATGATCGAGGCACTCGAGTCGGCCGGGCTGGAAGTACTTGACGTTGAAGCGCTGCGCCGGCACTACGGGCTGACGCTCCGGGCCTGGGTGCACAACCTCGAGGAGAACTGGGACGAAGCGGTACGCCTCACGAGCGAGGGGCGGGCTCGGGTGTGGCGGCTGTACATGGCGTCGAGCGCACTCGGATTCGAGCGGGGCCTGAACGGGGTGAATCAGGTGTTGGTGCGACGTCCGGGAGGAGAGGAGCCCCTCTTGCGCCGCCGCGAGTGGATGTGAGGTTGCCCCACCACGTACTCCGTCCGTCGGGCCGGGTGTTGTTCTCCCGCTCACTGGTCGGAGGGTCGGTTGTGCTGGCGCAGGCTTCTGAGTGTGCGTAAGCCTGCGCCAGCAGGCTCACCGTTGTGCGGCGCTGGTGGCGTCCTGGACCTCTCCGACGAGTTCTTCGAGGATGTCTTCGAGGAAGAGCATGCCGGTGGTGTTTCCTTCGGCGTCGAAGACGCGGGCGATGTGCGCGCCGGTGCGGCGCATGGTCGCCAGGGCGTCTTCGAGGTCGCTGCTGAAGTAGGCGGACGCGAGTCTGCGGACTCTCTTGGCGGGCACCGGCGCGTTGAACGACTCCGGGGTGGAGAGGTCCGTGACGTCCTTGAGATGCAGGTATCCGGTCGGTTCGCCGTCGCGCGTCAGGATGTACCGGGAGTAGCCGTGCTCCCCGACGGTGCACTGGATGTCCGCCGGGCTGGCGGTCACCGGGAGATGCACGATGTCCTGGATGGGGACCTCGACATCGGCGACGGTTTTCGAGGTGAACTCGAAGGCGTTGGTCAGGGTCCCGCTGCCGTCGGCGAGCACGCCTTCCCTGGTGGACTGCTCGACGATGGTGGCGACCTCGTCGAGGGTGTAGGCGCTGGTTGCCTCGTCCTTCGGCTCGACCTTGAACAGGCGCAGAATGCCGTTGGCGATCCCGTTCAGCGTCCAGATGACCGGCCTGACGACCTTCGAGACGAAGACCAGGGGCGGCGCCAGGAGCAGGGCGGCCTTGGTGGGTACGGAGAACGAGATGTTCTTCGGCACCATTTCGCCGAGCACCACGTGCAGGAATGTGACCAGCAGCAGGGCGATGACGAACGCGATCACGCCGATCGCTTCGGGTGGGATCGGGGTCAGGGCCAGCGGGTATTCGAGCAGGTGATGGATCGCCGGTTCGGAGACGTTGAGGATGACCAAGGAGCAGACGGTGATGCCGAGCTGACTGGTGGCCAGCATCAGGGTGGCGTGTTCCATCGCCCAGAGCGTGGTCTTCGCGGCCTTGCTGCCTTCCTCGGCGCGCGGCTCGATCTGGGAGCGGCGTGCGGAGATGACCGCGAATTCGGCCCCTACGAAGAACGCGTTGACGGCCAGAAGCACGACCAGCCAGATCAGTCCGGGCAGGTACTCACTCATGGGACAGGTCCTTCGTCAGCTCGTCGATGGTGCGGTCATGGCGGCTCTGTGCGTCCTGCGGATAATCAGAGGGATCCGTCGGAGTGAAGCGGATGCGCTCCACATGGACGCCGAGGACCCGTTCGACGCGCAGGACACCGTCGCTGAGGGCCACTTCGTCGCCGAGCTCGGGGATGCGGTCGAGTTCGTCGGTCATGTATCCGGCGAGGGTGTCGTAGTCCTCGCCTTCGGGCACGTCGATGCCGGTGCGTTCCCTGAGTTCGTCGGGGCGCAACGACGCGTCGAACGTGATCGATTTGCCGGTGCGCACGACCCCCACGCGGGTGCGGTCGTGTTCGTCCTCGAGTTCCCCGACGATTTCCTCGATGAGGTCCTCGAGGGTGACGATGCCGGCGGTGCCGCCGTGTTCGTCGGTGACGATCGCGACCTGCAGTCCCTGCTGGCGCAGCAGGCCCAGGAGGCTGTCGACGCTCATGGACTCGGGCACGCGGAGAGGTTCGACCATGAGCTTCCCGGCCGTGGTGATGGTTCGTGCGTCCAGGGGCACGGCGAAGGCCTGCTTGAGGTGGATGACGCCGCGGATGTCGTCGTTGTCCTCACCGATGACGGGGAACCGTGAGTACCCGGTGGTCACGGCCGTGGCGACGATCTCCGCGGCGGTGTCGGTGGTCCGCACGGAGGTCATCCGTACGCGGGGGGTCATGACGTCGTCGGCCGTATGGTCCGAGAACAGCAGGGTGCGGTGCAGCAGTTCCGCGTGGTCCTGATCCAGGGAGCCCTCGAGGGCTGATCGGCGGACCAGGGAGCTGAGCTCTTCGGCGCTGCGGGCGCCGGACAGTTCCTCCTTGGGCTCGATGCCGAAGGAGCGGATGATCCTGTTCGCGGTGTTGTTGAACAGAAGGATCACGGGTTTCAGGACGGTGGTGAACAGGGCCTGGAACGGGACGACGAACTTCGCGGTCTGTCGGGGAAGGGCCAGCGCGAAGTTCTTGGGGACCAGTTCGCCGATCACCATGGAGAACACGGTGGCGAGGAAGATGCCCACGACGGCTCCGATCCCGGGCACGAGTCCCTCCGGGATCCCGGCACCGAGCAGGGGTTCGCGCAGCAGGGAACTGATGGCCGGCTCGAACGTGTAGCCCGTGAGCAGGGTCGTCAGGGTGATCCCGAGCTGAGCACTCGAAAGATGCGTCGACGTGATCTTCAGGGCCTTGATGGTGGGCTTCAAGCCCTTCTCGCCGCGCGCGTCGCGGGCTTCGAGTTCGCTGCGGTCGAGGTTCACGAGCGCGAACTCTGATGCCACGAACATGCCGGTGCCGACGGTGAGAACCAGGCCGACGCCGATCATGACTAACTCGTACACGGTGCCGCCCCCCATCCTCGATCGGCCGACACAGCGGTGTTCAGGCAGGTGAGGGGCACGGGTCTATGCGTCGGGGGGTCATCCATAATGCCCTCCAGTCTAACGAACAGCCACCTATTCTCCCGGCCGAGGATGCCCATCCGGCCTACGCCGACAGCACAACGCGGCCATCGACGCGGGTCTCCGCCGTGGCGGGACACGACGATCCGCGCCTCCCGCCCCTGGCCGGGTGTCTGCTCCTTCGGGCTGCAGTGAGGATGCCTAGACTGAGCCCATCGGCAACGACGCCGATCGCACGACCACTGACATCCACCGCAAGGAGAGCATCATGGGACTCGATGACAAGATCGGAAACGCCGCGCAGAAGCTCGGCGGCCAGGGCAAGGAAGCTGCCGGCAACGCGACCGGCGACGAGAGCCTGAAGGCGGAGGGCCGGAGCGATCAGGCCAAGGGTGATCTCAAGCAGGCCGGCGAGAAGATCAAGGATGCCCTCAGGAAGAGCTGACTCGCCGACCCGCCTGACTGAGGCGCCGAACGACTGGAAGGGGAGGCGCCCGAATACGGTGCATCCCCTTCCAGCTTCCGAACCCACCTGCCCAATGGGCGTGACCTGTGGTGGGTGGTCAACGGGCTCGTCGTAATCGACGGTGTCGTCGGGGCGACCGGGATCGGCGCGTCGACGGCGGGATATCGGATGAGCCCATCAACGGTCCTCGCGGGATCGATAGCGGGTGGGATGCTGATGGGTACTTGCATGAGTTGGTGCGCATGCCTGCACGGGAGCCGGGTCCGTCCGAGGACACGCTGCGGGAGATGCGTGGTGGTCATCCGCCGTGGCGCGATGCTGTCACCTGGTAGAGGATGGCGGCTGCGACGTCCTTCAGCCTGACGTGGGTGTCGTTGGACATCTTCTGCAGCCGGAGGAAAGCCTCTGCGCTGGTGCAGTGGTGCTGGGCCATGAGAATGCCCTTGGCCTGCTCGATGCCGGCCCGAGAGCTCATGGCTTCCTGCAGTTGCTCCACCTCCTTGCGCGCGGAGCGATAGAGACCGGACGTCACCATGGTCGCCGCCGAGTACTCGGTGAAGCGCTGTTTCCGGTCGACGTCGGACGCGTCCGGGTCAGCGCTGAGGTAGGCCAGAAGACGGACGAGATCCTCGCGGTGCTCGGTGACGTCGTGCACCTCCTGCAGAAGAGCGACCACGTGACCCTCGTCGTTCAGGACGGGGCTATTGACCGGGCTCCAGTACCGCTCCAGGAACGCGCCGGGGCGGGCAGGGTCAGGGATGTCGAAACGGTGGAGGAGCAGGCTGTCCCTCTGCCCGGTTTTCTTGACGCGTTCGAGCGATTCGCGCATGACCCTGGCCGGTTCCTGCCCTGCCTGTGACGGGTTCTCGGTGAACACCTCGAATGCCTGGCGCCCAACGAGATCAGTAGCGGAAATCCCCACGAGATCGACGAACGCGGGATTCACGTCGAGGATGACGTACTCGGGATCCATCAGCGAGTACGCCGCCGCCGTTGCCTCAAAGATGCCCCGAGCATAGACCTTGATCCGATCAACCGCGTCTGGCGCGCCTCCACTCTCGTACTGTTCCACGTCGCTTCCCTCCCTGGCCAGTAACCTCAGCATGCTTCGCGTGGCCTGAAAACGGAAGCATGGTCATCATGTAACGGCGGGGTCCGGATGGACCCCTTACCGACGGATCGGAATCGACTCCTTCGGGTTGGGCCGTTGCCTGCCCGGTTCTCCTGGCGAGGAGCCCGCTCCGTTGCCGGGTGCGGTAGGAGTCTCCTGTGAGGGTGAGGACTTCGAGCGACGAAGATCCCGTTAACGAGGAAAGACCCCACCGTGGTGGGGTCTTTGCTCGTGAGTGGTTGTCCGGCGGTGTCCTACTCTCCCACACTCTCTCGGGTGCAGTACCATCGGCGCTGTGGGTCTTAGCTTCCGGGTT